>NZ_BAABJG010000045.1:0-91548 GCF_039543185.1 Paenibacillus vulneris | reverse complement strand
GCCTTTAGAGTACCGGCGTCAGCTTGTGGCATAGGGTTTTTTTCAATGTCTACAAAATGGGGTCTTGACCAGCCGCGGGCAAGGGGGATACTTAAAATTTCGATAGATTATTGACCGCCGGTTGGAGATTTCCGTTCCACAAGCATTGTAAGACTAAGCAGGCTGATAATGATCGTGGCCCCCATATCGGATAAAATGGCGAACCACAGAGTCAGCATCCCGGGAATCGTGAGCAGCAGCGCAGCGAGCTTAAGCCCCATCGCGATCGTAATGTTGATGGCGATGATCCGGTTCGTGCTGCGGGCTATGGCGATGGCATCGGGCAGCTTGCCGAGGTGATCCTGCATCAGCACGATATCCGCCGTCTCAATGGCGCTGTCCGTGCCTTTGCCCATCGCAATTCCCAGCTCGGCGGTGGCGAGAGCCGGGGCGTCGTTGATTCCGTCGCCAACCATGGCGACCCGTCCGCCTCGTCCGAGCTCACGGATTTTCTCAACCTTATCCTCCGGCAGCAGACCGCCGTAGAAGGAGGTGACACCGACGGCGCGTGCAACCTTCTCCGCCGTTTGCGGATGATCACCCGTCAGCATAACTGTGCGGCGAATGCCGCGGCGATGCAGCGAGGCGACCACGCCTGCGCTTTCCGGACGAACCTCGTCGGCGATGCCGAAGAGCCCGAGAACCGCTTCCTGGTCTGCAACCAGAACCAATGTCAGACCGCTTGCCTTGAAGCGGGCAATATCCTCTTTAACAGCCTCCGGCAGAGCAAGATGGCTGACGCTCGCTTCATTGCCCAAGGAGTAGCGCTTGCCGCCAAGCACCGCGCGAATCCCGACGCCGGAAGCGGCGACAACCTCCTCGGGCTGCTCGGCCTGGATGCCGCGCTTCCCGGTTTCGCGCAAAATCGCTTTGGCCAGCGGATGGGTGGACGACTGCTCGATGCTTGCCGCGACGCGGTAAAAGCGTTGTTCGTCGGCATCGTACACGGCTGTTTGCTCCACATGCGGCTCTCCCAAGGTGAGCGTTCCCGTTTTGTCAAAGGCGATCGTATCGATACGGCCCAGCTGTTCCAGGAATACGCCGCCTTTGACCAGAATGCCGTGCCGCGCGTTGCGTGTAATTCCGGCAACGATGGCAATAGGGGAGGCCAGGATTAAAGCGCAGGGACAACCGACGATCAGTACGGCAAGCCCTTGGTACAGCCACTCCTTCCAATCGCCTTGGAGGAAGAGGGGAGGGAAGACGGCAACGATCAGAGCAATGATCATGATGGCTGGAGTATAGTATTTGGCAAAACGATTAATAAACAGCTCGGTTGGCGTCTTGGTTTCCTGTGCCTCCTGCACCAAATGAAGAATACGGGCAAGGGACGAATCCTCATAAGCCTTTTCTATAAGAATGTGCAAAACGCCGTCGTGGTTAATGCTGCCGCCAAACACCGGATCCCCCGGCACCTTCTCCAAGGGGAGCGACTCCCCGGTAATTGCGGCTTCGTTAACGGAGCTCGTGCCTTCAAGCACGCGGCCGTCGGAAGGGATCTTCTCTCCCGCCCGGACCAGCACGATGTCTCCTGC
This sequence comes from Paenibacillus vulneris, assembly GCF_039543185.1. Taxonomy (NCBI): domain Bacteria; kingdom Bacillati; phylum Bacillota; class Bacilli; order Caryophanales; family Paenibacillaceae; genus Paenibacillus; species Paenibacillus vulneris. The sequence goes on along the minus strand of NZ_BAABJG010000045.1, from coordinate 89,974 downwards.
CTCGAGCGACTCGATAGGCACGGAGGCTTCCTTACCGTCCCGTATCCTTACCGCTTGCTTAGGCGCTACCTGCAGCAAGGATTCCATGGAACGGCGCGCTTTCTCCATTCCGATGCCTTCGAGCAGCTCATTGATACCGAACAGGATGGCCACCATGGTCGCTTCTTTCCATTCGCCGATGCTTACAGCGCCAATCAAGGCTATCGTCATCAAGGTGTCCATATTGAACCGAAGCTTGACCAGACGCTTGAGTCCTTTAATGAAGGTGCTGTAACCGCTCAACAGGATGGCGCCGAGATAAAGAAGGATGCTTACGAAGCCCGGAACCCGGTCCTCAAGCAGCAGCGCGGCCCCATATAAAACAGCGGAAACGACCAGCTGCTTGATCATGGAAGATCCGCCATGGGAGTGGGAATGGTCGTGTCCGTGATCATCGTGCTCATGGGCATGATCGTGAGCATGCCGGTGGTCATGTCCATGCTCATGTGAGTGGTCATGCGCATGGCCGGAAGCTCCGTCGTTCCTGGAGGAAATGTGCGGAACAGTCCGGGCAGCCGCATCTCCATGCTCCACGGCATCGGAATCAGCATGATGGCCGCGGGAGTGATGATGCTCCGTGCCGCAGTCCGTGCATGCGTGTTCTACCGCAGCGCTGACCTGCTCTCTGCTTTCCTCAAGACGCTCGTTATGACTCCGCACCCGCTGAGTCACTTTGCCGGCAGCCGCCGGTTTAACGGAACGCGGGGCCAGCGAATCGATAAATGCGCCGTCGGAGCGCAATATTTTTTGAACCTCGGGCAACGATACATTAGGATCGATCTTCAGCTTGCCGCTATTATAATTGAGCGTTGCGTTTTGTCCGTGCTCGAGCTGCTGAATCTGCTCCTCCATCTCCCGGGCACAGTTCGCACAGCTTAAACCTTTCACTCTATATTCCAGCATGGCTATTCCCTCATTTCGCGCTTGTCTCCGGTCTGTCTCCATCCCGGCATTAATCAGCCCAGCTAATCGTGGTTGGCGTGGTGAATCGCTTCACTGAGCAGATCCATCACGTGCTCGTCATCATGTGAATAATATAAAGTGGTACCGGCTCTTCTGAATTTCACCAGACGCAGGTTTTTCAAGAAGCGGAGCTGGTGGGATACGGTCGATTGAAGCAGCGAGAGCTCGTCGGCAATTTCATTGACCGAGCATTCTTTTTGTGACAGCAGGTATAGAATGCGTATCCGTGTTGTATCGGATAAAGCCTTGAACGTTTGAGATACCATAAACAAAGTTTCTTCATCCAAGGAACGGACGGAAACATCCGGCCCTTGAGGGCGGTCCATAGATTCCATAAAATACCTCCATAAAATGAACGTATGAATATATGAGTATATGTTCATATAGTATTCTATAAGGATGTTTTTGTCAACGACAAATGTCCTTATTGTCGAAAGAACGGAGCTTAAACGCAGATAGGAATAGGATGCGCTTTTTGACGCCGGAACATGAAAAAAACAGGAAACGTCTGAACCATTCATCCTATGGACGGAACGGTTCAGACGTTTTTTGGCATTTCAATGGGGTTAATGTCCGGTGCTCCCCGCAAAGTAATGGAATAAGCTTCGAAGCAGGTCTCCACTTGTCGGGAGCTATACGGTGCCGCGGAACATTTTGGGCGATACGCCGACGATTTTTTTGAACAGACGGGAGAAATAAAATACGTCCTGATAGCCTAGAGAGGAAGCGATTTCCTTTAACGATTGATCCGTGTTAAGAAGAATATTTTTGGCTTCCGCCATCTTCAGGCGGTGAACATACTCATTCAGCGGATAGCCCGTATATTTGCTGACGATTCGCCGGAGCGTCGGAAACGAGATGTGATGCCGTTCGCATAATTCGGCAGGATCAAAGGGCCTGTAAATATAGTCGGTTACCGCTTCGATCAATTTGAGCGCATTTTCGGCCTTTGTGACTTTGGGGACGGATTCGGAGCTAAGGGCGAACTCCAGCAGCATCGCCTCTACGGCTAATGCGGCCCGGTCGATATTACTCGGAATGCCGCTTTCCATCAGCATAAAAATACGGTTGATTCGCGTCAGCTGCTCTTCCTCCGTCTGCTTGACTTTGCCGGGCTCTATAAGACCGGATTGAAGCCATTCTTGAATCCGCGGTCCTTCAATCGTGAAATAATGCTCATCCCAGTGCTCGTTCTCCCCAGGTCCGTAATGAAATACGGCTCCCGGGTACAGCAGGAAGAAGCTGCCCTGCTTGACCTTCTGCTTGTCGCCGTCATTCACCTGGTAGGTTCCCGAGCCTCCGGAAATATAGACGATCGCCCAGTAGGTGAACCTGGCCTGGCTCCGATAATGGATCCGCGCCGGGATATGGCCTACGTTGATCACTCGGAGCGCTTGTACCTTCAATATGCTTTTATCCACCGTCAGGTCAACGATCCGAATTGGCTGCCGACTGATCTTATAGTCCATGTAACTGATCATCGCTTACATTCCTTCTTTGCTGGATACGTGATAATTTGAGTATATAGTGCATTCAACATTAGCTCAACGATCAAAATCGACTAAGGGAGGATGGATGAAATTGAACAAGCTGAACATAGGAATTATCGGGGCAGGCTCCATCTCGGATTTGCATTTTCAGGCTTACCAAAAGCTGGGGGAGGCCGTTCAAATTGCCGCTGTGTGCGATCTTAACCGGGCTAGAGCGCAGGAGAAGGCGGACAAATACGGGGCAGCGCATGTGTATGAGGATTATCATGAATTGCTGGCGAATCCGTCCATCGATGCCGTTAGCATCTGCACCTGGAACAATACTCATGCGGAGATCAGTATTGCCGCGCTGAAGGCAGGCAAGCATGTGTTGGTTGAGAAGCCGCTATGCCGCACAGTGGAGGAAGCGTTGAACGTACAGCAGGCGGTCCGCGAATCCGGCAAGGTGCTTCAGGTCGGCTTTGTCCGCCGGTATGACGCCAATGCGCAGCTAATGAAACGGTTCGCAGACAGCGGGGAGTTCGGCGACATTTATTATGCCAAAGCCTCTTGCATACGCCGGCTGGGCAATCCGGGCGGATGGTTCGCGGACAAGGAGCGTTCCGGCGGCGGACCGTTGATTGATATCGGAGTCCATGTTATCGATATTTGCTGGTATTTGATGGGGAGACCCAAGGTCGTTTCCGTCAGCGGGAACACGTATCGCAGACTGGGAAACCGCGGCAATGTGAAGAACCTGTCCTTCTATAAAGCAGCCGATTATGACGCCAGCCAGAACACCGTAGAAGACATGGCTAATGCGATCATCCGTTTTGAGAATGGCGCCTCCCTTATGGTCGATGTCAGCTTCACGCTGCATGCGAAGCAGGATGAGACAGTCGTCAAGCTATTCGGGGAAAAGGGCGGATTCGAGCTGGAGCCTGCAATGGCGCTGGTTTCAGAGAAGCACGATATCATTCTGAACATTACGCCGCAGACGGATCAAAAGGGGCTTAACGTCACTGCGGCCTTCCAAAATGAAATCCGCTGCTTCATCGAGAGCTGCACGACAGGGGCGGAGCCGATCAGTCCTGTAGAGGACGGCGTGGAACTGATGAAAATATTATGCGGTATTTACGAATCGGCCGAAACGGGCCGCGAGGTCCGCTACGAATAACCTGCCAAGGAGGGTCAAGATCACATGAAGCTAGGATTAAGCTCATATAGTTTGGTACGTGCCATCAAATCTCAACAGTTGGATATTCTTGGGGCGATAGATTGGATCGCTGACAATGGCGGGGAGCATGTGGAGATTGTCCCTATCGGGTTCAATCTGACGGAGAATCCGGAGCTGATCGATGCGATTCGTGACAAGGCGGCAGCTGTAGGAATCGATATATCCAATTATGCGATCGGGGCGAATTTCATTACCGAAACCCGGGAGCAGTATGAGAGCGAGATTGAGCGGGTCAAGCGCGAGGTCGATATAGCGCATCGTCTCGGAGTCAAGCGGATGAGGCACGATGTGGCTTCGCGCAAGGACACTTCCATGCTCCGCTTCCAGGAGGACCTGGAGCTTCTCGCATCGGCCTGCCGGCAAATTGCCGATTATGCGGCCCAATTCGATATTGTAACCAGTGTCGAAAATCATGGCTACTATATTCAAGCAAGCGACAGAGTTCAAGCGTTGATCCATGCGGTGGACCGTCCGAATTTCCGGACGACGCTCGACGTAGGCAATTTTATGTGTGCGGATGAGAACTCCGTTGCAGCCGTGAAAAAGAACATTGCCTATGCTTCTATGGTTCACTTCAAGGATTTCTATCTTCGTCCGGCGGCTTTGAATCCGGGTACGGGATGGTTCCCGACAGCAAGCGGCAATCATCTTCGGGGAGCGATTGTCGGTCATGGCGATATCGATATGCGTCAGGTCATCAGCATTATTAAGCATTCCGGCTACGACGGCTATATTTCCGTAGAATTCGAGGGTATGGAGGATTGCTTTACCGGCTCCAAGCTGGGCTTGGAAACGGTCCGAAGACTATGGGATGAAGTATAACCGTCCCCGTGTCGTCGTCGTGCGATGAATGATTTTTTGTAAAAAGAGGGTTCGGTCTTGTTCCGGCTTTGGAACAGACTGGACCCTCTTTTTATTCCGTGGCCGGAAGCTATAAGCTTAGTGCTATGGCGAATATTTCTTTTGCCACTGCTCCAGCCAGTCCGTATAGCTAAGCCCCGTCAATTCCTCCAGTGTTCTGCCATCCAATGAGTAGACGGCTCCCGCCGCATCCATATCCGGATAGGAATACCCGCCGATCACTTTGCCCTTTGACATCATGATGAAGACATTTGTCTTCTTCTTGTAGATCCGTTCCAGAGGATGCTGCTTGACGGTAAAACGGTAAATCGTGATTTGGTGTCCGAAATACTTATCCGGCTCCTCCTGCTGTACCGCCCACATTTGCCTGAAGGGAGTCGATTCCGGGCTGCCGTACAGCAGGCTTCTGTCCAGCTGATAGCTGTAGATGGGGCCGCCGCTTGAGGTGATGGTATAGCCCTGCGACTTCACGAATTCCTTGGCCGCAAGTTGATCTCCGCTTGCTTCCGGACCCTCGCCGCAGCCCGCAAGGAGAAGGAGCAGCAATCCGAGGAGCAATCCTATCCAAGCGCGTCTTCCCATAAGCAGGACCCTCCTTGAGTACTCGTTTGGTTCTGCTAGGATTGACGCGCCAGGTGCGGGGAAAGTTGCAAGCAGTCCCCTTATTCCAGCCGAAGCTGCATTCCGTTTTCCGCAAGGGCAACATATGACGGAAGCCCGTAATCGCGCAGCACATCGACGCCGTGGGACATATGCGTGAATAGAGTCCGCGCAGGCTGAACCTCTTCAAGCAGCAGCAGCGCTTCCTCCATATCATAGACGGAGCGTGTAGGCAGCGCGGCTTCTTCTTTATAGAAGTTGGTTCCCAGCACAAGCAGCTGAAGTCCGTGCAGGGGAGCTTTTTCTTCCTTATTCAAATTAATTGCATCGGAGCAATACACCCAGCTGTAGGGGGCCGAGCCGGTACGGGTGAATTTGTAGGCATAGGAATAGCCGTTCTTGCCGTGGCAAACCTTCCAGGGCACAATGTCCCAGTTCTCCCATGTCAGACCGTTCATGCAATCGTGCATTTCGAGATGGCGTTCGAGCCACGGGAACTGCTGAGCGATGGTCTCAAGGACATCGCCAGGAGCATAGAGATGGCCCTTGCGTCCCAGCCAGCGGCAGGCGTCGGCCCATTCAGGAAGACCGGCGATATGGTCAAAGTGAGCATGTGTAATCAGCACATGCTCGATAAATCGTTTGTCGAGACGCTCCATCTGCGTTCTCCAATCCGGTCCGCAGTCGATCAGCAGCTCGTGTCCGCCTGCACTCAGCATTGCCGAAGAGCGAAAGCGCCGGTTGCGGCCTGTCGTTCTCGCTTCCATGCATATATCGCAAGAGCAGTAAACTCGGGGAACGCCCATCGAGTCGCCAGTGCCCCAAAATGTCAATATGTCGTTCATGTTCTGCATCTCCCGTTACGGTATCATTTGCTTTTCAAGCATAGCAGGAATTTTTTCGTACAACAAGAAGCCTCTACATACCGTGGTATTCCGCCCTTGCGGATTTACCCCTGGGACTGGCTTTCAACGTGCCTAAAGTGTCAGACCAAAGCGCTTCAGCTCGATAAAGATATTTTCCAGCTGTTTGCCTTTTTCCGTAAGGGTATACTCCACTCTCGGAGGGACCTCGGGATATACCGTACGGGTCAGGATGCCGTACTCCTCCAATTCCTTAAGCCGAAGAGACAGCGTCTTCGGACTGATGCCGTCGAGACATTTTAACAAATCGCTAAACCGCATCGTGCCTTCAATCAGCAGATCCCGAAGGATCAAGAAGGTCCATTTGGTTCCGATCATATCGATGACTTTGGCAATGGGGCATACTTCGTCCGGCGTGCCTTTGGTTAATGTCAGCGGCTCCCGGTTATCCATAACATCATCAGTCCTTTACCTAAGCTTGAATTTTTCCAACCATAGCACAAAACTAACTTTTCGGAAACTATATGACAATAATATCACTACTTCCTTAAATAAATTTGATGCATATATAATTAACTCGGGAAACAATAAGACAAGATAAAGGACTAAAGGAGAGAACAAAATGGCTCATTTATCTTCTGAATTTAGTTTCAAAGGCTTGAAGCTGAAAAATCGCATCGTCATGCCTCCCATGTGTCAGTATTCGGTAGAGGCTAAAGATGGAAAGCCTAATGACTGGCACTTTGTACATTATACCTCCAGGGCGGTCGGCGGCGCGGGGCTTATTATTATCGAAATGACGGATGTAGATCCGGACGGCCGTATTACCGATTATGATCTTGGACTATGGTCGGATGACCAGATTCCCGCCTTCCGGCGAATGATCGCGGAAATCCACAAATACGACGCCAAAGTCGCAATACAGATTGCCCACGCGGGCCGCAAGGCGGAGGATGCCGCTGTTCCGGTAGGACCCTCCGAGATTCCGTTCAATTCCCAGTTCAAAAAGCCTCGCGCGCTTACTACAGAGGAAGTCCGGCAGATGGTAGTGAAGTTTAAGGAAGCTGCTGTGAGGGCTATTGAAGCGGGTGTCGATACGATTGAGCTGCACGGGGCACATGGCTATCTGATTCATCAGTTTCATTCTCCAGCCATTAACGACAGGGAGGATGAATACGGCCAGGACCTGGCCCGTTTTGGAGTGGAGGTCATTCAGGCCGTGAAAAGTGTCATGCCTGAGCAGATGCCGCTAATCCTTAGAATTTCCGCTGTGGAATATATGGACGGAGGCTATGATTTGGATCATGGCATCGAAATGTGCAGGCGCTATAAGGAAGCCGGCGTAGATGTGTTCCATGTGAGCAGCGGGGGCGAAGGTCCTGTAGGAGCCGCAAGGAAGCCGGGCAATTATCCGGGGTATCAGGTTCCATTTGCACGGGCTGTCAAGCAGGCTCTAGATGTGCCGGTCATCGCCGTCGGTCTGCTGGATGACGCCAGATTGGCAGAAGCGACTGTGGCCAACGGAGATGCCGATTTGGTAGCCGTAGCCCGCGGCATGCTCCGGGATCCCTACTGGGCGACCCATGCGATTCAAGAGGTGTCCGGACAGGTCCACGCGCCTAAGCAGTATTCAAGAGCTTATTAAAAAATGGACCTGGGTAGACCTATTTCTACCTGCCGTGTTTACTCTGTCATGAAACGAATTGCAGCCCATTTCTTTCGGGGGCAAGCATCCATTTTTCGTCATCCGACATAGTCTATTGTGAACTACAAGGAAAAGAAAAGGATGGGATGACATGAGTAAAAATAAACGTTCATATCAATGGCCAGGTCAAGGAGGCTGGTCGGGTCAGGGCGGCTATTGGCCAGGTCAAGGAGGCTACTGGCCAGGCCAAGGCGGATACTGGGGCGGCGGTCAGGGCGGTTATTGGCCGGGCCAAGGCGGCTATTGGGGCGGTCATGACGGTCACTGGGGAGGCCAAGGCGGTCATTGGGGCGGTCAAGGAGGCCACTGGGGAGGCCAAGGCGGTCACTGGGGCGGTCAAGGAGGCCACTGGGGAGGCCAAGGCGGTCATTGGGGCGGTCAAAGCGGTCACTGGGGAGGCCAAGGCGGTTATGGCGGCCACGGAGGCCAGTGGGGCGGCCATAGCGGTCAAGGGCACCGGTCTGGCCAGGATCGCAACAACAAAAAGTAAGCTTCCGATAAGCATGGCAGCCTAGACTTTGAGTGAAGGTTTCAGTCATCAGCATCGATAATAAGTATTAGGTAACTTCTAGCAAAAAATGTAGACTCTACCGCTTGATTGTGGTAATCTATTAACAATAATCCGGAAGCACCGGTCGAAGAAGCCTGTCAGCGGCATACCGCAGACAGGTTTTTTTGTTGTTCTGCTTCAATTGGGTTCGACCGCCCACCCTGCAGTACTGCAACGTGCGCCTGGGATTCGCGCATAATCAAATGGAGGGAGCAGCTTAAACGGACGTGTCCTTTTCAGGGTTTAGACTAAAGATTATTGAAAAAACGATTACAGATCTATCTAAGAAAGTTTGCGAGTTCGCCACTATGCATTTCTGACATTTTGCGTTACATTTGAAAGCAGGGGCATTGATCAAGAAACGGGCGGCACGCCGTGATCCTTTTCTTTTGAAATATGCAAAATTAGGAATACTGAAAACAAGCAGCTCGTATCACTACCCAAGGGAGTGACCGGATGGAGTCGACGAATCGACAGGATGATATTGCACAACTATGTTTGCTGGCCGGTAAAATTATGCTGCAAAGCGGCGGTGAGACCTACCGGGTAGAGGACACGATGATTCGTATCGCGGCGGCGCTCGGAGTGGACAACTCCCACAGCTATGTAACCCCTACCGGCATTTTTTTCTCGATTGACGGAACCGAGCCGATGACCCGGCTGATCCGCATCATGGAACGCTCCACCGACCTGCGCAAGGTGACCTTGGTTAACGACATCTCGCGAAAGATCAGTGCCGGGGAGTTAACCGCCTCAGAGGCGTACGAGAAGCTTCAGGATATTGACGCTGCCAAAATCGCATATCCCGTATGGGTTCAGGTGATCGCAGCGGCTCTGGCCAGCGGCTGCTTCCTGATCATGTTCCAGGGGATATGGCAGGATGTGCTGCCCGCCGTAATTTCGGGAGGCTTCGGATTTGCCTTTCTCGTACAGATTCAGCGGTGGATCGAAATCAAGTTTTTTGCGGAATTTTTATCGTCATTAATGATCGGAGCTCTATCGTCTTACTTTGTTAAGCAGGGGATCGGTCATCAGCTGGATACGATTATTATCGGGTCTGTAATGCCACTCGTACCCGGGCTGCTCATCACGAATGCCGTCCGCGATCTAATGGCGGGGCATCTCGTCTCAGGCATGTCCAAAGGAGCGGAAGCCTTTTTGACGGCATCGGCTATCGGTGCAGGCATTGCTCTCGTCATTTCCTTTCACTAGCCAAGCCGGTTCCGCGGCGGCCTTTGTAACGGAGCAGGATAACCGTATAACTTCCGCCGGACTCGGCTGCGCATTATCACAGAACGTCGACAGACATTGAATCACAGGAGGCTTCTCAACTTGGTCATCGAGCAGCTGGCAACCAGCTTCATCGCTTCCGCCGCCTTTGGCATTATATTTAACGTACCGAGACGCAACTTGCTGCAATGCGGCTTTGTAGGCATGATTGGATGGCTGCTGTACATCCTGTCCATGAGATTATCCGCCAATCCGATCGTTTCGAGTCTGGCCGCTGCATTTGTCGTTACGGTGCTAAGCCAATTGTTAGCCAAAATATATAAGACCCCTATTATCATTTTTAGTGTTTCCGGCATTATTCCTTTGGTTCCCGGAGGGCTTGCTTATGATGCTATGCGCAACATTGTCGAGAATCAGTATGATGTCGCGGTTCAGCTTGCCGCCAAGGCGTTTATGATCTCGGGAGCGATAGCGATCGGGCTCATTTTCTCGGAGGTCATTAATCAAGTCATTCGAAAGTCCAGGCTGTGAGCCGCAAGGCCTGATGATTCAGGCTGCGTCATGGGTGGATGATGAGGAGGAATTCGGACATGAAGATAGACTCAATTACCCTTCAAGGAACGGCCGAATGGAATGAGGATGCGCTCGTCCGTCATGAACGGCTGCAAATGTACGGCGTCCTCGACGGAGCTACCTCACTGCGGCCTTATCGGGGACCCCGTCAAGAGACCGGAGGTTATCTTGCTTCCCGCCTGATCCGGAGCTATCTGGAATCGCTCGAAGAGAAAGAGATGCCAGAGGATAGCCTGAAGCCTTTAGTCTTGGAGGCGAATGCTCTGTTGAGAAGCAGCATGCTGGAGGCAGGTATCGACGTGACAGACAAAACCGCTTTATGGACCAGCGGCCTGGCTCTTATTCGTATTCATGATGCATACATCGATTATGCGTAGGCAGGCGATTGCATGATCGCCGCTGTCTATAAGGACGGGTCGGTGCGGACGCTGTCCCGTGACCAGGTTGCGCATGTCGATCAATTATCCAAACGCAGTCTGGAGGAGGGAATCCGGCAGGGCGTTACGACACGGGGGCAGCTGCTGGGGATGGCTAGGCCCATTATGCTGGCCAATAAAGCCCGAATGAACACCCTGCAAGGGTATTCCGTTCTGAGCGGCGAGCCGGAGCTTGCCGATTTCCTGGAGTACGGGCGTATTAACCGCATTCAGCTTAAGGCGGTGCTGCTTGTGACCGACGGATTGTTCCCTCTTGCAGAGCCCTCGGTGAAGGAGACGCCTTCTTATGACGCTGTCAGGGAGCTTGTGAAGCGCATTGCCGATGAATCGTTAGCGGGATACGCCGAGAGGCTGATCCGGCAGGAGCAGGAGGACTCGGACTGTTTGAAATACCCGAGGTTTAAGGTATCGGACGACAAGACGGGCATTTGGATTCAATTTGAATGAAAAGTGTAAAATGCTGCCATACTTTTTATTAATCGATGGACACGTTGCATCTTCGAGATATTTGGATTACAATGAAACCGGATTCAATGAACTATATTATTTAACCTTTGGATAATAAATTACTTGGAGTGCACGAAAGGGGAAAGCAAGATGACGGAAACGGTACGAGTGGAAAAAGATTTCTTAGGCTCTAAGGAAGTACCCATCGATGCGTACTATGGCATCCAAACCCTGAGGGCTGTAGAGAACTTCCCAATTACGGGTTACCGGATTCATGAGGAATTAATTAAGGCTATGGCGATTGTAAAAAAATCAGCGGCTACCGCCAACATGGAAATCGGGCGTCTCCAGCCGGGCTTGGCCGAAGCCATCGTCAAAGCTGCAGATGAGATCATTGAAGGCAAGTGGCATGATCAGTTCATCGTCGATCCTATTCAGGGCGGCGCAGGAACATCGATCAACATGAACGCCAACGAAATTATCGCCAACCGGGCGATTGAGCTGATGGGAGGAACCAAAGGCGATTATTTCAAGGTCAGCCCGAACTCTCATGTGAATATGGCGCAATCCACCAATGATGCTTTCCCTACGGCAATTCATATTTCGGTATTGTCGTTAATGGATAAATTGCTGGTAACTGCCGAGGAGCTGCAAGGCGCATTTGCTGCCAAGGCTGCAGAATTCGATAGCGTGATTAAAATGGGGCGTACCCACTTACAGGATGGGGTGCCTATTCGGCTTGGGCAGGAATTCGCCGCTTACGCCAGGGTGCTGGAACGCGATATCAAGCGGATTCAGCAAAGCCGGGCTCATTTGTATGAGGTGAATATGGGAGCGACAGCTGTAGGGACCGGCCTGAACGCTGATCCTCGCTACATCAAACGTGTCGTCGAGCTGCTTGCGCAGTGGAGCGGCTTCCCGCTTAAAAACGCGGAGGATCTTGTCGACGCCACACAAAATACGGATGCTTATACTGAGGTGTCGGCTGCTCTAAAAGTGTGCATGATCAACATGTCCAAAGTGGCCAACGACCTTCGTCTGATGGCTTCCGGACCGCGCGCCGGGTTGTACGAAATCAAGCTTCCGGCCCGTCAGCCGGGCTCCTCGATCATGCCGGGTAAAGTCAATCCGGTGATGTGCGAGGTCGTCAATCAGGTGGCATTCCAGGTGATCGGTAACGACCATACGATCTGCCTCGCGTCGGAAGCAGGCCAACTGGAGCTGAATGTGATGGAGCCGGTGCTGGTCTTCAACCTGCTGCAATCGATCAGCATTATGAACCAGGCGTTCAAGGTGTTCAAAATTCACTGCGTTGACGGTATCGAAGCCAATGTCGAGCAGTGCAAAGCCTATGTTGATCGCAGCATTGGGATCATTACTGCATTGAACCCGCATCTTGGCTATGAGGTGGCGGCCCGCATCGCCCGTGAAGCGACGTTGACGGGGAAATCGGTTCGCGAGCTGTGTCTGGTGTACAATGTGCTGACAGAAGAGGAGCTTGATCTGATTCTGGATCCGTACGAAATGACGCATCCGGGCATTGCCGGCGCTTCCTTGCTCGATAAATAAGGACAAACTTATATGGAAAAAAGGCCCCATCCCGGGGGCACGGGCTGTTGAGAAGCCATATCGCACCGAAAAATGTGAATGGTGATAGGTGGGGTATCTCCTGTAGGAGCGATAGCGTTCGCCTTTGTTCTCGGAAAATCACCGCTATATAGCGATTATCATCAACATTTCCCGAGAACAACAGCGGCCGAAAGGGGATACCCCACCGGGGGACCAAGGCAATTTTTCAGATTTTCAGGTTTCTCAACATATTAGCCCCCATCCCGGGGGCTTTTATATTGCACGATTTGCTTGGCGTCTATAACGCCCCGAATGCCAATGTATGATTTCTTATGCTTTCCCGCATGCTAAGAAAAACATTGCAAAGGGGCGTTTTTGCCATGATTTTAAGCACGACACCGACCATTCAAGGCAAAGAAATCGTACAATATATCTCTATCGTAACAGGTGAAGCCATTATGGGGGCGAATATCGTTCGAGATATTTTCGCGTCGATTACCGATATTGTAGGCGGCCGGTCGGGAGCTTATGAGAGCAAGCTGAAGGACGCCCGCGACATTGCTTTTAACGAGATGGAATCACAAGCGGCAAGGATGGGAGCTAACGGAATCGTAGGTATCGATATCGATTATGAAGTAATCCGCGAAGGAATGCTGATGGTAGCGGTAAGCGGTACGGCGGTTCGTGTGGAGTAAACAAGGGCAAAAAAACAGGCAGCCTACCTACAATAGCGGTAAGCTGCCTTTACATCGTTATAAGAAACGAAACGGCTAAATAACGGTAACGTCTTGTGACCATTAAAGATCGATGAGACTTTGCACCAATAAGATGGGCAATGCGGCAATAGCGATAAAGCTGTAAAAGAAGCCTTGCAAGAAAGAAATAAAAAGTTTCATGTTGATCCCTCCAATGAAGTAAGTATGTGAACATTATATGCCTGTGCTCTTGGAGAAATCTTAAAGAAACCTTAGAACTACATAAAATTTTCAGAAAATTGTAACAAGTTGTATATTTCTTAAATAAAAAAGCTGCCCGTTTGAGCAGCTTTCCCCTTCAGCAGGAATAAAATCCGGAGTACGGTATCGCAGGAAACGTATATCTTGGGAGCCTCTGGTTGGGGTCCTCCATCTTTGATTCTGCGGGCGATTTGGCTGCTTGCGGGGCAGCGGAGGGCGAGAGTGCAGGCGAAGCTGCGGCTGGGAGGGGACCGGCCTCATGCTCCAGGTACATTTTGTAGCAGAACATGGTATCCATACGCGGAATATTGACGACGGAGCCGGGAACGATTTCATTGCTTGCCGGAAGATGGGGGTTCACCGCCTCGAGAATGGGCTGCGGTACGTTATAGGCTTTGGCTAATGATGACATGGTGTCTCCCGCTTGGCAGTGATGCTGGGCAAACAGCTTGACGCTGTGCTCTCCTTCCTCGCCTCTGACATACGGAAAGAAGAACGGGGACACAAAGAAGAATGGAAGAAAGCGGCGCCTCGGGAAAAAGAATGGATTGAAAAACGGCGGCTGCTGGAAAAAGCCTCTCTGCGGAAATCCGAAGGCTTGGTGATTCATAGACGGGTACCTCCGTATACTAACAAATGGTCTTCTGCTTGTATTGTATGGAGGCTGGGCGCGCATGGTGACTGCCTCAGCATGCAAACCTGTTAGAAAATGATAAAGAAAACTAATGATATTCAGGCCAATAGCTAAAATTTACTTAATGCCCCTTTGCCATAATACACCTATAGCAGCAGACAAGGGTTAAAGGGGGAACAGGAGTATGGCAAAGATCCTGGTGGTGGATGATGCGGCATTTATGCGGATGGTACTGAAAAACATGCTGACTGAGGAAGGTCATGAGGTGATCGCCGAAGCAGCCAACGGGATGGAGGCGGTACAGGCTTATACAAGCCTCAGGCCGGATTTGGTTACCATGGATATCACGATGCCGGAGCTGGATGGCGTAGGGGCTCTAAAGGAAATACGGAAGGTCGATTCGGGGGCCAAAATTATTATGTGCTCGGCTATGGGACAGAAGGCCATGGTGGTGGAAGCCATTACGGCGGGCGCCAAAGATTTCATCGTGAAGCCGTTCCAGAAGGAACGGGTGATGGAGTCGGTTCATAAAGTGTTGGGCATCTAATCTATCATAGAGGAAGGGGAACCTCCATGCGGCCAATGAGCCCAGATGGGGGTTTTTCATTATGCAGCAAAAAAGCATCCGCGTACGTTCGACGTGGATGCTTTCGATTTGGAATGGAGCCTGCTACCCGAGCCCCGGGACTGTGGCGCCTTCAGAAGGGCCATAAGTCTGTCCGGCCGAAACGAGAGGCTCTCCGTTCTTATAATAAAGCATGGGATTCAGAATCACGAAAAAGAGGTGGACCTGCTCATAGCCGAAATCCTTGAGCAGCCTGCTCAGCTTCGCGGCGACGGCATCGTGTACCTCCTGCTTTCGCGGAAACATGAGGATCTCGACGCTAAGCGGAACCTGCGTGATAGCCTCACTCAGCAGCAATTCGATCTTTACCTTTTCCTTGGCGATGCTGACAATTTGGGCAAAATCCTCAACAACTTGAGGAGCTATCGATCTAAGAAAATCACTGGGAAAACCTTTAAAACGTAAATAAGGCATGGTGTATGTCTCCCTTATATTACAATAGATATGGGGCGCAATGCGGATGCAGGGCCCTATTATTCCACAATGGGCGATAAACAAACCTTGCTTATACAGCAAGGTTTGCCAAAGCAAAACTTTAAAGTCGCTTATCTTTGAAAGACCCTCGAAAGAGGCGTTCTCCAAAAACTAGAATAGTTAAATTTGGGGGCTCCCAGCAAAGTACCTGAATCGGCTTCGAGGCCAATGCTGCGTTTTACGAGGTTATCCCCTGTTAGCTTGTACATTTATTAGTCCGCAGTAAGACGAGCCGTTCTATTGATTATATGTACATTTTTACATATAATAGGCACGAGAAAATAGTACTACGGTTCCATTCATCTGTCAACCGAGGGACCGATTCACGTGGAGGGGCCATGAATACTCTTTCTTACGGACTGCTTGCCCTGCTTTCGCAAGGGCCGTGTACAGGCTATGAGCTTATGCTGCAGATTCAGCCTGTATGGCAAGCCAAGCACAGTCAAATCTACCCGCTGCTGTCCAAAATGGAGCAGAACGGACTGGTTCAATTCGTAGCGGTACCGCAAAAGGAGAAGCCGGATAAAAAGGTGTATTCCATTACGGAGAGGGGGATTGCGGCGCTTCGGCAGTGGATTCCCGAGCCGACCTCGGAGCCGGTGAAACGGGACGAGCTGCTTCTAAAGCTGTATGGAGTATGGCTCGCGGATCCTGAAAAGGCGGAGCAGCTGTTTGAGGAGCGTTTGCAGACGTTTACCAAAAGATCCGTAAAATTAAATGCCTTCCTCGAAACGTTACATAAGCAAATGGAAGAAGAGGGAGGAACCCGAAGTCTTAGCTCACCTTCCTTTGGGAGATATATTCTGTTGAAGCGCGCCTTGGATAACGCCAGGATGGAGATGGAATGGTGCGAGTGGGCTTTGCAGCTGCTAAGGGAGCAAGGCAGCCTTGATTCGGATTCAGTGCAAGGGAACCTCGGCAAAAGATCATAGACCGGCCCGGCCAAAGATCGACCTTATGCGTCTAAGCCGTAAGGTGGATCTTTTTTTACTAATAGGCGCGTCTTAGCCCGAAAGTAACACTTCACATAGAGACCTTGCATTCAAAGCAGTGGGAGAAAAATCATAGGGTGTCTCCCCATTGTAGTTCTCTCTTCCTACTATGCCATGGGGCTAAACGTGCCTTTGTCCGCTTTTTATGCTATGGTTAATATATGAAACATTGTGCAAGCCAATGGCTAATCTAGTGATTTAAAGTGAGGGTAGAAGGATGAACGATCGTACGATGATTGTCTGTTTGGGCGAGCTTTTGATTGATTTTGTGCCGGAAGAAAACGGCCAGCCTCTGGAGCAAGTACCGGTTTTTCAGAGGGCTGCGGGTGGAGCCCCCGCCAATGTAGCCGCAGCGGTAGCAAAGCTGGGCGGATCTTCCCGTTTTATAGGCAAGGTTGGCAATGATGCATTCGGGCGCTATCTGCGAAACACGCTTGTGGAAGCGGGAGTGGAAACGGCGCTCGTAGAGACGGATGCGGCCAGAACGGGACTCGCATTCGTGTCGCTGCGCAAAGATGGAGAGAGGGACTTCTTGTTCTTCCGCGAACCGGCGGCAGACATGCTTCTGGAGGCTGCAGAGCTGAACGATAGTTGGCTGGAGGACGCGGCCATCTATCATTTTGGCTCGGTATCCTTGATCAGCGAGCCATGCCGTACAGCGACGCTGGAGGCGGCCCGCAGGGTCAAAGCGTTCGGCGGGATCATTTCATACGATCCGAATCTGCGTCCTGCCTTATGGCCTGATGAAGAAACAATGCGGCAAGAGGTGCTTCGCCACATTGCCTTGGCTGATGTTGTTAAGGTCAGTGAGGAAGAGGCCGCCTTTCTGCTCAATACGGAGCCGGCCGAAGCCGTTCAGCAGCTACTGATGATGGGAACGAAAGCGGTCGTCGTAACGCGCGGCGAAGAAGGCTGCTTTGTCGTGACCCGCCATGCGATGACATTGGTTCCAGGGGTCCGGGTGAAGGCGGTAGATACGACAGGAGCCGGTGACAGCTTCGTTGGCGCTATGCTCTATAAGCTCGTGGAAGGCGGATACACGGCCGAAGGTCTGGAGAACTTCTTCTCGGATGAAGCCGCTGTATCGGAGATTTTCAAGTTCGCTAACAAAGTAGGGGCGGTAACGACAACCCGTCGGGGAGCGATTCCTGCGCTGCCGACGCTGGCGGAAGTGGAGGCTCTGTAACATAAGAGAGAGGCCGGTCCATAATGGGCAGGCCTCCTTTCCTCATGGATTGGAGAGCTTTTGGCCGACGGCGGCGAAAAGTGAGGGCAGCTGATCGACCGAAGTATCAGGCCTTTCCGGCTCATCTACCCGCAGCAGCGAAAAGCCCGCCGACATGAAATCGTTGATATAGGCTGAAAGCGGCCGGTGATAGGCTC
Source organism: Paenibacillus vulneris (assembly GCF_039543185.1). Lineage (NCBI taxonomy): Bacteria > Bacillati > Bacillota > Bacilli > Caryophanales > Paenibacillaceae > Paenibacillus > Paenibacillus vulneris. Next base: position 72,367 of record NZ_BAABJG010000045.1, on the reverse strand, counting down.
CGAGCGTGGAACGGATAGTTCCTGTCCCGGCAGACTTCCAAAATTGAGGCGCATACTGCATTACCTTGCGGGAGCCGTCGCCTAACGGATGGCTGAACGGAGACTGAAAGCACGGATGCATGATGACCCAGATCATGATGCCCTCCGGCTTCAAAATACGGTGGCAGGCCCGGAACACCTTCCGGTGATCGGGAACATCCATCAGCATGACGCTGGACACGACGTAATCATAGGCAGCATCCGGAAGGCGGCGCAGCTCCATCGCATCGTCTTGTATCCAGTTCACCTGATCGTTTTTTTCTTTGGCGTATGTAAGAAGGGCTCCACTCAAATCGACACCGGTCACCAAGGCGCCTAATTGGGCCAGCCTGGAGCTAAGCTCCCCTTGGCCGCATCCGATATCGCACAGACTGCGGCCCTTCAGATCTGTTAGCGCCTCCAATTGGCGGATAATATAGCGGTAGGCGGGTTCGGGTCCGCCGGTTAGAACCATCTGATGATATTGTTCGGCAAAGGAGTCATATTGTGCCATGAGCAGGCTCCCTTCTATACCAGGATAGTTGGATACAAAAATATTGTACCATTTTCCCTATTTGCAAATAATATCCAAAATAGCTGGTATCGTTCTCAAATCCAGATCCATCCATGAACAAAAAGAGCGCTTTAGATCGATCCCGTACGGGAAGGGGCCAAAGCGCTCTTTGTCTTGTCATGACAAATTATAATGTTTTTTTCATCCGAACATGCGGAATGCCTGCATCAAGGAAGGTTTCCTCCGAAATGGTGACATAACCGAGCTTGGCGTAAAAGGGCTCTGCTTGGCACTGCGCATCCAGAAGGGTATAAGCATAGCCGATCCGCTTGGCCTCTTCCTCCAGACCAAGCACGATAGCTCTGCCTGCACCCGTGCCGCGGGAAGATTGGCGTACGGCGATTCGCTGGAGCTTCATGGTATCGTCTGTGTAGGGGCGCATTCTGCCGGTAGCCGTCGGCTTGCCGTCCTCCAGAAGCAGAATATGATAGCAGGCCTGCGGAGATTCATCGAATTCGTCGATCTCCAAGCTTACATCGACCTTCTGCTCGCGGACGAACACTTCTTTTCTTATGTCAAGGCATTGGTTTAGCTGTTCTTGGGTCGTGACATGAATGGTCTGTTTCATTGCAAGGTCTCCTTCTTTAATTAGCTTCTTAACGGGAACATACATCAATCTCATCATGACATGAACGGAAGCGGTACGTCAAATGCAGCCTCAAGCCAGGAGACGAATCGGAGCTGGTATGCTCTCTTTGCAACAAACGGTTCGGTTCGATACAATAAAAGATAGAGAAATATCATTCCATATTTCCCAATCCATGAAAGAGAAAGGAGCGGATAGGATGGAAATAGGTATTGGAGTTATCATTGTTCTCATCATTATCGTCTTACTATTATTCAATCTATCCAAAGCATCATCCAATCAACGAAATCGGCACCGGCGCGACGATAATCATTCCAGTATGTCGAGCAGCTTCATCTTTTCAGATAGCTCCGAGGGGGAGCATCGGAATCACCACCATCATCATCATGGGCATCATGGACATCATGGTCACCATAGCCATCATGGGGATAGCCACAGCGGTTCGCATGACGGAGGCGGAGATAGCGGAAGCGGCGGGGATGGTGGAGGAGGCGGCGGAGATTAAAGGAAGCTCGGCCGAATTCGGAATAAGCCAAGATAAAGGAGAGGATACCTATGGAAGATTTGCGTTTTCCTGTCGGGCGGTTTGAATGGAATGGGGAGATTACCCCGGAGCAGCGTCAATTGTGGATCGAGGAGATCGAGCAGCTGCCTCGGAAGCTGCGGGATGCCGTGGACGGGCTTACGGAAGAGCAGCTGAATGAACCTTACCGGCCTGGCGGCTGGACGGTTCGCCAGGTGGTGCATCATTTGGCCGACAGTCATATGAACAGCCTTACTCGCTTTAAGCTGGCGCTGACGGAAGAGCAGCCCACCATCAAGCCTTACGACGAGGCGGCCTGGGCAGAGCTTGCGGACAGCCGGGAAGCGCCGCTGGAGCTTTCCCTTGCTCTGCTTGATCAGCTTCATGCACGTTGGGGGAGGCTGCTTCGCTCTCTGAGCTCCGAGCAGTGGGAGAGGACCTTCATCCATCCGGATTCGGGAGTGGTGCGTCTGGATGTGAACCTGGGGACTTATGCCTGGCATGGGCGCCATCATACCGCACATATTACGCAGCTCAGAAGAAGAAAAGAATGGTGAGAACAGCCTCAATTTGAGGAAAAAAGAACCTGACTACAGGGCTGCGCAGCTCTGCTTGTCAGGTTCTTTGCTATGAGATCACTATAGGCTGCCGGTCTATTTCTTTAAAAAATATCTCCGTCCCAAGGCAGGCCCTTGCGGAATCGCGCCTCATCATGCCAGCGCTGAAGCATCAAAGCGCCGAACTGATACATCTCCCAAACTTCGCACCGGTCTTCCTTGGAGCCGGACGCTTCCAGCAGCGCGTTGACGGCACGCCGTGCCGCTTCGTTGGCACCTTCCATTGTAGCAAGATCCGTATTCGTTTTTACATAGTCCGAAGCGAGAAACAGATTCGGAATGGCCGTATAAGCCTGCGGGCGCATTTCCCATGTATAGACTTTATTGATCAAGAGAGGCTCCAGATTCGCAGCAACTCCGTCAGGGTTCGGCAGCTGGATGTCTTCATCAAGAAACCAGGAATGGATGATACTGTCCTCAAGCACGACACGCCCGCCCACGTTCAGGCTGGCCTTAAGCTGATGCCATACTTCCTGCATAATTTCATCGCGTGTGCAGTGCCGGGCACTTTTGCCGAAGAGAGCTCCGGGAGCTTCCCAATCGGAAATATCGACCGAGATGATGCCCTGAACCTCTCCGTCACCGTATTGCTCCAAATCGGTATGGGGCCAGAACTGCTTCTGGGAAACGGAGGTCAGCGCCCACTGCGAATCCATATAAATCATATGCCCGTGGAGAATGGGTACGTCTTCTTTCAAGTAAAACTGGATTCCATTCATCCAATCGACATCGTTTGCCAATTCTTTGATTTTCGACAAAGTGGGGTCGGCTCGCAGCATTTCGTCAGTCAGGAACTGGGCCATGACTTCGACAGGAAATGCGGCTATATAGTAGTCGCCCTTAACGTCGTATGTATTCCCGAATTCGGTTATGGTCGCCCCGGTGATGACGCCATCCTTGCAATCGATTCGCTCCACCTTCGCGTTCAAATGGTAGTCGACGCCAGACTGGCGTAAATAATCGAGCCACGGATTGATCCATACCTCGTTCGTCGGTCCGTTCAGCAGACGATCTGCGCTGCCGCCGGGCATGACCATATCCAGCATGATTTGTGCTCCTACCGTACCCACGGTGGCCGTGTTGGCCTCGCGGGCTTTGGCCGCTACCAAAATCCTTGTCATGCCGGTGAACACCCGTTGAAAATTGGCCGATTGCTGGTCCGCCTGGATGAAGGACCACCAAGGAATGTTCTGATACTCCTCGGACCTTCGTTCATTGCAGCTTGTCATAACCTGCCAGATCCGCTTCAGATAATGCTCGACCTCTTGCTCCGTAAGTCCCAGATGATTGTCGAACAATGATTTGAACAATGACTTTATGTCGGACAAGGAGGTTGGAAATTCGGTAACGAATTCGACAGGAACGTCATCTGTTCGCGCTAGACCGAGTCGTGTTCCTTCAACTAAATTATCGGCGACTCCGCGCTTGTTATTGCCATAGGGAATCCGCTCCATCGTGTCGATAATATGCTTGTAGAATCTCGGAAAAAAACGGAAGCCATGCTCGCCCGGCAAGTCCTTACGCCCATTCGTCCCGCTGCCGGGCACCGGCATGGAGCGGGCTTTGCCCCCTGGAATTCCTTTCATTTCATATACAGCGACATCAAAGCCGCGCTCGATCAGCTCGTGGGCGGCGCTCATTCCGGCTACGCCTCCCCCAAGGACGACGACTTTTTTCTTCATTCCTCATTTCCACTCCTGTCATAATTTGCTAAAATGGCCTAATCTATTTATACCATGGCTTTGGCCCTACGAAAACCGTTATTTTTCGACAAATTGATCTTATTGGCCTAAGTGTGTCGAAATACGATGGATGTCGTTTTTTTGCACCTCATAGCCCCGGGGGAGAGGAGGGAAAATAAGCCATAAAGGAGAGGAATTGAGCCAAATCGAATAAAGACAGGGGAGTCAGGTTCGGGTATGATGCAAATAGACGGTTCATGACCATTAAAGGGGGAAGCCAGATGAAACGATTTCGCATTGCCGTTATCGGATGCGGCGGCATGTCCAAGGCCTGGATTGAATATGCGCTGGAGCGGGAGGATTCGCAGATCGTAGCGATGGTCGATATACGCAAGGAAGCGGCGGAAGCTATGGCGGAGCGTTACGGCATAAGCTGCGGCATTTATGACGATGTGAGTCAAGCCATCACCGATTCCGGAGCTAATCTCGTATTCGATGTCACGATACCGGAGAGCCATGCAGCGGTAACAACCACCGCCTTAGAGCTCGATTGCGATATCTTCGGAGAGAAGCCGATGACGACCTCCATGCAGGAGGCACGGAGACTGGTTGCCCTAGCCGAGCAGCGGGGCCGTACCTATGCCGTCATGCAGAACCGCCGGTATCTGTCGCAGATCCGGGCGTTTCGCGATCTGATCGATAACGCCGGAATCGGCCGGATAGGCTTCGTCAATGCAGACTTTTTCCTCGGTCCGCACTTCGGAGGCTTCCGCGATGCGATGGAGAGCCCGCTCTTGCTCGATATGGCGATCCATACGTTCGATCAGGCCCGTCTGATCACCGGCAAGGACCCGGTATCCGTCTACTGCCATGAATTCAATCCCGCCGGCTCCTGGTATGCAGGCAATGCGGCGGCCGTATGCATCTTCGAGTATTCGGATGGAGGCGTATTCTGTTACCGAGGCTCTTGGTGCGCGGAGGGAAGCCCGACGTCCTGGGAAGCGGAATGGCGGGTCAACGGCAGCAGCGGTACGGCGATTTGGGACGGAGCGACTCCTCCGTTCGCCGAAGTCATCCTTCCGCCGGAGGAGCAGTCGGATAAGCGGCGCTTCCGCCGTGTGGAGGCGAACCTGGACTGGAGCGGGCGCAGCGGTCATAAGGGATGTCTTGACGAAATGTTTGCCGCACTCGTCGAAGGGCGCAAGCCGGAGACGTTCTGCGCGGACAACATCAAGAGCATGGCTATGGTGTACGGCGCTCTGCAGAGCGCCAAGGAAGGACGTAAAATTCATCTGGCTGATATTACCTTGTAAGAAGGGAAAAAGGCTTGGTTCTCATTAATGTGAACCAAGTCTTCCAGTCACCGACGATGTTAGTAGAGGCGATGAAAGCGAGCCGGGATGAATCAGGTTCGCAATAGTTTGTACGCAAAAGCAGCGAACCATAAACTGGCTCGCTGCTTTAATGTTTCTGATACCATAGTATCCTTCGATACATCGATGAATCTTTCAAGGACCGAAAAGGGAGCAAATCCGGCCAATAATTACCTTCGATGATCCAAATTCGTCGGTTCCTATCGATGCCTATATCGAACCCGACTTGCCTAAGCTTAGGGTAACGTTCCCCAAGCCGTTCGGCAGCCAACAGGGCGATCTGTTTGATTTTGAAGATCAAGCCGCGATCCCCGATGCGGGCCAGTTTCAGCGCCTCAGAAACTGGAATGATGTGACTAGGGACATTCGTGATAAGATATCCCCGTGCCGCTACTTTCGCGTATGAGCCCGTCACTTTCCAAGTGGACGAAGTGCCTTTTCTTCGCTGCACCATGATCCGGATGTCGAACGGCTTGTGTTGAATTTGAGCAAGCTGCAGGCGTCGTTGGACAATATAGCCACGTCGTCTCCTGGTTTTTTTACCGATCCATTTGAGCAGCTGCTCGGTATCTTTCATGGTGACCGTTTTCTTTTCGTTATGAATATGATAGGAGTTCGTTCCGTTACGGGTAATGAACAGGATGTCCCGTCCGAATCTCCCATCACGAGGCTTCAGAACAAGGCTTTGATATTGAAGCAGCAGCTTTGCTAACCCGTTCGGGTTCAGCAGCCGAGTTTCAGGCAAACGAGCGGCGAGCGAGGACGTATCGTTCAAGATACAATATTGCATCCATTTGTCTCGTTTGATCGACATTGGAGTCACATGCCTTCATATCTCATCCAGATACAGCTATCACATCTAACCACCATGCGATAACCTCCTTATAAATGATCCGGCGCCATATCATTACTATATTCCGCGAGTCTCCTTGACGATGGGCGCGATAATTACGATATCCTTACGAAACGCAACAAGTTCGGCGTTCTCTCCTCTATTACAAAGCCATTTCTCAACAGACAAATTCTGGCGTTAGAAACCCTTAATCCTACTTGAATTAACGGCGTGCATGGTTCTGCGCTGCCTATGATTTGGAAATTAGTTATCTCTGCTGCTACATCGTTAAAGAAAAGAATAACAATATCGGTTCTTATTCCCATGGAAATCTCACCTCTCTTTCATTTTTATACCTACATACTATTGCACGACGGAGGGGATTGATAGAGTCAAACCACGGGGGCGACTCATCCATTTTTATGACGGAAGCAAGCAAGGATAAGCCGAATCCATGGGATATAAAACAGTTAGATTGGGATTCCCTGAAAAAGCATCTAAATCTACAGCGAAGTCAGGGCCTCACTTTATGGGAGGAGGGGTTCTTTAAAAATAAAATAAGCCGATCTACCTTAAGGGAATAAGGCAGACGGCAGTCTAGTTCATTTCTAATCCAATTCATGGGTTTCATACGGTTTCCTTGACAAGCAGTCGGATTTCATCCGCCTTCATCGGCATGCCGTAATAATAGCCCTGCATGACATGGCAGCCCCGGGATTGAAGAAATTGAATCTGCTCTTCGGTTTCGACGCCTTCGGCAATGACCTCCAAATTCAAATTTTTGGCGATCGCAATAATATTGCTGATGATCGCCTGCTTGGATAGAATTTGGCTTTTACTGACAAAGCTCTGATCGATCTTGAGCGTATCGACCGGCATTTCGTCCAGGCTCCCAAGGGAGGAATAGCCTGTTCCGAAATCATCCAGCGAGATGCGGACACCCAGCTGCCGAAGCCGCTGAAGCTGCTCTCTCGTATCCTCTGCGTCATGCATGGCGATCGATTCGGTAATTTCCAGCTCCAAATAAGAGCCTTCCAGTCCGGATTGCCCGAGAGCTTCCTCGACCATATCGTACAGCGCATGACTTTCAAAAATTCGGACGGACATATTGACGGATACGCATACCTGAAGAAGCTGCTGCTCCTGCCAATACCGATTCTGCCTGGACACTTCCTTCAGCAGCCAGTGCGTGATGGGAATGATCAAGCCTGTATCTTCCGCAATGGGGATGAATTCCTTTGGAGATATGATCCCCAAGCGCGGGTGGTTCCATCGCAGCAGCGCCTCCATGCCGACGATCCGGTTGCTGTTCGCATCGCATTTCGGCTGGTACACGGCAAAGAACTCCTGGTGCGCAAGCGCCTTGCGCAAATCTTTCTCGAGCTCCAGCTTGCGGATCATATGACGATCCATTTCCTCGTCGAAGATCCGGTACCGGTTCTTACCGGCTGCTTTGGCATTATACATGGCCGTATCTGCCGCCTTCAACAGCGCGGTCCGGTCGGTCCCGTGAATCGGAGAGAGGCTGATGCCGATGCTGGCTGTGACGTACAGCTCGTTTTCCTCCAGGAAGTATGGCTTCTTGATATCGTTCAGCAGTCGCTCCGCCAAAGCTTGCACCGATTCGAGGCTGTTTTCCTTGATGGCAACGAGGAACTCGTCCCCACCCAGCCTGAAAATGCTGCAGTTATCTCCGGCACATTGCTGCAGCCGCCGGGATACTTCGCGAATGAGCAAATCTCCGATATCGTGCCCGAGGGTGTCGTTGATTGTCTTGAAACGGTCCAGATCCAGGAAGAAGACGGCTCCTTCCGTTCCGGGAAGAAACTGCTCCTCGAAAAAACGCGTCAGATCGTGGCGGTTCGCCAGTCCGGTCAGCGGATCGCTGTAAGCCATACGCTCCAAGACGTGGCGGTCAAAGAAGATGGCTCCCCAGGACACGGCCAAAATAAGCAGCATAGCCAATGAAACTCCGATCACCAGAAAAAAGGACGGCTCACTGGCAATGTCTGCCGAAATGGCAGACTCGCCGGGGGCCATGAGCACGGCCGCCATGCCGGTATAGTGCATGCCGCATACCGCAATGGCCATAACCACCGCGGACAGCAGCTTCCAGCGGCTAAAGTCGGGCGAACGGCGAAATTGGCGGAATAAATACAAGGCGGCGAAAGAGGCGGCTAGGGCCACAGCGACGGAGGCGGCAAACAGGTAAGGGTCATATGACATGGTAAAGGAAGCTCGCATGGCGGCCATCCCCGAGTAATGCATGACCACGATGCCACCGCCCATCGCAACGCCGCCGATCCCTAGCCTCCATTTGTTCATCTGCGTATCTATCGTGACCCGAAACGCAATGAAGGAGGACAGGATGCCGGCCAGTGCGGATAATAAGGTAATGGGAATATCGTAGCGGATCTGGAGATCCGTATGAAGGGCGAGCATGCCGACAAAATGCATAGACCAGATTCCGCAGCCCATGACGCAGGAGCCGGTCATCAGCCATACGTACTTGCTTTTACCCCGCGCACGCGAGATTTTGCCTGCCAGATTGAGGGCGGAATAAGAAGCCAGCAAGGCAATGACAAAGGAAAGCAAGACAATCCAACCGTTATAATGAACGTGAAGATGTTCCATGGTTAAGACCTACTTTTTTCTATTATCGTCAAATAATAGATTCAGTATAGTGTATCCTCGGGGCATATTAAAGAGAAAGTTTGCATAACGGCCCGAAGTTTTCTAGAAAGCTCCGGCCCCCGCACCTATTCCGTCGGACTTGCGGCCATGCCAGGGGAAATGGGTTTGAAACCGGGGAGGGGTATTGTATAATATATAAAAACGGCGGGAGCGGTGAGCTCGTCCGCTATAGAAAGTGAAGTGACTGATGATGAGCGCCAAAGATATGGAAACTGTAATAAATCACAATGCCTTGAACGAAGAGGATGCCTGCTGCGCCGTGGACGGAACCCGGAAAAGCCATCATTCGGATAAGGTCAAAGATAACTTGATCTCCCGCTTGAACCGGATCGAAGGCCAGATTCGGGGTGTGAAGGGGATGATTGAGAAGGACACCTATTGTGATGATGTTCTCAATCAGATCGCCGCTATCCAATCCGCTCTGAACAGTGTAGGGAAGGTGCTGCTCGAAGGGCATATGAGGTCCTGTGTTGTCGAACGTCTGGAGCAGGGGGATAAGGAAGTCGTCGACGAGCTGCTCAAAACGATAGGTAAGCTGATGAAATAACGGTCATTCAGCCCATTTGTGTATAACCACGGGAGAAGCCCGCGCTGAACAGGCAGCTGCGGGCTTTTTTCATATTTATATACCGTCAAAGCCGGTCCCGGCCTGTCATGCAGCGAGGGCCATTCATTTCAGCCGTTTGCCCTCCTCCAGCAGGGCGATGGCTTTTTGTATGCGGCGGGTACGGGTATCGGCCTTTTTGGCGGCTTCGATCCAATCGACGTACACCTTTTGGGCGGAATAAGGGAGCTTTGCGAAAAAGCGTCCGGCCTCCACGTGCTCCTCCAATGCCGTTTGGAGATCATCGGGAATATCGACGGCGCGAGGCTCCGTATCCTCCTCCATCGTTACTTCCACGGTATCGCCCGCTTGAACGCCGGCGGCCTCGCGGATGGCTTGATTGACCACCATGTAGTGGGTTCCGCCCCCATGAAGCATCAGCGTGCTTCGATACGGAATTCCGTTGACAGTGCCTTTGACTTTGATGTGGGCTTTGGTTCCAAAAAGGCTCTCCGCATCGAAGGGAACGTTCAAATAGGTCCATGTTCCGGTTCCTTCGGGGCGGATCAGCCGGGCTGTAAATGAGGGCATAACCGTCTCGCTCCTTTTTGGTCTTATTATACCACGCGGGAGCGGCGGGAACGCATTCGCGCTTCAATAAGCCAGGCCAAGCTAAGCAGCAGGAGCAGCGCCGCGCACAGGCCGTACACCCCGGCGAGCCCGAGCGAGTCGATCAGTGCGTAGCCGGCCAGCGGGCCCAGCGCGGCCCCGACATCGACGACCGTCGTATAGGTCGTCATATAGGCGACACGCGATTCGCCCGCCGCGGCGTCGGCCGCCAGCGCGTCGTTCAGCGTGACGATGGCGGTGTTGGCCAGCTGGGCGGCCAGCAGTACCGCAAGCCATGCTGCGAAGGGCAGCGGGTGCGGCAGCAGTGCAAGCGCCGCAACCGCCAGGACAAGGCTGCCGATAAAGAGAGGCAGCCGGCCGCGGGGGCCGTCGGACCACGCTCCGATCCGCGGCGACAGGAACGGGGACCAGGCCCAGCGGACGGCCTGCGCGACGCCTGCGAGCGAAGCGGCGCCGAACGAAACGCCGAACAGCAGCAGCGTGCCGGAGTCGGGCAGATGAGCCTCGATAACCGGGCTCATCGTGCCGGCATAGACGCCGAAGAAGACGACGGCCGTCACAAGCCCCGTGGCGAGCACGAGCCTGGAGCGGCCGCCTCCCGTCAAGGCGGCGAAGGGCCGGCGAGCCGCAGTCTGTTTCCCGGCGGGGGAGCCGCCGGGGTGCTCTTGGGCGGCTGCGCCGGGCACATGCCGCCAAGCCAGCGGGATGCCGGCCAGCATGGCGGCGGCCAGCAGAAGCGACACGATGCGCGCGCCAAGCGCATCGGCCAGAACGCCGCCGGCCAGCATACCGATGAGGCTGCCGACGCCGATGATGCCGTTGTAGCTGCCGAGCAGGCGCCCACGGTTGCTGTCGTCGGCAGCCTCCAGCACTGTAAGGTAGCCGCCGATGCGCAGGAGCGACCAAGCCGCCCCCCACAAGGCGCGCGCCGCCAGCAGTGCGATGAAGCCGGAGAAGGCTCCGTAAGCGGCGGTCGTCAGGAAAGCCAGTATTACGGCCAGCATGACGCCCATCCGCTTGCTGATTCGGCCGTACAACCAGCCGACCAGCGGATTCAACGGCAGCCGCACGAAACGGTTGACGGAGAGCAGCACTCCAACCTGCCACAGGGCGTCGAGGCCGAACTCCCGCCAATAGACCGGCAGCACGATGTACAGCATTGAGTCACCCAGCAGACTGATGGCGGTAATCCAGGCGATGACGCGTACCTGAAGACGTCCCTCTGCCGCAGGACCGATGGTATGGCGGACGTCAGACCGATTGAAGGCCGAAGGCTGGGAGGGATTCATATAAGGACGGGCCTCCTTCCGTAGGAATCCAAAGATTTGCTTTTATTGTACCTGGATAAAGGGGAATAAAAAGGGTAATCTCTATTTAATGGATTTCCCCCTTTTGGGGGGGAGGTGAAGAGGAGGGTTATCCCTTGCAGCTGATTGAGCATTATGCACAGCTATACCGGGCCTGGAGGCCGGAGCATCCGCAGGAGGAAGCCGCCGTTACGATTCCCGCTATCGCAGCCTGCCTGCATTGTACGGAACGGAACGCCAAGCTGATTGTCAAGGCGTTGCTGGGCCGCGGCTGGATCGGCTGGCGGCCGGGAAACGGCCGGGGTCACAGCTCCCGGGTCCGGTTTCTCGCCGATGTAGACCGGCTGCTCCTGGAGCAGGCTGAAGCATGGATAGGCACGGGTCAATTGCAGGAGGCGGTGAAGCTGCTTCAATCGCCGCTGCTCACGGAGCAGGGGCGGGAGCGGCTGCATGACGCCATCGGACGGTCCTTCGGCTTCCATAACCATAAGGGAGGGGCTGAACAGCGGCATTTGCTCCGCTTCCCTTCGTACCGGAAGCCGGGAATGCTCGATCCGATCTATGCGACCCGCCGTACCGAGCTGCACCTGATCCGGCAGCTGTTCGACACCTTGGTCGTTTTCGACCCGGATAGAGATACCTTTGCCCCAGGCCTGGCCCATCATTGGGAAAGGGATGAGGAGGCGCGGTGCTGGAGGTTTTATTTGCAGAAGCAGGTCCGCTTCCATAATGGGGCTGCCTGCAAGGCGGAGGATGTGCAGCGGTCGCTGGAACGGCTTGTGCGGGGAGAGGAACGGCCTTCTCCATACAGCCGTTTGTATGCTCCGATAGAGCGCATAGCTGCGCTGCATGAGTATTTAATAGAAATCCGCTGCCAATCGAGCTGCCATCACCTGTTGTCGCTGCTGGCTTCCCCGGCGTCTTCCATCGTTCCGGGGCCGCTTGGAGCAGAGTGGCCGGTTCAGGTCATCGGGACGGGCCCTTTCAAGCTGACCCGAAGGGATGACAGCGTCCTGGTGCTGGATGCCAATCCGGATTATTTCCTTCGGCCATCCCAGCTTGATCGGGTGGAGATGTGGTTTCTTCCTGACATCTACGAGGCCAGGGAGGGGAAGCAGTTTATAGATCTGCAGGCATCGGGGGACGAGGATTCACCCCAAAGCCGTTTGCTTGAGCAGAGAGGAAGCTCCGAACTTCGTCCTTTACGTGAGAATGACCTCGAGTCGGGAGGGATGAACTTCCGGCATTTCGGAGGCGCCCTGCCATCGTCCGCTGAAGGCGGCTGGTCTGCCGTAGAACGGCATGATTTTGGTTGCAAGTATATCCTGCTGCACCAGGCCAAGGGAGGCCCGCTGCAGCAGCCGGAGCTGCGAGATGCACTATTCCACGCCATTCGAAATCAGGCGGCTGTCGAAGGCTTAGGGGGGAACCGCGGGGAACTGGCGGATGCATTTGTACGAAAGGTTAGCTGGATGGAGAAGCTCTCCCCATACGGGGTTCTCGACGACAAGGAGAAGGCATTGACGGGTGCCCTCGATTTGCAGGGCCGCAGCCGTAAGGAGGGGCAGGAGGAACAAGATCGTGTCCATTGGTGTGCCCTGCTGCTCCTCACCTATGCCGGAGCGGGGAATGAAAGGGATGCGGCGTGGCTGGCGAAGACTTTGGACGGAATAGGCGTTACGTTAAAGGTTCGATTCGTTCCTTATGAAGAGCTGTCCGATCCTTCCGTACGGACCGAAGCCGATCTGCTTCTGCTGGAGCAACCGGTGGACGCGGATGCAGAGGGAGCCATGTGGTCGATACTCGGCGGCGGCCAGAGCCCGCTGCGCAGCTGCTTGTCCGAAGCCTGCCTGCAAAGGCTGGATAGCGGCTTGTCCGGACTTCCGGCCATGCCGTCCAGGGAAGCAAGGCTTCGGCAGCTGCTCCGGCTTGAGGAGGAGCTCCTTGCCGAGCGGGCGGTCATCTTATGGTACCGTTGGCGTCAGACGGCATCGTTTCCTGTGCAGCTTCAGGGCGTCAAAATAAGCGCTTTTGGTTGGGTCGATTATAAGGACCTCTGGTTTCGCGACAGCTGCGGGGAAGGAGAAGCCTCCACCTTGCTGTTTCCGGCACAAGCCTGATGTTAGAGTCTGGTAACGGGCAGCTTGCGCGCAATGGCCCGGCGCATAATCGTCTGGTGAAGCGATTCCGGCGTAATGCTTGGATTGCCTGCGTTGATGCGGGGAATTTGCATCGGGTCGTCCGCCCGGATCGCCATATGGCTCGCCACGGTAAAGGCATACTTAATACCGGCCTGTCGGATAAGCTCCGTAGCTTCCTGATGATACATTCCGAACGGATACGCGTAGGAATCTACGGGTTCGGAATGCAGCTCGTACAGATTTCTGATACAAGCATTCGTATCCTTCAGAACCCGCTGCCGGTACTCCTCCGGTGTTTCCGCTGCTCCCTCCCTATGCAGCAGGCTGGTCAGATGCGGTCTTCCGTTCATTTTGGCGTGCATGTCGTGGGAATGGCATTGAAAGTCGATGTCTTTGGTTTCCAGCGCCATAGTTCGAATTTCTTCCTGGGATAAGGAAGGCAGGTGCGGCCTTTTCGGATGATGCAGGTCCTTCGTCACGACGAAGTTGACTGCCGGAATGCCCAGCTCTTTCAGAATGGGATAGCCGTATGTATAGAAGCTCTCATATCCGTCGTCGAAGGTTACGAGAACGGCTTTGTTAGGCACAGACCCTCCTTCGATGAACTGCTTGAATTGGTCCAAGGTGATGAAATGATAGCCTTTTTGGCGCAAAAAGGACAGCTGCTCCCGGAACAGCTGCGGAGTGATGGTGACATTGCTTTGTTCGTCATGACTGAGATGATGGTAAGCGAGAACCGCGACTTGTTGGGTATAAGAATAGGAACCCCATTGGTAGATGCTGAAGAGAAGCAAGAGCGACGCTACCCCGATCGCTAAGCCCGTCTTCCATAGGAATGATAATGAACGCATTACAGCAGTTGAACCTCCATTTATAATTGTACGTTAATGCTTTGGCGCATCGTCCTCATTCCATACGTCGGAAGGGGGGTTCTGGTTTCCTTGAGATGAGGAAGGGTTGTTTTTTCCGTTGAATAAGGTTTCGGCCAAAGCCTTCAGCTTCTCCATCACCTTGCCGTACCCGAACCCGACCAGGAATGCGATACCGATCTTGGCCAGCATGGAGTCACCCGTCTGCAGCAGCAGAATGCCGCTTTGAAACAAGATGATGGTCATCACGGCCGCCCCTGCGCACTTGATCGGACGCAGCAGGTACCAGAACAGCCAGCGTTCGGAGATTTGATTGTAAAATTCGTGAAACAGGCGCAAAGCATAGAGACTCCCGCCTATGGCACCGGCCAAGGCATAATATACATACTCCTCGACAAGCTTCCAATCAATTCCAAGCGCATGCTTCAAAAGACCGCTTTGCAGCGCAGCCATCATCCAGAAGCTGCCTACGAACCACACGGTTAAATAAACCGCTATGGCCAGCTTGTACAACAGTTCCTTGTTCAGCATCCCCCTCACCACCAATTCCTCGAGTTATTGTATGGTATGAACGAAGGAAGGGGATGGTGCGGGCGAAATTCATGATTTTGGGCGTTAGGGGCAGGTTCCCGCAGGCTATAAAAAAAGAAGACGGAGCGGATTCGCTCCATCTTGATAAGTTATCCCTGGGCCTTACGTTTGGCAGAGTAGCATTTGCGGCATACCGGCAAGTAGCTTTCGTTTCCCCCGATTTGAATCTGTTCCCCGGTAAATACTGGGCGTCCGTCCTCACACCGCATGTTCATAATGGCTTTTTTATCACAGAACCAGCAGACGGTCTTGATCTCCTCAATCTTATCCGCCAAAGCAAGCAGCTGGTAGCTGCCCTCGAACAATTGGCCCATAAAATCGGCTCTCAGACCGTAGGCGATAACGGGTATGTTCAAATCATCCACGATTTCCGTCAACTGCATAATCTGATCCTTACGCAAAAATTGCGCTTCATCAATAATGATGCAATTCGGCTTTTCCTTTGCCGCCAGACTTACCATATCCATATGATCATCGATAATGATCGCTTTCTTCTGCATCCCGATCCTTGAAGCTACCGTACCTACACCGTAACGGTTATCAACAGCCGGAGTGAATAATAGAACCTTCTTACCTTGCTCTTCATAGTTATGAGCGGTTCGCAGTACCTCAATCGATTTGCCGCTGTTCATGGTGCCGTACCGAAAATATAATTTGGCCACGTTGGTTAGACAGTCCTCTCGGTGAAATATGTCATTTTATCATAGCATAGGTTGGGAAGGTTGAGTATAGGTCTTAAGCGGAATGGCTTGTTTTCCCATCGTTGTCCATAAAAATATTTACTCATTAACTTTTTTTAGAAAAACTATAAACTTTTGCAGGATTGATGCCGAATATCTAGTGGGGAATTATCCAATGTAAGGAAAAGACGGCTTGGCAAGGCCGGAACCGGAAAGACCAAAAAAAGATCATATGGGGGAATAACGTACTGTGAGTTACAGATCAGCCAGACCAGCCAGACCAGCCAGACCAGCCAGACCAGCCAGAACATTAACAGCCTTCCTGCTATCCCTATGCTTGTTCATCTCCTCCTTCGGAGTCGCCTTCGGTGCGGAGAACGCATCCGACGTCAAGGGGCATTGGGCCGAGAAGCAAATCACGCGCTGGGTAGCCCAAAATTGGATTCAAGGGTATGAAGACGGCTCCTTCAAGCCGGATCACTCCATCACTAGAGCCGAGTTCATGGCATTGGTAAACCGATCCTTCGATTTGAAGACAACCGCCAGTGCGAGCTTCAAAGATGTAAAATCGGCAGATTGGAGCTATAACGATGTAATGAAGGCGGTCGGCGCCGGCTACATCGAAGGCTATGAGGATCAAGCGATCCGTCCAGAGAACAAAATTAACCGCGAAGAAGCCGTTGTGATGATTTCCCGTCTGCTCAAGCTGGACTCTTCTGCGAATGCATCTGCAGGCTTCAAGGACGACGCCCAAATCTCCTCCTGGAGCCAAGGGGCTGTAAAGGCAGCCGTTGCAAAACATATTGTGGATGGATATGCCGACCATTCGTTCCAGCCTAAAAAAGAAATTACGCGTGCCGAAGCGGTAGTTATGCTGGACCGGGCGCTGCCTGCTGCGAATAGCCAGGTCGTGTACAACCAGGAAGGCACTTACGGTCCCGAGACAGGCTTGGCGACTCAAGCCGGCAATGTCGTGATCGATGCATCGGGAATCAAATTGCAAAATACGGTCATCGAGGGTGATCTCCTGCTGGCAAGCAGCATCAAGGAAGGAGACGCTTATTTATCGAACGTTACCGTAAAAGGTACTACAACGATTAACGGTGGCGGCTCCAACTCGGTTCATATCGCGAATTCCGTGTTGAATAAAGTCATTATTGACAAGAAAAACGGTACTATCCGTGTCGTGCTGGAAGGTACCACCAAGGTACAGGAGGTAACCGTTCAGAGCAAAACCCTATTGGAAACGGCTCCGGGTACCGTGATCAATCACCTGACGGCCAATGATGTTATTGAAGTCAAAGGGCAGGGTACTCTGGATAGCGTAACGCTGAATGATGCGGCTAAAGGGTCGACCTTTGGGAAACAGCCCGGCAAGGTAGACGGCGGGGGAGCTTCCGCTTCGACCGCAGCCGGCGGCGGAGGAGGCTCCTCCCGGGGCAGCGGCTCCTCGTCGTATTCCCAAAGAGGTACCGTAAGCGGTTATGTATATGACTACACATTAAGTCAATCCAATGCAGCCAATAAAGGCATTGCAGGCGTGACCGTATCCGTCTACAGCGGAGCTGCCGTAACAGGTACCGCCGTGACATCCGTGACAACCGATGGGAATGGACAATTTAGCGTAAGCCTTGTGCCAGGGACGTACAGTCTGTCCTATAAGGCAAACGGCTATGTAGCTGCCGGCAGAGTTAACATCACCGTAGCTGCGGGTCAAACGGTTCAGGCTGATACGGTAGAGCTGGCTCATAATACGCTGTTTGTAAGGGCAAGAGACAACACGTCGGGAACCCAGCAGAGAGTATTTGGAGCGATGGTGACCGTTACCGTTAACGGCCAAACGTTTACCGAGGAAAGCAATGTAGACGGAGCCATGCTGTTCGACTTGCCGGAAGGTACGGGAGTAGCACGCGTCACGGCGGAAGGCTATGAGGAGGCCGTATCGGCACCGTTTGAAATCAGATCCGGCGAGAACACAACGGTAACTGTGTTTATGGTTCCTAAAGCGACTACAATCAGCGGCGTAGTCTATGATTATGCAACAGGCGTGAAACAATCGGGAGTGACCGTTGCTGTTTATCAGATGAGCAGTACGAGCGAGAAGCTGGTTACTACGCTGATTACGGATGACAACGGCAGCTACTCGGCAACCCTGAAGCCTTGGATGCATTACAGGCTTCAATTCACCAAGCCGGGATATGCTACGGGAGATACCCCGATCTATGTAAACATTCGTCCGTCCGCTTATACGTACGACAGGGCTATGGCCCATACGGTGATCTACGGTAACGTGACCGGCTCCTCTTCCTCCTCTTTGGCCGGGGTGCGGGTAACGGCCGTAGGACAGGCTACGTATTCGACGGAAACCGATTCGTACGGCAATTACGCATTTTTCAATCTGCCGACTGACAGCTATGTGTTTACGGCTTCCAAAGACGGCTATCTCAGTATTATGACTTCGGTATATAAGCTGAAGGAGGAAGGGACCGTAAGACCGACGATCCGGTTGACACCGGTTCCTGCCAATTAATCATTATCCACGGCTGCCGTTAGAGGCGGCGTGAAGGAGGGAGTCTGCGACAGCAGGCCCCCTTTTTTTATTAGCCCCGGTCATCAGGAGGAATATCTCAGAGCCGCCTGCCCGCAGATGCGAAGGGATCTGGCGGATGCCGGGAACGGATGCGGGATGAGGTACAAGAGCCGACTGTATTTTTTTTCGGGACATCTGCAGCAGGGAACGGCAATGACAAGCTATTTTATGCATAGCATAGAAGTGGAGGGCGGAGGAGTGGATTCGAGCCGTGCGGACCCTCCGTTCGAACGCTGAGGGGTAAGAGGTAGGGAAAGCCCCCTATGAAGCCGGGGTGGCGATGATGCTGGTTCCGTCTGCCTGGTCGTGAAAATATGAACGCGCCTATGGTAGAGCCTTTCATAGATGAAATATAAGGCATCAAGAGCAGCGGATTGGTGTACCTTTCGATGCCGAGGCAAGCATGATTTCGATTTCAAGTCCATGCGGTAGGGAAACACGAACATTCCATGTTAGATATAGGAGCAAAGATTGGATTTTGCAGAAAAAATGCATAGGTTTAAATTGATTAGTCAGTTCTTAGGTGTTAATATAAATCATACCTTTTAAGAGAGGTTCATAGAATTGTCATAGTTTGCAGCGCAAAGAGGCACATCATCTCCATGTTCATCAAGAGAAGCGGGTCCAATAGCAGATCGCAGTTTCCAGAGCAACAGATCGTCGTCGCCTCTTTTTTCCCATTCCTAACTTTATGTATGTAAAGCTTTACTGTACTAAATTATGTTGGTAAGAGCTTGAACAAATAAAGGATAGAAAGGTTGTACAACATGAACAGAAAAGGATTGCCAATGAAGCAAGGCCTGTACGATCCGCAGTTCGAGCATGATGCGTGCGGTATCGGTTTTGTTGCCAACATCAAGGGGAAGCCGAGTCATGAGATTGTCGGTCAAGCGTTGAATGTTCTATGCAATCTGGACCATCGCGGCGGACAGGGCAGTGAGACGAATACGGGAGACGGCGCCGGTATTTTGCTGCAAATTCCGCATCGCTTCTTGAAAGCGGAATGCGGCAAGGAAGGCATAGAGCTGCCGGAGGCCGGACTATACGGCGTCGGTATGCTTTTTTTGCCTCAGGATGCGGCTGAGCGTGCTGCCTGTGAGAAGATTTTGGAGGAGAACGTGGCGGCAGCCGGCCAGCTATTGCTTGGCTGGAGAACAGTTCCTACGGATCATTCCTCCCTGGGCGAGTCCGCCAAATCGGTAGAGCCCTTTATCCGCCAAATTTTTATCGGGGCGAACGGCGTGGAGGAGCTTGCATTCGAACGCAAGCTGTACGTGATCCGCAAAAGGACCGAGAATGCCGTGCGTGCCTTGAACTGTGAACAGCCGCTCTATTTTGCGAGCTTATCAAGCCGAACCATTGTATACAAAGGGATGCTGACGCCCGCTCAGGTTGACCATTTCTATATCGAGCTGAAGGATCCCGCCTTTGAAACTGCGCTGGCGCTCGTTCACTCCCGGTTCAGCACGAATACGTTCCCGAGCTGGGAGCGGGCGCATCCCTACCGCTATATCATTCATAACGGAGAAATTAACACCTTGCGCGGCAATGTCAATTGGATGCATGCGCGTCAGGCCATGTGCGAAACGGAGCTGTTCGGGGAGGATTTCAAGAGCATATTGCCGGTCATCGATACCAGCGGCTCCGATTCGCAAATGTTTGACAATACGCTCGAGTTCCTCATGCTGTCCGGCCGTTCCCTGCCTCACGCGGCGATGATGATGATTCCCGAGCCTTGGTCGAAGCATGAGTCGATGAGCGATGAGAAGAAAGCGTTCTACGAATACCACAGCTGCCTGATGGAGCCGTGGGACGGACCGGCCGCCATCTCGTTTACGGACGGGAAGGTGGTCGGCGCGGTGCTCGACCGCAACGGGCTTCGCCCGGGCCGCTACTATATTACGAAGGACGATCTCATAATCCTGGCTTCCGAAGCCGGCGTGCTGAATATCGCTCCGGAGCGCATTATCCGCAAGGAGCGTCTGCGGCCGGGCCGCATGCTGCTCATAGATACGGCGGAAGGCCGGATCATATCCGATGAGGAGATCAAGCGGAGCATTGTCGCCGAGCATCCGTACCGCGAATGGCTGAATGAGCACCTGGTATCGCTTGAGGAGCTGCCGGAAGCGGCTGAAGTGCCGCAGACCGATCACGATACGGTGCTGCAGCGCCAGCAGGCGTTCGGCTATACCTTCGAGAACCTGCGCAAAATTTTGGAGCCTATGGCTAAAACCGGAGTGGACCCTGTAGGCTCCATGGGCTTCGATGCTCCGCTGGCGGTGCTGTCGGACCGGCCGCAGCTGCTGTACAGCTACTTCAAGCAGCTGTTTGCGCAGGTGACGAACCCGCCGATCGACGCCAACTTCGAGGAGATTATTACGGCGCAGGGCACTACGGTGGGTCCCGAGCGCAGCTTGATCCGGCCGGAGCCGGCAAGCTGCCGTCAAATCCGGCTGGCTACGCCGATCCTGACGAATGCAGAGCTTGCCAAGCTGCGCGGCATTCAGCGTGAAGGCTTCCACACGGTTACACTGCCGATCCTGTTCAATCCGGCTGAGGGCGCGTCCGCGCTGGAACGCGCGATGGATGAGCTGTACGCGGCTGCGGATGAAGCGATTGCCGGCGGCGCAACGCTGATTCTATTATCCGACCGCGGCGTAGATGCCCGCCATGCAGCCATACCTGCGCTGCTTGCGGTCTCGGGCCTGCACCACCACCTGATCCGCGAAGGCACGCGGACGAAGGTAGGCTTGCTGCTGGAGTCGGGCGAGCCGCGTGAGGTGCATCATTTTGCTCTGCTTCTGGGCTACGGGGTCAGCGCGGTCAATCCTTATCTGGCCTTGGAAACGCTGGAGGATATGGTCCGCCATAGCAGGCTGAAGGACATTACGGCGGAAAAGGCGGTTTATAACTACGTGAAAGCCGCTACCAAGGGCGTAGTGAAGGTGCTGGCCAAGATGGGCATCTCCACGATCCAGAGCTACCGCGGAGCGCAGATTTTTGAAGCAATTGGCTTGGACTCCTCCGTTATCGATAAATATTTTACGTGGACTTATACGCCGGTCGGCGGAATGACGATAGAGGGGATTGCCCAGGAAGCGATTCTCCGTCATCAGCGGGCCTTCTCCGAGCAGGAGGGCCGGGATCGTGTGCTGGATACGGGGGGAGAGCTGCAGTGGCGCAAGAACGGCGAGGATCATTTGTATAACCCGGAAACGATCCACGCCCTGCAGACGGCCGTCCGAACAAACAATTACGGCATGTTCAAAAGCTTCGTCAAGCTGATTCATAAAGAAAATGAAAAGTACGCCACGCTGCGTTCCCTGCTCTCCTTTAAGCCGAACCGCAATCCGGTTCCTATTGAAGAAGTCGAGTCTGTAGAATCGATGTTCAAACGGTTCAAGACAGGTGCCATGTCTTACGGCTCCATCTCGAAGGAAGCTCATGAGAGCCTGGCGATCGCTATGAACCGGATCGGCGGTAAATCGAATACAGGCGAGGGAGGGGAGCATCCGGAGCGCTTCGCTCCCGACGCGAACGGAGACCTTCGCCGCAGTGCGATCAAGCAGGTGGCCTCGGGACGCTTCGGCGTAACGAGCCATTATCTCGTTAACGCCGACGAGATACAAATCAAGATGGCGCAGGGCGCCAAACCGGGGGAAGGCGGTCAGCTGCCGGGCACGAAGGTGTACCCCTGGGTCGCCGAGGTCCGCGGCGTAACGCCGGGTGTGGGATTGATCTCGCCTCCGCCGCATCATGATATCTATTCGATCGAGGACTTGGCGGAGCTGATTCACGATCTGAAGAACGCGAACCCGCGGGCTCGAATCAGCGTCAAGCTCGTATCCGAGGTGGGAGTAGGCACAATCGCAGCCGGCGTGGCCAAAGGGAAGGCCGACGTCGTCCTGATCAGCGGCTACGACGGGGGAACCGGAGCCTCGCCGCAAACGAGCATCCGCCATGCCGGCTTGCCGTGGGAGCTGGGGCTTGCCGAAACGCATCAGACGCTGGTGCTGAATAATCTGAGAAGCCGCATCACGGTAGAAACGGACGGCAAGCTGATGACGGGCCGCGATGTCGTTATTGCCGCGCTGCTTGGAGCCGAAGAGTTCGGCTTCGCCACTACACCGCTGATCGCCCTCGGCTGCATTATGATGAGGGTATGTCACTTGGACACCTGTCCGGTTGGCGTGGCTACCCAGAATCCGGATTTGCGCAAAAAATTTTCGGGAGATCCGCAGCACGTGGTCAACTTTATGCATTTCGTCGCGCAGGACGCGCGCGAGCTGATGGCGGAGCTCGGCTTCCGTACGATTGAGGAAATGATCGGACATACCGAGATTCTCGAAACGAAGCAGGCCATCGAGCATTGGAAGGCCAAAGGCATCGACTTGTCCCCTCTTCTACACCAGCCGGAGGTTGGAGAAGAGGTAGGACGATTCTGCTCCGAGACCCAGGACCACGGTCTGGATCGGTCCCTGGACATGACGGAGCTGCTGGAAGCCTGCAAGCCTGCTCTTGAACGGAAAGAGCACGTGCATGTGATTTTGCCGATTCATAACGTCAACCGCGTCGTCGGGACGATCGTCGGCAGCGAGGTCACCCGCCGTTACGGTAGTGAGGGACTGCCTCACGATACGATCCGTCTGCATTTTAACGGCTCCGCAGGGCAGAGCTTCGGCGCCTTCGTGCCGAGGGGCATCACGCTTTCCCTGGAAGGGGATGCGAACGACTATGTCGGCAAAGGCTTATCCGGCGGCAAAATCGCCATCTTCCCTTCCGAGCAGTCGACGTTTGCCGCCGAGGACAACATCATCATCGGCAACGTGGCCTTCTATGGAGCTACGGACGGCGAGGCCTATATCCGGGGAATAGCGGGTGAGCGGTTCTGCGTGCGCAACTCCGGCGTTCGCGCCGTTGTCGAAGGCGTGGGCGACCATGGCTGCGAATACATGACCGGCGGACGCGTAGTCGTCCTTGGCTTGACGGGTCGTAACTTTGCAGCCGGGATGTCAGGCGGCATCGCCTATGTGCTGGATGAAGACGGTACATTCAGCGAACGCTGCAATAAAGAGATGGTGCTGCTCGAGCAGGTCGAGGAAACGTATGAAGCCGAGGAGCTGCGCAATATGATCCAGCGCCACGAGACGTTTACGGGCAGCACCGTAGCCGATCGCGTGTTGAAAAACTGGGGAGAGTATCTCTGGAAATTCATTAAGGTCATTCCGAAGGATTACAAGCGGATGTTCGAGGCAATCGAGCGCGTGAAGCGCTCCGGCTTGAGCCAGCAGGAAGCGATGCTGGTCGCATTCGAAGAGAACATGAGGGACGTCTCCCGCGTAGGCGGCAACTAATATTAATCCCGTGCCGGGCTTGAACGATTCCTTTGGCTGCATTCGAAAGAGGATCGGCCGCTGCCCGGCACGAGCAGGAGGTATACGATGGGGAAACCAACCGGATTTATGGAGTATCAGAGGGAAACTCCCGAAGAGACGGCCCCTCTGCTGCGGATCAGCCATTGGAACGAGTTCAGCGTTCCGATGAGCGAGGAGAAGCTGCAGGTGCAGGGCGCGCGCTGCATGGACTGCGGCATCCCTTTTTGCCATACGGGGAAGCTGATCAGCGGGATGGCGGCAGGCTGTCCGGTCAACAATCTGATCCCGGAATGGAATGACCTTGTCTACCGCGGACTATGGCGGGAGGCGCTGGATCGTCTGCATAAGACGAATAATTTCCCGGAATTTACGGGCCGAGTGTGCCCTGCGCCCTGCGAGGGCTCCTGTACGGTGGGCCTGAAGGACACGCCGGTAACCATTAAAAATATCGAGAAATCGATCATCGATAAAGGCTTCGCCGAAGGCTGGGTTGTTCCCGAGCCACCCCAATCGCGCACCGGCAAGAAGGTGGCGGTCGTCGGATCAGGCCCGTCAGGGCTCGCCTGTGCCGCCCAGCTGAATAAAGCGGGCCATTCGGTGACCGTATACGAACGCGCGGACCGCATCGGAGGGCTGCTCATGTACGGCATTCCGAACATGAAGCTGGATAAAGCCTACGTGCAGCGCCGCATCGATCTGTTGGCGGCCGAGGGCGTCCAGTTCGTTACCGGTACGGAGATCGGCAAAGATATTCCGGCTTCCAGGCTGAAGGAAGAGTTCGATGCCGTCGTCTTGTGCGGTGGCGCGACCAAGGGCCGCGATTTGAATATTGAAGGCCGCGAGCTGAAGGGCATCCACCTGGCTATGGAATTTCTGTCGAAGAATACGAAGAGTCTGCTCGATTCCAAGCATGAAGACGGACAGTTCATTTCCGCTGAAGGCAAGGATGTCATCGTTATCGGCGGCGGCGATACGGGGACGGATTGCGTGGGCACCTCCATCCGCCATCAATGCAAAAGCGTGCTGCAATTCGAGCTGATGCCGAAGGCGCCGGAGACCCGCCAAGCGAACAATCCGTGGCCGGAATGGCCGAAGGTGCTGAAGGTGGATTACGGGCAGCAGGAGGCGGCTGCGCTGCAAGGGGATGACCCCCGGACGTATCAGATCAGCACGAAGAAATTCGTCGGGGACGAACATGGGCATGTGAAGGAGCTCCATACGGTGCTTATCGAGTGGAAGAAGGATGAACAAGGCCGGTTTGTGCCGGTGGAGGTTCCGGGCAGCGAGAAGGTATACCCTGCCCAGCTAGTCTTGCTGGCGATGGGCTTCCTCGGTCCGGAGCATACGGTCCTGGATCAATTGGGTGTAGAGAAGGATGAGCGTTCCAACGCCAAGGCGGATTACGGCAAATTTGCTACGAACGTAGAAGGCGTGTTTGCCGCAGGGGATATGCGCCGCGGGCAAAGCCTCGTCGTGTGGGCGATCAACGAAGGACGGGAGGCCGCCCGTGAATGCGACCGCTATTTGATGGGGTCTACCCAATTACCGTAATGAATAATTAACAGCATAAATCTTCTATAGGGGGCCGGCATCCGGCACCTTATTTTTTTTGCCGATTTGGTGCAGATAGCGGAATATTTCGATTCGGCTGCAACTTCAACGCGAATGGCGCATACATATTGCTAGTGACAATCTATGTTTGGCAGTACAAAGTCCAGGGACGGAGGTGCAGTATGGTTTCGAGTGAAGAAAGAAACTTGGCGCTGCTTTCTCATGTATTATGCATTATTCTTGGTGTGCTCGCACCGCTGATTATTTGGTTGATTAAGAAGGATGAATCCGCTTATATCGCGGAGCATGCGAAAGAATCGCTGAATTTTCAAATATCGATGATCATCTATTCTTTTGTTGCGGGAATTCTCTGCTTCGCGGTAATCGGGTTTGTCCTGCTTCCGCTGCTGGGCATATTCGCGCTTATTGTGATTATTATAGCCTCGGTTCGGGCCTCCAAAGGGCAAATGTATGAATATCCTTTAACGATTCGTTTGATAAAATAACGAACAGGATGGAGCGCCGCAGCTCTCTCCATCTCACTTCAACAGCCTTTATCATCCCGGAGCGGGATGTTGAAGGCTTGTTTGGGCTAGGGCAGGACAAGCCGTATTTGGCTTTCATGTACCAGCCGATACAGCATAATCCAAGTATGGATGGTCGCTCATTTCATTTTTTTCTTTTTTACACGTTCACATCGGCACTTTTTTTGATAAAATATGAAGGAAGAGAAAAAGAAAGAACAGTAGGGGTGCTACCATGATAGGCAGACGAGTGAAACAATTACGGATGGAAAAGGGGCTCACCCTCACGGAACTCGCCGAAAAGGCCGGGGTAGCGAAATCCTATTTAAGTTCCATCGAGAGGGATATCCAATCCAATCCCTCCATTCAATTTCTGGAGAAAATATGCGCGGTTCTCGACGTACCTATAGAATCGTTCCTGCACAATAAAACGACCGAGCATCAGGATCTGGATGAGGAGTGGGTGGGACTCGTTCGGGAGGCCATGTCTTCGGGAGTCAGTAAGGATCAGTTTATGGAGTTTTTGCAGTTCAACAAGTGGCGAAACAACAACAGTCACAAAGAATAAGCTTTCACTCAAAAGCCCACAGCCGCCGATGCGGTCTATGGGCTTTTTTGACATTGCGCAGCTGTATTCAGAGGGGCCTGCTTCTTGCCGCGCGAAGCTTGGGCAGTCCCCCGAACGTGAAGTACCCCCACCAGACCTCCGCCGACGCCGGCAGCGAAGATAACGCCGCCAAATACGGGCTTGTCTTTCACCGGGAGAGTGGTTGCTCCAACGCCTGCTCCTGCGGGCAATCCCCATCCCTCATCCATCTATCTTCCTTAGCTGATAACAACCTTTCAACTATAAGCCTTCCGATAATGTCCCGGAGGGACGCCGACCGCCTTCTTGAACGTCCGGGAGAAGTTCTGCGCATTGCTGTACTGCAAGCGGGAGGCGATTTCCTCGACGCTCATTTCCGTCTCCAGGAGCCATCTTTGCGCCTTTCCAATCCGGCTTTGCAGCAAGAATTCGGAGAAGGTTGTGTCGTGAACCTCCTTTAGCGCCTGCTTGCCGATGGAAGCAGGGAGGTTCAGTGCCTTGCAGCAGCTCTCCAGACGCAGATCCTCTTCATTGTGCTCCTCAATGTAAGCGGCGAGCTGCCGGGCGACGTTCTGCATGTGCTCCATATGCTCATCCGACAACCCGGCAATGAGCCGGTCGATTGCTTGTATTTTCAGCCAGCTGCTCCATTCCTCCAATGTAGCAAGCTCCATAAGCTCGGCCATGACAGGCTCCGCCATAGGCTTGCGGAGGGAGCTTCCGACGGTGCGATGGATAGAGAACACCATTTCGGCCAGCTGGCTTTGAAGCCACTGATAGCTGATGGTGCGAATACCCTGCAGAGAACCGAGTGAGTCCACATACCGGTAAGCCAGCTCGCGGTCCATGGAACGGATGGCATAGATCAAATCGTTCTCCAGTTCACGGAACGAGATCGGGAGAGGCTGCTGCTGTCCATCGGTTCCATCCGGTTGGAATTCGGCAATAGGAATGACCTCGTTCGTACCTGCCACGAGCTTATGCTTCAATGCCTCCTCGGCTTCCTGTGCGGATACGCTCAGGTAGGCAAACTCTTTGCGGACGCGGCTGACGCCGATCGATACGGTAAACGGAAAGTACTGCTTAATAAAATCGCGAACCGTCGATGCCGATCTCAGGATCATGGAATAGGCTTCCTCGGATGCCGGTTCCTCCAGAGTAATCAGAGTGAGAAAGCGCCCGTCGCCATGGGCGGACACGACCCCTTGTCCCTGGGAATCGATTGCCTCCTGAATCACCATGGACAGCCCGTAGCGGAAGTAATATAGATCGGCTTCCGAATAAATCTCCGCCATGCTTTTATATTGGTCGATTTCAACGCAATAGCAGCCATAGTTTCCGGTTAACAGCGGAATGTGATACCGCCGGCACTTCTCCAGATCTTCCTCCGACCGGAGTCCTTTTTGCAGCATATTGCGGATATAAGCTTCCCGGATTTCCGGCGTCAGCTCCCTGACCTGCTCTTTGAGCTCATCGCGGGTTTCCTTGATGCGCTGCATTTTATCATAGATTTGGCGAAATTCGTCCAACGGCGCCGAGGCTTCGGCAGAGAAAGCCTGTTTTCCGGGAAGCGTCTTGTCCGTCAGCCCTTTATCCCCTTTTCCCGGAGTGGAATCCTCCAGCAAGGACACGATGTCGCTCCATCCCCGCCACAGCCGGTTCGTAGAGAAAATAATAACGAAGATGGCCAACCCCAGCAGGATACCCGCCAGTATGAAAATGCCGTTTCGAATACCGTTCATTTTCATAAACAGCTCGGATGCAGGAATGGCGAACCCGAATACCCATCCCTTGTAGGAAGGAGGCAGGTAAGAGATAAAGACCTCCTCGGACCCCGGCATGCCTTTCATAATAATAGGAACGATCTCCCTCTCGAGCCGTTCAGAGCTTAGATCACCACGGTACTGCAATAAGCTCCCATGCTCATCAAGAATGAAGTAAGTGCCCTTGGATTCATTATGAGCTCCAAGGATATGATCGAAAAATTTCTGATTCAAATGAACAATAATGTAAAAAGCTTTGGAGCTTTGAAATATCGGCAGCTTCCGGACATATACGGTTGTCGGTGTCTGTTTGACCGTCATGCTGAAAAAGGCTTGGCTGCTTTCAAGACGCTCGAACCTGTCTATGACCTGAGCATAATCATCCTGAAAGGTGGAAACTTGATGATTGGTGCTGTATAGTCTGTGCGTGCCAAGCCGGTACAGGGCAATATTATCTACATCCTCCAGAGAGGTTTGCATGCGAAGCATCGTTTCAAGCAAGGACAATAGTTCCAGGTTATTTTCTTCCGTCTTGGGGGAAGCGAGTGACTCGAGTGCCGGGAGCTTTTCGAATTGCAGGACGGCTTGGTCAATTTGCTTGAAGTAGCCTTCGACCTGATCCTGCATGCGCAGCAAAGAAACCCGGTAGGCGCTCTGGACCTCCTGAGTCAAAGTATTCGTAGCGATGCGGTATACGGTGAATCCCATGACCGCAATGCTGAGGGAGGTCAACAGCAGCATGAGAATGAGAGTCTGAGCTTTCTTGGAGCGCTGCAGCCGCATGATGTCTCCCCTTTCTATTGCCAGTAAAAGCTGGGCGTCTCAGGATCGGTTCTCATAAAATATACCCGTTTGATTATAGCATGGAAAGTGTCAATTCAGGCAAAAGGCGAATTTGCTCATAATGATAAGTCGCCGCAAAAACCCGCATTCCTGCTGGGTTTTGAAGACGAGACGTTTGGTCAATGTGCGAGAATAGGGCATTTTGCAGCAAATGATCGTTGCTGTGAATCCGTGAAGAAGGATAAAGTAATGACGAGGCAGGCCGGCCGAAAAATGCAAGGTCAAGCATCAATACCATGGGACATCAACGGGAATTGATAAAGAGGAAAAGGGGTACTTCATACATGACGTTAACCAACAGCATTTGGAAAAAGACGGCAAGCATAGTACTGGTAACCGCACTCGCGGCTGTTACGGCAGCTTGCGGCAATAGCGGTGCGAACGGGATGCAAGGCGCTCAGGACGGCTCCAAGGCACCAAGCGGATCTGTAAAATTGAAAGTGGCTTACGATTACGGAAACACGATTCCGAGCACGTCGGCGGAAAGCAATGAAGCTTTGAAATATTTGCAGGATAAGCTCGGCGTTCAATTCGAGTTCAATATCAACGCTTATGAAATATATAAAGAGAAAATCCGCGTGCAAATTGCCTCGGGAGACATTCCGGACGCATTCGCCTGGCGGACGATGGATGATTTTATCGTTGGTATGATTAAGGCTGGAGAAATCGTTCCGCTGGACGAATATATCGACAAGTATCCGAACCTGAAGAAGCAGAAGGACCTTTATATTACGAAGTATCAAAATAAAACATGGGCCATCACGAATGTGCGTAACCCTGTAGCGACTGGTGATGCACCGATGATTCGTCAAGACTGGCTGGATCATTTGGGCTTGCAGGCTCCCAAAACGATGGACGAGCTCTATAACGTAGCCAAAGCGTTCACATTCAATGATCCGGACAATAACGGCAAAAAGGACACCTACGGGATTCAAATCGGCTACGCTAACAATGCCTTCGTCGGGGCAAGCGGTCTGCAGGAGCCGTTCGGCATTCAGGATAAATGGGTGAAGCAGGACGGCAAGTACGTGCCGAATTTCGCGACCCCGGCTTTCAAGGAATACCTTGCCTGGATGAGCAAAGCATTCAAAGACGGCTTGATCGATCCGGATTTTGCGGTAACGGACGGCAGAATGGCGGAATCCAAGCTGGTCAGCAAAGGACAGGCCGGGATCTTCTTCCATTTCCTTTCCCGTATCAACGACTTTGAGGACAATGTCAAGAAAACGAATCCGTCCGCCAAGCTCGTTCCTTTCGAGCCGGTCAAAGGTCCGTCAGGCCAACAAGGCGCTACAGGTCGCGTAAATTACGGCGGGTTGTTCGTATCCAAAAATGCGGCTAAAGATCCTGCCAAAATGCAAAAGCTGATGGAATGGCTGGACTTTGGGGCCAGTCCGGAAGGTCAAAGCTTCAACGTATACGGCGCGGAAGGCATCCACTATACGAAGAAGGACGGCAAGAACGAAGTGAAAAGCGATCTGATCGCGCGCGATATGCCGGGAGCATTCCTGTGGACGCTGCCGCTGCAGCCAACCGAAGAAGTATTTATCAGCAAGAAGAACTCGGAAGAAGCGCAGAAAGCGATAGTCGGCGGCAACAAAATGCTGGAGAAATATTTGAAAATACCTACGCCCCTGGATTTCGCGTTTTCTCCGACCGGAGCGAAATACAGAGCGGAAGCCGACGCGTTTATCAATACCAACACGGTAAAAGTCATCATGGGCAATATCGACGTGAAGGATTGGGACGGTATCGTGAAGCAGTGGTATGACCGTTTTGAAGGAAACAAATGGGTTGAGGAAATTTCCGCAAGCGACAAATAAGTTCAAAATAAAGGAAAGCCAAGCGGGTACGTTTCTGCTCATCGGAACGTACCCGAGCTTTTCATAAGGAGCGTGAACTTCCATTATGGCAATGGGAACGGAAGCCGCGGCGATTCGCGGCAGTAAGCCGGCCGCCGCATCAGGCTCAAAGCGCGGCAAGCTGTGGAGAAAGCTGTGGACGGACCGGTACATGTATTTGCTTGCTCTGCCAGGCATGGCGTTTATTTTGCTTTTCGATTATGTGCCGATGTATGGCATCGTGCTGGCATTTCAGGACTATAACCCGTTTGCGGGAATTTTTCATAGCGATTGGGTGGGGTTTGCTCATTTTGAGAGATTGTTCAAGCATCCGGATTTCTGGATGGTATTGCGCAACACCTTGGTGATCAGCTTGCTGAACCTGGTATTGTTTTTCCCGACACCGATCGTGCTCGCGCTGCTGCTCAATGAAGTGCGGTCCGTCGTATTTCAGAAGGCGGTACAGACGATCATTTATTTGCCCCATTTCGTATCATGGGTCGTTATTTGTTCATTGACGATTACGTTGATGAATTCGGAGGGGATCGTTACCCAAATTGTTCATGCGCTGGGGTTTCCGAAGGTGCAGCTGCTGCTGGATACCCGCTTGTTCTGGGGCATGATTACCCTGCAAAGCATCTGGAAGGAAGCGGGGTGGGGGACGATTATTTTCCTGGCGGCCTTGGCCGGGATTAACCCGGAATTGTATGAAGCTGCGCGTGTAGACGGAGCGAACCGGTGGCATCAGATGAAGGCCATTACGATTCCGGCTCTAATGAACACCGTTGTTGTGCTGCTGCTGCTGCGGATCGGGCACATTATGAGCCTTTCCTTCGACCAGCTGTTTATTATGGGCAACCCGATGGTGAGCAGCGTATCCGAGGTGTTTGATACGTACGTGTTCAAAGCGGGCGTGCTGCAGGGCAATTTCAGCTTCGCGTCGGCGGTAGGGCTTTTTAAATCCGTGGTAGGACTTGTCCTTATTCTCGGTTCCAACTACGTAGCCAAGAAGACGAGCGATAACTATTTATTTTAACCAAAGCGTTCGGAAAGGAGAATCATTCACATGAAAATACAAAAAGGCATTTGGTTCGAGGCGGTCAATTACACGCTGCTCGGCCTGATGGCGCTGTTGATGGTATTTCCGTTCTGGAATGTGTTCGTGCTGTCCTTCTCCACGGCGCATTTGGTATACGAGGGCCAATTGCTGTTCTGGCCGAAGCAGTGGACGAGTATCGCCTACGATACGGTATTTCATAACCGGCAGTTCATCCAGACGTTCTATAATACGGTGTTTGTGACGGTTGCAGGAACCATTCTCAGCATGCTGTTAACCATCTCGCTTGCGTATCCGCTGTCCAAGAAACATGTGAAGGGCACTAGCGTGATGCTGTTCCTCGCTTTTTTTACGATGCTGTTTAACGGAGGCATTATCCCTTCGTACTTGCTGGTGAAAGAGCTGGGGATGCTGAATTCGCTGTGGTCGCTTATTATTCCCAGTGCCCTTAGCGTATTTAATCTGATGATTATGGTCAGCTTCTTCCGCTCCGTTCCGCAAGAGCTGGAGGAATCGGCCAAAATCGACGGAAGCAATGATATGGGAGTGCTGGCGAGAATCGTCATGCCGATTTCTTTGCCGGTTATCGCTACGCTGACTCTGTTCTATGCGGTATCCAAATGGAATATCTTCTTCCAGGCGGTCATGTACAACAGTGATGTCAGCAAAATGACGCTGCAGGTGCTGCTGCGCCAAATTCTCGTGCAAATGACAAGTGAAGCGGTCGATGCCGCCATGTCCGGAGATGCACCGAAAATCGGTGTCACCGTGAAGATGGCGATGATTATTATCGCTACGGTGCCGATTCTGCTTATTTATCCGTTCCTGCAAAAGTATTTCGCCAAGGGAGCGATGATCGGCTCGGTGAAGGGCTAGGCGCGTGGGTCTGCAAGATACACATCAAATATCGTCTGTGTAATGCAGCGAGGAGGAATATAGATGAACAGAGAGAAGCTCCTAGGCAAGGCGGAGCAGGTATACGAGTACATGGTGACCGCGCCCGAGAGCGACTGGCAGCGCAGCATGTACAATTGGGATTGGAAGCCGGGCGTAGGCCTGATCGCGGCGGTCAAATATTATGAGACAACCGGTCTTGAAACGGTGCGGGAATATTTGTGGCGCTGGATGCGGGAGAACCGCCACAAAGCTGCACAGCAGCGCGTGATCAACTCCACCGCGCCGTTCGCGGCGTTAACGGAGCTGCTGCGACAGGAACCGGAAGCGGCGGCGGAGTGGATGCCGCTTGTGCAGGAGCACGGCGACTGGATGATGAATGAGGCGCCCCGCACGAAGGAGGGCGGCTTCGAGCATACGGTGACCGAGGGCGTCGACTTCCCTGAGCAGCTGTGGGCGGATACGCTTGTCGTCGGCGCATTGTTCCTTGCCCGCCTCGCTTCTTTGACAGGAGACGCTGTCATGGCGAAGGAAGCCGTGAAGCAGGTGCTCGTCCATCTCCAACTGTTACAGGATGAGACGATGGGCGTGCTGTTCCATGGCTTTGACGGGGTCAATCGCAACCACATGTCGGCAGCCCGATGGGGCCGTGCTAATGCTTGGGTCGCTTTCGGCGTCCCCGAGATTGTTGCTCATGTCAAGCATTTAGCTGAGATTCCGGCCGAGGTGTACGAGCGTTATACGGCTCTGCTGCGGGGTTTAGTCCGATACCAGACAGCCAACGGCATGTGGCATACCGTCCTTGACCGGCCGGACTTCTATTTGGAAACCTCGGCCGCCGCCGGCATTGCTTATGGCTTCCAGCTGGTAGAAGATTCCGCCCTGCAAGCGGAGCTTCGTCAAGCGGTCGAGAAGGCAGCTGAAGCGGTTATGATCCATGTCGACGTATACGGGGCCGTACATGGCGTCTCCGGCGGAACGCCGGTCATGCCGACGGTGGAGGCGTATAACGAAGTGAAAATAACACCGACGCCTTACGGCCAAGCGCTGGCGCTTATGCTGATCTGTGAGCTGCTGGAAGGAAGGGATCGTGGGTTGGGCTTGAAGCACAGCTCTTCCTCTATTAATGGAATCACCGGAAGGAGTCGATAGAATGATCTCAACGGAATTAACCAGGCAGAAGCTGCTGCAGTGGCTGGAGCACAACGAGGCCAATTATAATCCGGAGCTGCAGCTGCTGAGGCAGCCCTTCAGCAGTCCGGGTTATCATACGACCCTTCGGGATGTGCCGTATGTGCACCCTACGCGCGAATCGCTCTCTTATGCGGTGACGCTGCTAGGCAGCGGCATTCCCCGCTATCAGGAGCGGGGATGCGCCATTGTGGAGAAGGTCCTATCGCTGCAGGATACGGATCCCAGCCGCCCGACCCATGGCATTTGGTCGTGGTTTTACGAGGAGCCCTTGGACCGGATGGCGCCCCCTGATTGGAACTGGGCCGATTTCTGCGGGAAGCAGCTCGTTCTTGCCGCCATGCACTACCAAGATATCATGTCGTCCGGCTTAAAGTCCCGTCTGCGTGATGCGATCTTCCGGGCATGCCAGGCGATCATCGCAAGGAATGTAAGGCCGGGCTACACGAACATTTCCATTATGGGGTCGTTCGTAACGCTGCTAGCCGGCGAGGTATACGATTATCCTCCCTACCGCGACTATGGTCTTCAGCGTCTCACGGAGTTTCATGCCCATACTAAGCGTCTCGGCACCTTCGAGGAGTATAACAGTCCCACCTATACAACGGTTGCGATTGCCGAGCTGTCGAGCCTCTACACACGAACGAAGAATGAAGCCGCCCGGCAGTTGACGGAGGAGCTGCTTGAGGTGGGATGGCGCATGGTAGCGGAGCATTTCCACGTGCCCACGAAGCAGTGGGCGGGTCCGCATAGCCGCAGCTACGATAAGCTGCTGGCGCCGAAGTTTCTAACCTTTTTGCAGCTGGGCTTGGAGGGGGAAGTACGCTTTCTTCCCGATGAGGACTTGATCTTCGAGCCGAACTGGTATGACAGCGGATTGTGCTGTCCCGATAAGCTACGTCGTTACTTTATCGAGCCGCATCATGAGCATTTACGCCAGCGTATTTATGAGAACACGGGTAAGAGAATTCAGAAGCATGCTACGCTGTTCATGAATGAAGCCTATGCATTAGGCACGATAGATAAAGAAATTATGTGGAATCAGCGGCGCAATTTATTAGCTTATATGAAGCATGGCGGGGAAACCGCCTATATGCAGCTGCAATGTCTTCATGATGGCTATGACTATGCGGCGGCAATCATCACCTCCCGGCAAAATGAGGGAGATGTCCTGTATGGAATCGGCTTCAGCACCAATGGAGGGGATACTCACAGCAGCCTGGACCGA
The DNA here is from genome assembly GCF_039543185.1 of Paenibacillus vulneris. Lineage (NCBI taxonomy): Bacteria > Bacillati > Bacillota > Bacilli > Caryophanales > Paenibacillaceae > Paenibacillus > Paenibacillus vulneris. The sequence goes on along the minus strand of NZ_BAABJG010000045.1, from coordinate 37,263 downwards.
ATCAAGGGATGGGTCAAAGCGCAGGACCTGCGGATTCGCCTGGAATTCGGGGGATGCCTGGATACGATAGAAGTCAAGGTACAGGAGGAGAGAAGGGTACGGGTTGTGCTTGGGGAGCATACGATTTGCGTGCAGAACCTATTGGCCGAATTTCAGTCAGACTCATCCAAGACGGGCTGGGAATGGCAGATTCAGGACGGACGTCTGCATCTTGATTACATCCTTTACAGCGGACCGGAGCATGTATTCAACTTTACCGACATGGAGCAGGCGGGCCTGCTGTTCGCATTGAGTTTAGGCGACCGTGAGAAATGGCTTCAGGTGGAAGTGACCGAGCAAGAACAGTACTGGACAGCCCGGTGCACCGATGGAAGCCCATCATTGAAACTAGCTATGCGCCGCAAGCCGGCCACCGTCGATGAGCTGCTGTCCCAATAATCGATTGCACAAGCATCCGCCGAAGGGCGGGTGTTTTTTTGCGTCCGAGCCGATCCAGTCGCCTGGGATAAGATCCCTTCTTTCCCGAACTTTATTTTCCGAGTTACAATGGAGGGAACGAAGGTAAGGAGGGAACTGACATTGAACATCCAAATTATCGGCGGTTCGGGTGGTAAAATGAGGAACAGTAACTTTTAATCACGACCTGCGTTTAAATCAACAGAGAGGAGATGACGTTGTGATGAGGCCAAAATGGGTGGGCTATACGATCCTATTTACATTGTGCATGAGCTTGTTGGCGCCTGCGGGGCATAGTCGGGCGGCTGATGCGAGCGTGAGGGTCACGCTGCCGGATTTTACAGTGAATTTGAACGGTCATACGGTGGAAAATCAGTACCGTGAATACCCGCTGCTGGTTTATCGCGATATCACGTATGTGCCGATGACGTGGTATGATTCAAGATTGCTCGGTTTGGAGGCGACTTGGTCGCCGAACGACGGCTTGAACATTAAGCAGAGCCGTGTGGCCTCTTCGTACGCGCCTTATCAGTCCGATCGCCGCAACGCGGCCGCGTATACGGCAGAGGTTCCCGCATCGGCCGTCACGATCAACGGCAAGACGATCGACAATTCCAAAGAGGAATATCCCTTGTTAAGCTTCCGGGATGTGACGTATTTTCCATTGACCTGGCGCTTTGCGCATGACGAATTCGGATGGGATTACCGTTGGGACAACAGAAGCGGCCTTAGCATCTTATCCCATAATCCGCAGCTGCAAACGATCGGCCTTCCTGCCGATGCCGGGGAGAACGATGTTGCCCTTTACAAAGGCTATATTTATTTTGTCGAGACGACAGGCACGACGAATCACATATACCGGGCTCCCTTGCAGCAGCCGTCAGCCAAGGAAGAGCTCTATTCCTATAGCATCCAAACCTCACAAGGACTGCAAAAGCAAGTGTCCTTTCAAATCCGTGACAATGCCCTTTGGCTTACCTACCACCTCGGGGGAGGAATAATGGGTCACGATGAGTTCGTGAAAATCAGTGACGACGGGAAAGCGGAGCTGGTACACCAAGGCTACCTCGATTTCCGCGAGACGCCGTTGGGAACATTAGTCATGAATTTGGGCGCTTCAGCGTTTGAGGGCGGCAATCTCTATTTGTCGCAGCCGGGCGAGGAAAAGACGAGCGGTAAACGTGTAGGTGACGCGGATCTGATGTATGCGGTTATGTCAGACGGTACCTCGTTAGGAGCTCCGCGTGACGCAGCTTCCCTCCTTGCTGTCCATGGAGAGGATGTGTTCGTGCTTGCTTCCCGCAGCAGCTCTGACACCAATAAACTCTATAAAATCAACTTGAAGACGAATAAGACTGAGAAGATCATCGACTTCGGTGTCAGCCGATTCTGGATCATCGATAACAAGCTGTACTATGTAAAAGACGAGGACGGCAGGCTATACTCATCGGCGCTGGATGGTACGGGCGAGACGAGCCTGTCAGACCATGCGGTGTCGTGGTTTGACAGCATCGGCGGCAACGTCTTCTATACAATCAAGAAGGACGCGAACCGCTTCGAGCTGTACCAGGCTGATCCGAACGGGGAAGACCCGCGCGTATGGACGACGCCAGTTGCTGGTGTTCAAGTGCTGAATGATCGACTCGTTTGCAGGTTTGGCGAACAGGAGGACTACGGCATCGTACTGCTGGACAGCTCAGGCCGTTTGCTGCTGAGCGTGGCAGATCCGATCTCTCGTGTACTCACGTCCGACGAGGGGATTTTGCTCCAGGATTCAAGGGATTCCTCGATAGAACTCATTCGTTGAAAGGGAAACGGATGTCTCAGCAAAAGGGCTGCCGAATGGCAGCCCTAGTTTGCTAGGACTGCCTCTCTAGCGCAAAGGACCAAAGATCGCTATTTAAGCGTTCCATATGGGTGATGTAGAGTCCATGAGGACCGTTCTCATATACGATAAAGCGATTATGGGGCAGAAGCTGCGCAGCTATCATCCCGGATATCTCTACGGGAAAAGAGCGGTCGCTATCCCCGTGAATGATGAGGGAGGGCAGCGATATTTCCCGTAACTCAGCGCGAAAATCCGTCTCGATGAGCGCTTGATTGCAATCGAGAATCGCTTTGTGCGATGTTCGGAACATATCCGATTTCGTCCAATCAGTCAATTCGGGAGAAACCGAGCAGCCCGGCAGCCCTTCGCCGAAGTAGGGAGCTGCATTCTCTTGCACCCACCGGGGGAAGTCCCTTCTCCATTCGGATCGAGTCATCTCCACCGTGGTTCTATCGAATCCCATTGGGTTATCCTCTGTCTTCAACGGGCAGGGCAATGCGGTTCCTATAAATACGCAGCGGCTAACACGTTCGCTTCCGTAGCGTGTCAAATACCGAACCAGCTCTCCACCGCCCATAGAGTGGGCAACAAGCATCACATCGTGAAGATCCAAGTGTTCTAGGAGTGAAGATAGATCATCAGCGAGGGTATCGTAGATATAGCCCTGCCCCGGATCGTCCGATCGCCCATGCCCCCGTCTGTCATACGCAATGCATCGAAGGCCCTGAGTGCTTAAATCTATCATCTGATAGTTCCACATTTCGGAGCTGAGCCCCATCCGCTAATAAACACGACAGGCTTGCCGGAACCCCAATCCTTGTAATAAAGCCGCGTCGAATCTTTAGTTTCCACATATGGCATAACGAAAACCTCCCAAGCATTAATGGGTGAAATGATGAACTTGCAAGTTTCCAACGGACAACGGTTGAAACCATGTAAGCTGGCTCGATGGTGTTGTTTGTTATATCCAAAGTGTACCTTTCCCGCCATGAAGCAACAATCACGAGATTCCGATGCAATCGATCGGTTTGAGTAATGATCTTAATAGGCTGCAATCAAGGTAGAACAAAAGCGGCCGAAAGATCGACTGCTTGTACATGAAAAATGATAAGTTTTGATGTAAGAATGGAGCAGCTAACGGTTTGATGAAGCTCCCCTGTTAAAAGTCAAGATAAGCATCATAGCCATGATCCATTGAAACCAGCCAAAGGAATCTTTCAACCAAAAGACGGTTGTTACTACAGCTGCTAGTGGCTCTAAGCTTCCCAAAAGAGCGGATTCATCTGCATTTTGCCGAGAGGATAAGTTTAGAGGAGATGGCGAGGGCCGAACAATTGAGCAGGTCCGAATGCTGCCGGTATTTCAAACGGTTTCTAAAGACGGCGCTTTTGAATTATGTGATGGAATACTGCATTCAAAAAAGCCTGATTTTACTGCAGCAGCCCGAGAACAATATCACGGATGCTGCTTACCAGGTAGGATTCAATAGTACAAGCTACTTCATCCATCAATTCAGAAAATCAATGCACATGACACCGTTAGCATATAAAAAGCAGAAAAGTACAAATTGATTTCAGAAATCGATAAGTGGGGGGCGCAGCACGAATCAGCAAAGTGAAACCAGACCGGTTTTTAGGCCGGTTTCACTGTGTGATGTGTGATCTCACCAGATCCTTTAATGCCGTCTCGTCCATTCTATTCACTGACAGCCTCTAGCTCGAGCATACGCAGCAGCTCTCGAATAGCAGGAGCAAGCTGATCATTACTGTTCATTATGGCGATGAAAACGGGGGCTGCCTCTTTCAGCAATACATAACTGAAATAATAATAGCTGAAAAAGGGCTTTTTCTCATATCCCGGCGGCTCCTCTTCCTCCCAACTTAATTCGTCTTCTTCATCATTCTCCGGCCATAAGTATTTTTCGTCCAGCAGTTCGTTCATCGTCTCAACCGTATCTTGTGAGCTCATGTGATCCACGGTAATAGCTGAAGCAACAGCCAAGTAGAGCTCTATTTCCTCCGGTGAGACCTTCTCCGGATCCTGTTTTACCAGCTCCTGTAGAAGCATAAGCAATACCCAGGGCGTCGTCTGCCATAAGGTGCTTTGATGCTCGATCAAATTGGCCAGTTCCTCATATTGCCTGGTTTCCAGGAGCTGTGGTATGTCCGTTCCTCTTCCATAGGCGGTCGTCAGGCGATGCCATGGAATGCTGCTAACCGTTCGAACTAAAGAATTCATCTCCGTTTCCTCCTTCTGCCTAATGTATGTGCGCCTATATCATTCGTGCTCTATGCGGCAGCTTCCTACTTGACAAGGAGAGCTTCCAGTCTACTGTGATCTTGTCCTTTGAAGGAAACGGCGGCACACCCAAAAACGCACTGCTGCTCTTGCTGACAATGCGTTTTGGTGTACTCTTGATTGAATCATACCTTCGTTCCGATTCACATTACCCGATCTGCCTCTTGATCCCTCTCGTTCGTCTTGTTCCGTAGAGATGCGCCATGCTCTTGGGTCCACGTCCACATCGCTTCAAAAATCGGCTGCAGCGCCTTACCGCTCTCGGTAAGGTCATATTCGACGTGCAGCGGGACGCCTGGATAAAGGGTGCGCGTGACGATTCCTTTTTCCTCCAGCAGCCGCAAGCGATCGGTCAAGGTTTTAGGACTAATCGGCTGCAGTTTACGGCGCAGCTCACCAAATCGCTGATTCCCGTTGAACAGCTCAAATAGGAGAAGAAGCATCCATTTGCTATCCAAGATTTCCAGGATAGGTTCTACCGTACCAGGACAGGATCGATCCATCATTATGATCACTCCGTAGTTTATTTTTTGAAACTATTGCACTTAAATGTAACTACTTTTCAAATGTAGCATAGATCCATTAAGATGTGAAGGAAGGACGGAACAACATGAAGTTCATCAAAAACGTTTGGAACGGGTGGCAGCAGCTATCCTAGCAATATCGCAACGCGAATATGAGGAGGAATAAAAATATGAAAAACATTGTATGGGCAACGTTAACCGCCAATGGCAATTATGCTCAATCCGGTCCCGAAAATCCGCCGAAAAAAGAATCGCTGGACGACTTCTTTGCACATGCCAAAGCTGCAGGGAATTTCATTGTCGGTCGCCGAACCTTCGAAGGAATGCGCGGTAACGGCGGACCGGGGCCCTTTGCCGATATCGATATCGTGGTAGTTTCTAAAAGCGCCGCGGAAATTCCGGGGGTAAAGGTTGTAAGATCGCCGGAGGAAGCCTTGGACTACCTGGGGGAGAGAGGCCATCAGACCGCTCTTATTAGCGGAGGCGCAGATATTCACAATTCATTCCTGGGTCTGGGACTTGTAGACGAAGTGATTTTCAACGTGGCACCTGTATTGGAAGGTAGAGGACTAAATCTCTTGATTGACAAAGATAACTATTGTTTTAAGCCTGTGCAGCTGCTGGACTGCAAGCCCCTAGGCAGCGGCGTCGTTCAACTGCGCTATGCGATCGATAGAACTGTGTCCTAGAAGTTTATGCCGATTCTCTTTCCCTTTCGCCATGACCCCTTTTTGAGGGGTCATTATTTCTCAAAAGAGTGGAATTCCGAAGGAAGTAGATGCTTCTTTCAGCCTTTTTTTCAGTCTTTTCCTCAAATTCATCATCCAGTCAGGCTCATGATCCCACTTCTCTTCAGCAGCTCTTAAAATCCTTGCATAGCCGTATAAATTAGCAAATCGTCTGCATGCTGGTAAAAGCTCATCTAAATGATATGGGATAGCATATTCTGTCAAGTAACCGTCTATAAAGCATTGTTTCTTCTGTTCCATTAGTTCATAGGAGATGTGCTCCTGCAAATGATTGAGCGCCTGCTCAATATCCATCGCATACCAGTGGTACATAGCATCATCAAAATCTATTGCATTACATGAATCGGTTTCTTCATCGTAAAATATATTATCACATTCAAAATCATAATGAATGAGCCCAAAATTGCTGCTGGATTTCGGGATCGTATCAAAAAAATCTCGAAGTAACTTCACCTCATGTAAGGCTTCCGTCTCTTCCGGAAATTCCATGAGCACATTCTGAATCCAGCTCAGAACATCCATATAGGACCATCTTTCGTATCGGCCGGGTACATATTGACTTGAAAGGCGGTGGAGCCTTCCTAGAGCTTTTCCATAGCTGAATAGGATCCCGTCACTCATATCGGTATTACTAAGCTGAACACCGGAAACACGCTTAAATACGGAGGAATAGTATTCCCCCCAAGGAGTTCGTACCTCCACAAGCTTTTCGCCATGCTTTGATGCAACCGATTCTAAAACTCCATACTGCTTGCTACGCAAATACGAAATAAAATCAAGTTCCGCCTGTATGTTCGATTTTACCTTTTCCGATTTGGGTGCAAAACGTAATAGATGGGTCTTACCCTCCGATTTAAACGGATAAATGGCGTTTGACGATATGCGATAATGCTTAAACATCCCTATCGAATCCTCATCGTAGTGCCAATTTTTTAAAACCATTTCCGCCAAGTCTGCATTATTGAAAAGATACCTCAATTTCAGCATTAGCTGCATCGCCCCTTATGAAAAATAGTTTATTTAACAATTCCTCCATTTCATTACAGCTTATCATAAGCATGCAGAACCTTTCTGGGAGAAAAAAGCTAAAATCAAACTTCCCTGACCGTTAGCGCATCCATCGATCCTCGATAATGCTTTTTATCCTAAGTCGCGAAAAATAAAAGAATCTACATATTAGGCGTGCTTAATATGTAAATCCCGTATTTAAAAGAGCCGACTTGTACTTTCATGTTCTTTATTTACTCCCTGGAATTCGAACCCTGCTTTTACCGGCACATACTTCAATGCAATACGATTTTGTACTTGATTAATTGATCATTAAATAAAAGCTCCAAATGCGGCTGCCGGGAGAACAATTCCAACCGGACACCAAACCAGCGGATCAGCTGACAAGTAATGCACCTCGAAATAGCAGCTCTTCAAATCAAACAGACTTAAAACTCCACCAACTAGCGGCGAAAAGCCAGACCATTGATAGCCGAAGTTTACTTCCCAGCCCGCTGAAGTAACCACAGACTTTGTCCATTTTGAAACAGACACAGCGGCAGTCTAAGGCTGAAAAATAAAGTCCTAGACTGCCGCTGTTTGATTGAACTAACATACCCGTTTAGCTGAAACGTAATGGTTCAAAGTGATTAAAGTTATTTTTGGTCGATTAACTTTTTTATCGCTTTTCTACTTTAGGGAGACAAGATAATCAGCAAGTTGATCGAAAGTGCCCTCAAGACCTTGTTGAAGCATTGGTGCCATACCGTTGTAGGCTTCTTGTTCCTCAGCGGATGCGTTCACAGGGCCACCTTTCAGTTTTAATACAGTTTTACCTTCGTCATCTTCTAGCGTGATGATATTCATAACTTCAAGAGGCCAGTTCGCACTAAAAGGCGCTCGGATCGTATTGCCTTGCTCATCGGAAAAGGATTGGATAAAAGCCACTTTCTCAGGTTCGACTACCTCTTGGTATGCAAATTTTCCCCACATGACGTGATTTCCGTCGGGAGACGTCTGAAAGCCTAAAAACTCGCCACCTGATCGGGCGTCCATTTTAACGACTTCGAGGGTGAAACCCTTTGGTCCCCACCATTTCGCGAAATGCCCGATCTCTGTCCATGCTTTAAATACAAGTTCGCGAGGGGTATCGAATACACGCGTAATAACAATTTCAAACGATTGTTTCAGATCGTTATCCATGACAATCCTCCTTTAATTTTGAAGGGAAACTATGCCCAATGATAAATGTGAAAGCTTGCTACAGAGTGCTTGAAGCCTGAACCAGCAGATTGGCCAGGAGACCGTAATCGGGTGTATCTTCTTTACGGATTTTTAGCCATTTCCTCTCGTCGGGCCCTTCAAATCCTTTCGGAAACGTAAGGCCGGAAGCATTCATGATCATAAATGCAATGGCATCTTTCGATGGTGATATAACCGCTGCATAATGTCCGTGTTTCAGGAAATGGGGCTTTTTGTATTGAATGCGTTCTTCGGCTTCCGGTATAACCTGGTGTACCATCTGGCGTAGTTGGTTGCTGACCTCGATTTTCCATGGTTGATCAAGGTTCTCGATAAATGCGGAAACTTCCTGATTCATCATTTCTTTTACAGCTCCTTTTCATAGTTTGTTTTGGAAAGAGTTAGAGAACTGACGAAGATTTTCACGTTCTCTTGTATGAACTGATCGAGACTGATACCAGGATAATTGTTACCAGCTTCCAAATCGTTAATGAACGCGCCATATTGAGCCATCATGAATGTAAACGCCTGCATAGTGGGGTTCGAACAAGTTATTTTTCCTTTCTCGCTCATCGTAATGAAGTAATCTGTCAGAAACGTCAACAGTTGGCGGGGATGCTGCAGTCGGCGTTCTTTAAAGCCGGGGATATGGACCTCATCTTTTAAGGCGATCAGAATCAGCTTTCGGTCTCGGTTCATGATGTCATGATATTTTTTGCTGATGCTTAGAAGGTCGGCTTCTAACTCCCATACAATCTGCTCATTGAAGAGTGCTCGCATCTCTTCGGCATAATGAAATCGTTCAAGGGCGGCTTCCAGCAAATTTTGCTTGCTACCGAAATGTCGAAAAAGCGTCTTTTCGCTTAAATCGGCAGATGAGGCGATTTCCTCTGTCGTGACGCTGTGGTAGCCTTTCTCTGAAATTAGGTCGATCGCAGCCCGTAACAATTTCTCCGCGCTCTCTTGCTTAGTTTGACGCATGATCATCTCCCTTTCTGCAGATTACAAAATGTCTGTCAGTGGTGACTGACATTATTTTATTCCAAATTTAACCTATCGTCAAGAGGCCTGCACCTCGTTTGTAATGAAAAAACCTCCCGTAAGTCGTAAAACTGTATAGTAATGGCCCATGTATGCAAGATTTATCGAAGCACTTGCTGAGCAGGCTTCCTGTTGATGACTTTTTTCGCCGCCTTATTGTTTCCCGTTAGACTATTCCGCGTTGTAGCTATCCTGCCCGTTGTTTTGAGAAAAGTAAAGTATTAGACTGTGCCCGAAAATAGAAACAGCGACAGCCACCGTATTTCCATCCTCTGTTCGGATGTTGATCTTATATTACACTAGTGATATATTACATATGTGGAATAAAATGATCTGAGGAGTCCCGCATGCATTTATCGAACGTAGAATTTATACTGCTGCAATTGGTCGCTGAGTGCCGTCATGTTTCGGGGTACGATATTATGAAGATGGTCAATCATCGAGGTTATCGGGAATGGGCAAATATCGGCACGACATCAATTTATACAGGACTGAAGAAATTGAGCACCAAAGGATGGATCGTTTCCGATGGACCCGACAGTAAGTTCGGCAAAGGACCCGTTCCGACCCAGTTTGCTCTAACCGAAAGCGGTATGAACAGATTAAAAAACGAAATTGTTGACAGTCTATCGTCATCACGGGAGCGCGACATCCGCTTCGATCTCGGACTGGCTGCTTTGCCTCTAATCGGAAAAGACGAGGCCATCGCCGCTCTTCGGGCTAGGTTGGATTTTCTCAGAGCTGCTGAAACCAAAATACGGCAGAAGTACGAAGCGCAAGGCTGCGACCATTTGCCGCTGAACGTAAGGGCGCTGTTCCTGCATCCGATCATCTTGATCGACAGTGAACGCAAATTCGTTTCCAATCTAATTAACGAATTAATGGGGGAGTCAGGGGAATATGGGAAGCATTGTTGAAGGATTCGTCCCTTATCAAGGAGATCATTGTGAGACAACTGCCTTAGGCAATTTACTGCAATTTGCGGAAGTCCGGCTATCGGAACCGATGCTTTTTGGACTAGGGCAGGGGCTAGGATTCATTTATTGGGATTCGAAAGGAATGGATGTTCCTTTCATCGGAGGAAGGGTAAAACCAGATATATTGACGGCCAACCTTGCTATTAGGCTGGGTTTGACCGTCAACAATCAAGAAACGTCATCCGTCGACAAAGCCTGGAATAACGTACGGCATTGCATCGATCGCGGAATACCAGTCGGGCTGAAATTGGATTCCTATTACTTGGACTATTTCACGAACAAGGTCCACTTTGCCGGTCACTATGCGGTCCTATACGGCTACAATGATGAATATGCCTACATGGCCGACACCAGACAGCAAGGCGGTCTGGTAGAGACGCGTTTGACAAGCCTGGGTTCGGCCAGAAATGCTAAGGGGCCCATGAGTTCGCGGAATCGTTCTTTTACGATCGAGCCCATCGGCGCTTTGCCCCCGCTTATTCCAGCTATACGTGCTGCCTTAGCCAACAATGCGTCTGACTACTTAAATCCGCCTATTCGCAATATCGGAAATAAAGGCATCGTCAGGATGAGCAGCGAAATTCTGAAATGGCCTTCTCGTGTCAAAAATCCCGAACAGGATCTATCCCTGATCGCAATGCTGATGGAACGAGCGGGAACAGGTGGAGCTTTGTTTCGGAATTTGTACCGGGATTTCTTGAAAGAATGCGCCGATCGGCTGGAGGACCCGAAGATCGAACAAGCCTGCCGTTTGTTTACGGAAATCGCCCCATTATGGGTCGATGTCTCTGCTTCGATCGACCATGCGGGAAGAAAAGGGAGCCTTCAGGATCTGCAGCATGCATCAAAGCTGTTGCTCGAGATAGCGGAAAAAGAACGCACAGCCATGGAGTTATTGTTATAACCGATTGGAATTACCGTCACTAAAGGCGAAACTACGACAGATTCTTGGCGAAGCTTGTTTTGAACATTCGGTTCACATTCAAAAACGGCACAGAGATTCAGGCATGAATCCTATAAACAACAGGCACCGGGCCACTGATCAACTCAGTGGCTCGGTGCCTTGCTGCTACAAATTAATTATGAAAGAACTGCGTTGTAATCCCAACAACCTTGTTCATATTTTCAATCCTTCATTTCGCAATATTAAACAACTTTATTCCCAGACAGCATCATTCATCATCACCGGGACTGCTCTTTATATCTATTCAACCGTCACGCTTTTAGCCAAATTCCTCGGCTTGTCTACATCATTGCCCCGGGTCAAGGCAGCGTAATACGCAAGCAGCTGCAGCGGGATGACCGACAATGCCGGTGTCAGCAGGGCATGGGTACGCGGAATATAGAGGACCTCATCGGCAGCCTTGACGATCTCCGTGTTTCCTTCCATCGCGACAGCGATGACATAGGCTCCGCGGGCTTTGACTTCCTTCATGTTGCTGATCGTTTTTTCCAGCAGCGCTTCCTGGGTAGCGATCGCAATCACCGGCGTGCCTTCTTCGATTAAGGCAAGCGATCCGTGCTTGAGCTCGCCGGCGGGATAGGCCTCTGAATGGATGTAGGAAATCTCCTTCAGCTTAAGCGACGCTTCCTGTGCCACCATGGCGTCGAGGCCGCGCCCGATAAAATAAAGGTCGTCATAGGCCGCGATTTGCTTGGCCGTTTGAACGATAGGCTCGATTTGCTTCAGCATGGACTCGACTTGTCCAGGCAGCTGCTTCAGCCCCTCCAGAAGCTCAATACGCTCATGAGCATTAGAAGTATCCAGGCTCTGCGAAATATAGAGCGTCAGCAGATAGAAGGCAATGAGCTGCGAAGTATAGGCTTTCGTCGAAGCTACGGCGATTTCCGGGCCTGCCCAGGTGAAGATCACATGATCGGCTTCTCTCGCGACGGAGCTGCCGACGACGTTGGTTATAGCCAGTACCTGGGCTCCGCACTGCTTCGCTTCGCGCATGGCGGCCAGGGTATCCGCGGTTTCGCCCGATTGGCTGACGACGATCACCAGCGTATTATCGCGAATGACCGGCTGACGGTAACGATATTCGGATGCGACATCGACCTCCACAGGAATGCGGGTTAGCCGTTCAATGACGGCCTTGCCGACAAGGCCTGCATGGTAGGCGGTTCCGCAAGCTACGATATGGATGTGACTGACCTCCCGCAGCGATTCCGGAGCGATCTTCACTTCAGGAAGAACGACTTGTTGGTTGTCTTCTTCTACCCGGCTTCTCATCGTATCCAGATAAGCGCGAGGCTGCTCGTAAATTTCCTTGAGCATGAAATGATCGTAGCCGCCTTTTTCCGCCATCATAATGTCCCAGTCGATACGGAACAGCTGCTTGGCGATAAAATTCCCTTCAAGCGTCATCAGCTCCACCGTATCACGGGAGATGACCGCCATCTCTCCATCGCCCAGAATGTAGACGTCCCGCGTATATTCGAGAATGGCGGGAATATCCGACCCGATGAAATTCTCACCGTTGCCGACGCCGATAATTAACGGGCTCGCCCAGCGAACCGCGATCAGCTTATCCGGCTCATGCTCGGACAGAACGACGATGGCATAGGCTCCGCGAATGCGGCTGACCGCCTGTTGAACGGCTTGAACCAGGTTCCCGTTATAATAATGGGCGATGAGATGGCTGATCACCTCGGTGTCCGTTTCCGACAAGAACTGATGCCCTAGCTGCTCCAGCTCTTCTTTCAACTGCTGATGATTTTCAATGATTCCGTTATGTACAACCGATATTTTCATGCTGTTATCGGCATGGGGGTGCGAATTCTCATCCGACGGCTTGCCGTGCGTAGCCCAACGGGTATGCCCGATGCCTGCAAAGCCGACAAGCGGCTGGTGCTCGAGTCTCGATTCCAGCTCCTGAATTCTTCCTTTCGACTTGGCGATATGAAGCCCCTCGGACGTGTGCACTGCTAATCCGGCAGAGTCATACCCCCGGTACTCCAATTTTTTTAACCCCTCCAGCAAAATGGGCTGCGAATCTCGGCTTCCGATATACCCGACAATACCACACATGGCTTGGCTTCCTCCCTGTTCTTATTTAGGCTGTGCCCATGAAATTGCACATTCGTTCTCTATAACGAATATTTATCTCAAGTATACCTGATTATTCTGCAAAATCAACTACTCACTTAGGACAAACTTCGTTTTAAAGAACAAATGTAACAAAAATTCAACATATTCCTCTACGTCAGCTCAGTTTCATTGTTCTTTGTAGAGGAATTCCGGCGAGGCCCTGTGCGGGAGCAGAGGGAGGATCCCACGTTCTGCCGAGGCGGGCTTGATTACGGCTTATACCATATATTTTTGAACTGCACCCAGTCCAGAGAATCGAGAGATATTCCTTTGACAGAGGAATGGTAGATCGTCTTGAGCCGTTTGAAATACAGCCATTGCAGCACATGATCGTCACGAAGCCGTCTTTCGATGCTTTGCAGCAGTCCGGCCCGTCCTTCCCGATGAGACTCTCGCAGCGCTGCTGCGATGAATTGCTCGACGGCGGCCTTGCATGCCGGCTCCAGGTGATGCTGCATGCTTTTGTACAGATCGATGAGTCTCAGCTCCGTATCGTTATCGAGCATGATCGAGAAGAGCAGCATGTCCGCCTGCAGCCTGCGTTCGCCCTTGAATTCCTCCACGGGCAGCAGAGACAGCTCCACGGCCAGCCCCGCCTCCCGCAGGAGGGTTTGGACTAGCAGAGCATCCCGTTCGTAATGCGTTATCGTGCATAAAGTGATGCGTTCGCCTGCATAGCCCGACTGCTTGATAAGACTGCGCACCTGAGCAAGATCGGATTCGGGCGGGTTGATCGCAGTGTGCCGAATAAAGCTGTCGGCAGCGTAGAGAGCATCGCCGTCCAGCAGCTCCAGCAGCTTGCGCTGGTCTAGGGCGGCGTACACCGCCTCGCGAATCGCCGGGTCCTTGAGCGGCCCCTGCTTGAGCAGGTTGAACGTGACGAACTTGCAGGTCGTGCCCTGCTGCTGAACTTGATGCCAGGGGCTTTCCGCTTCATCCGGCAGCCGGTAGTTATGAATGATCTGAAAGCTTTCCAGCGTCCGGTAGCGGTCCTGCTGCTGCATATCCGGAACATGCCACAGCTCGACGCGGTCCAGATGGGCCCGTCCTTGAAAATAAGTCGGGAACGCATCCAGCACGCACATCGAATCGTCCAGATAGGTGAGCTTGAAGGGACCGGTGCCGATGGGAGCGCGCGCGAACGCTTCTTTCCCTTCCTTTTCGGTGCTGAACCCGGCATAGGCGTCCTTTGGAATGATGGAAGCGCGGTTCGTGCTCATAAATTGCAGGAACAGCTCATTGGGCTCCGTCAAATAGACAGTCAGCGTTAACGGGTCGATGATATCGACACGCTCGATTTGCCGGTACACCCACCGGTATAAGGAACGGGCCTCTGACTGCTTGAGGCGCTCCAGAGTAAAGCGAATGTCCTCGGCCACCAGCTCCTTTCCGTGATGGAACATCACGCCCTTGCGCAGATAGAAGGTCCATGCCGAGCGATCGGCGCTGGATTCCCAGGCATGGGCCAAGTGAGGCTCAATCGTTTGGGTCAGCCGGTTGTAACGGACCAGGCTGTCGAACAGTTGATTGACCAGATGCCCCTCCGTGGAGAAATTCGTAAATGCGGGGTCCAGCGATTGGATAGGCTGGGTCAACGGAAAGCGAAGCGTATCGAACCGCTTGCTGTCGCGAACCTCGCTGCTGTACCCGAAGTGCCCGTTCAGCCAGCTGTGAAAATGGTCCTTCAGAGAGTCCGGAATCGAAGACACGTTCATCTGCTCCAGCGCCCCGTGAAGATCCTTCCGTTCCACAAGCTCCTTGGCAAGCAGCAAAATTATATCTTCCGTCGGCGTCAGGAACAAGAGAGAGGAGCGATTGCCCCTTCCTCGCTTGGGGAGCCACTGGAGCCAGCCCTCGCTGTTCATTTTTTTCAGAATCATAGCCGCATTGCGATGGGTGCAGTCCAGAATAGCCGCAATATCGTCTAATAGAATGTCTTGCTCCTGATGCTCGCCGACATGCGGCAGCTTTTCACGCAATCTTATATAATGGCTGGCTAGTTTCATCGTTTCACCTCAATGATTTCATATATTAAAAGAATAACCGTTTATTGGAATCAAAAATAGGAAATTTCCATTTACAAACTTGCGCTTTTTATTCCTATTTTACAGCCTACAATAAAAAAAGAAAGCCGTAGTCACACCAAACCGCTTTCTTAAGGAGGTTACCAAGTGAATACGTGGAGTGTTTTGGCGGATAGCCGCCTGCTGCAAATGCATTGGACTGAACAGTTTATTAAGGAATCCCAACTGGCTATAGAGCGGGAGACGATAGCGGAGACGGCGCAGACCGTCCTGTTTTATGCAAGCTTATATCTGGAGTTAGAGGAGCAAAAGGAAACTGACTTGCGAGCAAGGGGCCAGTCGTCATGGCTTTCCTCCGAGCAGGAGATTGTGGCCAAAGCGCTGGAGCTCGTACCCGCATCGTACCACGGGCTGCTGCAAATGTGTTCCCTGATCTCTTCCTTAACCGTAGATCTGGAACTGCAGGATAATGAATTGAAGGCTCTTCGGCTAAAGGCTTCTTCCTTTATCGACTATGTCGGGGAGAGAGCGCAGCTGGAGCATTGGTTTCATTAAAATACGAAATCGAATGTTAGGGAGGTTAACCGGAACATGATTACGGAGAACCAATCGGTGCGCAAACAGGAAATGATAGTTTTGGCGGGAGCGCTGGTTTGCGCATGGATTCATTACCTGCTTTTTTCCAACAAGGAATGGGGACTTTCGTATCCGTTGTTTACGCTGGGCTTTTACCTTTATTTTTATTGGTCTATCAAGGCTGTACCGGAGAGGGGAGTCCGCAGCTGGCTGCTTCTGCTGCCAATCGGCCTGCTTTCGTTCACGTATGCGGCATTTACCAATGCTTTGTTCACCGTGCTTAATGCGTTGCTGATCCCCTGCCTTATTGTCTTACATACGACATGGCTAGTGCGCAGGAAGGATTCGCGCCGATTGGACATAAGCCTTATAGTGGCTGCGCTTGACCAGATTTTCGTTCAAAGTATTCGGTATGTTCCAATGCCTGTACGATCGGTCGCCCGCATCCTGTCAGGGACTATGAAATGGAGGGGGTCTCAGCAGCTGTGGAAGGTGATGGCCGGCATAGTCGTATCGCTTCCTATTTTGCTGCTGGTCGGGTCCTTGCTGGCCTCCGCCGATACGATGTTCGACCGCTCGCTGTCCAGGCTGCCTGCGCTGTTAGCCGAGATCCGCATCGGTTATTTACTGCGGAATGCCGGCTGGGTTGTCTTTATGACCGTTGCGTTGTTCGCATATGTATGGGGATTGATGCATCCGAGGCCTAAGCTTACAGACATCCAGCGCATGCCTCCGTTAGCGCAGGAAGGGAGTGGGGAAGGCTGGGATCCGGGCCTTCCGGTACCGTATTCCAGACCTATACGAATCGACGGCACTATTATGGCGACCGTCCTGATCATGCTGAATGCGGTGTACATCCTGTTTGCCGTTGTCCAGTTCTCCTATTTCTTTGCCGGGGGCTCGGCCGTGCTTCCGGATGGGGTCACCTATGCGGAATATGCGCGGCGGGGCTTTGCGGAGCTGGTCATTGTAACCGTGATGAATTTGACGCTGCTGATGATAACCCTTCATGCCGTCGATCGAACCATCCGTGCGCTGGACCGGCTGCTCCGCACGCTTCTGGCCATGCTGGTAGGCTGTACGGCCGTAATGCTGTGCTCCGCCTTCTTCCGGCTATCGATGTACGAGATGGCTTACGGCTATACGGTCACCAGAGTGCTTGTTCATGCCTTTATGCTCTTCCTTGCCGTATTATTCGCTATTGCTCTATACAAGCTGTGGAACGACAGCTTTCGGCTGCTGCAGCCGTATGCCATTGCTGCCATTACAGCTTATACGGTGTTGAATTACATCCAGGTCGATGCGGTTGTAGCTTCGAGCAATCTGCAGCGGTTTGAAGCCACAGGAAAAATCGATGTTTCTTATTTGGGCTCGCTAAGCTATGAGGCGGTTCCTTATTTGCTGGAGTTGCAGCGCAGCTATCCGGATATGGAGCAGACGGCCGATGCGCTGGAGGCCATGAAGGAACGATTGCGAAGAGGGGAGCGGAGCTCCTGGGTGGAATTCAACTTCTCCCAACGAAGGGCTGCCGAAGCATTGGCAAGCTGGGAGAAGCCATCGGAGAGGTGATGTCTGACGATCCCGCACGAAACCGGACGAAGCGGAAGCTGACGTCCGGTCCCGGGGCGAATCAGCCGGTCGCTGCGTTTTCCGTATAGCGGCGGATCGCATCCGGGATTTCCGCGAGGGACGACAAGGTCAGGAACGCTCCCTGCGGTTCTGTATCGACCTGCACGTTATTGTAGGCCCATTCTTGAAGTGCAGGCATAAAGATCGCATGAATGCCGTTTTTGAGCGCAGGGGTAATGTCCGTGCGTAGCGAATTGCCGATCATCCAGGTGGCTTTGCGGTCAAGCCGGTTGTTGCGGATAATCGAATCCAGATACTCGGTCGTTTTATGCCTGGTGATGTGAATGCGGTCGGCAAAAAAACGCTCCAGTCCGGCTTCCGTCACCTTGCGCATCTGTACCTGCGGCACCCCGCCGGTGTACAAGTGAAGCTCATGCCCTTCTTCGGTTAACTGCGTTAATGTTTCATACATGAAAGGATAGGGCTCAATGTCATGCCCATATACGGACCGTCCGAGCTCCAGCAGCTGCCGCTGCTCCTGCTCGCTCTTGAGTCTTCCTGTCATATCGGAGAAAAACTCGTATGCATCCATAAATGATTGGGGGAAATGATCGGGTGCGAAGCCGGATTGCTCTACGCGCTGCAGATCGATTTCCGCCTGCTTTTGTTTGATTTCCGCGATAGGAATTTGGTAGGTGTGGAACCACATCTCCATCAAGTCGGCAAATTGGTCGACCACCATATCGAAAAATTTGTTGCAGTACAGCAGTGTATCGTCCATATCGAAAAGGATCGTTTGTTTGTTCATAGAAGGGTCTCCGTTTTCCGTGTCAGTGAGTAGGTCAATTCAGGCTCAAGCAATGGGGCATTGAGCCGTACAGCGTTTCGGCCGAAAGATGCCTAAGCTGTCACAGTTTGCCCCATTATACCACGGCACAAGGGAAAATCCTATCTTCCGCTCCGTCGCTCATTTGGCTTGTGCCCTGGAAGACAGCCCCTTTTTCAATGATCAGAGAGCCGGCCTGGACCGTGCCGATCAGCTTGCCCGTCGAGGTAATTCGGACGACCCCCTCTGCCTTTACCGTCCCTTCGAGTCTGCCGGCTATCGTGACGTCCTTCGCGGTAATGTCCGAGCGGACGACGCCTTTTTCCCCGATAACGACTTCACCGGAAATGCGCAGATCGCCTATGACTTCGCCTTCAATTCGAATATCGGCTTCCGACGTGCAGCTTCCTTCCCATAACGTTCCTTCCCCGATTAACGTATCGGTTCCCGCAGCACGGCGCTGCGGCTTTGCTTTGTTTAACATGGCCATCAGTAAGACTCCTCCTTAGGATTCATCCTGGATTATAGTCCAGGCAAGTATGGCTTGGGATCGGTGCTTTTCCCGTTATGAAGTATTTCGTAATGCAGATGGGGGCCGGTACTTCGGCCGGTAGAGCCGAGCTTGCCGATCTGCTGCCCGCGCTCTACGGCATCTCCCTGACGCACCAGCGCTTCGTTCAAATGCATGTACCAGGTGCGCAGTCCGCCGCCATGCTCCAGCACGACATGGTGTCCGTGGAACTTGTCATATCCGACGGTTATGGCAGTTCCCTTCGCGGCAGCGAGGACAGGATCGTTCATTTTACCGGCGATATCGATGCCGCGATGAAAGCTCAGCTTGCTTGTAATCGGATCCTTGCGATAGCCGAAAGGAGAGGTGACGGTGCGCGAGACCGTCGGCCATAATCCGGGCGTTCGCAGGGCAAGCTCCCTTTTTTCCAGCAGCGTCTCCTTCGATTGCTTCCAATGCTGCTCCAGCTCGGTCATATCCTGCTGCAGCACGGCGTAGCTCTCGCGGGTTTGCTTTGCGAGTGCCTTCATCTGCTGCGCCGTTACAGGATGGGCCGGCCCGCCCATACCGCCTTGGGCAGCCAAAGCTGCGGCCGCCTTAACAGGGCCTGTGGATACGGGAGCGCCGGAGGGAGCCAGCTTCCTGAGCTCGGTCTCGAGCTGTTTCATTTCCTCCACTTTGGTGCGTACTTCCGATGCCTGTCTGGAAAGCTGAAAAATTTCATTCTGCAGCTGCTCGATCGTTTTGTTCTTATTCGTTAAATCCTGCTCCAACCGGCTGTTATGCGCCTGCTGCCTGGATTCCGTCACTTGGGTTGCAGCCATGGAATGGAAATGAATCACATACACATACGATGCGGTACCCACAAACAGCATGACGGCAAGCAAGACGGAGCATAGGACCGCTCGGGATAGTTTGATTCGCTTGACGCTTTCATTCGCCTCCGGAATGATGACGAAGGTCAGCTTGTTTTGAAACCACTTGAACCTCATGATAACTCCTTTCGGTATGTTGCGAATCCCTATGGCATATATTGGTAGAAACTATGCATCCATGGAGGAGGAATTCGCTTGTCCTGGTTGAAAACGAGCCGCATGAATCTCATGGACCGTCTTACCATGCATTTGAAAGCCGAGGTAGCCCTTCAAGCGGAGGGGTTCTCCGGAGAACCGGCACTTATTCGCACAACCTATGCAGGAAGCTTTCAGGCAAGACTGGTCCGCAACGGAACAGACTTTATCGAGATTATCGTCTTCAGGGATGGGGAAGAGGAGGACCTTACCCTGCTCATTCCCTTGAATAAAATCATTAGCATCGAAGCGACATAATCACTCACTTCCCCCTCAAATTCTTTGCTGTCTCGCCTGCGTAAGCTCCATATAGGAGCTGATGGCGGCCAGAGTCATTGTGAGCCCATAGATGATGCCGCAAACAACCCCGATCGCCGCGAAATATTCGCTTCCCCAAAGCCCGGCGACAACAGAAACAATACTGGTCGTTAGCAGGATGTTGCTCAAGCGGGACCAAAGATGATAGGAAGGGCCATGCGCGCTCAAAGGAGAAGACCCCGGCCGCCTGTTCTGATTCGTCCCCTTCTGGTTGTCGTCCGCACCGGTATGGTTTGCAGAATCCGAGTCTCCATTGTCCTGTCTGGCAGGAGAGGGCTGATTCGAGCCGCTGTTTTGGCTGGTCTTCGGGACCGGGAACCTGCGGGACAATAGCAGCAGGAGAAGCAAAGCCAACGGCTGATAGCTTAGAACGATCACGGTGGAGCTGTAGTTCCCGAAGCTGAACACCTCGGTCGTGTTCTTAAAGGCAAGCAGCGACGTTAACAAGATAAAGTAACCGATCGGTGTATTGATGGTGCTGTAGTCCCTTTGTTTGACGAGACTGGCTAACCCTGTGAGCAAGGCGAGATAAATCAAAATATCCTTGGAGAATAAGATGGGTGCCCAGATGCTCAAAATCAATAGATCCATCCGGTCCAAAAAGTCGGTAATATGAATTTGCTGCACCAGATTATAATTAGGGTAAATCAGATTTCCGCTAATGATTGGACCGAACACCAGCACCTCCATCAGCAGGAAAATGCCGAGAAACAGAGAGGACAAGATGGCGCCGTGCCGAATGGCGGAACGTACCTGCTTGATTTGGCTGATCGCATGAAGGAATGCACCCGCAATGAAAATGTCTCCATACCAGCCAAGAGAGAGCATATTGCCGTAAAAGACATTAAAGAAATCTCCCGCAAGGATCGGCTCGATCAAGGATTTGTCCAATTCATTGGTCAGCATGAGCGGCATCAATAAAATCGTTAAAGCAAATAAAGGGAAGAAAATATCATTGACCCGGCCAATGACTTCAATGCTCGTCCTGCCGAAATACATAATGAGAAGGATCATAATGAACAAGACGACTTCTTCAGGTGTAGTGGGCAGCAGAATCGTGCCCATAAATTTGCTGAACGAACGTACGTCCCGAATCAGCATCAGCCAGAAGTGGACAATGAGAATCAGATTAAAGATTAACCCGACGGCTTTTCCCATCACGATTTTATTGATCTCAAACAGATTTCTGCCCGGAAATCGCTGCGCCAGCTTGCAAAAGGCATAGGCTACCAGCACGATGTAGAGGGTTGGCAGGATATAAGTGAACCAGGCATCCATTCGCGCTACCCTTACGAGATCATGCTGTATGCTGACAAGCCCCCCTCCTGTCAGGAGGGAAGCGATAAGCCAGGACATCTGCCTATAATTGATGATTTGCTTGGAATCCATACCTTCACCTGCTTTGTTATCATAGGTTGCTTCATCGCGGTATTATCGAATATACCCATGGCGATACTTTGTGAATAAAAAAACTGGTCGGCATGGGCAGCGCCACTCCCAGCAGGGTGCATAGGTAGACGGCGGCGGTTACGGCAAAGCTGCAGTGGTAAAACCAGCGAATGGATTTTTTTTGCTTTTTCAACTTGCGAAGATCAAATAAAAAGGTAATCACCATGATCAAGAGAAGGGAACACATAAAAATGTTATTCATTTGGAACGGCTCTCCTTCGTGACGTTTTGGTAGATTAAGCCGGTTTCGATCAGCTTGCTGTTGATGGTAATGTCGAACTCGGCGTCCTTCATAGGCTTTGGCCAGTCCTTTGCATAATGGTTTTTCCATTCGTCAGGGAAGCTCCTCCATACGTAAGTGCCGAATTGAACGGAATCCACACCGTTCTTTATGCATTTTTGGATGACCTTCTCCATCGCCTTTTTCATATAGTCATTCAGCATTCTTTCGACCTTCTCGGCATTGCGCGTCTGACTGAGGTCCATCTGCAATTCGTCCTCCAGCAGAACCGCCTTGGCTTGGGTTTGAATACTGAAGCGAAGCCGCTGACCCTGGGTGGAAGGCCGGATTTTCGTTTTGATTTCATACATACGTAAACCGATCCCCCCTTTTTGTTGGGGCGTCGGCGTTAGCGTTACCGTAGTCTTGATGGATTCATTCCTCAGCCACGAGAAGCCCTGCGATTCTTCGCCCTCGATCGTATCGATCATTTTGTCGTCCTTGAATTGGGCATATCCCTTCACTTCGATCTCTTTGGATTTTTTGTCGCTCTTCTCGGATTCCTTCGTCACCATATAGACCATGACCGGATCGCTTCCGGGAGCATTCAGGGCAACGCCAACATCCTTCATGTTCATATCGATGACATTGCCCGCCTTGGCAAGCTCCCGGATGACTTCGGAAGGAAACCGCTCGAATTTGGGATGGGCCCTTAGCAGATCATAAGCCTTGCCTTTGGTAGCCACGAGGTAGGACGACATCCGGTTCTCCGAATTGCGCGGGGAGGAATCGAACAGGTCTCGGATGCCTTTTCTGGCGACGTCTTCGCCTATGATCAGCGTTCGGCGGTGGCCGAAGAACATGCGGCGGGACATCCGCTCCTGCAGTCTTGCCTGGGCTTCCCGGAACGTATTGCCGGACTCGGAGTCGAGGTAATAGCTCTTTTCTCCGCCTGTTCCGCCGCCTCCCCCTGTAGCTCCACCCATTTGGCCCGTAAGCGGGACCATAACGGTAATTCGAATTTTGCCGTCCGGCTCCAGGTCCACAGCGGAGGATAAGACAAAGGCAACGTCGTTGATCTCCGTTCGGTCCCAGCAGCCGGGCAGGAGGAGAAGGGAGAGGGCTAGAAGAAAGCAGCGGGCATAGCGCCGTCTCATTATTGAACGTCTCCTTTGTTTTTGTCTTTGTGCTCAATGCTCATACCCCGTTGTCCGCCCTGCTCTTTGATCTCATTGGCAGCATCGTCTCCCTGCCTGATGGAATCCTTCACGGATAAAAAGGCCGGCCTGTTTTTCATAGTCCACCAAGGGGCGCGGATCATATTATCCTTCAAGTCGTTAGACGAGAGAGGACCATAGGGGGAAAGGTATGGAATCCCGAAAGTCCGCAAATTAGCCATATGACCCAGAATGAGCATGACGCAGACCAGAATGCCGAACAGACCGAAGGTGGCTGCTGCGAACATGATGGGAAAGCGCAGAATCCGAATCGCTATCGCTGCGTTAAAGCGGGGAATGGTAAAGGACGCAATCCCTGTCAAGGATACGACGATAACCATCGGAGCGGATACGATACCCGCCTGAACCGCAGCTTGCCCGATGACCAGCGCTCCCAGGATACTGACAGCGGAGCCGATCGTTTTGGGCAGGCGAATACCGGCTTCCCTGAGCGCCTCGAACACGGCCTCCATAATGAACGCTTCAACCACGGCCGGAAACGGAATAGCTTCCCTTGACGCAGCGACAGACAGAAGAAGCGACGTCGGCAGCAGATCCTGATGGAAGGTGGTGAAGGCCACATATAAGCCTGGGGTCAGCAGTGACAGAATAAGCAGGGAATACCGCAGCCAGCGGATCAGGGTCATGATCTGGAACCGCTCGTAATAATCCTCCGTCGCATGCAGCGCCTCCGCAAATACGAAAGGGACAAGCAGCACGAAGGGGGTTCCGTCGACGATAATGCCTATCCGTCCTTGAAGCAGAGCCGAGGCGACCATATCCGGACGTTCCGTGTACTGCACTTGGGGAAAAGGGGAATAGGCGGAATCCTGAATGAATTCCTCCAGATATCCCGTTTCCAGTACCGCATCGATATCGATCTTCTCCAGCCGGGCTAAGACCTCATCAACCAAATTCGGATCGGCCAGATCCTCCATGTACGTAATAACAATGCTCGTATTGCTCTCGCGACCCAGTGTCATCGGCTTCATTTTTAGTCTTGGCGTTTTGAGCTTCCTGCGGACCATGGAAGTATTCGTGCGCAAATTTTCAACGAAGCCCTCACGGGGTCCGCGAATGACGGATTCCGTCTCCGGCTCCTGGATAGAGCGCTTTTCCATTCCGCGAATCCCCATCATCAGCGCTTCCTTGTTCCCGTCGACGATGAGACCCGCATCCCCGCCCAATACGGATGTCAGGAGGGTTTTGTATTCGCAGGATTTCTGTACTTGTGTCACCGGCAGAGTTGTTTCTATAATTCGGTCGATTTGCCGTTCCTCGCCCTCCAGTATCATGAGAGCTTTCATGGCCTCGTTCGCAAATTCCGTATTGACCATGCCATCTATAAAAAACAAGAGTGCTTTCGCGCTATGCTCAATGTCGAATTCCCTGATAACGAAATCCGAGCAGTCATCAAAGAGATTGTTCAAAAAGGCTTTGTTTTCTTCTAATGAAAGAAATACCGGTACCGATTTAAGCTCGTCGATAAACTGATAATCGAAATTTTGCTGCTTTTGACCTTCGGTCTTATCGGCTTTTTTAGTTTTGCTTCTCGATCCCAGCATGACGGCCTCCTTCTTAAGTCTTACAGGCATCTTTCGTTTATTTTTCTCAAAAAAGGAATTTTTATTAATGGATTAGGAAAGTTTGCCTTCATTTCTGAATAGCCCCAAAAGGAACGGATTACAATAGTATCGTATTGGATCGTTATGGCTGGCTAACCTAGAGGAGGGAGGGACGGTAACCGTGATATGGTTAGTTGCCGCGCTGCTGCTGTTTATTTTTCAGATCATTACGATTTTGTTCCATGAGTTCCGATATCCGTCCAAGACCGTAGCGTGGCTCGTCATTTTATTTATATTTCCAATTATTGGATTTGTTATGTACTACTTTTTGGCCAAGGAGTATACTCATCGCAAAAAAGCCCGCCGCCGAGGGCTGCGATACATGATGGAACCCCGTCATGAAGGGAGAAGGTATGCATCCGTACAATCCTCAGAGGAAGTGCCTCAGCCGGAAGGGCTATGCAGAGAGCCAAGGCTTCATGCTTTGTTGAATAATATTCCGAGCTCTTCGGTGACCCGTCAAAACGAGGTTCGGGTGCTGACCAACGCGGATATGGCCTATGAAGCGATACTACATGCGATCGAACAAGCGCGTTTGTATGTTCATTTCGAATTTTATACGATTCGTCACGATGAAACCGGGAGAACATTTCAGCAGCTTCTCATTCGCAAAGCGCAGGAGGGTGTGAAGGTCCGGTGCATCTTTGACGGGATCGGCAGCTATCAGCTCGAGAACCGGTTTTTGAACGAGCTGCGCAGCGCGGGGGTGGAAGCCTACATTTTCTTGCCGCCGCTCATCGCGTTCTTCGATAAAAGAATGAATTATCGCAATCATCGCAAAATTGTCGTCGTTGACGGGATTAAAGGGTATCTTGGAGGCATTAACATAGGGAATGAATATTTGGGAGGAAATCCGGATCTCGGTTTTTGGAGAGATACTCACCTGGAGCTGATAGGGGACGCAGTGTATTCGCTGCAGTATACCTTTTTGAACGATTGGCAGTTTGTCAGCGGCAAGCAGCTGACGGATTCGATCCTGTTTCCCGAGCACGATAACACCGGCACGAAGCAGGTACAGATTATCAGCAGCGGTCCGGATGCGCATTGGGATGCCATCTTGGAGATGTACTTTGGAGCCATCACAACGGCCAAGAAACGCATCTTCATTACAACCCCTTATTTTGTTCCCGACCCGAGCATCAGCATGGGACTGAAAACCGCGGCTATAAGCGGCGTGGATGTCAAGATCATTTATCCGTCGCGTCCGGACTCCAAGGTCGTCAACTATGCTTCGCTCTCGTACTTTGAAGAGCTGATGCAGGCCGGGGTCCGCTTCTATTCCTATGAGAAGGGCTTCATGCATGCCAAAGTCATCATTATCGATGATATTTTGGCCTCCGTAGGGACCGCGAATATGGATATGCGCAGCTTCTTCAGCAATTTTGAAATGAACGCGGTGCTGTTCGATAAGGAATCGATTCAGCGTCTCGAGTCGGATTTTCTCCAGGATTTGAAGGACAGCAAAGAGCTGAAGCTCGAGGTATTCGAGAAGCGGCCGCGGATGCAAAAGGGAAAGGAATTGATTGCGAGACTGCTGTCTCCGCTGTTTTGACGGCTACTTGGATTGGATAAAGGACAGCACTTGATCCAAATTTTGCGGTGGTACCCGCTGGATAAGGTCGCCTTGCTCCTGAAGGCGCTGCTCGATCGTAAGCAAGGTGAACTCGCGGGGATCGCAGCGCCGGGCAACCTCTTCCCAATGAAGCGGGGTGGAGACAGTAGCGTCTCTTCTTGCCCGAGGGGTGTAGGGAGCGGAGAGCGTCTTGCCATACCAGTGCTGCAAATAATCAAAGTAGATCAAGGTGCCGCGATCCTTCTTCAATCGTTCGATCGTAAATAAACGGGGATGCTTTTGGACGGCAAACGAAGCGACAAAGAGGCCGATTTTGCGCAGCTGCTCGAAGGTGTATTTGCGCTCAATGGGCACATAGATCTGGACTCCGGTCGCACCGGAGGTTTTGGGAATGGAACGAATATTCATCTTGTCCAGTGTCTCGCCAACCACTTCTGCCGCCTCCATAATGCGAGGCTCAGGGTCCAAGGTAGGATCGATATCGATCAGCCATTCCTCAGGCATCTGCTCGCCGATTCGGTGAAACGAAGGATGGAATTCCAGACAGGCCAGGTTGCCAAGCCACAGCAGGGTTGGAACGGAGTCGAGATGCACGTAGTTAATGCCGTCGAGTTCCGCCGTTTTGACAAAATGGGGGATGGGCTCGGGGGCGTTTTTTTGATAAAACGATTTATCGGCATAACCGTTCGGATAACGAATCGTCGTCAAATACCGGTTGCGCGTATACTCCAGCAAATAGGGAGCAAGCTTCAGCAGCTTCTCCAGGTACATAATTTTGGTGATACCCATCTCCGGCCACAGCAGCTTATTCGGATTCGTAATCGTGATTTCTTCTCCTTCAATGATAACGGTCCCTTTATTCTTGGATGCGGTTGCCATTGGATTTCCCCCTCATAAAGGTATATATAGAGTCTTTAGCTTCGTCAGGAATCAAGGTTTAACCCTATTATGGTCGTCGGGAGACGAATCCAAACATAAGGGAGGAGGAGGCCCGGCCATGATAAAAAGACCGGGGATCGCTGCGCGGCAATCCATCCGGTCTACGGGTTTACCATCCAATGCTGAGCCCGTCGCTGCGGGGATCGGCGCCTCCATGGAGGAAGCCATGCTCGTCGATGCGTATGGCATGGGCATGTCCCATGGCGGGATCATAATCACGCACTCTGCGGACCTCATGCCCAGCCTTCCCCAGACGCATAGCGACCCCGGAATCGATCCGGCTTTCGAGCTTCAGCTCCTGCGTCGCATGGCCCCAGGTGCGCCCCCATACGAAGCGCGGTGCGCTGACGGCTTCCTGCGGGCTCATTCCGTAGTCGATCATCCGGGTTATGATGGCCGTCTGGGTCTGCGGCTGGCCTTCCCCGCCTTGGGTTCCGTACAGAATGGCCGGCTTTCCGTTCCTGCAGGCCATTGCGGGCATGAGAGTATGGAAGGACCGCTTGTTGGGCTGCAGGGAGTTGATATGCCCCGGGTCCAGCGAGAAGAACGAGCCGCGGTTTTGCAGTAATATGCCTGTATTCCCGGCTACGACTGCCGACCCGAATTCAAAGTACAGGCTTTGGATAAAGGAGACGGCATTTCCTTCCTCGTCCACGACGGCGGCATAGGCCGTATCGCTCCCCATAGGCCGGGCTTCTTCGGGAATCATTGCCTGATCCATTGAAATGGCGTCGTACAATCTCTTGGCATAGGCCGGGTCCAGCAGCTCATCAAGCGGGATGTGGCTGAAATCGGGATCGGTCAACACGGCGTTTCGGTCTACGAAGCTTCTTTTCAAGGCTTCAACCAGCAGGTGGTAATATTCGTAGGAGCCGTGCTCAATCGTTTGCAAATCGCAATGCTCCAGAATGTTCAGGGCCATCAGGCCGACGAAGCCCTGCGAATTCGGCGGAACCTGGTACATGGTGTACCCTCTGTACGTACTTGAGATCGGGGTCACCCAGTTGCCGCGGTGAGCCGCCAAATCCTCCAGAGTCAGCATCCCGCCTTCCCTGGCAAGGAAATCCGCGATAGCATGAGCCAGCTTTCCCGTATAAAATGCATCCCTTCCGCGGTCCGCAATTTCACGCAGGCTGTCGGCCAGACGGCTTTGAACAAAGCGTTCTCCCGGCAAAGGGACTCGCTGGTTAGGAGTATAAATATCGGACGTATAAGGCATTCCTGCGAGCAGCTCAAAATGGTTCAGAGTATGCTTGTACTGGTCCTTCGTCATCGGAAAGCCTTCAGCGGCATAGGTGATAGCAGGCTCAAGCACCTCCGATAGGGGTAGCCTTCCGTGTTCGCGGAGGATTGCATCCCAGCTGTCCACCATGCCGGGGACCGTGATAGCGCTGCGAATGCCCCGATAAGGAATGCTCGTCTCGCCCGCATAAGACGACAGGCTGACGTTAAAGCCCGAGCGGCCGCTGCCATTATAGGCTTTTACCATTTGCTCCCGGCTGTTGTAGCATAACCAGAAGGAATCGCCGCCGATTCCTGTCATATGAGGGTAGACTACAGCCAGGCATGCGCTAACGGCGACCGCGGCGTCATAGGCGTTGCCTCCCTGCTGAAGCATACGGCTGCCAGCCATAGATGCTAAATAATGGGGGCTTACCACCATGGTTTTGGTTCCAACGACAGATGGGTTCATAAGGTCAATCTCCTTTACAGTAGAATGAGTGCTGTTTGATGCAAGAGGAAAGGACTATGTATTTAACGGTTTAGCAAGCCGTAATAAGTTATGTTAAACATTAACATAATTCATATTTAACGGACAACAAGATTTTTTCGTTTTGAAGGTTATTTTGTTTACAGTACATCGTATGATAGATATAATTGGATTTATTCTTGCGTTTCGTTATTGAATTTGTTTGTTTATATTTCGAAATGAAAGTGGTGAATGATAGTGGATCAGCAGGACGCTCCTATTCCATCCGTCGTTGAACTGGACGAATATGACCGCAAAATATTAGAAGCGCTTCACGATAACGGAAGAATATCTTATACCGATTTGGGTCGGGACATCGGTCTTTCCCGGGTTGCCGTGCAAGCGAGGATCAGCTCGCTAATGGAGCAGGGAGTGATTGAGAAGTTTACGGCCGTGATCAACCCCGGAAGAATCGGTATGAGTGTATCCGCCTTCTTTAATGTGGATATTGAGCCTCAGCATTTACAGGAGGTCGCCGAGAAGCTGTCCCAGGAGACGGAGGTCACGAGCTTGTACCATATGACCGGACCGAGCAAGCTGCATATGCACGGGCTATTTAAGGATTTTCAGCAGATGGAGTCTTTCCTTGTGGAGAAGCTGTATACGATGCCGGGGATCATGAGCGTAGACTGCCAAATGCTGATCAAACGGTATAAAAGCCGGATGGGAATGAAGCTTTAAGCTATTGGGGAAAGAGGAGAAACAAAGCTATGTGGACAACATTATGGAACCTGTTTATCGCCTTCGGAAGAGCGACGATGCTCGGTTACGGCGGAGGACCGTCGATTATTCCGTTGTATCAGAATGAAGTAGTACGAATGGGGTGGATGAGTCCGGAGGAATTCGGGAATGCCTTGGCTTTCGGCAACGCCTTGCCCGGACCGATCGCTACGAAGCTCGCAGCCTATATCGGATATAAAATAGCAGGCTGGCTGGGCGCATTCGTGGCGCTCTCCGCCGTTGTCATGCCGACGGCACTGCTGATGGTGGCGTTAGTAGGCGTGATGATGAAGCTGCAAAATAACCCCATCATACGGGGCATGATCAAAGGAGTGCAGCCGGTCATTTTCGTCATGATGGCGATGCTTGCCTTCGATTTTGCCAAATATGTATTCAAGCCTAGTGAGGATGTCATCAGCTTCCTGCCTTTCCTGCTGGGTGCAGGCTACTTTATCATGGTTCAATATTTGAACATCAATGCGGCTTGGGGAATCGTGGCCTCCTTGGTTATAGGGGCTATCTTTTTCAGGGGCTAGGCTACAGGAGCAAGGATCGAGCCGATAACGGAATGATCCGGATAAGGTTTGCCCATACTTGGAATAACCAGTTTATCCGGAGGTAGCTATGCGACTAGAACCGATTATTCCTTTCGAGCCGATCACAACTGATAAGCTCCCAACGGGAGATGAATGGATCGCCCAGGTCAAATGGGACGGTGTCCGCATGCTCGCTTATTATGACGGAGCCGAGACGAAATTGGTCAATCGCAGGCTTCATGAAAGGACCATGCAGTACCCCGAGCTTCTTGACCTAAAGGCATACTGCTCGGCGGAATCGGTCATACTGGACGGGGAGATCGTAGCTCTGGAAGGAATGAAGCCATCGTTTCACCAGGTCATGAAGCGTGACGGCCTGCGCAGCGAGCAGAAGGTCCGTATGGTGCAGCCCCATATTCCGATTGTGTATATGATATTTGATATTTTGTTCGTGAACGGGGAATGGGTGACCGGGCAAAGCCTGCACCAGCGCCAGCGGCTGTTGGAGCAGTACGTACATCCTGTACCTCAAGTACAACTAGTGCCGAGCTATAAGGAAATCAGCGGACTGTATGAGGTCGTCAAACAGCATCAGCTTGAGGGCATTGTATGTAAGGATTTGAACAGCAATTATGCCATCCGCGGGAAAGACAAGCGCTGGGTGAAGAAGAAGCTGTTCCAGGATACGATTGCCGTTGTTGGCGGAGTCACTTATAGAGCCGGCACAGTGAATGCACTTCTGCTCGGGCTATACGATAAGGAAGGAAGGCTCTGGTACATCGGCCATGCAGGCGCTGGCAAAATGACGGTGCAGGATTGGAGAGATGTAACGGAGAAAGCGGAGAAGCTCCGTGTTCCAAGCAAGACGTTCGTGAATAATCCGGAACGAAGCAAGGATGCCGTCTGGATGGAACCGGTGCTTACCGTGAAGGTGCATTTTATGGAATGGACCCATAACGGGACGCTGCGGCAGCCAAGCATACAATCGTTTGTTGATGTGTCCCCTAAGGACTGCAAGCTGGAGGAATAGAACAAAGCCGACATTCGGTGCAACTGCGGAGTGTCGGCTTTTTGCTGCTCAGTGAGCCATAATATTCACGCTCTAGAATCAGGAGATAGCATATCTTAATCGTTTGATTAAGAAACCGTCTCTTCCTTTACCTTCTTCTTTGCTTTCGGCTTTTTTTCCTTTGCCGCAGGGGGAGCGTCCGTCTCAGGCACCGGCTTCATAGCATCCAGGCTGGCCTGCAGCGCCGACATCAGATCAATAACATTTGTTTTATGAGGCTCTGGAGCCACGCTGACCTGCTGGCCGTTGACTTTTTGCTCGATAGCGCGAAGAACGGCTTCACGGTAATCGTCTTTGTACTTCTCCGGTTCAAAAGGAGTCGACAGCTGTTCGATCAGCATTTTGGCCATTTGCAGCTCTTTGTCGTTCACATTGATTTGTTCGGGCAGGTTCGGAACCTGATCGATCGACCGGATTTCATCAGGGAAAAAGATCGTCTCCATAGCGATACAGTTATCGATCACACGTATAGCGGCCAGGCTGCTTTTCGAACGGATGGATACTTTGGCGATGCCGATTTTGCCGCTCTGTCTCATCGCTTCCAGCAGAAGGTTATAAGCGTTGCCGCCGGTTTCGTTCGGGGCCAGGTAGTACGTTTTTTGAAAATAAATCGGATCGATATCGGTCAGCTGAACAAAATCAAGAATCTTGATTTCCTTGGTCACCTCGCCGTTCAGCTTCTCCAGCTCGTCCTTCTCGAATAAGACGAAGGCTCCCGGCTCGTACTCGTAGCCTCTCGCGATTTCCTCCCATTGCACCTCGCGCTCGCAGGTCATGCATTTCCTTACAAAGTTGAGCGGCGTCGTACACTCCTTATGAATGTAGCGCATGGAGATATCCTTGTCCTCCGTTGCAGAAAACATTTTGACCGGGACGTGCACCAGGCCGAAGCTGATAGCTCCTTTCCATACCGTATGCATCTTTTTCCCTCCTTAAAATGATAGGCTATACCAAATAAACTGGTTGCAAATTCCAATCCGTGTCCTCTAATTGACAGTATCCCCAAATTGGCAATTTTATATGAATGAACGGGGCAATTGTAGGGACATGCTACAAATAAGCCGAAATGGCAAACATCACTGCCGACAAAGGAGGAGCCCATTTATGGAGAATAACAAGAGCCCGTTAGCGGGAGATGCCGCTCAGGAGCAAGGTGCGACCGCGTCCAACGAACCGGAAGGTTCGAGCGCAACCGATGCGCTTCACCAAGGCCGGGATGATTATTTTATGGATATTGACCGGATGGTCAATGAAGGCTTGGGCGGCGGCTACGTCAGCTTAAAAAACGGCTTGATCGAAGAATCCACTACCGATACGATGGATCACCCGGAGTCGGTGCTGCACGAGGAATAATTGGAGTCGTTGCGGAAGGAAGATCCGCTTTAAGCTCCATCTCTGCCGACAAATGAATATAGACCCGAGGGGGTGTAATTCTGGATGAAACTGTATCGTGCTCAAGAAATATTAAAGTCCGAAGAAAAAATCGATGTCGAGCTGAACGGAATCTCCGTCTGGATTGACAGTGTAGACCCTGAAAAGGAAACGGCCAAGGTTCATGTAGAGCTCCAACCTGCGGATTCCCGTGTTGTTCCGGTTGATCAGCTTCAAGAAGTTCAATAAAGGTAGTCCCTGCCTCCAAGTGCTCTTGTGCTTGGGGGTTGTTTTTTTTGATGGGGTACATGCAAAGATATATTCGTCAAAAATGGATTCCCTTCATTCGATCTACCTGCCAAGAAGAGGCGATACGTTGAATTCCTATGTTCGGGGTATGCATAGAGGCCTATATTGCTACGTATAGGGGAGAGGGCTATAATAGGGAGAATACGGTACGGAGGCGGTCTTGGATTGAGTTCTTTGGACGAATTTGCACTAATTCACAGATTGACGCAGGGCAAGCAGTCACCTGCCTTTCAACAGGCCGGCGGCGTAGAGATCGGGATTGGGGACGACGCGGCGGTAGCCCATCTAACTCCCGGATGCCAGCTTGTTATGACCTGCGATACGATGACGGAGGAAATCCACTTTAAGCAGATTACCATGCGCAATCAGGATATCGGTTATAAGGCGATGGCTGCAGCCGTAAGCGATATTGCCGCGATGGGCTCGATGCCCCGGTATGCTTTGGTCGCGGTAAGCTTTCCTAAGGAGACGTCGCAAGCTCGCATAGAGGAGATCTATGAAGGATTGTACGAATGTGCGAATCGTTGGAGTGTCGTCATCGTGGGAGGAGATACTACGTCCTCTATTGGAGGGATTACCGTGTCGGTAACCGTACTGGGCGAGGTAGAGACCGGCAAAGCCTTGCTGCGATCCTCGGCGAAGCCCGGGGATGTGCTCTTCATTACAGGAGAGCTGGGGCGGTCAGCGGCGGGGCTGGATTTTCTGCTCACGCAAAGCATTCCCGCGAAGCAGTGGGAGGAAAGACTGGATTGGAGGAACCGGCAATCGCTTATCCAGGCTCATTGCAGACCGGATCCCCAGATAGAAGCGGGGCGGCTGCTGCAGCAATCCGGCGTGTGCCATGCGTTGAATGATGTCAGCGACGGCTTGGCCAGCGAAGCGTGGGAAATTGCCGAAGCTTCCAATGCAGGGATCGATCTTATCGAAGATCGGATTCCAATAAACGGCGAGCTTATGGACTATGCTCTTCAGGCGGGCAAGGATCCTCTAGACTTCATCCTGTTCGGAGGCGAGGATTACCAGCTTGTAGGGACCATGCCGGCGGAGCATGCCGCGGCGATGCAGATGAAATTTAAAGAGGCGGGTCTCGAGCTTTTTATTATT
Organism: Paenibacillus vulneris; assembly: GCF_039543185.1. Classification (NCBI taxonomy): domain Bacteria; kingdom Bacillati; phylum Bacillota; class Bacilli; order Caryophanales; family Paenibacillaceae; genus Paenibacillus; species Paenibacillus vulneris. Next base: position 3,291 of record NZ_BAABJG010000045.1, on the reverse strand, counting down.
GGTTATGTGAACGGCGAAACGAAGGGAGTCCGTCTTGTGCAAAGCAGCGGGTCCGTTCTGCCTATTGAGAAAAAAGGGTATAATCATTTTTGAAGGGGTGGAATCCAGTGACCGAATCGGCCTCCTACATATTTCATGCGGATAATTTGGACCGGACCGCGCACCTTGCGGTGAGCCTTGCCCGCTATTTTGAGCCGGGCACCGTCATTACGCTGGACGGAGACCTCGGTGCTGGGAAAACGGCGTTTTCCCAGGCGGTGGCCAGAGCAATAGGAGTTCAGCATGTAGTGAATAGTCCTACATTTACTATTATTAAAGAATATGAAGGGAATCATCTCCCTTTTTATCATATGGATGTGTACCGCTTATCTCAGGAGGAGGCGGATGAGCTCGGCTTGGACGAGTACTTTTACGGGGAGGGCGTCACTTTAGTGGAGTGGTCTTCGCTTATTGTTGATTTGCTGCCCCCGGATAGACTCTCCATATCGATTGAGCATGCCGGAGAGACGGAACGGGTGTTCCGGTTAATCCCCCATGGGCAGCCTTATGTACGGTGGTGCACAGAATTAAAGGAGAACGGAACGTTGCTATGACGAATACAATGAATGCTTTACAAGGCACCTTGCTTGCCATTGATACGTCAACCAGCTCGATGTCGCTTGCTCTTGTACGCGGGAATGAGCTGCTTGGCGAAATCAATTCCAAGGCGGAGCGGAATCACTCCATACATTTGCTCCCGCAAATTCAGCAGCTCTTGACTTCAGCAGGCTTGTCGGCCAAAGAGCTGGATGCATTCGGAGTCGGCGTTGGTCCGGGTTCTTATACCGGCGTGAGGATCGGCGTGACAGCGGCCAAAACTTTTGCCTGGACGCACGGAATGGCGCTGCTGGCGGTTTCCAGCCTGGAGACCATGGCGCTGGGCGCGGCAGAAGCTTATTTAACTGGCGGTATCGCCGATGCGGATGGTAATGAGCCTATTCTCAGCGCTCTGGAAACAGTCAGGAATCAGGGGAAAACGGTATGGGTTGTTCCTATGATTGAGGCGCGGCGCGGACAAGCTTTTACAGGCTTGTACCAGGCATCGGGACAAGGATGGAGCTGCCTCGAATCCGACAGCATCCGTTTAATGTCCGCATGGACGGAACAGCTGCTTGAGAGAGCGCTATCCAGTCAGGAAATCAAACCGGATTGTATTGTTTTTGCCGGGGAGACGAAGCTGCACGAGGAAACGCTGCAGCGTTTTTTTGCCGGATGGCAGGGAGAGTCGGCCGAGCTTCCACATGAGATCCGAGCGCGGCATCTAGCGGAGCTGGCAAGGGCACGCTGGGCGGAAGGACGCACAGAGGCGCCGCATGGGCTTGTACCCAACTATACGCAGCTGCCTGAAGCAGAAGTCAAATTAATGGCTCAAAAATCGTAAGGGAGGCTTCACGGATTGGATCGACAAGAGCACAGAGATGAAGCCACGAATCATTTGGAGTTCCGCTCCATGCAAATGGATGATATTCCAGCCATATGCGAAATAGAGCAGGAGGCGTTCACGACGCCCTGGACGGCGGGAGCATTTCAGAATGAGCTGACAAACAATCAGTTTGCCCGTTACATGGTTATGGAATGCGACGGCGAGATTGCAGGCTATGGCGGGATGTGGCTTATTATGGAGGAAGCCCATGTAACGAACGTAGCGGTCAGGAAAAAATACCGCGGCCAAAAGCTCGGAGAACGGCTGATGCGCGAGCTGCAAAAAACCGCCAGCTTCTTCGGCGCTGTCCGCATGACATTGGAGGTGCGCCCTTCGAATCAGGTCGCTATCAACCTGTATGAAAAGCTGGGCTTTTATTCTGTAGGCTTAAGGCGAGGCTATTATACGGATAATAGGGAAGATGCGATGATTATGTGGGCCGATCTGCCGAAATATCATCATAATTTGAATGAATTAACAGGGGATTTGTCATGAAAATAAATGATTCGTTGGAGCAGGGCGAACAACTCTCCCAACAGAAACCGACTTATATATTGGCGATTGAAACCAGCTGCGACGAGACCTCGGTGGCTATCGTTCAGGACGGGACTGCCATTTTGTCCAACGTAGTATCCAGTCAGATCGAAACGCATAAGCGATTCGGAGGGGTTGTTCCTGAGGTCGCGTCCAGACAGCATGTCGAGAACATCACCTGGATCATAGAGCAGGCGTTCGAGGAGGCGAAGCTTCGACCGTCCGATTTGTCAGCGATTGCCGTCACCCAAGGACCGGGCATGGTCGGCGCCCTGCTGGTCGGGCTCGTGGCCGCCAAGTCCTTGGCCTGCGCCTTGGAGCTTCCTTTGATCGGCGTTCATCATATCGCCGGACATATTTATGCCAACCAGCTCGTTCATGAGCTGCAGTATCCGTTCGTTACTCTTGTTGTATCCGGCGGGCATACGGAGCTGGTATACGTAGAATCCGAGGGCCGCTTTCGCATTATCGGCCAAACCCGGGACGATGCCGCCGGCGAAGCTTACGACAAGGTAGCGCGCGCTCTTAAGCTGCCCTACCCTGGCGGGCCTCATATCGACCGGCTGGCCCATGAAGGGGAAGAGGCGGTGCCTCTTCCGCGCGCCTGGCTGGAGCCGGATTCGTACGATTTCAGCTTCAGCGGGCTGAAATCGGCTGTGTTGGCCGTGCTGAACCAGGCCAACATGAAGGGCCAGCAGCTTGCGCCGCAAGCTGTAGCGAAGGGCTTTCAGGACTCGGTTATCGATGTCCTGGTGGAGAAATCGATCCGCGCCGTCCAGGCCTACGGCGCGAAGCAGCTGCTGTTGGCGGGCGGGGTCGCCGCCAACAAGGGACTCCGGCAGCGCCTCGCCGAGCGCTGCGCAGAGATAGGCGTGCCGCTGCTGGCGCCTCCTATGAGTCTCTGCACCGACAACGCCGCGATGATCGCGGCCGCCGCTTTCCTGAAGTGGCGGCGGGGACAATTCTCGGCCTTGGATATTACGGCCGATCCTATGCTTAAGCTGGAGGAATGGTCTGTATAGAATGCATCCGCCGAGTCTGGTTGACTTGGCGGATGCATTTGTTTGTATCCAAAACTCACAGCTGGGATAAATTTCAAAACAAATTAAGCTTGCAATTGCCGCCGGAATTTGATACATTACTACTTGTCGCTTTTGAGACAAGCACTTTTGAAGAATTAACTAAATAAATTCCAAAAAAAGTACTTGCAATGAAGTAGACGAATGTGATATATTAATCAGGTCGCTTTTGACGGATGTCGAAAACGAACGAAGATTGTCCTTTGAAAACTGAAC
>NZ_BAABJG010000044.1:0-183447 GCF_039543185.1 Paenibacillus vulneris | reverse complement strand
GCATCGTCGCCTTGGTAGGCCGTTACCCTACCAACTAGCTAATGCGCCGCAGGCCCATCTGTAAGCCACAGCCCTGAATAAATTCGGAACCGTGTTTCATGATCCCCTCATGCGAGAGAACCAGCTATCCGGTCTTAGCTATCGTTTCCGATAGTTATCCCGATCTTACAGGCAGGTTGCCTACGTGTTACTCACCCGTCCGCCGCTATCCCCGAAGGGACCGCTCGACTTGCATGTATTAGGCACGCCGCCAGCGTTCGTCCTGAGCCAGGATCAAACTCTCCAATAAAGTGTTCCTCCCCAAAAAGTGAAGCGAAGCTGCCGAAGCATATTCCGTCCGCATCAAGCCTTAGCTTGATCGGCGTCTAAACATTCTGTGAATTATATCAGTGTGTTTAGACATTACTTTTCGGGGACCCCATAACGACTATGAGGCAAATTATCAGAGCTTGTCTTAAGCTCAAAATTCAATGCTAGCGAGAATTTTCATTCTCTATTAAAACATTCACTCGTTGTTCAGTTTTCAAAGGACAATTTTCCTGTTCCAATCGTGTTTTTCCTTTCAACGACCGGAATTTAAATATATCACATTCGCCTACACAATTGCAAGCTTTTTTTAAAACCAAAATTATGAAAACAAATCGTTAAAAATTAAGTTACAAAAACATTTACACAATATATCACGAATCAAATAGTATAGCAAAGGAATTTATTACAAACTAAACATTCATACCATCTCAGGATGAACTGCATAGTTTGGGTCACAATATTAATAAAAACGGAGGTATCTTAATTGATGAGCTCACAATTTTCTGTAGCACATTTAACACCTGAGGTGTTAACCCAGATTCAGCAATTAGAAAATAAGCTTCGTACTGACGTTAACGAGAACATTGTGCTGATAGCCTATTCGGATCACGACTCGGGGAATCCAAAACCCGCTTCGAACCCAAACCCATAAAAATAGAAAGGTTGTCACCCGTTGACAACCTTTTTATTCTTTACTTTAATGTATCGTTATCCGGCAGTGCCTCTTCTTTAGTAGCCTTGGGACGAGCTCTTGTAATGAACTGGCGAAATTCCTTGACTCGTGCTTCAGACTCGATAATTTCATTCCTTCCGGCTTGAAAAACCGACGACCCGGCAATACCGATGATTCTTACAGAGTGCACTTTAATTACGCTGCAATCATTGTCTACTTTCATAGAGAGCGAATCCCCGCTAGCTGGTAAAGGGATAGGTCTGGAGTAAACCGGATATTTCGTAAAATTACCTTCATTCCCCAGATACGTGGGAACTTGTCTTACCACTGTCATGACTTTTGAAGCTGAATTAATGCTTCTATTATCTCCGGCTTGCAGTATGGATGCTTCCGATAAATTAAATACATCTACAAAACCAACTACGGACCATCTGCTCATGCTTCGGCCGCTAATGGAAGAAGCGGACCAACCGTCACCGATTCCGGAGGAGAATCCGAAATAGAAGACAGAATAATTTGTTCCGTATCCCCAATCAAAAAGACCGATGACACGGATACCCCTGTTACTTTGATATCACCAACACACAATTCGTGATTAGTAACCTGAAAATTCATTTTTTACTCACATCCTTCTTCTTTAGTTTATTGAAATAAAGATCCACTGCTTTTTGAATATCTGTTTTCGTTCTAAACAAAACGGAGTCTTGAATAGAAGACAATTGATCCTTGGTAGCTCCTGGTTCCATTTGTTGAAAGTAGTACATCATTCTTTCTCTCATCTGTCTTTTTAAATCATCCAAAATCAGCATTCGATGCCAAGGGTCTAATTGGAATTCCGAGTCTTGCTCGAACTGATCTATTTGCTGTGGAACGTCTTTATCGAGATACTGCTCTAGCTCCCTCTGTACGGATTCCTGTAGTTCAGAAGTCGGTTGGACCGGTACCTCCGACGGCTCATCCATTTGCTGATCTGAATTTTTGCCTACAGCCATCTCATCTAATGATTGGGGAGTAATACCGATGTTTAAAGTACCGTCCAGCTTTTCAACTTTTAACTGATCAAATTTATATTCAATTCTATCGATATGAACCCTTTTCTGATCCTTTAAGGCGTTTAGTTCCTGCTTCACCGATTCAAGCGTTTTTTCCAACTCTGCCACTTTCTCGGCGTGAGCCAGGACATAATGATGCAAATTTTGAAAGTACTGGCTCCATTGCCACCCATTATACATCATACCAACACCTCCTTCCTCATTGTATGCACAGGATAGGAGATGGGTGTTAGCCCAGCTAATGAGGACTTGGTAATGGAACAAGGGATGGGGTCATTTCCTCCTCTGGTTTAACAGGAGGCTCCCCCTCCTCCTTAAATCCTCCCGTATTATACTGATTGGATAATGATTTGATCATTCCCGAGCTTCCGATTTGAAGAACAGATGAATTCGTCACATTGTTCACTCGCAATTGATGGATGACAATATTTTGGTTAATGGTTAAATTCATCAGACGACACCCCTATTCCCCAAATTCGTTTGAGTAGAATCAGCCACATCATTATCATTTGTATTCGTACTGCTAATGCCAACTCCGGTTACTGGAAAATCACCTGTATTGAATGACCCTCCCCCGGCAAACGTTTTAGAATTGCTTTCCGGCGCTAACTGAACCGCATCCCCTATATGCACAATCGAGCCGTTGTCAATGGATAATATTTTTATATTACCAACAATGGAAGGCATAGGCGTACTCCTTTGTTCTTCTTGCTACATAGTATGATGATAAGTGCCCAGTGGTACATAAGGATTGAATAGTTCTTTAGTGTATCATGACGGCCCGGGATTTCATATAATGTGTTGAACTTCTAGGCGAAAGGAGGAGATTCCAGATGAGCCGCACCAATAACAACCAATCCCGCTGGGAAGCCATTGAATCCTTACTTGGAATGAAGCTGCCTGGTTTGCCTTCTGATAAGCATTTGGAGATGTGGAAAGATACTTCTTGGGTAGAGGATTACGTTAAGCAAATATTGGAGAAAAGTCTTCCGAAGACGAGCACGTTGAAAAAAGCAGCCAATAACCCATCTGAAATATTCGAAACGCATCATTTTATCATTGTAAAAATGAAAATGGCGGACAACGCCAACCCTATTGTCAAAATCAGAACAGATCAAGTGAAGGTAGATGGGATCTCAGGTAATAATCCTCAAATCATCCGTCTCCCATGTCATATTGATCCGCGTGGCAGCAGAGCTTCCTATAAAGATGGGATTTTACAAATCAAAATGCGCAAGAAGAAAATAGATCAGACTTATCGCGAAATTTCTGTAAGATACTTATAGTACGGTCGCGAGAAAGCTTAGGGAGTTATGCCTGATGTACCAAATTGTAATTGTGTTATCGGAACGCAAGCTTCATCTATTGAAGGATAACATTGTCATTCACAGCTACCCTATAGGTATCGGTAAGGAATTGACCAAGACACCGGAAGGAATTTATACGATAATAAATAAAGCCCCCAATCCGGGCGGCCCTTTCGGCGCTTTCTGGATGGGTTTGTCACGCCCGCATTACGGTATACATGGCACTAAGGACCCATCCTCTATAGGACACGAAGTATCTCATGGCTGTGTAAGGATGTATAATCAGGATGTGCTCGCCCTTGCAGCTGTTGTTCCTATTGGGACGCGAGTCATTATTCGAAAGTGACCGTACGGACAGCACCCAACTTATCGAAATATATTTCATAATACAAAAAACCACCTTGCCGCGTTGAAAGCAAAGTGGTTCTTCATTCTAACTTATTTACCGGACTCTACGGTAATTTTGTCTGATACCGTATCTCGAATAACGGACATTACCAGCTGCAGCAAGTAATTGATGTCTTCCTGAGACTGGCGGAACTCGCTTACAATCGGAATGTTATCCAGCTGGTCCTGCAGCTCCTCAATTTCTTTCTCGATTTTTTCAACCATCTTTTTGTTCTCGAACGATTCAAACGCTACAATTTCTTTTTGTTTTTTCTTAATAGCGCTGATTAAGGTTTGAATATGATCATTGGAGGAAATTTGTTCTTCTGCTTTTTGGAAAAACTGAACCTCATTGGATGTCGAAATCAATTCAGCCAGCTCTTTGGCTTTGGCCAGAATATCTTCACGAACGATCATTTCCGTATTGGTATAGCACTCCATTTGACTGCATTGCATATGATTGTGATCATGGTCATGATCGTGATGATGTTGTCCCGACATTGCCGGTCACGCCCCTCAACATGTATATTTACTTTTTTTATTGCGCAATAGCTTCCGGTACCCATTCCCCTTTGATATACCAGGTTTGAGCATCCGTAATTTTGACAGGTACAATCTTACCTATCAGTTCCTTCGGTCCTGCCAAATGAACCAGCTTGTTCGTACGTGTACGTCCGGCCAGCACTTCCGCATTATTTTTACTTTCGCCTTCAACGAGAACATCCAGAAGCTGCCCCTTCATGCTTTCGTTGCTTTCCCTGCTGAACTCAGCCAATACGGCATTCAATCGGTACAACCGCTCTTTCTTAACCTGCATCGGTACATCATCCGCCATGTCAGCAGCAGGGGTACCTTCGCGCGGCGAATAAATAAACGTATAGGCGCTATCATATTTCACTCGCTTAACCAGGTCGAGTGTTTCCTCGAACTGTTCATCGGTCTCACCCGGAAAGCCGACAATAATATCTGTCGTTAAGCTTACATCAGGAATAGCGGCTTTGATTTTATCCACCAGGTTCAAATAGTGCTCACGAGTATACTTGCGGCTCATGCGCTTCAATATCTCATTGCTGCCCGATTGTACCGGCAAATGGATCTGTTCTACCAAATTCCCTTTTTTCGCAAGAACTTCGATCAAATGATCGTCAAAATCACGAGGATGCGACGTCGTAAACCGAACGCGCGGGATGTCTATCTTGGAAATATCGTTCATCAAATCGCCGAAGCGATACTCGATATCGTCAAAATCCTTACCATATGCATTCACGTTTTGCCCAAGCAGCATAATCTCCTGGAAGCCCTGTCTTGCCAGATCACGAACCTCAGCCAATACATCCTCCGGTCTGCGGCTCCGCTCTTTCCCGCGAGTGTAGGGAACAATGCAGTACGTACAGAATTTGTCACAGCCATACATGATATTAACCCATGCTTTAATGCCTTCGCGCTTTTTAGGAAGATTCTCGACGATATCGCCTTCCTTGGACCACACCTCGATAACCATTTCTTTACTGAAAAAAGCTTCCTTCAGCAAATGCGGCAAACGATGGATGTTGTGAGTACCAAAAATCAGATCGACGAAAGCATGCTTTTGCAAAATGCGGTTGACAACAGCCTCTTCCTGAGACATACAGCCGCATACTCCAAGGACTAATGACGGCTTCTCAGCCTTAAGATGCTTAAGGTGACCAAGCTCCCCGAATACTTTGTCTTCCGCATTTTCACGTATGGCACAAGTATTCAATAAGATAACGTCCGCCTGTCTGCGGTCATCCGTTGCTTTGTATCCCATTTGCTCGAGTAAACCCATAATGGTTTCGGTATCATGCTCATTCATTTGACATCCGTAGGTTTGGATCAAATAATATTTATCTTGCCCAAACTGCTTCATGTCTTCGGGGATCTCAAAGTTATAATGAACCTTGATCTCTTCCTTCCCTCTTTTTTTCGCATCGGTCAAAGAAGGAGGTTGAAAATATATAGAATAATCTTTATCAGATTTGTTCTTCGTTGTCATTGCACGTTCCTCCTGAAATAAGCTGCAAACATCATACCTTTTATTATATCATTATTGCAGCATCAATTTCAAAGAGAAAATCCTCTATCTGCTAGGACAATAGGGTGGCCATATCTCCCGTTTTTACACCGGCCGCATTAGCCTCATCCGTATCGATGTGCATATCTAACGCATATTGATCGGAAACCCGCGCCAATACATTTTCGAAAATTAGCGAACGCTCTCCTTCCACTCTAACCGTTAGCAGCTGCTTGTCCTTAATCCCCCAGTTTGCCGCATCGTCCGTATGGAAATGAATGTGGCGCGCAGCAACGATGACGCCTTCCGGAATATCAACTTGTCCGGCCGGACCGATAACGGTAATTCCCGGGGTCCCGGCAATGTTACCCGATTCCCTTACAGGAGGATTCAGGCCCAATACAAAAGCGTCTGAACGCGATACCTCCAGTTGTGACTTGCCTCTGGCAGGGCCTAATATTCTTACTTTATCAAATCTGCCCTTAGGACCAGCAACAGCCACCGTTTCAACCGCGGCATATTGTCCAGTCTGAGACAAATCTTTCAAAATGTTTAACTGATACCCTTTTCCGAACAATTGTTCGATATGTTCAACCGACAAGTGAATATGTCTTGCCGAAACGCCAATAGGTACTTGTTTCATAGGAATAACCCCCATTGATTGGACTTATGTACGTATTCATTATTTGCTAACTCACCCTGATTATAACGTACAGCAGTAAAAAAAGCATACGGCGATGCCGCATGCTTTCTTAAAGTTCATAAAATTATTTAAATTCTGCCATCAATTTCTCGAAATCTGCTTCCGAGATTTTGAGGTCTTGTTTAGCCAAGGCTTCTTGTTTAAAGCCAGAAACCAAGTTCTCATAGCTGTCTTTGCTTGTGTTTTGATAGATCAAGCCAGTAAGCAAGCCGTTGGTTTCCATGATTTTGGTCATAGCCATAACACGGTTGCTTGGATCGTAGTCAGGAGTTTCTTCCAGATCCACGATGTTTTCTTTGAACCAGTCATAAGTGTTCACTTTGTTAAAAGTAACACATGGGCTGAATACGTTGATAAAGGAGAAGCCTTTATGCTTCATACCTGCTTCGATCAAAGAAGTCAGCTGCTTCAAGTTGCTGGAGAACGATTGTGCAACAAAGGTTGCGCCAGCAGCCAAAGCTACTTCCAGCGGAGACAAGGCAGATTCGATGGAACCTGCAGGCGTACTTTTCGTTTTGAAGCCTTCAGCGCTTCGCGGCGAAGTTTGGCCTTTTGTCAAACCGTAGATTTGGTTATCCATAACGATGTAAGTAATGTCGATGTTACGACGGATAGCATGTACGGTATGACCCATACCGATCGCGAAGCCGTCGCCGTCACCGCCTGCAGCGATAACCGTCAATTCACGGTTGGCCATTTTCAGACCTTGTGCGATTGGGAGGGAACGACCGTGTACACCGTGGAAGCCATAAGCATTGATGTAACCGGAGATACGTCCGGAACAGCCGATACCGGAAACAACGCCCAATTGCTCAGGCTCCAACCCTACATTGGCAGCAGCTCTTTGGATAGCCGCTTGGATGGAGAAGTCTCCACACCCCGGACACCAGTTAGGTTTAATATTATTGCGAAAATCTTTTAACGTTGCCATACTGGACTCAACTCCTGACAAAATGTAGTGATTTCTGCCGGCAAGAATGGGTTACCGTTATATTTCAACAGACTCTTAATTTTTTCTGGGGAACCAACGTTCAATTTGATCAAGGAAGCCAATTGAGCCGTTGCGTTGTTTTCGATAACAACAACGGTTTTTGCTTTTGCCATTTGAGCCTTCAGCTCTTCAGCAGGGAAAGGATGCAGCAAGCGAACCGTTACGTGATTTGTTTTGATACCTTGCTTCTCCAAACGCGTTCTTGCTTCGTCGATAGTTCCACCAGTGGAACCCATACCGATAAGCAGCAGATCCGCTTCTTCGTGAGGAGCATCTACAAGGATCGGGTTCGTTACTTTCACGTGTTTCAATTTCTCCATACGCTTATCCATCATTTTCTTGCGGTTATCCGTGCCTTCGGATGGACGGCCTTCTTGGTCATGCTCTACGCCAGTCACGTGGTGCAAGCCGTATTTTTGACCAGGAATCGATCTTGGAGAAACGCCGTCTTCAGTAAACTCATAACGCTTGAACAGCTTGTTTTCTTCCGTCGGAGGCAATTCGCCTTGAACCAAGCGGCCGCGGTCGATAACGATTTTATTGTAATCCAACAATTCACTGGATTGTTTACCCAGGGAAAGTTGAAGGTCAGTCAACAGGATAACCGGCACTTGATATTTCTCTGCCAGGTTGAACGCCTCAATCGTATCATAGAAGCACTCTTCGATTGTGGATGGAGACAGCACGATTTTCGGAATTTCACCGTGTGTTCCGTAGATCATGGCGAACACGTCGGATTGCTCTTGTTTGGTTGGAAGACCTGTACTTGGACCACCGCGTTGTGTATCAACGATAACAACAGGAGTTTCCGTCATACCAGCAAGACCGATAGCTTCCATCATCAAGGAAAGACCAGGACCTGCGGATGCAGTCATTGTACGCACACCGCCGTAGTTACCGCCGATAGCCATAGTTACCGCTGCGATCTCGTCTTCTGTTTGAATAACGGTACCGCCAAATTTAGGCAAGGTTTTGATTAAGTACTCCATGATCTCCGATGCTGGTGTAATCGGATATGCAGGCATGAAACGGCAGCCGGCAGCTACAGCACCCAAACCGATAGCATCGTTACCGATGATAAACAGCTTTTGTTTGCCGTCAGCAGGCTCTAACTGGAACTCAGGCAATGGACCGCCGTTCATTTCGAGAATGAACTCAGCCGCTTTGCGAACCGCTTCGATATTTTTCTCTACAACTGCCGGACCTTTGCGTCCGAACTCTTCCTCAACCGCTTTATTAAACACTTCCAGTGGCAAACCAAGCAGGGCCCAAGATGCGCCGGAAGCAGCCATGTTCTTAAATAGGGATGTTCCAAGCTCTTCAGCAATCGCTGTAATAGGCACAGGGAACAAACGTGCTTTGATGCCTTCAGGCACAACAGGATTAAATTTGGCGTCTGCTACGATAACGCCATTCTCACGAAGCTCATGCGCATTCAAATCGATGGTTTCTTGGTCAAATGCAACAAGGATATCCAAATCATCGGAAATAGCACGAATCGGTTTCGTACTGATTCTGATTTTGTTGTTGGTGTGTCCCCCCTTAATACGAGAGGAGAAATGACGGTACCCGTACAAATAATATCCCAGACGATTCAATGCCGTCGAGAAGATTTTGTCGGTACTTTCAACACCTTCCCCTTGTTGTCCTCCGATCTTCCAAGATAATTGGCTAATCACCGTTGTCCACTCCTTTTAATGTCACTGACACTGCAATAGATCAACTTAAGCTTAAAAGAAATTTTACATATGGATAAAAAATTTCTTTCAGTTGTCATCCAAATCATATGACTTTACCAAGTAAAAAGCAAGTAGTTTGGTCCAAATTGAAAGATAGTATTTTTAGATGATATCCATACCGAAAAGAGATCAGTCCGCACGGCATATATCTAGATACAAGATAAAAGCTTACCGAGCCGGCAATTGCCGCTGCAAATATCGGTACCAATTTCGAAAAAAGAAGTCTTTAAGCCAGTCATCCTTGTAGTATTTGCTTAAAAATTGCGCCAGATCGTCAAACTTCCCTGTATGCTCAAGACCCGGGATCCATTTGCTGATGCCGTCAAAGTCGGAGCCGATCACCAGATGCTTTTCGCCGCCTAACGAGCATATGTGGTCAATATGCTTTGTTAAATCGCTGAGCGAGGCGGTTCCTTGCTCGGTAACAAACCAAGGGACGAATGTGATGCCTATCCTTCCCTGCTTTTGGATTATCGCTTTGATCTGATTATCGTCCAAGTTGCGCGGATGGCTGCAGATGGCTTTGGCGTTGGAATGGGTGGCAACAAAAGGCTTCTCCGACATCATCGCAAGATCCCAGAACGATTTCTCCGACAGATGCGATACATCCATCATTATACCCAAATCGTTGCACTCTTTAATAAATCTAAGCCCTTTTCTTGAAAATCCTCCTTGTCTCGGTTCCAAAACCCCGTCCGCCGCCCAATTCCCATAATTCCAGGTAACTCCGATCAATCGAATTCCGAGATGGAACAAGGTCTGGGTAAACAAGGGGTTATCCTGAATCGCATCCGCTCCCTCCAATGTCAGAATCGCTCCCTTCTGGGGTCCGCTCATAACCTCCAGCAAGTCCGTCTGATTTTTAATCAGTCTGATTCTGGGGTCTGAAATGATTCTTTGATAAAAAATATTTATGTACTCTAAATAATGTTCAAAATATGGTTGTCGGATACTATCCGATAAAAAAATAGCAAAAAACTGGATCTTCACCCCTGCTTGCACCATTCTTTGGTAGGTTACATCCAATCCAGACACGGTCGGGTTAAAAAAATCCAGTCCCCTGTTTTCGTACATTTTGTATAGTACATCGCAATGCCCGTCAATAATTGTCATTGTTCTTCACGCTCCTCGACATGATTAATCACATGAATGCCTTTTCAAGAGAGGAATCGCCACGTTTACCTCTTTCTGGAGTAATGAAGTCAGTAATAAAAAACCTCTAACCGGTCTTTTCCCAAATGAATCGACCACGATTAGAGGTTCATAAATGAAAGAGCAAGGAACTACTGTTCATTGTCATGTCCGTATTGAAAAGGCACGGTAAAAAAACCTGTCTACTAAGTAAACAGGCGTTCGGTAATTATGAAGTATGGTGCTGTACTCTACCTGGGTTCCACAATGAGTTTTATAGCCGTACGATCTTCTCCGTCGATAACGATATCCGTAAATGCTGGTATGCAAATCAAATCAACCCCGCTTGGAGCCACAAATCCTCGTGCAATCGCTACTGCTTTTATCGCTTGGTTGAGAGCTCCAGCCCCGATTGCCTGCAGCTCAGCTGCACCACGTTCACGCAATACACCCGCTAACGCGCCGGCTACGGAGTTAGGATTGGACTTTGCTGAAACTTTTAATACTTCCATGAAAAGTACCTCCTCGGGAATGATGGATTGCTTCCAGTACTAATCATATTCTAGGAATTTTGCAATAATTCCTTCTTCCCGAAGATCGTATTAACTAATAATTTAGAATTATCTGATAATTATTCTATAATAAACTGATCCTCTTCCATACGGATCAATTGGATCTTCTTCCCTAGGCCTGTAGCAGGATCCAGATCTATACAAACCGCGTGGAAATGCCATTTGCCTTCGTCCACTACGAATCGAACAGGAAGCTGCGTTTTAAACTTCTGCAGTACAGCTCCTCTCTCCATGCCTAGAATACCGTCTCGCGGACCGACCATCCCAACATCGGTTACGTAAGCGGTCCCCTGAGGCAGGATACGCTCATCATGCGTCTGTACATGAGTATGAGTACCCACGACAGCGGAAACCTTGCCATCCAGATGCCAGCCCATTGCGAGCTTCTCTGAAGTAGCTTCAGCGTGAAAATCTACAAGGATGTATTTGTTCCGCTTTTTAACACCATCCAGTATCGTATCTACTTTGTCAAAAGGACAGTCCAGCGGCGGCAAAAATGTGCGCCCTTGGACGTTAATGATAACCAGTTCCTGGTCCTTTACCTTGATGGTTGTAAAGCCTCTGCCAGGTGTCCCTTTAGGGAAGTTCGCAGGACGAACCATACGTTCTTCGTCGTCAATAAAGTCAAAGATTTCCTTTTGGTCCCAGGTGTGATTTCCCATCGTTATGCCATGAATGCCCATTTCGAACAGTTCCTTGGCGATGTTGGAAGTAATCCCTCTCCCGGCTGCCGCGTTTTCCCCATTCGCTATAATAAAGGTCGGATTTAATTTGTTTTTGAGTCCGGGCAAACAGGCTTTTACCGCCTTTCTTCCGACGGACCCAACAATATCACCGATAAATAAGATTCTCATTTCTGTGCTCCCTTTCTATGTATGAACCTTTTAAGCGGAAAAGAAAAGTGGCTTATTCAGCCACTTTTCTCCTTAGTGTATGCAATTTGCTATTTCGCGTATTCTACGGCACGAGTTTCGCGGATAACCGTTACCTTGATGTGGCCCGGATAATCCAGCTCGCTCTCGATTTTTTTGGTTATATCACGTGCAAGACGGAAAGCTTCCGTATCATCGATCTTCTCAGGCTGCACCATAACACGAACTTCGCGTCCCGCTTGAATAGCGTACGACTTCTCTACGCCTTCGAACGATTCGGAAATGTCTTCAAGCTTCTCTAGACGCTTGATGTAGGTTTCCAGCGTTTCACGTCGTGCTCCAGGTCGTGCGGCCGACAATGCATCCGCGGCTCCAACGAGCATTGCGATAACGGATGTGGCTTCGCAATCTCCATGGTGAGAAGCAATACTGTTAATGACAATAGGATGCTCCTTGTACTTCTTGGCAATTTCTACGCCAATCTCAACGTGGGAGCCTTCCACTTCGTGGTCTAAAGCTTTACCGATGTCATGCAGGAGACCGGCACGTTTCGCCAATGTCACGTCTTCCCCGAGTTCCCCAGCCATCAAACCGGTTAGATAGGCCACTTCCATTGAATGCTTCAACACATTTTGCCCATAGCTTGTTCTAAATTTCAATCGGCCCAAAATTTTGATCAGGTCCGGGTGCAGTCCGTGAACGCCAGTTTCAAAAGTTGCCTGTTCACCGTATTCACGAATGCGTTCATCCACTTCCTTACGGGACTTCTCGACCATTTCTTCGATCCGGGCAGGATGAATACGTCCGTCTGCAACCAGCTTCTCAAGTGAAGTACGGGCAATCTCCCGTCGAATAGGATCAAAACCGGACAGAATCACTGCTTCAGGTGTATCGTCGATGATAAGATCGATTCCCGTCAATGTTTCCAGTGCACGGATATTTCTTCCTTCGCGACCGATAATGCGCCCTTTCATCTCTTCATTCGGCAGGGAAACGACCGAAACGGTAGTTTCTGCCACATGATCTGCAGCGCATCTCTGGATAGCAAGCGTAATAATTTCGCGAGCCTTCTTGTCGCCTTCTTCTTTAGCCTGTTGTTCAATCTCTTTAATTAATTGAGCTGTTTCATGACGAACTTCCTGCTCAACATTCGTAAGGATGATGTTCTTGGCATCGTCCATCGTGAGCGCTGAGATTCGTTCCAGCTCCGCAACTTGATTTTTATAAATCTCATCAATTTGCGATTGTGTTTCTTCGATTCTTTTCTCTTTGTTGGCGACCTGCTCTTCTTTTTTCTCCAGAGATTCTAATTTTTTATCCAGCGACTCCTCTTTTTGCAACAATCGTCTCTCTAATCGTTGAGTTTCATTTCGACGATCACGAATGTCCTTTTCAGCTTCGGATCTGAGCTTGTGAATCTCATCCTTAGCTTCCAGAACCGCTTCTTTCTTAAGTGCCTCCGCTTCTTTCTTCGCATTTTCTTTAATCTGCTCAGCGGCTTGTTCGGCACTAGAAATTTTCGCTTCTGCAATGGACTTGCGGATAATATAACCAATCCCTAAGCAAATCACACCAACAAAGAGGATAATTAAGATCCAGATGGCCGGATTCAGCATCCAGTTCACCTCCTCGTTGTTTCTCCAAGGGGTAAGCTTGGGACAGTATGGTTTTTAATCCGTTTCACAAACGTAAGATAAAGTAAAAATTGGCGATTTTACTTTGAGACTCTTCCCGGGCGAAGTACAGCAGGAAGATTCTGTGTATAAAATTATACATGATTATTTTATCTTTTGTCGAAGAAGCTTGTCAAGGTGTCCAAGGCAGAAATGATTCATTGAACCCTGAAGTACATTCATCCATTGCAGGTATATCAAGCCGTTTGAGTCCGATAATGTCATTAATAGTCTTCAAATTCTCCAACACCAAATTCCAATTCATCGGCATTCGCAGCTCCAAATGCCTTGACCAGGTCTCGCATCACTCTCGATACCAGACTTGATGAATAGCCTCTTCTCGCCAAAAACCCCATAGCCTTGCGCCTGGCTTTCAATGAATCCTCCGCAAATTCTATGCGATATTTTTTATAGGCGAGATCAAAAGCGTGGCGATACTCTGTCTCTTCATCAACCTGGCCGAGCGCATGCACAATATGCTCCGGCTGGAGACCCTTATGCTGCAGCTCTTGCTTGACCCAATTGCGCCCCTTCTTCTGGGACCGAATCCGCTGCATCGTGAGCTGCTCGGCGAACAATCCGTCGTCAACATACCGTTCCTGCCTGAGCCTTTCAATAGTGATCGTTCTAATCGCAGGTTCATATCCTTTTTGCTTAAGACGTGCTGCAAGCTCATGCTCGGAACGAAGACGGGACGATAAGAGCCGAATGGCGTAAAGATAGGCTTGCTGCTTCTCTTGGGCATACAGTATCGCCTTGAACTCCTCGACACTGATAACCGAGCCCTTGACAAGCCTATACTTAATCAATATATCCTCATGAACCGAGAACGTATACTGTTCATCGATATACAGGTTATATCTGTCCTTGACCCGTTTTTGCCGCTCTACCTTGGTAATCGTCCCGCTGTGCATCCCTTCTTCGGTTTCTTTATCCAATCCTAAACACCTCAAACATAAAATAACCTCATAAAGCGGGAACCTCGAACCGAAGCTGATTCAGGTACTTTATGGGGAAGCATAAAATTGATAAATGCTAACATGTTAAGAAATAGAAACCTCTATTCTGGACCTTTTGTAGCTGTTCCTATATGGTAGAAAAGGCACCTTATACTTGAAGTAAAGGTGCCTTGCACTATAGTCACTCCGATTTATTCTTCAAATGCCAGCAGATCGTCCTCTTCCTCGTCTTGATCATGAAGATCAGAACCGTTGGCAATGATCAGATTGCTGTTCTCGCGAATCTTCTTCTCGATGATATCAGCAATTTGCGGATTTTCTTTCAGGAATTGCTTAGCATTCTCACGGCCCTGACCGAGTCGATCGTTGTTGAAAGAATACCATGCGCCGCTCTTCTGGATAATGTCCATTTCGCTTCCGATATCAATAATGCTGCCTTCTTTGGAAATGCCCTCTCCGTACATAATATCAATATCCGCTTGCTTGAATGGAGGTGCCACTTTATTCTTAACGACTTTAATCCGGGTACGGTTACCCACCATGTCGTTGCCTTGCTTGATTGTCTCTACGCGGCGAACATCCAGCCGAATTGTGGAATAGAACTTCAATGCGCGTCCGCCCGGCGTTGTTTCCGGATTTCCGAACATTACCCCTACCTTTTCACGAAGCTGGTTAATGAAGATGGCAATAACCTTGGATTTGTTAATAGCACCCGACAGCTTACGCAATGCCTGAGACATAAGTCTTGCCTGCAAACCGACATGGGAATCTCCCATCTCGCCTTCGATCTCTGCCTTCGGCACCAGTGCTGCAACGGAGTCGATGACGATAATATCGACAGCGCCGCTTCGAACGAGAGCTTCGGCGATTTCCAACGCTTGCTCTCCCGTATCCGGCTGTGACAGGAGTAAATCATCGATATTGATTCCCAGCTTGCTTGCATACAGTGGATCCAACGCGTGCTCCGCATCGATGAAGGCAGCTTGTCCGCCGGCCTTTTGCACTTCAGCAATCGCATGAAGGGCTACTGTCGTTTTACCGGAGGATTCCGGTCCGTATACTTCTATAATTCTACCGCGCGGAAAGCCGCCGATACCAAGGGCGATATCGAGAGCCAACGAACCGCTTGGGATAGTTTCAACTTGCATATGGGTGGATTCACCCAGTTTCATGATAGAGCCTTTACCAAACTGCTTTTCGATTTGACGGAGTGCATTCTCCAATGCTGCGCGACGATCTGACACAATGGTCACTTCCTTTTCTCTCTTATAATTACTTCCATGATAACTTGTTTTCACTCTATTGCCAAGCATTTTTTGCGAACATACATTCGATTGATAGTCAAAATAAAAACCGCAACAAGATATATGCATTGTTACGGTTCTTCCGTTAAACCTATTATATTACAACTTACGAATAAATTACAAGCACTATTTTTATAATCATCCCGAAGCTTTTATAGAAGCTTCCACAGCTGATACAGCGCGCTTTTGGCTGCGCGAAGCTTAATCAATTCGCGGTTTCCTGCAAGCTGAAGCTGCTTAATGACGGTCTCTCCCCGCTTTTGCGCAACGCCAATATAAACGAGGCCAACCGGCTTGCCTTCGGACTCTCCCGGACCCGCTACTCCCGTAATGGCAATGGCATAATCCGTATCCGACTGCTTAAGCAGGTTTTCGGCCAATAGCCGGGCCGTAACATCGCTGATCGCCCCGGGTGCGCCCGTTCCTTCCAGAACGTCCAGAGGGACGCTCAGGAGCCTGTTCTTCCACTCGTTGGTGTAAACGACTATGCCGCCCTGAAACACCGCAGAACTGCCCGGAACAGCCGTTAGAAGATCGCTGACGAGTCCGCCCGTGCAGCTTTCCGCAACGGCCAATTTCAGCTGTTTATTCTGCATAAGGCGAATGATCTCTTCTTCGAGGGGGATATCCTCGTTAGAATAAATATACTGACCTAATCTGCTTCGAATTTCTGATTCAACGGGTGCCAATGCTTTCTCCGCCTCCGCCTCGGATGAGGCTCTTGTCGTCAAGCGAACCGCCACTTCACCTTCCTTGGCATAGGTGGCAATGGTCGGATCCGTTTGGTCCTGAATCAAGTCGATCAGTTCATGCTCCAGCAGCGATTCGCCAATGCCCGCAAATTTAAGCATTCGCGAATATAACGGCCGAACCTCCCCCATCTTGGCGGAAATCCAAACAGACGCATAGCGTTCAAACATGGGTTTCATTTCTTTCGGCGGGCCGGGTAAAAGAATAAAATGCGTCTGTTCGTGAGTCAGAGCCACACCGACCGCCATACCAGTATCGTTAGGAAGCGGATCGCTGCCTTCAAGCATCAAGGCCTGGCGCCTGTTGCTCTCTACCATATGGGCGCCGCGATTTCGGAAGAACGCCTCGATCTTGTCCATCGACGGTTGGTGGATATGTAATTTCTGTCCTGTATAAGCCGCTAACACGTCCTTTGTCAAATCATCCTGCGTCGGACCTAATCCGCCGGTACAAATGACCAGATCAGCTCGGCTGGAGGCGATTCGAATCGCTTCAGTCAAACGGCTCTCGTTGTCTCCTACAACCGTTTGAAAATAGACGCTTACGCCAAGATCAGCACATGCGCGGGACAAAAATTGGGCATTCGTATTAACGATCTGCCCGAGCAGCAATTCGGTTCCTACGGCAATGATTTCCGCTTTCATAGCAACAACTCCTCATAATAAAAATAACCCCACAAAGTGGGGCCTTGGATGCGAGGCGGATTCAGGTACTTTGCGGGGCGCCCTGAAATTTATATATAAGCAATAACGTGAAATAAAAAACAATAGGATACTCCTACTGTCTCTTATTCGTTAAAGTTTAAAACATGTTTATTTTTGATAAAGTAATCAAAGCCGGAGTAAAGGGTAATAATGGCAGCAACCCAGCTCGCCAGCGTATCAAAACGGAAATTGATAAATGCGAACGGAAAATTATTGATGAGCAAGGCGATAATCGCCGTAATTTGCGTCGCCGTTTTCCATTTTCCCCACTTGCTTGCCGCAATGACATGACCTTCTAGCAGCGCAATCTGCCGCAATCCGGTAACTGCGAATTCACGGCTAATAATGACAATAGCAATCCAAGCCCCTACTTTGCCCATCTCCACGAGAGAGATGAGCACTGCAGAAACCAATAATTTATCCGCAAGCGGATCAAGCAGTTTCCCCAGATTCGTCACTAATTTACGTTTGCGCGCAATATAACCGTCCAAGCTATCGGTGCTTG
The DNA here is from genome assembly GCF_039543185.1 of Paenibacillus vulneris. Classification (NCBI taxonomy): domain Bacteria; kingdom Bacillati; phylum Bacillota; class Bacilli; order Caryophanales; family Paenibacillaceae; genus Paenibacillus; species Paenibacillus vulneris. Next base: position 165,784 of record NZ_BAABJG010000044.1, on the reverse strand, counting down.
CCGCAACAATAAAAATAAGAGCCGCAATAATCTGGTTATAGGTGATGACGAATTGTTCTATTCGGATATGAGGAAACTTCACGTTCACCAATAAAAAAAACATGATGATGGGGACTAAAAAGATCCTCGCCAAAGTGATTTTATTGGCCAGGTTCATGCCACAACCTCCCCGGATAGATCAAACTCGAATGAGTGGGTAATACGAACCTTGGCAACTTCGCCAATTTTCAGCTGCGAACCGGTGACGAACACTTCCCCGTCAATTTCGGGCGCATCATATTGTGAGCGGCCTACATATACATCGCTGCGGCCGTCGTATTTCTCAATTAATACATCGACGATCTGACCAATCCGGCTGCCGTTACGATGATTCGAGATTTCCCGCTGAATCTCCATCAATGTATTGGCACGGAATTCCTTCACGTCATCCGGAATTTGATCCGGCAGGCGGGAAGCCGGCGTATCTTGCTCTTGCGAATAAGCGAATACACCAAGACGGTCGAATTCGACGTCCTTAATAAAGGATTTCAGATTCTCAAAGTCCTGCTCAGTCTCGCCAGGGAAGCCTACAATCAGCGAGGTTCTGAGAGAAACGTTCGGGATACGCTCGCGGATCTTTGCAATCAAGGCTCTGGCATCCTGCTGTCTGCCTGGTCTTCTCATCCGTTTCAGAATGCTGTCTTCACTGTGCTGCAGCGGCATATCGACGTATTTGCACACTTTAGGGTTGTTGGCAATAGTATCAATCAATTCATCCGTGAAAAATCCCGGATACGCATAATGGAGACGTACCCACTCAATGCCAGCGACTTCACTCACTTTATTCAAAAGAGCAGGCAGCATAAAGCCATCGTACAGGTCTGTGCCGTAATTCGTGGAGTCCTGTGCAATGAGACTGATTTCTTTGACACCCTGCGAAGCCAGCTGTTCAACCTCAGCAATAATCGATTCTATGCTGCGGCTGCGGAATTTACCCCGCATGATCGGAATGCTGCAGAAGGTACAGGCGTTATCGCAGCCCTCGGCAATTTTCACATAAGCGGTATAACGAGGCGTGGTTACTCTTCTAGGCAGAGAAGCCTCGTAGTTGAATACAGGGTTTCCTATCAAAATCGGTTTTTTGCCGGCCAATGCCTCATCCACAATATCATTGATCTTATGGAAATCCCCGGTACCGACAATACCGTCAATCTCCGGCATTTCCTTCATCAGCTCTTCCTTGTATCTTTGGGTTAAACACCCGGATACGATCAGAGCCTTCAGATTCGCTGTTTGTTTCAGATCAGCCATATCCAAAATCGTATTAACCGACTCTTCCTTGGCCGCATCAATAAAACCGCATGTATTGACAATGATCACGGTTGCTTCTTCTTTATCGTCAACGAGCTCGTAGCCACGTCCATGAATTAAACCTGACATGATCTCGGAATCAACGAGATTCTTCTCGCATCCGAGCGTAACTACCTTCACTTTCTCTGTCATGTAATATCCTCCAATGTTCAAGCCTTACTATATTAGTTTCAAGTATAATACATGGCAATGAAGCGTGTCAAAAGAGAAGCCTTGCCACTAAAGGCTCTCGACATCATAATTAGCTCACGGTAGCTTTACCGGAAATTCATGAATTGAAGCTCGAGCGGCAAGTCCGCTTTGCGAAGCAGCTGAATAATTTGTTGGAGATCATCCTTGCTCTTGCCGGTAACCCGAATTTGATCACCTTGAATCTGGCTTTTTACCTTAAGCTTGGAATCGCGGATCAGAATGTTAATTTTCTTGGCGTTATCTTGATCGATGCCTTGCTTCAGCTTGATTTTTTGGCGCACGGTTGCTGCGGATGCACCTTCAATCTTACCGTATTCGAGGTTCTTTAAGGAGATTCCGCGCTTAGCCATTTTGGAATGCAATATATCCAGTACGTTTTGCAGCTTAAATTCATCGTCCGATACGACGACCAGCTCTTCTTTTTCGAGAGATATTTTACTTTTGCTGTTTTTAAAGTCAAAGCGGTTGGCAATCTCCTTCTCCGCTTGGTTAATGGCATTGTTCAATTCCTGCATATCCATTTTGGATACGATATCGAATGAACTTTCACTGCTCATGTACGACACACCCTTCTTTATCCTATATTTTCCCTATATCGAAGAATAACATAAAAAGACACCTTCGGCTATCGCTTCCGTGGTGTCTTGATCGGCATTTCCTAACCTTACCCCAGCATAACCTTAATTCACGAAACGTAAACAGAAGCTACATTTTAACTAGATCAAGCTGGATTCTTTTGGCGTTCGGCGCATCCCCCAAAGCAATGGAAGTTCCGTTTACCGTTAGCTCCACGGCATTAGCTCTTCCAAATACTAGAAACGCAGAGCTGTCCAAATCCCACTTAGGGTTATTTCCATTTTTGTAGGTGCCTTCATCTATTGTTTTTTTGGGCTGTCCGAGCGAATCCACTTGTACCCAGCAAGCCTCCCCGGTTACTTTCATGTCGATATTCAGCTTTTCTGTATTGGAAACCGAGTAATAATCGATGCCTCCTTGGCTTTTCACCAATTTCACTTCTACGGCTGGAGCCGGTGGCGGAGTCGGCGTCGGAGTTACCGTTGCCGCTGCTTTATTATCGTTTAACGTGATTCCGTACGTATCATTGCTCACTGTAGGAGCTGGAACACTTTTATCCGTAACCCGGCTCGGCTCGCTATTAGGATTCGCTTCATTCTGGCCGCTATTGTAGTTCATATTGAGATAGTAGTAAATAATCCCAAGAATGAGCACAACGAAGGAAACCATCATCGCAGTAGATGCATACTTCCCGATTCTCTCCGTATTTCTCGTGGTTCTCTTTGCCCGAATCGGCTCAACATGCTCAGGCTCAGGAGTCGGAATTACATTCTGGTACATGCGGAGAACCTCATTTGGGTCCATGCCTACCGCTTCAGCATAGCTTTTTATAAAAGCTCTGACATAAAAGTTGCCAGGCAGCACTTTATAGTTTCCTTCTTCGATCGCTTCCAAATACCGCTTTCGAATTTTCGTCGTTTCTTCAAGCTGCTCAAGAGAAATCTTCTTCTCCATTCTCGCTTTTCGGAGCAGCTGTCCAAGATCTGACATGTCTTCACCCCTCTTCTGTAAATGTCCTTAGTTGCAAATAAGCTTAGTACTCGTCAAATCCGGTTGTAAAGCTCTCATAGGATATTTCTTCATCCGGCGTATTTCGAAGCTCGATAATATAATTGAAATCATCATAGGTATACTCGGATTCCCGAATGAATATATCCGGATGCTCAATGACTTTGGTCGATGGCATGCTCATTATTTCTTGCAAAAGCATATGATGCTTTTCATTAGAACGCAATGTAGAAACAATACCATCGATAATAAACACGTTATTCGTGTTCATTTCGTCTTCGGATAATTGGCTTCTTACCGTTTGACGCAGCAGCGTGGACGATACGAAGGTCCATCGCTTGTTAGAACACACGCTTCCGGCAATGATGGATTCCGTCTTGCCGACGCGAGGCATCCCTCTAAGACCTACAACCTGATTTCCTTCCTGCTTGAAAATTTCGCCCAGGAAATCAACTAGCAAACCAAGCTCGTCACGAGTAAAGCGGAAGGTCTTCCGATCATCGGAATCCCTTTCAATATAACGTCCGTGTCTTACGGCCAGTATATCAACAAGCTTCGGCTCCCTTAATGCCGTTACAGTTATATTATCCACTTTTTTCAACATTTTACCCATTAAGGCAATTTTTTCATCATCATTAGTTTGAAGAAGCATGCCGCGCGTACGATCTTCCACACCGTTAATGGTTACAATATTTATGTCCAGCATCCCCATCAAGGAGGCAACATCGCCCAACAAGCCGGGACGGTTTTTGAAAATTCGATATTCCATGTACCATTGTTTCATTTCCATTTGTTTACACCTCTAACCGATGTCAAGAGACCATCTATTCATATTTTGTAACATCTTACGAAAATATTCTACAAATTTCGCATAATTCCTTCTGCATCAAGCAAAAAGTTTACTACGGCTTTGTTACCTGCACTTCTTGCTGGGTAAAAGGGGCAATTCCCGCTTTCCATTGCTTGGATTGCATCTGAGCCAAAACAGCTTGAAGAACGGCATCCCAATTCACATCGATGGAGGTGGAGGCCATATTGATGATGGGGACCTGTAAATTTTTCATACGCTGCAATACACTAGCCTCTAAAGGAGAATATACGGCAAGCCAATCCGGACCATGCTGCTTTACTTGAAGCTGAAATTGAGGATACCAGCCTTCTGCGTCGGACAGGGATATTCGCTCTGCTTCTTCCGAAGGGGCCCAGGCCGATGGGATAGGATTCGTGGAAACCGTCACCCATTCAAATGATTTGCCTATGGCCTGCTGCTGCCTGACCCATTCGCCCCATTGAGTTTCCATAAAGCCGGGTCCTGTCTGTTTCCATTGGATGTTGGAGGCCGAAACCTCCGCTTGGGATTGACTTATGGAATCATCGATAAAGATCCACTTTTTGTCGGGAATTGTCGATGCAAAAGACTGGAGCTGCCGATTCAATTCATTACCGGCCACTATTATGTAATCATAAGGTACCGTTTGTATTTTCCGGGACTGATCTTCCGAAATACCCGTTACATCCGAGATCCATTCAAAGGCGACGTTTTGTGTATCTCGCCAGGATAATAATGTTTTGGAGAACGCGGTTTTGGCAGGCTCTTTTAAGTTTGGCGCCGTTATGACCAGCACCGACACTTTATTTTGAAGAACTGCCGGATCAATTGCGGGGATGTTTTTGCCGCAGCCACTTATAATAAGGAATGTGCATATAAGAATTGTTATGCCTTTTGCCCATCTCAGAATACTCAAAACTAACCTTGCCGCCTTTCTGCAACATACTTTAATTAAGTATATCATGAATAGCACGGAAAAGCCTCCCATGAAGGAGGCCGCTAAAAAATCATTTTATTTATTAACAAGCTTTACCATCAGGCGAGCCATTGTCTTGCGCTCCGTCTCATCAGCTACATCCCAAAGATCCTTCAATACTCTTTCTTCATTGTTTTCCGGATCAATTTTATCAGCCAAAAATTCACCGATTTGGAATGCAATCTTGCTGATCGTTTCGTCGCTCATACCGGATTTTTGCGCTTGGTCTACGCGCTCGCCCAAAAATTCCTTCCAACGTTCAAAAACCTTCAACGCTGTTGCCATTTGAAATAGCCTCCTTTAAGTAAAAGTATCACTACGACTACTAATGTTCGCAAAAGGAGGTCTAAATATTCAGCAATCAGGTCAGCCAGCCGCCATTAGGGCTTATGATTTGTCCGGTAATATACCCTGATTCCGGAAGCGCCAAAAAATATACCAATGAAGCGATCTCATCTGGCTGCGCAAAGCGTCCTACCGGGATTTCATTCTCTAAAGCCGCTTTCTCGTCCATATCGAAATTGGCCATCATCATCGTATCTACCGCACCAGGAGCAACGGCATTAACGGTTACACCCGAAGGAGCGAGTTCTTTGGCTAATGCCTTCGTGAAAGCATTTATGCCTCCTTTAGCGGTAGAATAGATCACTTCACAGGATGCACCCGAAATCCCCCATATGGAGGATACATTGATTATTCTTCCATATTTTTGGCTTATCATCGGTTTCATGAACTGCTGAGTTGCCAAAAATACGCCCTTCAAATTGATGTCCATCACTTCATCCCACATCTCTTCCGTAACATCGGACAAAAGACCGTAGTGGGAGATCCCTGCGTTATTGACCAAAATATCCGGCATCATGTTATGATGCTCCAGTTTTTCCTGCAAGCGCAATATTTGCTCTCTGCTTCGTAAATCGGCAGCTGCTGTAAGCACCTTGGCGCCGTGCTTCATGCAGCTGCGGGCTGTTTCGTTGGCAGCCTCATGAGACTGTAAATAATGAATGACGACATTCATTCCAACGGAAGAAAACCGTTCAGCAATAGCCGCCCCAATCCCTCTGCTGGCACCCGTAACAAGTACGGTCTGTTCGGTAAAGGGGCGAGGTGATGTACTCAATGTTGTTCGCTTCTTACGATGGAAACCGCCAATTGATTCCAGTCAAAATGCTGCCGCAGCCTATCATTCACTTGGGCTAACGTCAATTGCTCATAAGCCGGCAATATGTCAAAAAGATCAATTCCTTTGAACCGGTATTTCGTAAATTCATTGGCGATCGCCTCAGGTGAGTTGAGCAGCCTCATGAAACCGCCAATTTTTTTCTTGCGGCTTCTCTCGAAGCTTGCCTCCGGAATTCCCGTCGTCTTAACCTTATCGATCTCCTCTTGAACTCTTGCAATAAGACGGTCAGGGTCCTTCGTATCACCGCCGATGACTGTAAAGGCGTAGTTTTCGCCTATGTTATATTCGCTTCCAAAGTTATCGGAAATCAGCTGCTCGTCATACAGCTTTTGATAAATGTCGGAGCTAGGGCTTAACAGGACGTCCAACAGGATCTTCATCGAAAGCTCGCGCTCAAGCAGCTCCTTGCCCGCGGCGGTCTGTTCAGGCTCCTTGCAGCCGAACAAGCATTTGGGAAGCGATACAGGCAGAACCGTAACCTTCTCCTTTTGCCTTACCGACGATGGCTCGTTCTCAAAAAAGCGTTCGATTTTCCCTTGCGGCTTATAATCCTTGCCTGCCTGATTATTGCGGATCAGCTCCATAATTTCCTCCGGCTTGATCCCGCCGACGACAAACAGACTCATATTGCTCGGATGATAGAACGTATAGTAGCAATCGTACAGCAGCTCTTTGGTTATATGAGAAATGGATTCAACTGTTCCTGCAATGTCAATATGAACAGGATGCTTGTGGTACATCGCTTCGATCAAGCCAAAATAGGATCGCCAATCCGGATTATCCTCATACATTTTAATTTCCTGGCCGATGATTCCTTTTTCCTTCTCCACATTCTCATCCGTAAAGTATGGATGTTGCACAAAGTCGATTAATGTGGAGATATTTTCACGAATATGCTCCGTCGCCGAAAACAAATAAGCGGTTTTATCGAAGCTTGTAAAGGCGTTGGCGGATGCGCCGTTAGAAGCGAACACTGCAAATATATCCCCGGTAGGCTCCTCAAACATCTTATGCTCCAAAAAATGCGCGATGCCGTCAGGAACCCGCTTCTCCTCTCCGCCCAACACCTTAAAGTGATTATCGATGGAGCCATATTTAGTGGAGAAAGTAGCATAAGTCTTCTGAAAGCCTTCCTTCGGCAGAAGAAATACCGACAATCCGTTAGGAAGCTGCTCTACATATAATGTTTCATTCACATGAGGATAAGGAATTGCCTTCATGCTTATTCTCCTCCCTTCCGGTCTCGCAAAAAGTAAATCGTATCGAGCTTGACCTGATTGGCCACCTCTTGAATATCTTGTTTATCCACTGACAGCACATCCTGGATTAAAGATGGCACTGATCTCTCTACGCCCGATAATATATTGTTAAAATCAAACGCAATTAACTCGAAAGCAGAATCCTGCATTTCTCGCAAATGCCCGGTGATCATGGCCCTGGTCTGCTGAAGCTCCGTCTCGCTAATATCCCCTTTGGCCATTGCCTCCAGCTGCTGACGAATGATCGAAACGGCTTTTTCATAATTTTGAATTTCGATCCCCGATTGAATCGTAAGGATTCCTTTATGACCGTCCAGCCGCGAGGATGCGTAATAGGCAAGACTCGCTTTTTCCCGCACATTCGTAAATAGCTTGGAGTGAGGATAACCGCCCAAAATACCGTTATACATCAACATAGTCGGGTATGTAGAATCCGCATAAGTGGTGTAGGCTCTTAAGCCCATATTGAGCTTTCCTTGGTTCACATCGAGCCGTTCAACGACTTCCTTCACCTGCTCCACCTGGCGATGGCCCGGCTTGTTCGCATAGCTGCCGGTTTGAGTCCGGTCTACCGCGAAGCTTTGCTCAATCAGCGGCAGAACCTCCTGCAAATTCGTTTTACCCACTACATAAATATCTATAACCGAGTTTCTCAGCCACTGCTGGTAATAGGCGTATAACGATTCAGGATTCAGACCCGCCAGCTGTTCGATGCTGCCAAGCGGATGCAACCGGTAAGGCTCCTGGCTGCACATTTCAGCAATACAACGCTCTGCTGCGTATTTTATTTTGTCATTAACGATAGCTTCGATTCTTTTTTGCAGTGTGACTTTCTCCGAATCGACATATTTGCTGACGAACCGGCCGTTCTCAAGCGCAGGCTTAGTAAGGGACTCACCGAGAAACTGAATCCCATTCTTCAATAACGATTCCGGGCTGCTCACATAATGATCCTGAATTACATCCATACGGAATTGAACCATCTGGTAATCCCCGCGCTTGTAAATATCAAATCCGAAGCCCGCCCCGTACAGATCATCCAATCGTTCACGGAATTGTTTGGTTTCCGGATAAGCTTGGGTACCGCGGCGCAGTACAAAGGGAGTAAAGGCCGTCGGGGTCACAGATTGCTCCTCCAGTGGAGTTCCGATATATACCGATAAAGCGTAGGTTTTGAACTGTTCTGTAGGCAGCACATGCACGCGAATATTCCTTATGGTGCCACGCTCAAATTGAATGTTTTTCAACGGGACATTGCTCCTTTCGTTGGCTTTATACCATTATATTCCTTCATAAACAGAAGAAGCAACCACAAGGGTTACTTCTTGCAATCCATCACATGCAAAAGATATGCTTGCCGATTTGCTTGACTTGCGGACGGGTCCATATCCATTTGGAGGTTGCTGTTTCCGGGTTAAAATAATATATGCATCCGCCGCTCGGATCATTTCCGTTTAAAGCGTCTCTGACGGCTTTTTTCGCCGTTTCGTTAGGCGTCAGCCAGATTTGACCATCGGCTACCGCCGTAAAAGCACCCGGCTGAAAAATAACTCCTGAGACGGTATTCGGAAAGCTAGGCGATTTCACACGGTTCAGGATGACGGCCGCAACAGCCACTTGACCTATGTAGGGTTCGCCTCTCGACTCGCCGTACACGGCGTTTGCCATCAAATTCAGGTCCTGCTCGGACAAGCCCAGGTGATTAGTAGCCGGCAAATTCGCGTTCTCCCCCCCGCCTTCGCTTGTACCTGCTCCTGCATTACCTGTTTGGCTGGATGGAGGGAGCTCCTCCGCCGTAGGGCGATAGTGCTTGGTTGCTTCCCACAGCTTCAATTTGGTTTTGGAGCCAGCAATTCCGTCAACATTCAATCCGAACTCCGATTGGAACCATTTCAGAGACCGCAAGGTGTTGTACCCAAAATCACCATCCACAGCTCCGTTATAAAATCCTAGCAGCTTGAGTCTCCCTTGAAGCTCATAAACATCTTTGCCAGTAGCTCCATAGTGAATATCGGTTTTACTGAACGTTTGCTTGACCTCAAGCCGGTGCTTGACTTGATAGCCTGCAAACAAAACAAAAACCAAGCAGAACGTAATAAAAACAAGACGTTTGTTCATCAACTACTCACCTTTCCCACATTCATTTTGGCAACCTTTTTAAGGTTATTATGAGAAAGGAAGTAAGCTTCTATTCAGATAAAACAGGAAAGTAATGGGATGAACGCAAAGGAAAAGAGCATGCCTGAAATGGCACGCTCTCTTTAGATTCTTATGACGAAAGACGGCTTTGGTACTGCTCCAGAGATACGAGCACTTCCCTTGGCTTGCTGCCCTCATAGGGACCGACAATGCCTTTGGCCTCCATGGAATCGATCAACCGGGCCGCCCGGGTATACCCCACTCTCATACGCCGCTGAAGCAACGATACAGAGGCCTGCTTCGCTTCCAGTATGATTTGCACAGCTTGATCGTACAGCTCGTCTTCCATCTGATCAGGCACTTCCGACTGCTCCTCAACCTGTGGTACCATATCCTCCACATAATTGGCCTGACCTTGGGTTCTGACAAAGTTAACGACGGCCTCTACTTCGCTATCCGATAAGAACGCTCCTTGTACCCGTACAGGCTTGGAAGCCCCCATCGGCAGGTAGAGCATATCACCCCGGCCGAGCAATTTCTCCGCCCCCGCCATATCAAGTATCGTTCGGGAATCGACTTGTGAGGATACCCCGAAGGCAATCCGGGAAGGAATATTGGCCTTGATGACACCTGTAATGACGTCGACGGATGGTCTTTGCGTAGCAATAATCAAGTGAATTCCTGCCGCACGCGCCATTTGCGCCAATCGGCATATCGCATCCTCGACATCATTGGCCGCTACCATCATGAGGTCCGCCAACTCGTCGACAATAACAACGATATAAGGCAGTGGAGCGCCTGTCTGGGTCTCTATAAGCATATTGTTATAGCCCTCGATATTTCGCGTACCGCTCTTGGAGAAAAGCTCGTAGCGTTTTTCCATCTCAACGACGACTTTCTTCAATGCCAGTGAGGCCCGGCGCGGATCCGTAACAACCGGAGCCAGCAGATGCGGGATTCCGTTGTACACGTTTAGCTCAACCATCTTAGGGTCAATCATGAGAAATTTCACTTCATCCGGCTTGGCTTTATACAAAATACTGGTAATGATTCCGTTAATACAAACGGATTTACCTGAACCGGTTGCACCTGCCACGAGCATGTGCGGCATGCGGGCCAGATTGCCGACGATCGGCTGACCGGAGATATCCCGCCCAAAAGTAATGGACAGCTTCGAGCTGGACTCCTGAAAGGCCGTTGTCTCCATAACCTCTCTCATGGTTACGATCGATACTTCCGTATTAGGTACCTCGATCCCTATAGCGGATTTCCCTGGGATAGGTGCTTCCATCCGGATATCCTTGGCTGCCAGGGCCAACGCGATATCGTCGGTCAAGCCCACGATGCGGCTTACCTTGACGCCCACATCCGGCTGAATTTCATACCGGGTTACGGAAGGACCTCTAACCACCTCAAGCACCTTGGCTCTTACGCCAAAGCTTTCGAGAGTTGCTTCCAGCTTGCGGGCTACCGCCTTGTAATCCAGCGATTCCGCTCCCTTGGAAAGATTAGGCTTGGCTAACAGCTGGAAGGACGGAAGCTCATACGGAACCTCCAAAGGCTTATTATGAATATCAAAATCTTCCGGAGCCGGAACATCATCATCCGATGCACCCGGTTCCTGCTTCGTCTTGGCAGCTGCCGGAGCCGCTTGAGGCGGTTCATTCTCAGGCTGTAGAGCCTCTTGCTTCACATGCTCCTGGAAGTCGCGTATGACAGGAATAAACGGCTCTTGCTCGGGTTCGTCCAATTCATCCCCGCCGTGATAAACCACTTGCTCTTTTTTAGTCTTCACAGACTCTCTGTCCTGCTCCGTCTCTTCCAAGTCCTCTTCATGGCCGTTTAATTGCTGCTCAACCGGCTCCGATTTGGACTTAGGCTGTATCAGATCAAAGAATAAGGAGCGTTTCTTACCGCTCTTCTTCTCTTTGCGCTCCGGCTTCAAAGTCTCCTCGTCAAACTCGTTATCCTCCGGAATGTACGGGATGACGGCGGCCTTTTTCTTAACAGCTGCCGGGGCAGGCTTATGCTTGCGGGCTGATAATTTCTGTAATATGTATTGTCCAAGCAGCGTGTCCTCGAACTTCCGGCGGCCCTTGACCTTCTGAATGATGTCGCCGATGGACAATCGGGTTACCAGCAGAATCCCTATCAGGATCATCATGTATTGGATCAGCTTTGCTCCCAAATTTGCGAACAAAAAGAATAACAAGCTGTACAGGCTGGCACCAAGGATGCCCCCTCCGACTTCCCTGTCAAGGGCTGCTCGTCCCTTATCTGAGGCCTCCATCGCCGTCATCAGGCTGGACCAGGACTGCGACATAATCATCCCTGCAGTGATTTTCCCCTTCGGGTACATATCGTCAAAGAGCGTGATATGGCTCATAAGGATAAATGCCAAAATAATCAGCAAAATCCCGGCCTTGCGAGTGGTTCTCCATACGGGCCAAGCTCTTTTTACCATCACGTACAATCCAAGATAGATAAACACAAGCGGAATAACAAATTCCATCGATCCGATCAAAAACCGGAACAAATACTTAAACGATCGGGCTACTGGACCTTCTTGGGATATCGCAATGACAGACAGCGTCAAGATGACAATGCCGTACAGCTCATATTTCAAATTCGTTTTCATAACCTTGCTTCTTTTCTTTGGCCTTGCCAACGCGGCTCACCCCCAAGTACAAATTATACCATACTTTGGATAGAACCTTAATATGATGGCAAAAATCAGACCTTGGAACTAGATTTTCGGTTGAAACTCAATTACGCGGCCAGGGGTATACTGCGGATTCAAATAATCCTGCGGATTGCCGCTGATTAACCGGACAATGGTCGCTTGATTGGAGTTGAGAGGCTGAACCTGCATGGTGATCCCGTTCAGAACGATCTCCATAGAGTTATCCTTCAATTCCTCAATGCCTTCCATCACCACATCCAACGGCATTATAGTATAATGGATCATTGCACCATGCCCCCTGTTTGGGCGGTACGCTTCTCTTCAATTCTGCGATTCAATTCACGAATGGCATCGCCGACACCGCCGATCGCGTTGATCAAGCCGTACTTAACCGCATCCGGCCCGATAACGGTGGTTCCAATGTCTCTCGTTAATTCGCCGGTCTTAAACATCAGTTCCTTCAGCTTTTCTTCGGTTATCCTGGAGTGGCTCGTAATGAAACGATTGACCCGCTCCTGCATTTTATCCAAATATTCAAAAGTTTGAGGCACTCCAATAACCAGTCCATTCAATCGGATAGGATGTATGGTCATCGTCGCTGTTTCTGCAATAATAGAATGATTGGAAGAAACTGCGATCGGTACGCCGATCGAATGTCCCCCGCCCAGCACCAGAGTTACGGTCGGCTTAGACAACGTCGATATCATCTCGGCGATAGCAAGACCAGCTTCGACATCCCCGCCAACCGTATTCAAAATGATTAGAACCCCTTCGATTTTCGAGTTCTGTTCTGCTGCAACCAGCTGCGGGATCAGATGCTCATACTTTGTCGTTTTATTTTGCGGCGGAAGCACAATATGTCCCTCTACCTGACCGATGATCGTCATACAAAAAATATTGGAGTCGGTCCCAGGCGTAGCCGTTTGACCTAGCTGCTGAATATTTTCAACCGTCGGATTTTTTCTGGCTTCGTCATTCGGTTGCTGGGGCTGTGTCTCTTGAGTGAAATTGTTCATAAAGGAAATTCCTCCCTAGTCTATGGTCACATCATCTCCCATAGTATGGATCGAGAGGGGAAAAATATGCGGCATTGGCAAAGGAACACCGTAAATAGGACAAGTATCTACAAATGCTTTTCAATGCTAGGCGATCTTAAGGTTTGCTTTAGTACAACTCGGCTTCGACAGCAAAGTTGATTTTATCTCCACATGAATTTTACATCATCGGAATCTGATAAATTCTTTTAGATAAAAAAAGACCACATAGAGAATATCTCTATGCGGTCTCTTTGCAGTGATCGATTGCAAACACCTGTATGAATGAACGGTTTCAAGCTATTGACTGGTGGTTTTTGATCATACTTCCATAATAATTGGAAGGATCATAGGTCTTCTTCTGGTTTGTTCGTACAAAAATCGTCCTAGAGCATCTTTAACATGAGTCTTTAAGGAAGCCCATTCATTTACATTTTCATTCATTAAACGATTCAGTGTGCTTGTTACGATCCGGTTTGCTTCATCCAGCAAGCCTTCCGATTCTCTAACATACACGAAACCTCGGGATATAATATCAGGCCCGGATAAAATGGCACCGTCTTGTTTGCTAAGCGTAACAACTACGACAAGAATACCATCTTGCGAGAGCAGCTTCCGATCGCGAAGAACAATATTCCCAACGTCGCCGACTCCGAGTCCATCGATTAAAATATTCCCCGCCGTTACTTTAGAACCTTTGCGGGCAACACCGTCTTGAATCTCTACCGTTTCACCATTGTCCACGATAAAAATGTCTTCTTTGGCGATACCAACAGACTCGGCCAGAGCGCCGTGTTGACGAAGCATACGGTATTCACCGTGGATCGGAATAAAGTATTTAGGCTTCATGATATTCAGCATGAGCTTTAATTCTTCTTGGCTTCCGTGTCCGGAAACGTGAACTCCTGTAACGGAACCTGGACCATAAATAACATGGGCTCCAATACGCATCAATTCGTCGACGGTTCTGCCGACATAACGTTCGTTGCCCGGGATTGGCGTTGCAGCAATAATAACGGTATCCCCCGGTAAAATATCCACTTTGCGGTGCGTGGATCTCGCCATGCGAGTAAGCGCCGACATCGGTTCTCCTTGGCTGCCTGTAGACAGGATGGCCACGCGATCTGCAGCCAGCTTGTTCACTTCCTCCGGCTCAATCAGCATGCCATCTGGAATACGCAAATAACCAAGCTCATGTGCGATACCTACAACGTTGACCATGCTCCGTCCAATGACGGTTAATTTTCTGCGGGTAGCTTCACAAGCATCAACAACCTGCTGAATTCTGTGAATATTCGAAGCAAAGGTGGCGATGATAACCCTCTGCTTGGCTTTACGGAATACTTCCTCAATTTGAATGCCTACGCTTCTTTCCGAGCCCGTATATCCTGGCCGCTCTGCATTGGTACTATCCGAAAGGAGTGCCAAGACGCCCCTTTTCCCGATAGCCGCCATACTGTGCAAATCAGCATATTGGTCATTAACAGGAGTCTGATCAAATTTAAAGTCTCCTGTATGAACAACGTTCCCCTCCGGGGTTTCAAGACATACACCGACGGAGTCAGGAATACTATGGTTGGTCTTAAAGAATGTAGCGGTAATGGTTCCGAGCTTCAGTTCGCTGTCCGAGTTAATGAGAATTCGTTTGGTTTCACCCAACAAATTCGCTTCTTTAAGCTTTGTTTCGATTAACCCGAGCGTTAGTCTGGTACCGTATACAGGAACATTCAAATGCTTCAGAACGTAAGGCAAGCCGCCAATATGGTCTTCGTGCCCGTGCGTTATAATAATTCCTCTGACTTTCTCACGGTTTTCCGTTAAATACGTGATATCCGGAATGACAATATCAATACCGAGCATGTCCTCCTCAGGGAACTTTAAACCACAATCGACGACCACAATATCATTGGCATACTGAATGACATACATATTTTTTCCGATTTCGCCCACGCCGCCCAGAGCAAAGATCGAAAGCTTATCCATATTTTTCTTTGACAAAGAAATACCTCCTAATTAAAATTGACGACGAATTTTTGTAAGAACCAAAAACCAAAAACCGCACCAGTCACTTGCCACCATTATACATGAAGAAAAACTGTAATTACAAGTTCACCCTTTTTTACTGCCTATTGTTACCTAAAAAAATAAAACCGATGCTAAAAAACGCACCGATTTTCTAAGACATCTCACTCAAATAGCGAAGCAATGAATCGTCCTTCTTCTTCGGTTACATTTATTAACGGTAAACGAACTCCTCCAACTTCAATCCCCTTGCGGTTCAAAGCGAACTTCACAGGAGCCGGGTTTGGTACTCGATGAGGACATGCGAATAATCCTTTGAAAATCGGATGAAGTTTGGCATGGATCTGGCTTGCTTCACGAACATCTCCCTGCAAATAACAGTTTATCATATTCTTCATATCTTTTCCAATCACATGGCTCGCTACGCTGATAATACCGTAAGCGCCAACGGACAGAGCCGGTAGTGTCATGTTATCTTCGCCGCTGTACACAACAAAACCCGGAGCGGCACCATGAGCAATTTGCGTAATCTGGTCGAGATCGGCGCAATCTTTGGTAGCTACAATATTTGGAATATGAGACAACCGGATGGTAGTATCTACATTAATGTTAACGCCGGTTCGACTTGGCACATTATATAGGATACAAGGCAGGGAAACCGCCTCGGCAATAGCTTTGAAATGCTGGAACAATCCTTCCTGAGAAGGTCGGTTATAATAAGGAGCTACCAAGAGCAGCGCATCGACGCCGAGCTTCTCGGCTTCCTTGGATAAATGGATGGAATGAGCCGTGTCGTTGCTTCCTGTACCGGCAATAATTTTGCAGCGTCCCTTAGCATGTTTTACTGTAAATTGAAATAATTGCAGCTTCTCTTCATCGGTCAAGGTTGGCGACTCACCGGTTGTACCATTAATCACCAAGCTGTCGCTTTCCTGTTCTTCAATCAAGTAGTCCATCAGTTTGGCCACCTGATCCCAATCAATTTGCAAATTAGCATCAAATGGCGTTACCATTGCCGTAATTAGTCTACCGAAATCCACTGCGTTTTCCCCCTACAGTCTTTTATCGATGCAACTCAAATTTTCGGTGCAATGCCCGGACCGCTTTGACCATGTCGATGCCCTGGACAAGCACCCATATGGTCGTATTCGAATCCGCCGATTGCAGAATGCTTATATCTTCTTCCGTCAATGCCTCTACAATTTGCGCCATAATCCCAGGCACACCATTCATTCCTCCGCCAATAATAGATACTTTGGCACAGTTTGAGGTGCATTGCGGCTTATATCCTAGTTCATTTAAAATACGGACAGCACGGTCCAGCTCATGATCGTAAACCGTATAGACGACTCCGGACGGATTCACGTTGATGAAATCGACACTGATATGATGCTGAGCCATGGCTTTGAATACTTGCAGCTGTAAGTCATAAACTCCTTCACCTGCTGCCACTTGAATTTGAGAAGTATTCGAAAAGCTTGCGATTCCCGTTACGAAGCGGTCCTGTATCACATTTCGGTCCTGACTAATCGCGTCTGGATGCGTAACCAAAGTTCCCGGGTCCTTGCTGAAGGTAGATCGTACCCGTATCGGAATACTGGCGTTCATGGCCACTTCTACCGCCCTAGGATGGATCACCTTGGCACCATGATGAGCCATATTGCAAATCTCTGAATAGGAGACGACCGAAAGGCGTCTCGCATCCTCGACAATTCGCGGATCAGCCGTCAAAATGCCGTCCACATCGGTAAAAATATCGACGATTTCCGCTTTCAAGGCAGCTCCTAAAGCTGTTGCCGTCGTGTCACTGCCGCCTCTGCCCAAGGTCGTATAGTCATTCGTTTTCGTTTGACCTTGAAAGCCTGTTACGATAACAACCTGACCCGCCTCTAGCAATTCAAGGATTCTCGCCGGTTTAATAGAAACGATCTGGGCATTGCCAAAATCATTATTTGTAATTATCCCTGCCTGAGCTCCGGTCAGAACGCTGGCGGGAATTCCTTTTGCGCACAGTAAGCTGCATAAGGTTGCGGCCGAAATGATTTCTCCGCAGCACATTAGCATGTCTTTCTCGCGTGGCGGCAACTGATTGCCGTTCTGATGAATAAAATCCAATAACGTATCCGTCGCATAGGGCTCGCCTTTTCTCCCCATTGCCGATACGACGACGACTAGCTTGTATTCTTGTTCTATAGCAGCTTCGATATGTTCTATGACTTGTGCTCTTGCCTCGGCGTTGGAAAGGGACGTGCCTCCGAATTTCTGAACCAGAATTTTCATGAGGTCCCTCCTACAGGCTTTCTTTAGAAAGCCATCTTCGTAAGCATCTACTAGGTTTTCGTAAGAAAGCCATCTTCGTAAGCATTGACTTGGCTTTCTTTAGAAAACCATCTTCGTAAGCATTTCATACCGCTCTCAAGTACAAGCTGACAGCAAAATCATGCTGCCTTCCTCTTTTTGAAAACGGTTCATTATAAAAGAAAAGCTAGGCTTCCGTTAGGAAGCCTGCCTCGATTACTCCTGCTCGATAGCGATGTACTCTGCGATTTGTACGGCATTCCAGGCAGCGCCTTTAAGCAGATTGTCCGAAACAATCCACATATTCAAAGCACGCGAATTGCTCAGGTCACGACGCACACGACCAACGAATGTATCCAGCTTACCTGCGGCATCCGTAGCAAGAGGGTACTGCTGCTCCGCAGGATTATCCAAAAGCACGATGCCTGGAGCATCAGAGATCAGTTGTTTTGCTTCCTCTATATCAAAAGCTTCCTTCAGCTCGACATAGACCGATTCCGAGTGTCCATAAACTACAGGAATACGCACGCAAGTTGCTGTAACTTCAAGCGTGTCGTCTCCCAATATTTTTTTCGTTTCATTGATCATTTTCATTTCTTCGTAAGTAAAGCCATTATCCATAAATTTATCGATTTGCGGAATTGCATTGAATGCAATCTGATGTTTGACTGGTAATGCCCCGACCGGCAAAATTTGCGGTTCGACCGGGTTCCCGGCCAAAATTTCTCGTGATTGTCGCAGCATTTCATCAATGGCGCGTGATCCTGCGCCGGATACCGCTTGGTAAGTAGAAACGATGATTCGGGAAATGCCATACCGATCATACAATGGTTTTAGTGCAGCTACCAATTGAATTGTAGAGCAGTTCGGATTCGCAATGATCCCTTTGTGCTCATTGATCTTGTCGATGTTCACTTCCGGAACAATCAATGGCGTTTCCTCATCCATACGATATGCGCTC
Organism: Paenibacillus vulneris; assembly: GCF_039543185.1. Taxonomy (NCBI): domain Bacteria; kingdom Bacillati; phylum Bacillota; class Bacilli; order Caryophanales; family Paenibacillaceae; genus Paenibacillus; species Paenibacillus vulneris. The sequence continues at coordinate 147,274 of NZ_BAABJG010000044.1, read as the reverse complement.
GTATTATCGATGCATACCGCTCCATGGCGAACCGCATGCGGTATCAAATCGAGACTCACACTGCCTCCAGCACTAAATAAAGCGATATCTACGCCTTGAAAGCTGTCGGCTGTCGCTTCTTCAACGGTTAGTTCCTGTCCTTTGAATTTCAGCTTGGTCCCAGCGGAACGGGCCGAAGACAACAGCCTCAATTCTTGAATAGGGAAGTTGCGTTCTTCCAACAAACGAAGAATTTGTTCTCCGACCGCTCCTGTTGCTCCGACTACCGCAACGTTGAATAATTTTTGGTTCGACATCTTGTTCGTCTCTCCCTATGCAAAAATCATTATTGGTAATTGAACCGTTCAATGATCATCGGCTGAAGCTGTTTTCCCTCTAAAGCCGCTTCGCAGGTTTCCATAATCTGATCCATGCGGGCGACGAGCGAATTAGGCTTCGCCATTGGAGCATCCTGACCGAACGGGACAAAGTAAATGTTTTTGGTAATCAGCAGCTTACTGATATTCATAGAATTAAGACCAAGTCCATCATTCGTGGAAATAGCCAAAACAACAGGCCGTTGATTGCGCATTTGCGCCTTCGCGGCCATCAAGACAGGACTTTCTGTCATTGCATTAGCGAGCTTGCTGGTCGTATTCCCTGTGCAAGGCGCGATGACGAGCACATCAAGCAATTTGGATGGCCCCAGTGGTTCCGCATCTACAATCGAGGCAATAATATCATTGCCCGTAATTTCCTTCAACTGCTTCTGCCAATTTTCAGACGTTCCAAACCGGGTGTCTGTCGTAAGTATCGTGAACGAAACAATCGGAACCACTTTGGCTCCGGCATCCACAAACCGTTGAATTTGCGGCATTACTTCAGCAAACGTACAATGCGACCCTGTTAAAGCAAAGCCTACGGTCTTTCCCTGCCAATTCATTCCACATTCCTCCTCTGTCCTGCATCCTCAAGGATAATTCGGCTCAAGGTGTCGGCAATGATGCGGCCGGCTGTCTTCGGCGCAACAATTCCAGGGAGTCCTGGCGCAAGCAAAGCCTTGATCCCCCGCTTCTCGGCAAAACGAAAATCAGTTCCGCCGGGCTTGGAGGCCAAGTCAATGATCACTGCACGATGTGGAATATTGGCAATTATTTGTGCTGTGACTATCATAGACGGAATTGTGTTAAAAAGCAAGTCAATATTCGCCACCTGAGTATACAAATCCTGCGTATAAAAAGGGATAAAGCCCATTTCCCAAGCCCTTGCATAGTACTCTGGCTTGTTGACGCCAACCTTCACTTTAGCCCCCAGCCCCTGCAAAGTTCTGGCTAAAGTGATGCCGGTTCTGCCAAATCCGAGCACCATCGAATTGGAGCCGTGAATCGTAAAATCCGTGTTCTGAATGGCCATCATTAAGGCGCCTTCGGCGGTTGGAATGGAGTTGTAAATGGCAACATCATCCCTATCGAACAATTCGACTAGTCTGATGGAGTACTGTGAGCACAGTTTCCGTAAATAAGGCTTCGCCATTCCCGTAAACACTCTTGCATGCTTGGGTAAAGCTTTGAAATGTTCTTCCGTAAGCCTCAATTCGGATGTAGAAAAGATACTTTCCACATTTCCGTGATCATCGGTTCCAACAGCAGGTAGTATGATTGCATCCACTGCCTCAAGGGCTTCGGGGCTCAGCTCTGTTTTGGTGATGCCGCTAAATTGATTTTGTAAATTATCAAAACCGATCAGCACGATGGAAGCATCAAGCTCAGAGCATTTATGAATAACTTCAAGCTGGCGTGCATCACCACCGATGAGAGCCACTTGAATTCCTGTTAGCATTCAATCTCACCTCTTTCTAAGTCGCTTTCGATAACTCATCTTATGCGGCCGCCCAAGGATGGGTTACAGACACGAGATTGATGCCTATTAAGAACCCCCCGCATAGTTCGACATTGATTTTGAAGCCCCTTGTCCTCTGCCGGAATCTCTGAAAATGATATAATGCCAAGAAAAAAACACCCTCCTGCGAAGGAAGGTGTTTCTGTTATTTGGTCCCAGTATGGCCGAAGCCTCCGGCGCCGCGCACGGTTTCCGACAGCTCGTCTACCTCTGTTAATTGAATGGAAGGTACAACCTGAAATACCATTTGGGCTATTCGTTCATTTCTTTGTATGGTAAAGGGCTCCTTGCCGTGATTGATTAGAAGCACCTTGACTTCCCCTCGATAATCCGCATCAATAGTACCCGGCGAGTTTAAAGTTGTGATTCCATTCTTGTAAGCAAGCCCGCTCCGCGGTCTAATTTGCGCTTCCAGCTCATCCGGCATAGCCAGGGCGAATCCGGTCGGGATCAGCATCCGGTCGCCAGGCTGCAAAGTAACCGGCTCACTGACGGCGGCATGCAGATCAAAGCCGCTTGCCAATGCCGACATCTTCTGAGGAAGCTGAATATCCTCATTGCCCGGAAGTCTCTTGATTTGTACGTTATACAAGCTGATCCCTCCTGAAGCCGTCGATGACATCATCCTTCTGTCCGACCATAGCCAGCGCGAACGGCACGGACATCATATGATTGGCCATGTCTTGAATGTCGGACAGCTGAACGCTTTCGATCCGTTCAATGATTTCGTCCATCGTGTTATGCTTACCCAGCATAAGCTCATTTTTACCCAAACGGTTCATTCTGCTGCTTGTGCTTTCCAGGCTCAGGATCAAGCTGCCTTTCATTTGTTCCTTCCCTTTCTTCAGCTCTGCGGCAGTGAGCCCCTTCTGCTTGATCTCGCTCATGAGCTCCATCGTAACCTTCAAAACATCGGCTGTCTGCTTCGGTGCCGTTCCAGTGTATATCGTAAACATTCCGCCATCCTGATAGGAGGTGTGATACGAATAAACAGAATAAGCCATGCCTCTTTTTTCACGAATTTCCTGGAACAATCTGGAGCTCATTCCCCCGCCGATAGCATTATTTAATAGAACCATGGCATATAGGCGGTCATCCTTGGCGGATAAGCCCGGGAAGGAGAGACAGATATGGTTTTGCTCGGACTTTTTCTCATGAAACATCAAATTTCCGGCAAAGGACGGGGTGACTAACGTTTGCTCTGCTCCCGTATTTTGGAATTCGCCAAAATGCTTTTCTATCAAGGCCATCAGGCTGTCGTCCACATTGCCGGCAATAGCAATAACGGTGCGATCGATGGAATATTGATCTTTCATGTAATGGCGAAGCGTATTCGAATCCATCGCCGAGAGATTCTCTTCCGTTCCTATGATGGTGTAGCCTAATGAATGCTCTTCGAAAGCCGCCTTCGCAATTAAATCATGAACCATATCGTCCGGAGTGTCTTCATACATGGAGATTTCTTCAAAAATAACGTTCTTTTCTTTCTCCAGCTCCTCCGGATCGAACGAAGAACGGAAAAACATATCAGCCAGAACTTCAACTGCTATAGGTAAATGCTCATCGAGCACTTTGGCGTAGTAGCATGTATATTCTTTGGAAGTGAACGCATTCACGTTCCCGCCAATTCCATCAAAGATTTCGGCAATATCCTTGGCGGAATATCGATCTGTTCCTTTGAACAGCATATGCTCGATAAAATGGGAGATTCCGTTGTTCTGCACATGTTCATTGCGCGAACCTGTCTTCACCCAAATTCCGAAAGATACGGAGCGGCACGTAGGAATCGGTTCCACGATGACCCGCAGCCCATTGTTTAATACGTATTTATTCAATGAATGGAGCCTCCTCGGAAAATCTCTGTATGTATCTTTATGTATCTTAATGATATTACCATTAATGCGGAGCAGACTCAACTTCGGGAACGCGATTTGATGAAATTAACTCGCTGACTGTCCCCAGTACAAGCCCCTTACTTTTTATGATCTTGATCATTTGCTGCAAAGCGCTGCTGGAAGACGCTGTAGGATGCATCAAGATCAAGGAGCCCGGCTCTACTTTTGTCGATATTTTACGGATGATGGTAGCCGGCTCGGGCTTCATCCAATCTACCGTATCCAAAGTCCACAGGATCGTCTGCAGCTTAAGCGAATGCGCTATATTGACCGTTTCTTGGTCGAAATCACCGGATGGAGGTGCAAACAGCCTGTTCTGCACCCCCAATTCTTTTTCAAGAAGAAGCTGGGTCTTCGTGATTTCCTCGGTAGCTTTAGCGCTGGAAAGCTCACTCATGTTTTTGTGGGAATAGGCGTGGTTGGACAATTCATGTCCTTTTTCCTTGATTTTGAGTGCCGTAGGGATATTATTTTTCAACCAGCTCCCGTCAAAGAAAAACGTCGCATGGACCTGCTCCTTCTCCAATACGTCCAGCATCTTGTCCAGATACTCGTTCCCCCAGGCCACATTGATCATCAACGATACCATAGGCTTGTTCGGATTTCCCTTATAGATCGGCTGAGGCCCGAGCTGTTCCAAGCCGATGGCAGGCTTAATCTCTTTGGTTACGATTTTCAGGTTGTCCGTATTCGGCTGCTGTTCGGTTAGCGCAAGGGATTGCTCGATATCCACCTCAAGCCCGTTATAGCCGGGGATGGCTTTCCATACTCGGTCCACTTTGGCATTAATAGGAGCTATATATCGCCTCTGTGCTTCCTGTTGTATTCTTTGCTTCAGTGCCTCGCGTCGATCCTGCTCCAGCCGGTTCATTCCTCCCCATACAGAAGCCGCGGCTGAAGAAATAGTCCACTGAACCGGCGATGATGCTGCGGAAATGGATTGACGGAGCTTGGCTTCTTGTACAAATGCCTGCAGGCTTTTTGACTGCTGAATACCGAAGAATGCAGCTGCGAAAATACCGGACAATACTAACACCTGAACTCGTTTCATAACCTTGCTCCTGTCGTTAGATCGTTTGTCCCATTCATATGCGCCTCGGGACAAGATTATGACTCGAGCATCCGTTTTCAGGCAAAACAAAAAGAGACAGACGACTCTGACTCTTTCTCGTTCTTGCTATAGATGGCTGATATTTTATGATTGGGCAGGTACTTGCGCCGTCAATACTGCTTTACGTGACAAATTCACACGGCCCTGCTGATCGATTTCAGTCACTTTAACGGTAATGGTATCTCCGACAGCCACAACGTCCTCAACCTTGGCTACACGCTCTGTAGACAGCTGAGAAATATGGACCAAGCCTTCCTTGCCAGGCAATATTTCTACGAATGCGCCGAATTTTTCAACGCGCTTAACGGTACCCAGGTAGGTTTCACCAACAACGACTTCCTTCACGATGCCCTCGATAATTAGACGGGCTTTTTCGTTCATTTGCTCGTTGGAGGAAGCGATAAATACGCGGCCGTCTTGCTCGATATCGATTTTTACGCCGGTTTCTTCAATAATTTTGTTGATGACTTTACCGCCTGCACCGATGACATCGCGGATTTTATCCGGATTGATCTGCATAGTAACAATTTTTGGCGCGTATGGCGACAATTGAGGCTTAGGCTGTTGAATGCGCTCCAGCATTTTGCCCAGAATGTGCATCCGGCCTTTTTTAGCTTGTTCCAATGCCTGTGTCAAAATGGCCCGGTCGATACCGTCAATTTTAATGTCCATTTGAAGTGCCGTTACCCCGCTTGCAGTGCCAGCTACTTTAAAGTCCATATCCCCGAGATGATCCTCCATGCCTTGAATGTCGGTCAAGATCGAGAAATGATCCCCATCCTTAATAAGACCCATGGCAACGCCCGCTACAGGAGCTTTGATAGGAACGCCAGCGTCCATCATAGCCAAGGTGCTTGCGCAAATACTTGCTTGGGAAGTGGAACCATTGGACTCCAATACTTCAGATACGAGACGAATCGTATAAGGGAAGTCGGTTTCCGATGGAATAACCGGCTCAAGTGCCCGTTCCCCCAATGCTCCGTGACCAATCTCGCGGCGGCCTGGAGGACGAAGCGGTCTGGCTTCCCCGACACTGAACGGAGGGAAATTGTAATGATGCATGAAACGCTTGGTTTCTTCCAAGTCCAAACCATCAAGAATTTGTACGTCACCCAACGCTCCCAAGGTACAAACGCTCAACGCTTGAGTCTGACCGCGTGTGAATAAACCGGAGCCATGTGTGCGCGGCAGCAGATTAATATCGCATTCAATCGGGCGAATTTCATCCAAGGCGCGTCCATCCGGTCTTACTTTGTCGTGAGTGATAAGACGGCGAACCTCTTCTTTGACGATATCGTACAGCGTTTCCTTCACATCGGCCAATTTCTCAGGCGTTTCTTCGTATTGGGCTGTGAAGTGCTCTACCGTCTCGGCATTGATGGCGTCGATCGCATCTTGTCTTGCATGCTTCTCGGCAATTTTAACCGCTTCAACCAATCGTTCTTGTGCATAGGCGCGCACTTCGCGATTTACGGTCTCATCAACGCTGTGCAGCTTAACTTCCATTTTCGGCTTTCCGGCAACTTGCACCAATTCCTCTTGGGCTGCTACAATTTTGCGGATTTCATCATGACCGAACATGATCGCTTCCAGCATGACTTCTTCAGGTACTTCATCGGCGCCCGCTTCTACCATCATAATAGCATCTTTGGTACCTGCTACTACGAGATGAATATCGCTCTTCTCCGCTTGCTCCAAAGTAGGGTTGATGACGAACTGCCCGTCAACACGGCCTACGATAACGCCGCCAACAGGTCCGTTGAATGGAACATCGGAGATGCTGAGCGCAGCGGAAACCCCGATCATGGCTGCAATTTCCGGAGAACATTCCTGATCCACGCTCATAACGATGGCTACGACTTGTACGTCGTTACGGAAGCCTTCTGGGAAAAGCGGACGGATCGGACGGTCTGTCAAACGGCTTGCGAGAATCGCCTTTTCGCTCGGACGGCCTTCGCGTTTGATGAACCCGCCAGGAATTTTACCTACGGAATACAGACGCTCCTCATAATTCACAGTTAACGGAAAGAAATCAAGATCCTTCGGTTCGGCGGAAGCCGTCACCGTACAAAGCACCACGGTGTCCCCGTAACGTGCTGTTACGGCAGCATTCGCTTGCTTGGCTAGACGACCCGTTTCAAGAATGAGCGGGCGCCCGCCTAAATCCATTTGTACTCTTTTTTCCATAAAATCCTCCTAAGAGTTTCTGCTAAGAAACTTTCTACGTAAGCGACAGCTTCCGGTCAAGAAACTTTCTTCCTACACGATGCTGAATGGTTCTACTAACACTTCTTCATAATGCCTAGTATTTCCTTCTTTTTCGAAATAAATCTCGCTTCGGCTAAAAGAAACATACGAAAAAGCAACCGCGCTGCCCCTGTCCGAGCCCAAAACGGACCCAAACAGCAGACAACCGTGGTTGCTCCTTTGAAATCAATCTGATTATCGACGAAGACCAAGCTTTTCGATAAGGGCGCTGTAACGTTTAACGTCTTTGTTTTTCAAATAAGTTAACAGCTTACGGCGTTGACCTACCATCTTCAAAAGACCGCGACGAGAGTGGTGGTCTTTCTTGTGTGTTTTCAAATGGTTTGTCAGGTTCACAATATTTTCAGTAAGAATTGCGATTTGCACTTCAGGAGATCCTGTATCGGATTCATGAGTTTTATGCGTTTGGATCAATTCTTGCTTACGTTCTTGTGTCAATGCCATCGTTCATTCACCTCCATAATTGAATATCCCCAATGGCCCAGAGAGCGCCGGAGTAGTCGAATCTCCATGCCATGGTTCATGCCGGACCCTATTGGTTCGACAACGTTTTATAGTATAGCACAGATGCAGGATAAATGTAAAATAAAGAAATGAAATTATGAATATTTTTCTGCCAAAATCGTCCGCGCCCTATCCGCATCCGAGCGGATTTGGGTAATTAGTTCATCCACGGAACCGAATTTGCGCTCAGGCCGCAGAAAAGAAATAAACTCTACCGTGACAGAGCTTCCGTAGATCGAGCGTGAGAAGTCAAATAAATGAGCCTCCAAAGTAGGCTTATCCAAATGTTCAACGAAGGTCGGCTTTTTCCCGACATTCATGACCGCATGATGTATCTCTCCGTCCACAATCACTTTAGCGGCATACACGCCAAGCGTCGGAATGACAAAGGATTCGGACATTTCTATATTCGCTGTCGGAAAACCGATCGTGCGCCCCCGCCCGTCCCCGGTCACAACGGTGCCGGTAATAGTGTAAGGACGGCCTAACAGAAGGTTTGCCTCCTCCAGCTGTCCGCTTTGCAAATATTCGCGCACCAGCGTACTGCTTACCTTGCTGCCGTTCAGCAAAAACGGCCGTATCACCTCAACGGCAAAGCGTCCCGCTGCGAGCTCGCAGAGCGTATCCGGCGTACCTGCACCCCGGAAGCCAAAGGTAAAATCGAAGCCCACGATCACCGTATTCACATTCATAGGAATCAGCATATTCTCCACAAACTGTTCCGGGGTTACTTTCATAAACTCCGAATCAAAAGCAACCAAATAGCTGTTATCCAAGCCCATCCCGGCAAGTATTCGTTCCTTTTCGTTGGCAGGCGTGAGCAGTTGGGTATATTTATGCTGCCCCAGCACCTCTTTGGGATGAGGATGAAAGGTCATGATCGATGCAGGAATATGCATGTTCTTCGCCGTCTGCAGCGCCCGCTTGATCACTTCCTGATGACCGAGATGAATGCCGTCAAATTCCCCGATGGCCAATACCTGGGGTACTGTAGCTATCGAATCTTTACCTTCGACTATTGGGTAATTTAAATGTATAGATTGCATCGAATATGTCACCTGCATTCTTTTCAGACGAAGCTTGCTACGAAAATACTTTAACTGGCTGCAGTTCCTGTTTATCGCGATTCCATAGAAAAATCCCTATAAATCGGGAGCTTTCGCTATAAACCGCGTAATTAAGCCCTTCAGCGTCTGTTAAAGCCGTCTGCTCCGAAGGAGTCAAGGTCAGTTTTTGCCCAAGCAGCGCCTTGCGAGTCTGCCTTTCACTCAAACGCACCTTGGGCATATGAGCTAAAGCTATTTCGGCCGGTATCAGCTTGTCCGATAAACCGCCCTGCTGTTGAAGCAGCTCCAGCTGCTCCAAGGTAAGACATTGCTCCCGTCCGATGCTGCCCGAGGAAGTACGGACAAGCTCCGACATTACCGCCGGGTATCCGAGTGCTTTCCCAATGTCCACACATAACGTGCGGATATAGGTTCCTTTGGAGCAGCGGACACGGAAGCGAATTTCCGGGTGATGCATATCAAGATTCATTTGTAATATCTCAATTTGATAAATTGAGACTTTACGCGACTTGCGCTCTACTTCAACCCCCTGGCGGGCCAATTCATACAGCCGCTTGCCATCGACTTTAACCGCCGAGTACATAGGGGGAACTTGCTCGATTTCGCCTACGAATGAATGCAGCGTCTCACGCACCTGTTGTTCTGTCAGGGTGACTTGGTCTGCTTGCTCGATGATTTGACCGCTTGCATCCTCTGTATCGGTAGCAAGACCGATTTTTAAAGTTGCTTCATATTCCTTGGGAAGCTCCTGGATATATTCTACCAGACGGGTAGCACGGCCAATGCAAAGCGGCAGCACACCGGTCACCTGAGGATCCAGCGTTCCTGTATGGCCGATCCTTTTTATCCTTAGAATACGTCTCGCTTTGGCAACCACATCATGTGATGTAAATCCGGCCGGCTTCCAAATCGGAAGTATTCCTTCTAACGTTTCGTTCGTCATCCCAGCGCTAAACCTACTTCCTTAACCACCCGTTCGATGGCTTCGTCCAGCGTCCCTTCGACAGCACATCCTGCCGCGCGGACATGTCCGCCGCCGCCGAAGGCTTTGGCAACCTGTGCCACATCCACCTTGCCGTTGGAGCGTAAACTCACCTTCACCACGTCTTTCCGTTCTTTGAACAAAATGCCCACCTCCACGCCTTCAACGCTTCTCGGGTAGTTGACCAATCCGTCCAAATCCTCGTTACTGGCGCCGCTTTGCTCAAGCTCGTCTAATGTGACCGAAAGCCAGGCTACTTGGTTGCCGTGAGCGAATTTCAAGGAAGACAGGCTGCTTTTGATGAGTGCGATCTGCGGGTAGGACAGCTTTTCCAGCAAATGCTCGGTAAGCTCATGCCCTTTAACCCCTCGCTCAAGCATATCCGCAGCAATCCGCATTACCTTCGGCGAAGTGTTCGAGTACCGGAAGCCGCCTGTATCGGTTAACAGCCCCGAATACAGGCAAACATTAAGCTCATGCGAAAATGGAATGTTCATCGTCATGCATAGATCATACAGAACCTCGACGGTTGCAGCGGCTGTATCCACCACTAGATTATAGCAGCCAAAACGGTCATTCGTTGCATGATGATCGATATTTAACAGCTTTACATCCGGAGATAAAAGCTGACTTACACTGCCCATCCTGGAAAAGTCCGCGCAATCCACGCAAATGACGCGGGTAAACGACGCTTCCATCGATCCTGCCGAAGCTTCGTAATCGATCACTGTCTGTTGCCCGGCACCCATGTACCTGAACTTCTCAGGCATGTTCCCCTCGTTGATAAGGGTATACTGCTTGCCCAAAGCGGTCAGCATCCATGCTACGGCATATGTAGACCCGGCGGCATCCCCATCCGGATGAATATGGGATACCACCAGAAAATGATCGTTCTCACGAATGAATTGCGCAGCAGCCTCCAAATGAGCGGCATACTCGTCCTGTCGGGAAAGTGCCGTCATGGCTGCGCATTCTCCCCGTTAATCTGGTTCAGCAGCTTCTCGATATGACTGCCGTAATCGATAGATGCATCGAAACGGAAGATCAGATCCGGAATTTTACGCAGCCGGATTCTTTTGCCGAGCTCCGAACGGATAAATCCGCTGCCGCGGCCCAGCGCTTTTAACGTTTCTTCCTTTTGTTCGTCAGTACCGAGGACACTTAAGAACACTTTGGCTTGAGACAAATCATTCGTTACCTCGACGCCTGTTACGGTAATAAATCCGATACGAGGATCTTTCAGCTCCGATTGGATGATTTGGCTAAGCTCCTTTTTAATTTGTTCTCCGACTCTTCCTACGCGAATACGCGCCATTCAAATCACCTCTCAACTGTCTCCATTACGAAGGCTTCGATAATATCCCCTTCTTTAATATCGTTGTATTTATCCAGAGATATACCGCATTCGTAACCTTGAGCAACTTCCTTCGCATCGTCCTTGAAGCGTTTGAGGGAGTCAATGTTACCTTCATACACAACGATTCCGCTGCGGATCAAGCGCATTTGAGCATTACGGGAGATTTTACCGGAAATGACCATACATCCCGCAATCACGCCGATTTTGGAAACCTTGAATATGTTGCGGACTTCCGCTTGCCCGATAACAACCTCTTTATATACAGGATCCAGCATCCCTTTCATGGCCTGCTCGATTTCCTCAATAACTTTGTAGATGATGCTGTGCAGACGAATGTCTACTTTTTCTTGGTCAGCCGTATTCTTCGCTTGCGGCTCCGGACGAACGTTGAAGCCGATAATGATGGCATTCGAAGCGGAAGCCAGGATAACGTCGGACTCAGTAATCGCACCTACGCCGTTATGCAGGATTTTGACGCGAACGCCTTCGATATCGATCTTCTCAAGAGATCCGCGAAGGGCTTCAACGGAGCCTTGTACGTCCCCTTTGATGATCACGTTCAGGTCTTTGATTTCGCCGTCTTTAATGTGTTTATACAGATCGTCCAATGTAACACGAACGTTCGCTCCCATTTCCGATTGTCTCAACGTAACAGCACGTTTCTCGGCAATCGCTCTTGCTTTACGCTCATCCTCGAAGCAGATAAACGGATCGCCAGCTTGCGGCACTTCGGTTAAGCCAGTAATCTCTACAGGAGTAGACGGTCCAGCCTCTTTCAATCTCTTGCCTCTGTCGTTGACCATGGCGCGAACGCGGCCAAAGCATACGCCGGCTACGAAGCTGTCTCCGACTTTGAGCGTACCGTGCTGAATCAAAACGCGTGCAACCGGACCTTTCCCTTTATCCAGCTCGGCTTCAATAACCGTACCTCTGGCACGTTTGTTCGGGTTAGCTTTCAGTTCTTGAACTTCAGCGACCAAAAGAATCATATCAAGCAGATTTTCAAGACCGATACGCTGTTTAGCGGAAATATTGCAGAAGATCGTGTCTCCGCCCCATTCTTCCGGTACCAGTTCATACTCGGTAAGCTCTTGCTTGATTCGATCCGGGTTAGCTTCAGGTTTATCCACTTTGTTAACCGCAACGATAATCGGCACTTTTGCCGCTTTAGCATGGTTGATCGCTTCTACGGTTTGAGGCATAACACCATCGTCTGCTGCGACCACAATAATAGTAATGTCCGTTACCTGTGCACCGCGGGCACGCATTGATGTGAACGCTTCGTGACCCGGAGTATCCAGGAACGTAATTTTCTTATTATGGATTTCGACCTGGTACGCACCGATATGCTGGGTAATTCCCCCTGCTTCGCCCTCGGTTACGCTTGTTTTACGGATAGCATCCAACAAGGTCGTTTTACCGTGGTCGACGTGACCCATAATGGTGACTACCGGTGGACGCTCCAGCAGATCTGCTTCGTCATCCTTCTCTTCGAACTGCTCAAACTTATCTTCCTCAACCGGAATTTTCAGTTCGACTTCAACATTATAGTCACTTGCAAGCAGTTGAATGGCATCCAGATCAAGCTCTTGGTTAATGGTTGCCATAATGCCCAGGAACAACAATTTCTTGATAACTTCCGAAGCATCCTTATGCAGAGCTTTAGCCAACTCGCCAACCGTCATCGTACCACGAACGATAATTTTTTTAGGGGTATTATCCACTTTTTCCTTCTTCACAGGTTCTTGCTGGAATCTCCCCTTCTGATTGCGGTTGTTACCCCGATTGTTTTGCGGGCCTCTGGAAGTACTTACTTTATTATCGTCAAAACGCTTCTGGTTCGGTTTGGTCTTCTTCGTTGTCTTGCCTTTGCTAGCTGCATCCTCTTGATCTACATCAACGGGTAAGCTAGCTCTTGAAGGGCCCGCACCAATAGATTTGTTGAAGGAGTTGGAGGCTCCTTGACCTGCGCCACGTTGATCAGACGATGGCCTGCGTTGATCGAATCCGCCCTGCGGACGACCGGAACGCTGGTCACCAGAACGGCTGCCGTTGCCGCCGCCAGGTGCACCGCTGCGGTTGCCTTGACCTTGATTGTATCCGCCGCTTGGACGGTTTTGGCTTTGGCCTCCGCCTTGCTGGCTGCCGCGGTTCTGATTGTAGCCTCCGCCTTGTTGGCCGCCGCCACGGTTCGGATTGCTGCCGCCCTGCTGGTTGCCGCTGCGCTGTTGGTTGTTGTAACCGCCTTGGGAGCCTTGACCTTGAGGTCTACGATCTCCATACTGCCCGCGGTTGCCCCCACCTTGACCTTGCTGGCCGGAACGCGGTCCGCTATGGTCGCGGTTGGATTGGCCTTGGCCTCCGCCGGTTCTTTGCTGATTGCTTGGCGTATTGCCTGTTTGGGCTTGAGGAGCCTGAGGCTTAGTGTCTGTCTTAGGTTGTTGAGCTTGTGCTTGTGCGTTTGCGTCTGTGTTCACTGTGTTCGTGCTATTCGTACTGATAGAAGCATTCCCCGTTTCGTTAGTTCCTCGTTTGGCTGCTGCATTGGCTTTTACTTCTTTAAAAAATTTTTCCACACTCTCCACTGTATCGTTCTCCATTACACTCATATGATTGTTAACTGGAATACTAAGTCTTTTAAGAATTGTAATAATCTCTTTGCTGCTCATATTCAAAGACTTCGCATACTCATATACTCTAAGCTTATTATCTTTATTATTGTCTTGTTTACTCAATACTGTCCACCTCCGTACGATTTTCCAGACTTTTCTTCAGCATTTTCGCAAATCCAGCATCGGTTATGGCTAGAACAACGCGTGTTTCCTTTCCGATACTTGCTCCTAACTGCTCACGGCTGCCGTACTGATGTAGGGGAACCTGATAGGTACTGCATTTATCGTTCACTTTTTTCAAAGTGTTGGGGGAGGAATCTTCTGCAACAATGACCATCTTGGCCTCGCCCTTACGAACTGCGTCTATGACGGCATCTTCTCCCGTAATGACTTTACCCGCTCTCATGGCCAATCCCAAGTTATTAAACCATTTATTATTCATCATCCACCGCCGCTTCTTTGCCGGCAATGAATTCATCCTCTACTTTAATAAAATCCTGTTCCAAAGCATCGTAAATGTCCGCGCTGACCGATTGCTTTAGAGCGCGATCCAATGCTCGGCTCTTTTTAGCCAATCTGAAGCAAGACAGCTTTCCGCACAAATAAGCTCCGCGTCCCGCTTTTTTACCCGTCAGATCAATGATGATGTCGTCATTTGGCGTTTTTACGACGCGAATCAGTTCTTTTTTGGGCATCATTTGCTGGCATGCTACGCATTTGCGAAGAGGGATTTTCTTTTGCTTCATCTTAGATCACCTTCTACTTGTCAGCTGCTTATTTGAAATTAGTCGATACTGACGGAATCCTGGTGCATTTCCTCAGTGAATGTTTTAGGCCGGCCGTATTCCTGCTCCGCTTGCGTTTCGCTCTTGATATCGATCTTCCAGCCCGTCAGCTTGGCAGCCAATCTAGCGTTTTGCCCTTTAATGCCGATAGCAAGGGATAGCTGATAATCAGGTACGATAACACGGGCCATTTTCTCGTTCTCAAACACGTTCACTTCAAGCACCTTGGAAGGACTGAGCGCGTTAGCCACGTATTCGTCCACATTCTCAACCCAGCGTACAATATCGATCTTCTCGCCTTTCAGCTCGTTAACGATCGTTTGGACGCGCATTCCTTTAGGACCGACACAGGAGCCCACAGGATCGACTTCGGGATTGCGTGAATAAACGGCAATTTTGGAACGGAAGCCCGCTTCACGCGCGACGGAACGAATCTCCACGACGCCGTCAAAAATTTCGGGAACTTCCAGCTCGAATAAACGTTTTAAAAGACCCGGATGCGTACGAGATAAAATAATTTGCGGGCCTTTAGTCGTATTTTCCACTTTCGTAATATAAGCCTTTACGCGGTCGCCCTGCTTAAATTTATCTGTCGGCATAAGCTCGGTCAACGGCAGCGCAGCCTCAATTTTGCCCAAATCGATATAAATATTGCGCAGGTCCTGTCTTTGTACAATACCGGTCACAATATCCTCTTCTTTGTCGACGAAAGCATTATAAATCAAACCGCGCTCCGCTTCGCGTATCCGCTGGGTAACAACCTGCTTGGCGGTTTGCGCTGCGATACGGCCGAAATCTCTTGGAGTTACCTCGATCTCGACGATATCGTTCAATTGATAGTTCTGATTCAATTCACGCGCAGCATATAGAGAAATTTCCATACGGGGATCCAATACATCCTCAACCACCGTTTTGCGGGCGTATACTTTGATCAATCCGGTGTGACGGTTAATGTCCACACGCACGTTTTGCGCGGTATTAAAATTACGTTTATAGCTGGAAATCAGTGCCGCTTCAATAGCATCGATCAGCACTTCCTTGGCGATTCCTTTTTCCCTTTCAATTTCCAATAATGCTTCAATAAAATCCATGTTCATTTGAACGGAGCTCCCCCTCTCATAAAATCCACCACTGTTTTAGAACACGATCGCCAGTCTTGCGCTTGCTACTTTGTTGAAAGGAATTTCGTGTTTTTTCTTTCCGATTTCAACGACGACGGTCTGCTCATCAAAGGACAGAAGCGTTCCTTCGAATTCCTTCAACCCATCAACCGGCTCATATGTCGTCACAAATACATGCTGGCCCACTGCCTTATGATAGTCCTGCGTCTTTTTCAAAGGACGCTCGGCACCCGGCGAGGATACTTCCAGGAAGTAAGCGGTAGGAATCGGATCCTTTTCATCCAATTTTTCACTTAAAAATTCGCTGATACGGCCGCAATCGTCAATATCGATGCCGCCTTCCTTGTCCACATATACTCGTAGAAACCAATTGCTGCCTTCTTTAACATACTCAACATCGACTAATTCAAAGTTGTTCTCATCCAAAAAAGGCTGAAGAAGTGATTCAACTATAGGTTTAATTTGCGAAATCAACCTGCAACCTCCTATCATCAAATGGAAAGCCAGACGCTTTCATCTCTGTAACAAAATGTAAAGAGTGGGTTTCCCCACTCTCTAAGATCCGAACTTATAAACGGTTGTTACCAAAGAAGATTATACCATAAGCCTTATAGGTATGCAATATGAAGACGGCTTGCTTCATTGAAAGAGGAGTGCCTAGAATAGCGACAGCTGATTGGATTCCGGCAAGCCGCGGAAGCAGCCCATCGAGCCGAGCAGCTCAACGATCGTTTTGGACGCCTTACTGCGTGTTTGGAAATCCTCAATCGACAGGAACGGCCCGTCATCCTTGGCAGCAGCAATATTTTTGGCGGCGTTCACCCCGATCCCCGCTAAAGCAGAGAAAGGAGGGATTAAGGAATCTCCGTCAACCAAAAACTTCGTCGCATCGGATTTATACAGATCGATTCCTTTGAAGGAAAAGCCTCTGGCAGTCATTTCGAGTGCCATTTCCAGTATGGATACCATCGCCTTCTCTTTTGGCGTAGCCTGGAATGCTTTCTCTTCAATCTCAATCAGTCTGCGCAAAATAGCGTCATAACCTTGGCAAAGCAGATCAAGCTCGAAATCCTCGGCACGCACCGTGAAGTAAGTCGCGTAAAATGCAATCGGATGGTACAGCTTGAAATAAGCGGTACGAACCGCAGAGATAACGTAAGCGGCAGCATGCGCCTTCGGAAACATATACTCGATCCGTTCGCAGGATTCGATATACCATGCGGGCACATTGTGCTTCTTCATATCTTCCTTCCACTCAGGCGTCAAACCTTTACCCTTACGAACGCTCTCTGTAATTTTAAAGGCGAGCCCTGCGTCCATTCCCGCCTTATAGATCAAGTACAGCATAATCTCGTCACGACAACCGATAACCGTCTTGATCGTGCAAGTGCCTTTCTTGATCAGCTCCTGGGCGTTGCCAAGCCAAACTCCCGTTCCGTGTGACAAACCGGAAATTTGAAGCAAGTCAGCAAACGATGAAGGCTGCGTTTCCTCCAGCATTTGACGTACGAATTTCGTCCCCATCTCCGGAACGCCGTAAGTTGCTACCGTGCTTCGGATTTGCTCGGGTGTGACTCCTATAGCCTTAGTCGAGTTAAACATGCTCATGACTTTAGGATCATTCATAGGAATGGTCGTAGGGTCGACTCCGGTCAAGTCCTGCAGCATCCTCATCATGGTCGGATCATCGTGCCCGAGAATATCGAGCTTCAGCAGATTCGCGTCAAAGGCATGGTAGTCAAAGTGCGTCGTCATCCATTCAGCACTTGTATCATCCGCTGGAAACTGGACTGGTGTAATGTCATTCACATCAATGTAATCCGGAACAACTACGATACCGCCAGGATGCTGGCCCGTACTTCGCTTGACCCCGGTACAGCCGGAGGCTAGTCTGCTGACCTCGGCTCCGCGCCATTTCTTCCCCTGCTCCTCTTCAAACTTTTTCACGTAACCGAAGGCGGTTTTTTCCGCAATGGTACCGATCGTACCCGCACGGAATACACTTTTCTCACCGAAGAGCACCTTCGTATAGTTATGGGCAACCGGCTGATATTCCCCGGAGAAGTTCAAGTCGATATCGGGGACCTTGTCCCCTTTAAAGCCAAGGAACGTCTCAAACGGAATGTCCTGCCCTTCACCTTTAAGCTTTGCTCCGCATTTAGGACATTCCTTATCCGGGAGGTCAAATCCGCTTGGCACGCTTCCATCCAAAAACCATTCATTATATTGGCAGGATAGACAAACGTAATGCGGGGGCAGTGGATTAACCTCGGATATGCCCAAGAATGTAGCTACGACGGATGAACCTACCGATCCCCGAGACCCTACCAAATATCCGTCCTGGTTAGACTTCTTAACGAGCCGCTCCGATACAAGATAGTTCGCAGAGAACTCGTATTTGATAATTGGCACCAGTTCCTTCTCCAGCCGTGCGACAACGACTTCCGGTAGCGGCTCGCCATAGAGACGTTTGGCCGTATCATAGCATTTGGTCCGGATTTCTTCATCCGCACCTTCGATGATCGGAGCAAACAGTTTATCCGGAAACAGCTGAAGCTCCTCGAATTGGTCTGCCAGATCGCTCGTATTCCGCACGACGACATCGAAAGCAGTCTCTTCACCGAGGAATTGAAACTCTGCCAGCATTTCTTTAGTTGTTCTGAAGTGAACATCCGGCTTCTTCATATCCTTTAATGGACTGAAGCCGGTAATCCCGTTAATCGTAATATCACGGCATATTTTATCGCGTGGATGCAAGTAATGGACATTACCGGTGGCAATGACCGGCTTGTTGAATTTACGCCCGATATCAATGATCCTGCGGGTTGCATCCTCCAGCTGTTCCTTGCTGCCTACCAATCCCTTGTCCACCAGATGCATATTAACGCAAGTAGGCTGAATTTCCAGCACATCATAGAATTGCGCAACTTCCTCTGCCTCTTCTATGGACTTGTTCAGCACCGTTTCAAAAAACTCGCCCTTCTCACAGCCTGATGCAATGATAAGGCCTTCTCTCATGCTTTGGAGCAAGCTCTTAGGAATACACGCGACTCTATGAAAATATTCGGTATGAGACAAAGAAACCAGCGTGTAAAGGTTTTTCTTGCCGACCATGTTCTTTGCATAGATGCAGCAGTGAAACGGTCTTGTGTTTTTCAAACTTTTGCCGACATCGTCGTTCAGCCGCTCCAGATCGGTTATGCCGCGGTCATTGGCTTCTTTAATAAGATGAAATAAGATATAGCCCAACGCCACGGAGTCGTCAATCGCCCGGTGGTGATTATCCAGGCTGACCTTGAATTTATCGGCCAGCGTGTTCAGACGATGATTTTTCATCGTAGGAAACAACAGCCTTGCCATCTCCAGCGTGTCGAGAGAAGGATTCGTAACCGGTGGCAGACCTAATTGCTTACAGTTCGCCTGAATAAAGCCCATATCAAACCGGGCATTATGAGCGACAAGCACGCAGTCCCCTACAAACTCGAGAAACTTGGGAAGCATGTCTGACAGCTCAGGAGCGTCCCTTACCATATCATCCGTAATATTAGTCAGCTGCTGAATGTTATACGGGATTCTTTCATGAGGGTTAATGAACGTGGCAAAACGGTCGATCTCCTTGCCGTCCTTCATCTTCACCCCGGCGATTTCTATAATCTTGTTATGGACGATAGATAAGCCGGTGGTCTCAATATCGAAAATGACGTACTCGGTATCCTTCAAATCCATCGAACGTGCGTTCTCTACCACAGGAACCCCGTCATCCACAACGTTCGCCTCAACACCATAGATCATCTTGATGCCATGCTTCTTAGCCGCTTTATTGGCCTCCGGAAAGCTTTGTACACCGCTATGATCCGTTACAGCTATAGCTTTGTGGCCCCATTTGGCTGCCGTTTTGATATATTGGTCAATCGGAGTAATTCCGTCCATTGTACTCATGGTTGAATGCAGATGGAATTCGACCCGCTTCTCCGCAGCGTCGTCCTTGCGGTCCGGCGGCGGCATCACTTCATTGACATCATTCGGGATGAGGACCAGCTCGGGAATTTGCATAAAGCGGTCATATTCCACTTTTCCGCGTACCTTTACCCAAGTGCCGTTCTGAATCAGGCTGTAGATTTTAACGTCTTCCTTCGTTTTGGCAAAGGCCTTGATCATCATGGAATCGGTGAAATCCGTTATGTTAAATGTAAACAGGGTGCTGCCGTTTCTAAGCTCCTTCACTTCCAAGCCGAACACGGCGCCCTGCAGCGTCACTTTCTTCTCTTCATCCTGAACCATCTGAATCGGTACCGGAGGATCTTTAATCTCGTAGCCTACCATCAGCTTTAACTCTGCTTCAGGGAGAGACTCGGCTTCCTCCACTTCAATAGATGTCATGATCTCTTGGGTGACGATCTTTTCTTCTTCTTCAATTTTTTTGGCGAATTTCTCAAACTCCGCTTCGCGGTTCTCATCCATAGCATATCGAACATGGAAGTCAACGCCAAAGAAATCAGAGAAATACGTCTGCACCCACTGTCCGATATTTTTCTTTTTGGCAAGCTCCAGCCCAATGGAATCCAGTAAAATCAGCGTAAGCTGATGCCCCTGAACCTCTATCTTAGCCCGGGCCATCCAACCGTTGACGGAGGTAGCCTCCCGCTGCACCCACTCAATAAACATTCCCCAATATTCACGAGCCACTAATTCCGGTTCTACATCCTCCGTATACTTCAGCATAAATCGGATTGCTGCAATATGGGCGAATTTGTCACGGATCATCTTGCAAAAGGAACGGTAAACGTCATTGGGAACAATGGTGCTTTTTACGATATAAAACGTCCATTCTCTGTTTTTGCGCGTTGTTTCAACTCTATCAATATACCCGTCCTGAAAAAAAGAGTTCACTACATCCACAGGCACATGGGCCTGCTGCATCAGCATCTCAAAGCGTTCTCTCTTCACTGCCGTACTGCTCATGAACTTCCTCCCCCGTAAAACATACAAAGGGCAAACAGGAGATGTTGCTTTCCGATTTGCCCTTGATATCCTTGCAATTAATAAGCTTTACCGAACACGACGGTATGCTTGGAAGCTTCTCCGCATACTAGACATGTTGATTTGTGTTCACCCGGCTCAAACGGGATGTTACGGCTTGTTGCGCCTGTCTCTTCCTTAACCTGAGCTTCACAAGCATCGGATCCGCACCAGCCTGCCAAGGCGAAGCCGCGCTTCTGCTCCAGGAACGACTTGAATTCATCCAGCGTATCCACCGAAGTGAAATTCTCATCGCGGAACTGCTTAGCTCTATCATACATTTGTTGATGGATTTCTTCCAGCATTTTTTGCACTTCTTCGACAAAATGATCCTGCTGGACTACGCGTTTTTCCCCGGAAATTCTCGAAACAAGCACCACTTGTCCGTTTTCCATATCACGAGGTCCCAGCTCTACACGAATCGGTACGCCGCGCATCTCGTATTCATTGAACTTCCAGCCGGGACTTTGATCCGGACGGTCGTCTACCTTTACACGAACCCCGGCTTGTTTCAGCTGAGCGTACAGCTCATCAACACGGGCTACTACTTGCTCCCTTGTTTTCGGAGGACCGATAGGAATCATGATGACTTGTGTAGGAGCAACCTTAGGCGGCAGAACCAATCCTCTGTCGTCTCCGTGAACCATAATCAACGCACCGATAAGACGCGTGCTTACACCCCAGGATGTCGTATGACAGAAGGTATGCTGATTCTCGCGGTCCAAGTATTTAATATCAAAGGCTACAGCGAAATTAGTGCCCAAGTAATGGGAGGTTCCCGCTTGAACCGCCTTGCCGTCTTTCATCATCGCTTCGATGGAATAGGTATCTACGGCGCCGGCAAACTTCTCCGAAGGGGTCTTCTGTCCGACGATAACCGGTATCGCCAGGAAGTTTTCCGCGAAATCGCGGTAGATTTCTAGCATTTGCATCGTTTCACGACGTGCATCCTCTTCATTCTCGTGCGCTGTATGTCCTTCCTGCCACAAAAACTCGCTCGTCCGCAGGAACGGCTGCGTCCGCTTCTCCCAACGAACCACGTTCGCCCATTGATTGATCAGCAGCGGCAAGTCTCTATACGAATTAATCCATTCGGAATACATATGTCCGATCATAGTCTCTGATGTAGGGCGAATGGCAAGGCGCTCCTCCAGCTTTTCTCCGCCTGCTTCCGTTACCCATGGCAGTTCGGGGTTAAAGCCTTCGACATGCTCCTTTTCTTTTTGGAAAAAGCTTTCTGGAATAAAGATAGGGAAATATGCATTGCGGTGACCTGTTTCTTTGAATCTTGCATCCAGTTCACGTTGGATGTTCTCCCAGATTTCATAGCTGTCCGGCTTAAACACGATGCAACCGCGCACCGGCGAATAGCTCATCAGGTCTGCCTTTTTAATAACATCGATATACCATCTGGAGAAATCCTCGCTTTGAGGTGTAATCTCCTTAACAAACTGCTTCTCTTTGGACATTGGGGGTTCTCCTCCTACAAACTATCATGAGAAAACCTCATATAGAGGCCTTTCATAGATGATCGAGCGTGTTCAATTGTCACATCCGATGATCTCGGAATCTTTCTTCAACGGAAGGGGCCTTAACTCATGAAGCATGTCTTAACCTTCCTATGTAGTAAACAAAAGCATAGCCCTGCATCAGCAAGGCTATGACTTAGGGATAAACTAGCCTTTAATCAGTCGTAAAATATCGTTATAGGTTACCGCAATCATGAGAAGCATCAGCATCGCAAAGCCGACAAAATGGACGAGGCTTTCTCTGCTTGGGTCAACAGGCTTCCCGCGAAGCGCTTCAAAGCCCAGGAACACTAAGCGGCTTCCATCCAAGGCTGGGAACGGCAGCAGGTTAAACATCCCCAGGTATAAGCTCATGATGGCCGCCCAGAAGGTGTACTGAGGCAAGCCGGCACTGGCTTGTTCGCTGGTGAACTCAACAATGCGGACTGGTCCGCCTAGATCGTCCATCTTGACCTGCAAAGTAACGAGCTTGCCGAAGCTGTCCAAGATGGAGACGGCAGCTTGTGACATGCTGCTCCATCCGTTGTTGACTGCATCAGTAAAGGAAGCTTTCCGGTTCTCCGAAATCAGGCTGACACCGACTAAGCCGCCGCCTTTCTCTTCCGGGGTTACTTCTTTACGAATTTGTTCCTTATTGCGTTCAATAATCCAGATCATCGGTTGGTTGACGGACTGCTTGATCATCTTCGTCAGCTTGTTACGGTCAGCACCAATAGGCTCATTATTGACCGAAATAATAATATCATTCGCCATAAGTCCCGCTTTTTCCGCAGGCGAGCCCGCAACGGTACTTTGAATTTTCACTTTATCCGGTACACCGGCCATAAAGGCAACCGTAATGAACAAAATGAACGCGAGAATAAAGTTCATCATCGGTCCTGCGAATATAGACATAGCCCGCTGGCCGACGGTTTTGCTGCCAAATTGGCGATCCCACGGCGCGATCTGGGTTTCCTTGTCTTTGCTTACCATCATCGCTTGGGGATGAACGGAGAACTGCTTGAGCTCGCCATCCATATCGAGCTTGATAAACAGGCGGCGCTCCAAATCGATATCTTCGACAACACCGACCACGGAATCGGATCGATCATCCAAATCATTCAAATAAATATGGGTCACTTCATTGCCTTTCAATGCCAGAGCAATACGCTGACCGGGGTTAATCTGAACAATCTCTGGATCTTCGCCAGCCATGCGCACAAATCCGCCGATTGGCAGCAGACGAAGGGTATATCGGGTTTCGCCTTTCTTAAAAGAAAGCAGCTTCGGACCGAAGCCGATCGCAAACTCTCTGACCAGAATCCCGGCCCGCTTGGCGAAATAAAAATGTCCCCACTCATGTATCGTCACCAGAACAAAAAATAGCAGAACAATTTGAAACGCAATTTGCAATGTAGCCAATCGAACGTCCTCCCTTTAAGCATCGCGATTAGTCAAAGACCAGTTCCATGGTCGGGCTCATTCTTTTCATTAAGATTAACATTATTTGCGATATGAATACAAGCCGAGCCATGTTATGAACATATTATCTTGTCGATGAAATGATGCTAGGGAATTTACCTGATCCAATTAACTTCCCACTCTTGCTGTCTGTCTTGCCCATGTATCAGCGGCTGTGATTTGTTCCAAATCCGGATGCGCAACCGGATCATGCCGATCCAGAGCGCTTGCAATAATATCTTCAATTTGTAAAAATCCGATTTCACCCTTCAAGAAGCGTTCAACGGCTACTTCGTTCGCAGCATTGTATACCGTTGGCGTTGTCCCGCCCGCTCTGCCGCTGTCGAAAGCCATTTTCAGGCAGGGAAAGCGGACATAGTCCATCTCGCGAAAGGTCAATTTGCCCATAGCAGCCAAATTCAACGGTTGAGACGGTGTAGCTATACGATTCGGATAAGTGAGGGCGTACTGGATAGGGACCCTCATATCCGGATTGCCAAGCTGAGCAATAATGCTGCAGTCCATAAACTCCACATAGGAGTGAATGATGCTTTCAGGATGTATCAGTACCTCAATCTGATCATAAGGCAGCCCGAACAACCAATGGGCTTCGATAACCTCTAGCCCCTTGTTAACCATAGTGGCGGAATCGATGGTGATTTTGGCTCCCATCGACCAATTCGGATGTTTTAACGCCTGCTCCACTGTCACATCTTTTAGCTGCTCGCGGGAATACTCTCTGAAGGAGCCTCCTGAGGCAGTCAGCATTATTTTTTTGATGTCTTTCCTGGACTCGCCGTTCAGACATTGGAAAATGGCAGAATGCTCGCTGTCGATCGGAATCAGCTTGACGCCGTGACGTTCGGCTTCGGCCGTAACCAGATGGCCCGCACTGACCAAGGTTTCTTTGTTCGCCAGACCGATATGCTTTCCCGCCCGAATGGCTGCGAGGGTAGGCTCCAGGCCTTGACTCCCTACGACCGCTGTTACTACATCGGAAGCATCGGTACCTGCTGCAATTTCAATAAGACCTTGATCCCCGTAAAAAATTTGGGTACCTGCAGGAACATGCATTTTCATTTGATCAGCAAGCTCCTTCGTTGCGACGGAAACCTTGGCAGGACGAAATTGATGTACCTGATCCAGCAGGAGCTTCACATTATGGCCGCCTGCCAGGCCCACAATTTTAAACTGTTCCGGGTGATGGGAAATAACGTCCAATGTTTGTGTACCGATAGAACCGGTTGATCCAAGTATGGAAATGTGCTTCATGTTTCACCTCGAACAATCGAATTAGGTATGGGGAAGTAACGAAAGCAGATGAACAACCGGAAACACGATCAGCCAGCTATCCACCCGGTCTAGTACACCGCCGTGCCCTGGAAGGATGGCCCCCGTATCCTTAATGCCCTTGACCCGCTTATAAGCAGATTGGATTAAATCCCCCATTTGTCCGACTATAGCGATGATGACACCGAGAAGCAAAGCCTGTTTCCAAGAGAGCAGTTCAGGGGAAGCCAATGAAAAACAGATAGCCACAATGATGGAAAGAACAACTCCTCCTGCGGCGCCTTCAATCGATTTCTTAGGACTAATAGTCGGCCACAAGGGATGCTTGCCAATTGCTGACCCTGTGAAGTACGCGCCGGAGTCCGTAGCCCAAATGCAGAAGAAAACCAGAAGCGTCCAGAACATCCCGTTCTCCATAGCACGAGTCTCGATCATGTAATGAAAACCGATACCCACGTACACCATCCCTAAGAACATCATGACCACGTGATCAATGGTTACCTTATTCTTGGAAACGACGGTAGCGCATAATAAAATGAACATAAACAACCATATCATACGGTCCATGGATCCAACCGACGCAAGTTGAAGCGTATTCCACGGTATCGTTAAGCATGCTGTACCTGTGTATCCGAAAAGGGCTGTAATACGATATGGCGTCAGCCCATTCATTCGTAAAAACTCATTAAAACCGATCAGGGACAGAATGACAATCAATCCGGCAAACCAGTATGCGCCTAGATACAATAGAATCATGAAGCCTAAACCGGCAATGACCCCAGTGATGATTCGCTGCTTCAAATTCATTCCTCCAATTACTGCTACAATCCTCCGTAACGCCGGGCTCTTCGTTGATACTCCTGGATTGCCTCATAGAAATGCCGCTCCGTGAAGTCAGGCCAGCACAAATCCGTAAACCATAACTCCGAATAAGCCAGCTGCCACATCAAAAAATTACTGATACGAAGCTCGCCGCTCGTACGGATCAACAGATCCGGATCAGGAAGCGGGTAGGTCAATAAGTATTGGCCAAATTTCGATTCATCCACTTCATCCAATGTAACTTTACCGGATGCCACATCCTCTGCCAGCTTTTTAACACCAGATAGCATTTCTCGGCGGCTTCCGTAATTCAAAGCAAAATTTAAAATAAGTCCCGTATTGTTCTTGGTTTGCTCAATCGCTTTCTGAATCGCCTCTAGTGTATAGTTTGGCAGACCTTCCTGCCATCCAGTCATACGAATCTGCACGTTGTTGGCGATAAGCTCATCAATCTCTTTTGGAAAAAATTCTAGAGGAAGCTTCATTAAATACTCGACTTCTTCCTTGGGTCTTTTCCAGTTTTCGGTTGAAAATGCATACATGGTCAGCACATTAATGCCGATAGCATTCGCAGCCATAGTAATCTTTTTTACGTTTTTCATACCTGAATGGTGCCCCGCAATACGCGGCAAGCCGCGCTTCTGAGCCCATCGCCCATTGCCATCCATGATAACCGCAACATGGTTCGGAATATTATCGGCATCGATCCGTTCTACCCACTCGTCATTCTGAGCCTTGCTTCCAAACCATTTCTTGAAAGGCATCATTTCTTTTTCCTCCAATAAGGAAAGTGTAAAAGCCCCCTCGAAAGGGGGTCTTCTATCATTATACTTCCATAATTTCCTTTTCTTTAGCTGCTAACACTTTCTCTACTTCACCGATATATTTATCAGTAAACTTCTGGATGTCTTCTTGATGCTTGCGGGATTCGTCCTCAGAGATGCCCGACTTTTCCAGCTTCTTGATCTCATCGTTTGCGTCGCGGCGAATGTTACGGATAGCAACCTTAGCTTCTTCACCGAATTTGCGAGTCATTTTCACCAGCTCGGTACGACGCTCTTCCGTAAGGGCCGGAATCACAATGCGGATCATCGATCCATCGTTGGAAGGAGTCAATCCCAGATCGGATTTCATAATAGCCTTCTCAATAGCGGCGACGGAGCTTTTATCCCATGGCTGAATCATAAGGGTACGGGAGTCCGGTGTATTAATGTTGGCTAATTGATTAATAGGCGTCATAGCCCCGTAATATTCCACTTGAATGCGATCAAGCAAAGACGGAGTCGCTCTGCCTGCCCGAAGGCTGGCCAACTCTCTCTTCAACGAACCGATTGCTTTTTCCATGCGGTCTTCCGCATTCTTTTTAATCGATTGTGGCATAATCGTTAAACACTCCCTTTTACAATCGTACCTATTTTTTCTCCGAGAACAACCTTCTTAATGTTGCCGCTCTCGGTTATGGAAAACACGATTAACGGAATATTATTGTCCATGCAGAGAGAAGAAGCCGTTGAATCCATTACGCCCAGATTATTGCTTAACACTTCCATATAGGTTAGCGTCTCGAACTTCTGTGCATTGGCATCCTTGAACGGATCTGCCGAATATACCCCGTCCACCTTATTCTTGGCCATAAGAATGACTTCCGCCTCGATCTCAGCCGCTCTTAATGCTGCTGTCGTATCGGTTGAGAAATAAGGATTCCCTGTACCGGCAGCAAAGATGACAACCCGGCCTTTTTCCAAGTGGCGAATCGCTCTTCTGCGAATATAAGGCTCTGCTACCTGCTGCATGGTTATGGACGTTTGCACACGTGTCGGTACTCCGATCGTCTCCAGGGCATCCTGAAGCGCCAAGGAATTCATGACGGTCGCGAGCATCCCCATATAATCCGCAGTGGCACGGTCAATCCCCTTCGCACTGCCGGCAATACCTCTCCAGATGTTCCCGCCTCCTACAACAACGGCAACCTCTACATTCAAATCGACAACCTCTTTGACTTGCGCTGCGATCGAGGAAATCATATCGGAATCGATTCCGTATCCCTGCTGACCTGCCAGTGCTTCTCCGCTCAGTTTCAATATGACTCTTTTAAAGATTGGCTGTACCAAGCTTCACTACCCCCGTTCGTCAATCAGCTGTCATGCTCGTTTATGTTTAAAAAAGAAGGAACACTAAGTGTTCCCACGTTTTACTTTTCCGTATTTATGTACGGTAAATGATAAATTTCCGTTTCAGCAGCAACTTATCATTTACCGTAAGTATATCCAAATAAGTTAAGATAGGTTCTTACGAACTTCTCTTATTATTTTTTCACTTGAGCCATTACTTCTTCAGCAAAGTTCTCTTGTTTTTTCTCCAAGCCTTCGCCCAATTCAAAACGAACGAAACGACGGATTGTGATGTTCTCACCGATTGTTGCTACTTTTTCGTTGACCAGTTGTCCGATAGTTTTGTCCGGATCTTTAACGAATGGCTGCTCCATCAAGCAGTACTCTTCGTAGTATTTGCCAAGACGGCCTTCAACCATTTTTTGAACGATGTTAGCTGGTTTGCCTTCGTTCAAAGCTTGCGCAGTCAAGATTTCGCGTTCTTTATCCAATGCATCTTGAGGAACTTCTTCGCGACGAACATACAATGGGCTCGAAGCCGCGATATGCATAGCAACGTCTTTAACAAATTCACGGAATTGATCTGTTTTACCAACGAAGTCCGTTTCGCAGTTAACTTCTACCAATACGCCAATACGACCACCAGCGTGGATATAGGATTCTACAGTGCCTTCAGTAGCAATACGGCCTGCTTTGTTAGCTGCTGCAGACAATCCTTTCTCACGAAGGATATCAGCTGCTTTGGACAAATCGCCATTAGCCTCTTCCAACGCTTTTTTACAATCGAGCATACCTGCTCCTGTTCTTTCGCGCAATTCTTTAACCGATGCTGCATTAACTGCCATGGTTTGGCCTCCTTATATTTTGTCTATGACCCTAAAAAAAGGGCGGTGAAAGGATTTTGCACCTTTGAACCACCCTTTCCTATTCAGCCATTAAGCTGTTGTTTGTTCACCTTGATGTGCTTCGATAACTGCATCAGCAATTTTAGCTGTCAGCAATTTCACGGCACGGATCGCATCGTCGTTACCAGGGATAACATAATCGATTTCGTCCGGATCGCAGTTAGTATCAACGATACCAACGATTGGGATACCCAATTTGCGAGCTTCCGCAACCGCGATACGCTCTTTACGAGGATCGATTACGAACAATGCGCTTGGAAGACCCTTCATATTCTTAATTCCGCCAAGGAATTTCTCCAAACGGTCTTTTTCCTTGCGAAGAATAATAACTTCTTTCTTAGGAAGCACTTCGAAAGTACCGTCTTCTTCCCATTTCTCAAGCTGTTTCAAGCGATCGATACGCTTTTGAATGGTTTGGAAGTTGGTCAACGTACCACCCAACCAGCGTTGGTTGATGTAGTACATTCCGCAACGCTCTGCTTCTTCCGCAACGGAATCTTGAGCTTGCTTCTTAGTACCTACGAACAAAATCGTGCCGTTCTCATCAGCAACAGATTTTACGAAGTTGTAAGCTTCTTCCACTTTCTTGACCGTTTTTTGCAGGTCGATAATGTAAATACCGTTTCTTTCAGTGAAGATGTAACGATCCATTTTAGGATTCCAACGACGGGTTTGATGACCGAAGTGTACCCCAGCTTCCAAAAGCTGTTTCATGGAGATTACTGCCATCTTCACACACCTCCTCTAAATTGGTTTTTTGGGTCTCCTCCGCAAGTCGCATCTTCGACATAAAACTACCGGAATCGGCAGCACCATTATGCGAATTAACCTGCGTGCGTTTTAACACCGTCAATAAATATACCACAACTGAATATCGTATGCAACATCTTCTATTATTAGAACAAAAGCCTAACCTCATTCAAGGTCAGACTCTTATTGTGACGTTAAATTCGTAAGAACCTGTGTCAGATCCTGCGTACCCTTAAAGACGTGCACGCCCGCAACGATCTTATCATTCAGCTGCTGCTTGTACATCGCATCCTCGAACGCTTTACGATCGCTGATAACCCCGCTCTGCTGCAGCAAATCGGCTACGTTCCCCGCGGTAAGCCCCTTGGATATGAAGATATAAGTTTCCTTAGCAGACTCCTTCGCAGCTTGGGCAGGCGCGTTTGCCGCTTGCTTCTCCTTCTCTTCCTTAAGCTTCTGCTGTACCAAAGCATCCGCCTGCGCTTGATTATACAATTTCTGATCCAACTCATTCACTTGAAAATATTTGGAGGCTGCTTCCTTCAGCTTTTGCTTATCAAGCTCCTGGAGCTCCAATCCATTAGCCTGCTGAGGGGATACCGCAATATTCATAACCTGCAGCAATAAGGCCCCGGCTATAAGGCCTAAGCCCAACCCGAATAGAAGCGATCTATTTTTGAGCATTCAACTGTTCCTCCTGCTTGGCTAATTGAAGGATCAGGTTGACCTCACCTTTGTTCATGTTTAATTTTTTCGCTATGTGATCCGTCGATTTCCCTTGCTCATGGAGCTCGAATAATTCCGCATAGCGGCTTCGGATGTTCATTCCTTCCGGTTCACTCTGGGGTTCGGAATGATCGGTGCCCTGCAGCTGGTCGATCTCTAGCTGAGCAGCCGCCGCTTCAGCAAAATCGATGCGTCCCGCAGGTTGATCAAGTTGCTTCTGAAGATCCGCGTAAGCCGCGCCAAGCTTCAGCAATTCCTGGTTGGAATGAGCGAATTGATGTTCCAAGCTTTCCAATCTGGACGACAGCTTGGCTTGATGGATTTCATGATCCTTCTTGAGCTCTGCCAGTTGACGAATCAATGCCTCATTCTGCTCCTCCAGCTCACCGGCAAAATGCTCCATGGTTTGTTCAATTTCGTTGATGCTGGGCGATGACTTCCCATTGGACGTGTTTGTCTTCGGTACAAGTGTGGCATACACGATAAACACCAAGCCAACGAGTACAATATATACCCAAGGTTGATACAATCTTATCACCTTTTTCTGCTAGTCACGTACCTTCTGCGATGATTACAGGGATAAATCGATGTGCCTTCCTTTGAAGGGATGCTCACTCATCTCCATGGAAGCAGGGTTGGAATCCGCATCCCCTTTTTTCCTTGGAGATTTTTTAGAGCGGCTCTCGGATTTTTCTTTCTCTTTATCGAAAAGGGCTGCTTTATGCGCATGCTCGCTTTTTCCCGCCAGCTGCCGTTCTTTCTCCGTATGCTTCAAGGTATCATCAGCGAGCAAAGCCTGGTCCTGAATCGGCTTTTGATTCAACTGGTTTTGCTTCAATCCGGCTTCATCGTTCTTGTGCAAAACAAACTGCAGCTCCACAGGCCTCAAGCTCATCGCAAACCCTCCCTAAGCTGGTTTATGCTCTATGTAATGGGAATCATGGCAATGTCCCCATTCGCCAATTGAAACTTAACGTGGGAAACGTGATCTTTTATAAATTTCGTATACCTGCCAATTACAATTTTGACTCCACTATATATAGTAGAAACAACTTCAACTTTGGCTTTATCCGAATCTTCCAGCGAACGCTCAATTTCAAATATACGTTCCTTGTACCCGGCTTGCTCTTCAGCAATTTGCTTCTTGGTATGGTTAAGCTTGATTCTCATCGATACTTTATCCGGTCCAAGCTGCCCTGCTGCCGCTAATTGATCCAGTAATGCTAGCGCTTTCTCGGTTTTGTCGAAGTTCTCGTTAACCGACTTCAGCTGCGAACGAAGCTGAACCAGCTCATTTCGCAATTCAGGCAGTACGCCGACCTCAATGACCGTTGCCGTTGACATGGAATTACCTATCGTTCTGGCTACAACGTTCTCACCAGATTGAATGACTCCACCGACTATTAAGCCTTTGGTGCCTTTACAAATGACATTTTTGGACGCGCGAATATTGGAATGCATAATACTTTGGGTTACAAAGATTTCTTCGGCTATAACCGTCGCATCCTGAATAAAGGAGCTTTTTACCCTCTTTCCTGCTCGAATCATGGCTTTATTATGGCCAAGAATTCCGCCGTTGATTTCGATAGAGCCTTCCGCCTCGAGATCTGCTCCCTCTACGCTTCCGGTAATCCGGAGATCTCCCGCAGCCTTGATTTTAAACCCGCTCAAAACATTGCCCCGGATCACGACGGAACCGACAAAATCGATATTTCCAACGTTATAATCAACGTCTCCATTGACCTCAAAGATCGGGAATACATTAATTTTGTCGCGCTCCGTTGTCACAATCATCCCATCAATAGCCGCGTAAAGCGCTTTTTGCTCGGGATCGGCAACTACGTTTTTGCCGATTTTCAAGCGGGCTTCCTTCCCATCCTTAGGAGGAAGAACTTCACCGGTAACCGCTTTGCCTGGAGTCCCTGCGGTTGCCGGCATTTTTTGGGCAAGCAATTGGCCTTTGCGAACATTGCTAATGGTCGTTATTTCTCTATAATCGACTTTGCCGCTCTCCAGCTCGGCTGGCTTCTTTGCATCACTTGCTACCTCATAAGCAAGCTTAATGTAACCGTCTTTGCCCGGAATGGGTGAAGTGCCGCTCGCAACCAGTGTTTTGGCTTGAAAGTAAGCTTTAGGATTGCGGGCAATCGAGCTAAGCATATCTAAATCAATGCCATGTACAATATGATAGGAATGGAGCAACTCTTCCAACTGAGTTAACGTTACCTCCAAGCCCTCCTCCGGCTGCTTAAACTGAAGAAAGGCTTGGGCCTTGTCGTCCGACAATGTGATCTCGGCATAATAACTTAGCGGAATCGAAGATTCACTCATTATTCTCCCCCACTTTCTTCCGATCAAGTTTCTTGAAACAGCTGCGTCTTAAAGCGGCTCAATGAGCCACGAAGACGTAAAATCGCTTTGGAATGAAGTTGTGAGATTCTAGATGGCGATAAACTCATGACTTCCGCTATTTCACTTAGCGATAGCTCCTCATAATAAAATAAGGAGACTACGGTTCGTTCCTTATCCGTTAGACGCTCTATAGCCTTTGCCAGCGTTTCTTTCAAATAAAACTCATTCACCTTATATTCAGGGTTTTTGGCCTTCTCGTCAATTAACAGAGATAGCCGCGTCTCGGAATCTTCTTCTCGGATAGGATCATCAATGGAGCAAACGGTAGTAATTGCAATTTCCTGAACCATCTGCTGAAACTCGTTCTCGCTGACTTGTAAATAGGAACTGATTTCCGCATCCGTCACGGAACGCAAGTACTGCTGCTCCAGCAATTGATATGCTTCCTCGATTTTTTTTGACTTTTCCCTGATCGAACGCGGTACCCAGTCTCCCTGGCGCAGCCCGTCGATAATAGCGCCCCGAATCCGCCAGGAAGCATAGGTTTCAAACTGAAGCCCGCGTTCATAATCAAACTTCTCTATAGCATCGATAAGACCCATGACGCCATAGCTTGCCAAATCATCTTTCGATACATTTTTGGGCAGACCGATAGACAGACGGTTCGATACATATTCGACCAGTGGCAAATAGTTCTCAATCAGTGACTGTTTAGCTTCAATTACACCGAATTCCTTCCACTGCTTCCACACATCGATATTCGGTAAATGCGATTTTTGTTGAATCATAACCGGTTGTCACCACCCTTATTCTTCCGCCATACGACGTACCGCTTGCGCCATCTCTCCTGGTTCCATGCTATTAGTCTTGCTGGACAGCTTCGGTGGATTTAACGGAGCGAATCCTGAATCCATCGAGGGTGCTTTCGGATCAAGAGAATCCTTTAACATTTGATGGAGGGAAGCATCGTCCTCCGGAGTTTGCAAATCCAGAGCCGCTCCCTTTCCCTCTTCATCCGATACGCCATCTTTCAAATCGGTATTCAACTGATTAAGACCGGCTATTGTGCCGAGAATCCACCTGAATAAAAAAATCACAATAAATACGATAGCAAAGCTGTATACGCTTCTTAACAAGCTCGTTGTCCAAATATTCGTTGAAATTGAGCTTATGAACGTAATTACTAATGAAATAAGGCCGATAATCAGGTTCCATCGAACTGTTCCAATCATTAGCTAAAGCTCCTTTACTCCATTTTGAACGCTGCGAATGACCAGGGTGCCCGTCTCACAATCAAATTCAATTGTTCTTCCGTAATTGCCGCCCGTGTCTTCAGCCTTCAAAGGGATCAAATAACGCTTTAACATTTCCTTGCAAGACTCTACGTTTCTCGGTCCGATTCTCATGGTGTCCGAATTACCGCCGAAAGCGAACATTTGGGAGCCTCCAGCCATCTTGGCTTCCATTCTGCTTATGGATGCCCCCAGGCTCTCCATACGCTGAATCATATCAGGAACTGCCGTATCCGCATACTTTGCAATGTTAAGCGTTCCTTCTCTGGCAATTTCCGAAGTCGGCAGCATCACGTGCGCCATCCCGGCAACCTTCGCTTTAGCGTCATATAACGTAAGCCCTACGCAGGACCCTAAACCCGTCGTCTTCAACACTCCGGTCAAGTGAGCAACATTCAGGTCCGCCATGCCTACCTTGATGAACTTATCCTGGATCATAGAGAATCTACTCCCAGGGCTTTAAAAATTTTATCGAACGATTCCGGATCAGGAATTAAGAAGAAGTGGCCCTTGACTTCCTCATTCCCGTCCAAAAACTTCGTATCAATTAACAATGCGTGATCGCCCATTTGACCGAATTGTAGGAGACCAAAGCTGAGAATCGCTCCCGCCATATCAATGGCTATGGAAGGTACGGTTGGCGACATGGCCAATTGTGTGAAATCTGCAAGGGAGGATAAATAAGATCCAGCCAAAATATTGCCAATCTCACTCAAAGCAGAAAGTTCCATCTCTGTATAATTTTCGTCATGAGTCGCCATAATTCCTACCAAACTGCGCAACAATTTTTTGGCTGACTCCAATGTTAAGATAAAAAATAGATTCCCGGGCGTTTCTCCCTCAACCCGAAGGAAAATCGCGATGACGACTTCTTCCGCACCGCCTACACTGTCTGCGATTTCTTCAAACGCAACAACACGCACCTTGGGTACCAGCATGTCAACGGGCTTATCCAAAAGCTTGGATAAGGCCGTTGCCGCATGACCTGCGCCTATGTTGCCGACTTCCTTAAGCACATCCATTTGAAAATCTGCTAGTCGGTTGAATAATTCCACGCGATTACTCCTCTAGGTTTTCTAATTGGACAATTTCACTTTTATTCAGCACTTCTTGCAGGTTCAGAAGAATCAGCAGTCTGTCGTCGCTTACCTTCGCAATGCCGCGCAAATATTTGGCTTTAATGCCTCCTACAATTTCCGGCGGATCTTCAATGCTATCTGTGTCCACATCAATGACATCGTTAGCCGAATCAACAATAAGCCCCACTTCAATATCATTCACGCCTACAATGATAATGCGTGAACTGTCCGTAAACTCGGTTTCCTTAAACCCGAATCTTCCGCGAAGATCGATTACCGGGGTAACGACACCGCGCAAATTAATAACCCCTCTTACAAATTCCGGAGTTTTGGGTACCCGTGTCATGGGCTGCATCCGTTCAATGGTGCGTACCTTTTCTACCTCAACACCGTATTCCTCATTCTCCAGGGCAAATACAATGACTTTGATCTCTTCTCCCATGTTCCTTGCCTCCCTCAAAATGTATAACGTACTAAGAATCGTTGTGACGGATGATTACTTGATTAATGCATTAGTATCTATAATAAGTGCCACTTGACCGTCTCCAAGAATCGTAGCTCCGGAAATGGCGAACAAATTCGTCAAATATTTTCCCAGTGATTTCAAAACTATTTCCTGCTGCCCGATGAATTCGTCGACAATAAGTGCAGCAAGCTTCTCCCCTTTGCGGATCACGACAATTTGCGTTTCGCCTTCCTTTACGTCCGCCGTATTAGGAACATCGAACAGCTTGCCCAGGGAAACTAATGGAATCACGCTGTTACGGTAATTAATCATTTTATTGCCGTGTACGATGCGGATTTGATCCTGCTTGATAGCAGCCGTTTCAACAATCGAAGACAACGGTATGGCATACTTCTCTTCGCTCAGGCGGATCAGCATGGCAGAGATGATGGATAAAGTAAGCGGCAGCTGTACAGAGAACTTGGAGCCTTTGCCCCACTTGGATTCAACCTGAACGGTTCCTCCCAAGCTCTCAATCTTGGTCTTAACAACGTCCAATCCTACTCCGCGTCCGGAAATATCAGAGATTTTATCCGCGGTACTGAAGCCCGATGCAAACAAAAGCATGTAGACTTCTTCGTCCGTCATTTTCGCCGCTTGTTCTTGCGGAATGACGCCGTTTTTAACCGCAATGCTCAACACTTTCTCGCGGTTTATCCCACGGCCGTCATCCTCGATTTCAATAAAGACATGATTGCCGCTGTGGAATGCACGCAGGTTAATGGTCCCTGTTTCCGGCTTGCCGGCACTAATCCGATCACTGACCGGCTCAACGCCGTGGTCTACGGAGTTTCTCAGCAAGTGAACCAACGGATCGCCGATTTCATCAATCACGGTACGATCCAGCTCGGTTTCTGCCCCTGTAATGATGAGGTCCACTTTTTTGTCCAAGGTTTTGGCCACATCGCGAATCATGCGGGGGAAACGGTTGAACACCGTATCAATGGGAACCATGCGAAGCTTCAAAACAATATTTTGCAAATCGCTGCTTACCCGGCTCATATGCTCTACGGTCTCGGTCAAATCACTTCTCTTGACTTCGCTCGCCAGCTGCTCCAAACGAACGCGGTCGATCAGAAGCTCGCTGAATAAATTCATTAACGTATCCAGTCGTTCGATATCCACGCGAATGGTTCTGTTCGCCACCGGAGCATTGGCTGCCGCAGGACGCTTCTTGGTGTCTGCAGGTGCTGCTGCAGCCGGAGAAGCTGACGGCTCTGCCGTTGCAGACGCAGCCGCAACCTCCAATTGCGCTTGCTGTACCGCAGGCGGCTTCATCAGTTCATCCAGCTTGGCTTGGTCCAATAGGGTAACGGCTGCCTTCTCGATTTCCGAGACGCTTGCCACCTGCTTTTCGAGGCTATCCCTATCAATATGGGAAATAAAAAATACGGAGAAGGAATTATCGAATCGCTCCTGTTCAATGTCTTCAACGGACGGAGTGCATTTGATGACTTCCCCGTTCTGTTCCAAAATGTTGAACACCATATAGGCACGCGCCGCTTTAAGAACGCAGTCCTCCCGTACGGATACTTCAACATGACATACAGATAATCCGGCTTCTATCGATTGCTGGATAATAGATAATTGAAATTCATCAAGCGCCGGTTCTTGTGACGAAGAATCCGGCTTGGCTGCGGCCGAAGCGGAGGGTGATCCGGATTTGAGATAATCACCGCTGACGATCGATTTAAGGGACGCCACAATCTGTTGTACATCGAGCTTGCCTGTACCGCCTTGGATAATATCCTCAACCATGGCTTCCAAAGCATCCAGGCTTTTGAAGGTGCAATCAAAAATGAACGAGTCCATCTTTAACTTATGATTGCGGACCAAGTCCAAAACGTTCTCCATTTCATGGGTCAAGGACGCCAAGTCCTCGAAGCCCATCGTTGCCGACATCCCTTTAAGCGTATGGGCCGAACGAAAAATGTTATGTACAATGCTTACATCCTCGGGGCTTGCTTCCAAGCTCAGCAAATTGTCGTTCATAGCCTGCAGATGTTCTCGGGATTCATCAATAAACATCGATAAGTATTGATTTAATTCCATAACCACACACCTCCGTCAATTTAGTCCAACCCTATATGTACACCCATGGAACCAAGGCTAGCGAATTACGGCCTGGGTTAATTGATGGGCTATTTCCTGTTGAGGCAATATATGTGTAACGCATTGAAGCTCTACCGCAGCCCGGGGCATGCCATAGACAATGCAGGTTTCTTCCGACTCAGCAATCGTGGTTACGGCTCCCGCCTGTTTTAAAGACAGCATGCCTTTGGCTCCATCCGATCCCATTCCTGTCATGATTACAGCATGACGCTTCAATTCCTTTAATGGAAGAAGCGATTCGAACAATACATCCACTGAAGGGCGATGCCCGTTTCTCGGGTCTTCCTTGCTTAAATAAATCTTGTACATTCCCGGACCATTGCGGGCAACCATCATATGATAACCGCCTGGAGCGATATAGGCCCATCCGTTGGTTAAGGCCATGCCATTCTCCGCTTCCACCACATGCAGCTCAGAGATGGAATCCAGTCTTTGAGCCAACGATTTGGTGAAGTTCGGAGGCATATGCTGAACGATAACGACCGGCGCCGGAAAGTCAGCTGGTATACTAGAGATGACCTGGTGCAGCGCGCGGGGACCACCGGTTGAAGTCCCTATGGCAACCAGCTGCGTTACTTGTGCAGACGTTGAGGAAATCTGCGATTGAGGCTTAGGAGGCTCTACGGCAGCAGCCGTTTCCTGCTTCGCAATAAGCTCCTTCGCTGCCTTGAGTTTGTCAAAAATAGTTGTCCTGAGAGGATTGACTGCGAACTTAGCCGCATTGGTCTTCACGGCAATGTGCAGCTTTTCAAGCAGTGAAGCTTTCACTTTATGAAGATCAAGCGATATAGAGCCCGAAGGCTTGCCGACAAAATCGACGGCTCCTCTTTCAAGAGCAATTATCGTTTCCCTTGCCCCTTCTTGTGTCAAGCTGCTTAACATAATGACCGGCGTCGGATGCTCCGACATAATTTTCTTTAAGGCATCGAGTCCGTTCATCACCGGCATTTCAATGTCCAAAGTAACGGCATCCGGCTTATGCTTCTTCACCAATTCCACTGCTTCTAAGCCGTTCTTGGCAGTCGCCACAACCTGGAACTGAGGATCCTCCGAGATGAGATCCGTAATGATTTTTCTCATAAAAATCGAATCGTCGACAACAAGTACGTTATAGGTTTTCATAAGAAGTTACTCCTCCCCGCAGATTGTCTGATTTGTTGGTTAGAGGATGTGCTACTGTCTCAAATATTTCATCATTTTTGACATAAAGCTTTTTACAGCACCCTCTTGCTGCGCTGACGGCAATTGCCTGGAGATATAATCATCTGCCAATCTGCTGATGGATTGCGATGCAGCACAGGAAGGATATTGTATCGTAAAAGGAACCTGCTTCTTGACAGCTTTGGATACGCTGTTATCGTCATACACATAACCGATGGCTGGGATATCCAGTTTTAGAAACTGCTTTGCCACCATGCTGATCTTATCCGCTGTCTGCCTTCCTTCCTTCCAATCAGCTACGCGGTTCACTACCAATTTGAATGGAACCGACGGTTCCATCGAATGGACCATTTTGATAATGGCATAGGCGTCCGTAATAGACGTAGGTTCCGGTGTTGTAACAACGATCGTTTCTTCTGCCGACAAAATAAATTTCAAGGTTTCCTTGGACAAGCCCGCTCCCGTATCAAAAATAATAAAATCAACCGTACCATTGAGCTGCATCACTTGTTCTGCGAAATAATCAAGCTGCTGCTCCGTCAAGCGGATAAGATCCTGAAAGCCGGAGCCCCCTGCGATAAATTGCAGACCGTACGGCCCCTGCTCAATGATATCCCAAATCGTTTTTTCTCTCGTTAATAAGTGGTAGAGGCTGTGTTTGGCTGTGACACCCATCAATACGTCAATGTTCGCCAGGCCGATGTCAGCGTCAAAGACGAGAACCTTGTATCCTTTTTTCTGTAGAGTTAGCGCAAAATTCAGCGTGAAATTCGATTTGCCGACCCCGCCTTTCCCGCTTGTAACCGTCAGTATACGGGTAGCGATAGCTTCTCGATGCTTCTGCTGATGCTGCTTAAGGATAAGATTCCGGAGCCCTTGCGCCTGATCATTCATACGGGACGCCCCCCAGCACCAGATCAATGATCCGCTGCTCATCCAGTTCCGTTATATCCTCGGGAACGCTTTGACCGTGAGTCACGTAGGACATCTGCAGCTGAAACTCATGTGCGAGATTAATAATGGACCCGTAAGTCTCCGTTTCGTCCATTTTGGTTAACAATAGCTTGTCCAGCTTGAATTTGGTAAAGTTGTCGGCTATAGCCTTCATGTCTTTATACTTGGTTGTCAAGCTGAGTACAAGAAACGTTTCACTTTTCCCTTCTGTTTGCAGCAGGGCGTTAAGCTCCGAAACATACATTTCATTGCGGAAATTGCGGCCCGCCGTATCCATGAAAATAATATCGCGATCCTTCATTTGTTCAAAAGCTCTCGGCAAATCCTGCGGAGAAAAGACAACTTCCAAAGGAACATTAAGAATAGTACCGTATGTCTTCAATTGCTCTACTGCAGCTATCCGGTACGTGTCGGATGTAATAAAACCAACTTTGCGATGGTATTTCAATACTTGCTCCGCTGCCAGTTTGGCTATCGTTGTTGTTTTCCCTACACCCGTAGGGCCTACAAAGTGAGCGACCTTCGTTTCGGGGTCCAGCCGTTTGTTCGTACCCTGTACGAATAATTCATGCAGCTGTCTTTCCAGGGAACGGCGAACCTCTCTTTCCGTAATAGGGCTCCCGTCAGCAGATGCTTCTTCAGCCGCTCTAGTCATCAGCTGCTCCACAAGCTCCGGATCGATCTCTTGCTCCAGCAAGCGCTGCTGCATTTGCTCAAGAACCGGATCCATCGGTACCCCCTGGGTTCCGTGAACGGATAATTGCTGCATATACTGCTTCATCTGCTTGATTTCCTGAAGCAGTACATCATCTCTGGAGTGCGGCGCATGCATCTGTACGGGTTGTTGAACGGCAGGCTGATGAACCGGCTTCGATTCATGCCGCTGCTCGGGTACAAGCACATCCGGAACCTCCGGAAAGGACAAGCTCTCGTTTACATCGGGCTCAGTATTCATTTTCAAGGGTGTCGGTCTAGTATAAGTGATCTTCTCCGTAATTATCGGAGCTGCCGGCTTCGAAAGCGGCACGACAGGCTGTCCCGATCCTTTGGAGATAGACGGTGCGGCGGCTGCCGCCGCAGAATCCGTCGCTGCTATGACTTCAATCTTTTTTTTGGAGAACATGCCTAGAAATCCGCCGGAGCGAATTTCTTTGGTGTTCAGTATGACAGCGTCCTTGCCGAGGTCAGTCCGTATCTTTTGCAGCGCATCCGGCATCGAATCCACAACATAACGTTTCACTCTCATAGATTAACGACCCCCATGCTTTGAATTTCTACGTTAGGCTCGAGTTCGCTGTAGGACAATACTGGAATGTCCTGCATTGTTCTTTCAAGCAGCTGTCTTAAATACATCCGGATCGTTGGTGAGGTCAAAACGATAGGCTGTTGACCCGCCTGAATAAGTCTTGTCACTTGATCCGTCACTCGTTGATAGATCATTTGAGTGGAGGATGGGTCGAGCGCCAAGTAACTTCCTTGATCGGATTGCTGAACGGACTCGGCAATTTTTTTCTCCAAGGAAGGCCCTACAGTAATCACCTTCAAGGAATCACTTCCTGTTGCATATTGCTGTGTAATTTGTCTTGAGAGAGACTGTCTTACATATTCTGTCAAGATTTCAGTGTCTTTCGTATAAGTACCGTAATCGGCCAAGGTTTCCAGAATCGTGACCAGGTCGCGAATGGAGATTTTTTCACGAAGCAGCTTGACCAGTACCTTTTGTACGTCCCCGATGGACAATACATTCGGAATCAAATCGTCCACAAGAGCCGAATAGCTTTCTCTGACATTCTCGATAAGCGCTTTGGTTTCCTGACGTCCCAGTAGCTCGTGCGCATGCTTCTTAATCACTTCCGTCAGATGCGTCGCTACTACCGAAGGAGGGTCAACCACGGTATAGCCCGACAGCTCGGCACGTTCCTTCATGACTTCGTCGATCCATAAGGCCGGCAAGCCGAATGCAGGCTCAAGCGTCTCGATACCAGTGATGGAATCATCATCAATCCCCGGGCTCATAGCCAGGTAGTGATTGAGCAGCAGCTCTCCTCGAGCAACGGTGTTACCTTTGATTTTGATCACATATTCATTAGGCTTTAATTGAATATTGTCGCGAATCCGGATCACGGGAACGACAAGTCCCAATTCCAAGGCACACTGTCTTCGAATCAATATGATGCGGTCCAGCAGGTCTCCGCCTTGCTGCGTGTCTGCAAGCGGGATTAGCCCGTAGCCAAACTCGAATTCAATGGGATCAACCTGAAGCAGGCTGATAACACTTTCGGGGCTGCGCACCTCTTCGATCTGCTGTTCCTCGACCAACTGATCCTCCTGTGCCTGCTTCATCTCCAAATTGCGCTGCATTTTGGTGGCTGCAAAGGCAAGAAGTGCAGCAATCGGCAATGTAGTCCACAAGTGGATCGGTGTAAAAATACCGAGCAAAGTAATCGTTCCTGCAACGATATACAACAGCTTTGGATACGACAAGATCTGTGTAGTCAGATCATGGGCCAGGTTTCCTTCAGATGACGCGCGAGTAACGATCAGACCCGCTGCGGTGGAGATAAGCAAGGCCGGGATCTGGCTGACCAGCCCGTCCCCGATCGTTAAGATCGAATAGATGGATCCGGCTTCCTTGATATCCATCCCTTTCATAGTCATCCCTATGATCAGTCCGCCCAGGATGTTAATGATCAGAATGATGATCCCCGCGATCGCATCCCCTTTGACAAATTTACTGGCACCATCCATCGCTCCGTAAAAATCCGCCTCGCGGGAGATCTTCTCACGGCGTTCCTTGGCTTGCTGTTCGTTGATCAAGCCGGCGTTCAAATCCGCGTCGATACTCATTTGCTTACCGGGCATTGCATCCAGGGTAAAACGTGCAGCTACCTCGGCAACGCGCTCAGAACCTTTGGTAATAACGATAAACTGGACAAGCACAAGGATGATAAATACGACGAAGCCTACAACGATGTTCCCTTGGGCAACGAAGGAACCAAAGGTTTTGACCACATTACCGGCCTCGGCATTCGCAAGAATATTACGGGTTGTCGAGACGTTCAACGCCAATCGGAACAGCGTGGTAATGAGCAGTAAAGAAGGAAAAATTGAAAACTGCAGCGCGTCCCGAGTATTCATTCCTACCAGAATAATCATTAGCGCAATCGAGATGTTAATGATCAGCAGGACATCTAACAACCATATGGGAACAGGTACAACCATCATAAGGATGATACCGATGATGCCAATCAATACGACCAAATCTTTCACTTTCATTGCAGATGCCCTCCTTTCCTCCATTAATTAGCCTTGCCTTTAACCTTATACACATATGCTAATACTTCGGCCACAGCCTGGAATAAATCCGCTGGAATGCTTTCTCCGATTTCTACCTGAGCATACAGCGCTCTGGCCAAAGGCTTATTTTCCATCGTAATAATTTGATGCTCCTTAGCCACTTGTTTAATCTTTAATGCGATGTAATCCGTTCCTTTCGCTATGACTGTAGGGGCTTGCATATTTTTGGCATCGTAGCGCAGCGCTACCGCAAAGTGAGTCGGGTTCGTAATAATGACGTCTGCTTTGGGAACATCCTGCATCATACGCTGCAGCGCCATTCTTCTTTGCTTTTCACGAATCTTCCCTTTAATTAATGGGTCACCCTCGGTTTTCTTGTACTCATCCTTAATGTCTTGCTTGGACATGCGGATGCTTTTTTCAAATTCGTACTTCTGATACATATAATCGAGCAGAGCCAGCACGATGAGAACCAGCCCGATTTTGATGCCCAATTTCAAGGTAACGGAAGAAGTAAACAAGATGACATTTTCCAATGGCAGTCTTGCCAAATCCATCAACCGGCCTTTTTCCGCCCATAACGTAGAGTAGACAACATATCCGATGATCGACATTTTCAGGATCGATT
Source organism: Paenibacillus vulneris (assembly GCF_039543185.1). Classification (NCBI taxonomy): domain Bacteria; kingdom Bacillati; phylum Bacillota; class Bacilli; order Caryophanales; family Paenibacillaceae; genus Paenibacillus; species Paenibacillus vulneris. Next base: position 103,722 of record NZ_BAABJG010000044.1, on the reverse strand, counting down.
TCACGAAGTCGACCAGGGCCCGCAGAGCGAACAAACGTTTGGCGCCTTCAATCGGATTAATTTTGTTTAATTTCATCATCAGCGGCTCTCCGGTTAACAAAAAGCCGACTTGCAAATAGTTCGTAAAAATCGCAATGACTACCGAAACCAACAAAATGGGAATAATGATCAGCATGCTCTGCATAAACAGCTGCCTGAACAGAACCCAGACATTCTCCATCGTGATGTCCCACGTCAAGTAGTCATAGAAGATGGAGCGGAACACATGCACAAGCTGCTCTTTCATATAACCGCCAAATAGATAAAAGGAAAGAAAGGCAAAGAACAAAATAAATGCAGCAGGCAATTCCATGCTTTTGGCAACTTGCCCTTTTTGCTTGGATTCCTGCCGCTTTTTCGGGGTGGCCGGCTCCGTTTTTTCTTGGGAAAACATTTGTAAATCCAGCTTCAAACGAAAAGTTTCCAAGTCGTTCCAGTCCTCCCGATTATCCTGAAAGCAAACCAATGAATTTTTGTATGGAATCCAGCATCGAAGTAAACATATCCGTATATACGTAACGATAGGCCGGGAACAGCAGGGCTAACAAGATAAAGCCAACGGTGATCTTGATCGGCATCCCCACAACAAAAATATTGAACTGGGGAGCTACCCTTGCCAGAAACCCAAGTCCCACATCCGTAAGAAAGATGGATACCACTAGCGGTGCCGCCATTTGAAAGCTGATGCTGAACACGCTGCTGAACGTCTGAACCATGAATTTGGCTATATCGCCGCTGTACATTTTGGCAAATAGTGGGTTAGACAGCGGAATCCAGTCATAGCTCTCCATAATCGCTTTTAGCAGCAAATGATGACCGTTAAAGGACAGGAACAGCAAAATCGCTATCATATATTTCAGATTCCCCATAACAGGGCTTTGCGCGCCCGTCATAGGATCGATCACGTTAGCAATACCGAATCCCATCTGAATATCGATGAAGGCTCCGGCTATTAAAAGGATCTGAAAGAACATATAAGCGATAAATCCTAATAAAAGACCGACTAAGATCTCTCTAATCACAGAAAGCAAGTATAGAGAGTCAAAGGTTGCCGGATCTTTCATCCCAAATAGGGTGTAAGCCATCAATGCTATAAAAAAAGCAATTCCGATCTTAAAATGCTGTGGTACGTTCCTGGCCGAAAAGATAGGTACCACGACAAAAAACGAGGCGATACGACAAAAATAGAGCAGAAAACCAGGTAAATACTGTGTCACCCATTCCATTTACTCACAGCCTAGCCGATAAATTTATATAAGTTATTCAACAGGTTATAAGTAAAATCAACCAGCGTTGTAAGAATCCAAGGTCCAAAAATCAAAAACGATACCAGCACCGCAACGATTTTCGGTACGAAAGCCAGCGTCTGCTCTTGAATTTGTGTGGTTGCCTGAAAAATACTGATGATCAAACCTACGACCAAACCGATTAACAGCATGGGGGCACTGGCTTTCAAGACCGTATACACAGCCTCACCGGCCAATCGAATGACAAACTCGGAACTCACGTTACTTTTCCTCCTGCACGGCCGAATGTAGTGATCATGTATTGTAGCTAATCAGCAAGGACCTTACAACAAGATACCAGCCATCAACCAAGATGAAGAGCAAGATTTTAAACGGCAGCGAGATCATGACCGGCGGCAGCATCATCATCCCCATGGCCATCAAAGTACTTGATACGACCATGTCAATAACCAAAAACGGGATAAAGATCATAAAGCCCATCTGAAACGCCGTCTTCAGCTCGCTTATGGCATAGGCGGGAACCAATGCTGTTAATGGAGTATCCTCTACTCCGGTAGGCGGCGCTGCCTTGGAATAATCCAGAAACAGCTTCAAATCCTTTTGTCTCGTATATTGAAACATAAATTTTTTCATTGCTACGGACGCTTTATCCAATGCGGCGGTTTGCGAGATTTCTCCCTTCATGTACGGCTGTAATGCATTCTGATTCACATCGCCGAGCGTCGGCGCCATAATGAAAAAGGTCAGAAACAAGGCCAAGCCCACAAGCACCTGGTTGGGAGGCATTTGCTGCGTTCCAAGCGATGTTCGAACGAAGCCGAGCACGATAATAATTCTTGTGAAGCTGGTCATTAGAATAAGAATTGCAGGCGCTATACTCAGTACCGTCAGCAGCAAAATGATATTGATGGTATTGGAAGCCCCCGAACTGCTGTTGGAGCTCCCAATATCAATATTGATTCCCGGAATCGGATCTGCCGCATAAGCCTGGGAAGACCACATAACGGTAACGGCCAACAAGGTCATGATAGTAAATGCCAATGCTTTATATTTCATGGTTTATCATTCAACCGATCTTTGTTATTATCATCCATCAGCAGCTCATCGACCCTCTTCTTCCGATCGGATAGGTGCTGCATCTTATCATGGAACACTTGCTGGAAGGATGCCGTTATATCTTCACCTTCACTAGGCTCCTGTTTGTTCCTAAGCTTATTCCACCATCCGCTTAGCGATTCAAAAGTAGGAGTACTGATGGCATGATTCGTCAACATGCTTGTTATGTAAGCAACTTCTTCCTCATCATCGATCTTCTCGATTAGCTGGACGTTGTCTCCGACACCGACAATATATATAGAATGTCCGATTTCAACGACTTGAATCGATTTGTTTTGTCCTAACGGTACTCCTCCGAGCGAACGCAGGGACCGTCCGAACAAAGTTTTATTTTTTTGAGAAAGAAACTTCACAATTACAAAAAAGATTCCGATAATAACAATAAGGAAAAAAACAACCTTAACTACCATCCACAGCGTACTCGCCGTATCCGTACCCGGATACGCAAAATCAGGTGTGTCTTTTGACAACGGCTCTGAAGGAGTGCCGGGTTCCCCGTAACAAAAGCTCGAGAAACCGGCCAGTTGAATGATCCCCATAATGATGAACGACGTGAATCCGGTCAAGAGTCTGTTCAAGTTTCACATTCCTTTCGGCTGTAAGACTCTCCCCTATGTACTATTATCCCAGCGTCTTTTTGATAGCTTCGATAACACGGTCCGCTTGGAAAGGTTTTACGATAAAATCTTTGGCTCCCGCTTGAATAGCGTCGATAACCATAGCTTGTTGGCCCATCGCGGAGCACATGATGACTTTAGCGTTAGCATCGATCTTTTTAATTTCCTTCAAAGCTGCGATTCCGTCCATTTCCGGCATGGTGATGTCCATAGTGATCAAGTCAGGACGCAATTCTTTAAATTTCTCAATGGCTTGAGCGCCATCGTTTGCTTCTCCTACTACCTCGTATCCGTTCTTTGACAAAATGTCTCGGATCATCATTCTCATAAATGCTGCGTCGTCTACGATTAGAATTCGGTTTGCCATGGGTGAACAGTCCTCCTAAAGTATGTTTGTTATTGTAATTTTTGAATGCGGTCCCACTGATTCACAATGTCTGTTACACGAACCCCGAAGTTTTCATCTATGACTACAACTTCACCTTTAGCAATAAGCTTGTTGTTCACTAAAATATCGACAGGTTCGCCGGCCAGCTTATCCAACTCGATAATCGATCCTTGCGAGAGCTCGAGAATGTCTTTAATGACCTTGTGGGTTCTTCCCAGCTCTACGGTTACCTTGAGCGGAATGTCCAGAAGCAGGTTCAGGTTGGCATCCTCAGCAGGCGATAGATTCATCGGTGTAAAGTTGGAAAATTGCGCTGGTTGTACATTCACATTGCGAGCAGGTCCTGTGCCATATGCAGCAGGCGGTTGTTGGTACATAGGCTGCTGCGGCGCCGCCATAGGCTGCTGGTACATCGGTTGCTGCGGCTGCATAGTCGGCTGCTGGTACATAGGCTGCGCATAGGGATCCTGAACCGGCGGCGCCGCATGCTGCTGTTGAGGAGCAGGGGCCGGAGCAGGTTCCGGCACCGGTGGTGCAGGAATTGGCGCAGGCTCTACCGCAGATGCTGCTGCTGATTCTTCTTGGCTGTCTCCCCCTCCCATCAATATTGAAACCATATCCCTCGCGAAGTGTACCGGAAGCAACTGCATAATCGTGGAGTCGATTAAGTCCCCGATTGTCAAACGGAAGGAGATTTTGATAAATACATCTTCGGGAGGAAGTGTCGAAGTTCCTCCTTCTTCCGCTAAATTTAGTATATCAATGCCCGGAGGTGAAATGTTCACGAAACGGTTAAATATTGTTGACATTGATGTCGCAGACGACCCCATCATCTGATTCATCGCTTCTTGAACGGCGCTGATATGGATTTCGGTCAAATCCGCTTCGCCCACTGTGCCTTCTCCGCCCATCATGAGGTCAGCGATGACTTGAGCATCACGCGTTTTAATAACCAACAGATTGATGCCATGGAAGCCATCAACATAATTGACATGGACTGCAACATGCGGCTTGGGGAATTCATCTATCAACGCTTCCTTCGCAACAATCGACACTTTCGGCGTTGTAATATCGACTTTTTTCCCCAAGAGCGTCGACAAAGCCGTCGCTGCGCTGCCGAAAGTAATATTCCCTATCTCTCCGAGCGCATCCTGTTCCAGCGACGATAAATAATCTTCCACATACACCTCGGTAGTGCTCGGACTGCCTGAACTGTCACCGCCGGAGGATTGTCTTAACAATGCGTCTATTTCCTCTTGAGACAAATAATCTTTGCTATTCGTCATTTTCTTCCGCTCCTTCATCGACAATATCGGTTATTTGCAAGGCCAATTTTCCACGAGTCGTTCCCGGCGTACCGTAAAACTTCAGCTTTTCACCTATACGAATTTTCAGCAATTCATCCACCGGCTTTTGCAAAGAAATCACATCGCCTACGTTTAAGTTCAGGAATTCTCCAACGGAAATTTGCGACTCGCCTAGTTCCGCTATAATAGGAAGCTTAGCTCTATGAAGTCTGGATTGCAGGGCCATGACTTCCTCAGGTGCGCTTGTTTTCTTCTGGGATACGAACCAATGATGAACCGATAGTCTTGGCATGATAGGCTCGATAACGACGTGAGGAATACACAGGTTAATCATCCCCGTTGTATCGCCTATTTTGGTACTTAACGAGATCAGCGCAATCGTCTCATTAGGGGAAACAATTTGCATAAATTGCGGATTCGTTTCCAAGGCTTCCATTCGTGGCGACAGGTCGACCACCGTTTTCCACGCCTCCTGCAGACTCTCGAAAGCTCTGCTGAAGATACGTTCCATAACGATCGTTTCTATTTCCGTCAGGGCATTAATTTTTGACGGTGTCGTGCCAGCCCCTCCCAAGAGACGATCCAGCATAGCAAATGCTACGTTGGGATGGACCTCGAGGACCATTCTGCCTTCTAATGGCTCAGCCTCAAAGATATTGAGGATGGTCATTTTCGGAATGGAACGGATGAATTCATCATACGGCAGCTGCTCCACCTGCACTACGTTAATCTGAACGAAGGTCCTGAGCTGCGCCGAGAAGTAGGTTGTTAAATAGCGGGCAAAGTTCTCATGAATTCTTGTTAAGCTGCGAATATGATCCTTCGAAAAACGTACGGCTCTTTTAAAATCATAAGCGCGGACCTTCTTCTGCGTCTCTTCCTTCTTAAGTTCTTCCGCATCCATCTCACCCGAGGATAACGCAGCCAATAAGGCGTCAATTTCATTTTGTGAAAGTACATCAACCATAAGCGTCACCTCCTGTACGAGTGTCTATTGCCTCCAATTATTGAAGCACATGTTCCGTGATCCAAATTTGTTTGATTTTACCGGAGGATAGTAGTGGATTCATTTTATTCATAAGGACCGAAGTCAGATTATCGAAGCCTTTACTTCCCTGAACCTGCTCAGGCGTCATGTCGGCTAGCGTTTGCACGATAATGGCCTTCATTTTGAAATCCAGCTTCTCAAACTCTTCCTTGGCCTTCTTATTTTCCATCTCAAAGGCAAAGCTCGCTTTTACAAATCGGTTGTTCGCAGCGAGGTTTGTCAAAATATCTTTCATGATCACTGTGTTTTCTTTGGTTTCATCTGGCGACACCTTTTTGCTCTGTACTTGATTAGCTGAGCTAATCGCTTGGTCTTGCGAGGTTTGATTCGCTTTATCCATATAATTCCACAAAATGAAAGCAGCCGTTAAAATTAAGGTTATAGCTATAAGGATGGCAACGATTAACAGGAAAATTCGACTTTTTAACAACTACAACCCCTCCGAATCCAAACTCTTGATGGTTCCAACAATCGATCCTATGGACTGCATATACTGCGTCGCAAGCTGGACGACATCGGTAACAGGCTCCAACACGGTTATTTTTTTGCCGGTGGTTAAGGTAATCATGGTGTCCGGCGTTTCTTCAATACTTTCAATCAAGATGGCATTAACAATAATGTGTTTGCCATTAAGACGAGTCAGTCGAATCATAAACAGCCTCCGATAGAAAAATTAGGGGGAGTGAAACCACCCCGCAGCGCTCCCCCCTTTAAATAATTATCGTTTGAGGTTAACAACCTCTTGCAGAATCTCATCGGATGTCGTAATGATTCTGGAGTTCGATTGGAATCCGCGTTGAGCTACGATCATTTCGGTAAACTCGGACGTCAGGTCCACGTTGGACATTTCCAATTGTCCGGCAATAATTGCCCCTGTTCCAGTTGCAGGATCGTTAGGAACTGAAGTGGCCAAGTCGATATCTTCAACGTTGGAGTTCGCGGTCGTACGGTATAAGTTGCCGCCCACTTTTTCCAAGCCTGCCGGATTCGGCACCTTAGCTACCGCAATGACGTTGGCTGCACCGGTTGTACCGTCCGCTTTTGTCGTAATGACTTCACCGTTTTGCGAAATGGAGAACGCAGTATCATCAGCTTCCAGCGCAATAATTCCGCCCTGAGTATTCAAAACAAACATACCGTCGGCCGTAACCAACTGACGATTCGCATCAACAGTAAAGTTACCAGCGCGTGTTAAGAACATGTCATCAGTCGAGCCGGTCGGTGATACTGCAAAAAATCCGTCTCCGTCAATACGCAAGTCCGTAGGTACATTGGTAGTCATCGCGCTTCCCGGCGTATGTACAGTATCGATAGCGCTGATAGCGACGCCCAGACCGATTTGCTTCGCGTTAACGCCGCCCTTGGCTCCGGCTTCAGGAGCCGTTACACCGGCAACGGATTGGCTGAGAATGTCCTTAAACATAACGCGACCCGCTTTAAATCCGATCGTGTTAACGTTAGCAATATTGTTACCAATGACGTCCAGCTTGGTTTGAAATCCTCTCATACCGGAAACGCCTGAGTAAAGAGATCTTAACATGAACCATTGCCTCCCAAATTGTTGGTTAGTTGTTCCGGTTGCTTCGATCGTTCCACAACCGTGGGCCCCCTGTCGGTCCAGCCCGTTAGTTAAGAAATAATGACTGCACTATCGATTTGGGTAAATAAGTTGTCCTTCATCGAAGCGCCATCGACGGCAGTGACCACAGTTCTGTTCTTGATGTTGACGATCAAAGCCGTGTCGTTAATCAGCATCAATGAATCCTTGGCGCCTTTGGCTGCCGCTTTATCAATTGCTGATTGGATCTTGGCCAGCTGCTCGGGTTTGAACTCAATACCGCGCTGCTGAAGCCTCTCCTCCGCATGATGACTGAATCGAAGGAGCTGGTTTTGCAATACCGATTGAAACGAATTCGCTGGCTGGGCCGGCTGATGTTCCGTTCTTTGGAGCCTGGACGTTCTTATGCTACCTGGATACAATTGTCCGACAGATATTCGATCGGTCATTTGGTCTCCTCCGGTATAGCGATTTGCGTGACTTGATCAAGTGCGATTTTATCTTTTCCAACAACAGCGAACTGGGCGCCATCCTTAACAACGATAGACTCTACGACTCCCGTCTTCGGAACCGTTTCTCCTTTTTCGTTCGTCGTATTCCATGTAATCGATTTGCCGATGAGTCCGGATGCAAAACCTAACGACTGTCGAAGCAGCTTCATTTCATTGCTCATATTCGTCAATTGCTCAACCGATGTAAACTGAGCCATCTGAGCAATAAACTCTTTATCCTGCAATGGTTGGGATGGATCCTGGTTTTTCAATTGAGCGATCAAAATTTTCAAAAATTCGTCTTTTCCCAGGTCATTCTTTTTGTTTTCCTTAGCCACATTGCTAACGTTTGTTTTTGCATAGTAGGGCCATACATTTTTAGTGCTTACGGATGAATCCGACACGGTTTCACCTCCCGGACATTCACATTGCTTTCCTTATGCCGTTACGTCGATAGAAGTCCGTCCCATCATGGATGAGATCTTGGCTGCCATAGACTCTTTCTCTGCCTCTAATTCTTCTTCTAGAGAAACCGCTTTGTTCGTGCTGCCATTATTTTTTTGCTGTTTGGCAAATTGCTGCTGCTGTTGTCTTTGCTCTTGGAACAGCCCTGATTGCAAGGATTGGCTCTGGGTAACCTCCAGTTTTTCTACCTGTATCCCCTGGCTTTGAAGCGTTGCTCTGAGCTGAGACATTTGGCTCTCCAGCATTTCTTTGCCCTGCATATTCTCTGCTACAAATTGGGCGATTAATTGCCCGTTATGCATGGTCAGCTTGACGTCCACATGCCCGAGATGCTGCGGATACAGCGACAGCTTGGCTTCGCTAATTCCTTCGGCAATGGCATTAACGGTGAACGACTTCATCACGAATTGACTCATCTCTTCCGTAAACGTCGGTGCCTGCATCAGGAGAACCGGAGCCTTGGCAACAGGATTGCCGGTGGACACTTGCTTAAGAAATTCATGCATTGGAACGGCAGGACTATCCGTACCGGCTTCCGCAAAATCAACCAAAGGTTCAAACAAAGGCCCATCGTTGGTCGCTTTAGGAACTTCCACTTTTAACGGTGTTGATTTGGCGGCCAAATACTCTAGATTTGTTTGCACCGTAGGTGCTGCTGCCGATTGTTGAGCTTGAGCATCCTGTACCGTCTGCACTGCCACATTATGATGGTTTACAATGTTTTTCAAACCGTTAATGACATGCTGGATAGGTTGAGCAGTGGCTTTAGCTTGACTTGCGTTCTGATCCTTGCCGGATTCCAGCAGCTGCTTAAGATCATTTAGAATATCCTTGGCTTCCTGCTTGGAAATAGGCTTGAGCAGTTGTTCAACGGCTGCTGCCGGCTGTTCTTCTGCCACGGCTTCCATATCCAATGGAACAAATAGCTCTTGCAGCGCTGGATTTTGTTTACCGGCGTCACCGCCGTCATTGAGCAAAGTATCAACCGCAAGCAAGCTAACCAAGTCATTTCCGCTATCCGACGGCTGAACAGCTGCTGTTTGAGGCTGAGCCTGTTGAAGCAGCATCGCCTGAATCTCGGCCAACCAGGCTTGAACATCCGGATTTTGCAGTAGTGAAGCTGCATCCTCGGAATTAGAATCCAGCAGCTGGATTAAGGCATCGAGCTGTTTAAGAGAATCTGGACTCACTTGCTGCTGCGTACCATCAACCTGCAAGCTTCCAAGCTGTTGGATTAAAGCATTCAATCCGGGCGCTTGAGCTTGAGCTGCCCCACCATCCGAAGCAGGCGTTCCGCCAATCATTCCGATCAAAGCAGCGGAGAATCCGCCCGATGCCTGGCCAGAAGTTGAATTCGATAACCCTGTGCCTGCTGCTGCGGCCCCTCCCGTACCGGAAGTACCCGTGCCGGAACCTGTTACTGTAACTGGCATTTGAGCTTGAATTTCCATAGTTTCTTTTTCACCTCCCTTCCTTATTTATTGAACGAGTCGAGCGGAGATTAATGCCGCTGTTTCTTTATTTGCTTCCGAGATTGCCGTCAATACCTTGGAACGTCCTGCACTATCCATCGAGCTTAGAATGGAGATCACTTTATCCGGATTGGAATTTTGCATTTCCAATAATACCGTTGCCGCACTTTTCGGCGTCATGTTGGAGAAGGTGCTGCCCAGATCGTCCTTGCTGATTTTTTGCGCAGCTTTGGGATCCGAAACTGCCGTTTGCTTCAATCTGTCCTGCAGAGCTGCGATTTCGCGGTCTTTAACCGTCGTCTGGTCTTTAAGTAGAATGGATGCATCCGCTGCTTTTTTCGGATCCATTTTCTCCAAAACCTTCACCCTGTCGTCCGTCTTCATCATGCTTAATACAAGCACGAGCTCGGAATTGGTCAGCTGCTCCATAATGGGAGCTGCCTTAGAGGGGGTCATCTTGGCATACATAGTTGCTAACTGTTGAATTTGATTCGCATATTCCTCATCGGTCAACGCTTTACTTTTTACTTGTTCCTCCAGCGTACTATTCTTCAACTGAAGATCTTTGATCGTTTGATCTTTTTGAGCCAACAGGTCGTTCGTTTTGCTGATCTCCTGATCCTTCTCATTCAGCTTGGCATTCAGGGTTTGAATGATATCGTCCTGGGATTGCTTGGCTGCAGTATCCTGCCCTGCGGAACCGGCAGCGGCTTTGTTATCTGCAGTCTTGCTTTTAGGCTCCGGAACTATGCTGCTAATGACAGGAATTTTGTTCGCTGTGCGCAGCACGTTGTTCATCACATCATAATCGAAGATGGTAAGCAGTACTCCCAACAGCACAGCCGTAAAAACAAAAGGAATCAAAAACCAGATGAGAAACCGTTCCATAGCCCCATACGAAGAGGTATTTTCCACATCCATATCTGACATTATCCTCACCTCCATGTTATTGGGTTATGACAATCTCCGGAACCGGTTCGTTGCCATTTCGTCCAACTGATCCTGCTCTTTCTTCAGCACGTTCATTGCAAATCGCTGATAAGCCTTTTCCTTGGCTTTACTCCAAACCTTTTCTTCAAGAACCCTGCCTGCCAAAACGTCCTGCTTCACATGGACCACCCGTTTGGCCTCCTGAAGATCCTGATTTTTCAGTTCGATTTGCTGATCAATGTGCTCAACATATTGATGAAACATCATCATTTGGGAAATCGTTGCCTTTTGGGCGGATACTTCATGAAGCTGTTCATATACTCCGTCCTTGGCTGCATGCAGTTCGGATAAGCTGGACTCTTCCTCGCGCATTTTGCCGATGGCTTGTGACAATAACCATTCCGCTTGCGTCTTTTCATTCGTTTTCAAATCGACGATCTTCTGAAATGCATAACGGAAACGCATAGTTTATGTTCACCCTTTGTTAAATTCTAAAATCAATCTTTCCTGAGCCTCGCTAAATGTCAGCTTCTCATCGACTCTTTGTTTTGTGTAGTCCCATATAGAGTGAATATATTCCAAGGATGTATCAATTTCCGGATTGGATCCTTTTTGGTACGCCCCTATATTTATCAAATCTTCCGAATCTTTATAAATAGATAAGAGACGCTTCAAATTTTCCGCTGCCAGCTGATGCTCTTTGGGAACAATTTCCTTCATGACACGGCTGACGCTGGAAAGAACATCAATGGCTGGATAATGCCCACGGTTCGCAATGTTCCGGTCAAGCACAATGTGCCCGTCCAATATCCCGCGAACTGCATCGGCAATCGGCTCATTCATATCGTCACCATCGACCAGTACCGTATAAAATGCGGTAATGGAGCCTCTAGGGCCGGTACCGGAGCGTTCGAGAAGCTTGGGCAATGTAGCAAATACGGATGGAGTATATCCGCGCGTTGCCGGCGGTTCTCCTACTGCCAGACCAACTTCGCGCTGCGCCATGGCATAGCGGGTGACGGAATCCATCATCAGCATGACATTCAATCCGCGATCTCTGAAATATTCAGCGATGCTGGTTGCAATTAAGGCGCCTTTAATCCGGATTAACGCCGGTTGATCAGATGTAGCTACAATGACAACCGATCGGGCAAGTCCTTCAGGACCAAGATCGCGTTCGATGAAATCCAGTACTTCCCTGCCCCGTTCACCTATGAGTGCAATGACGTTGACATCAGCGGAAGTATTCCTTGCAATCATTCCCATCAGCGTACTCTTACCAACACCAGAACCTGCGAATATACCTACACGCTGACCTTTTCCGATCGTTAGCAATCCATCGATACAGCGAACACCGACGCTGATCGGTTCCAGCACGCGCGGTCGCTTCAAGGGATTGCTCGGAGCATTGTGCGTCGAGTATTGTGCCATCCGCGATGACAAGAAGGTACCGTCCAAGGGCTGGCCCAGGCCATCTAGCACCTTGCCGAGCAACTCATGTCCAACCTGTACGGTGAGCGGCTTCCCGGTCCCTACTACATCGCAGCCGGGTCCGATCGAATGAAGCTCTCCGAGAGGCATGAGCAGAACTTTATTGTTCTTAAAGCCTACGACTTCAGCCTTCAAGGGCACATCCGATTTTAACGGATAAATGTAGCAGACATCGCCGATGCTGGCGTCGGGTCCTTCCGACTCTACAGTCAATCCGATGACTTGCGTGACCTTACCGTTCACTCTGACGGGATCAATTTGTCTCAGATGTTCGATATACTTAAATACGTCCGGCACCTGATTCATCTACACTCCCTCATTTCTGACGGCAAGATGCTGAAGCGCGTTTTTGATTTCCTTTAGCTGTGTATCTATCTTGGCATCGATGCTGCCAAAGTTGGAACGTACCACACATCCATGATCATGAACCGACGGATCCGGAATGATTTGAAGCTCCGCTTGAGAATCAATATGAAGCAGCAGCTCCTCACGCGCATCCTGAATATAAGCGAAATGTGCCGGAGCCACGCAGAGCGTAATAATTCCTTTTTCTCTCCTGCGGGATAGAATCGATTGAATCAGCTCTATGATCCATTGCGGCTCTAATGTCAGCTGCCTGTCAATGATTTTTTCTGCAATAGCGCAGCTGAGCTGGATCAAAAAAGGCTCTGCCTCTTGAATAATCTGCTGCTTCAGGTGATAAGCTTGCTCCAATATTTGGGATGCTTCCTGCAGCATGTCGTTATATTGCTCGCGGAGATGCTCTTCCGACTCTTTCAAGCCATTTTCATAGCCTTGACGGAAGCCTTCTTCCTTTAATTCGTTACGCAGCTGTTCATCGCTCTCGCGCTTCTCATTCCACCATTGTTCAATTTCCGTTATAGCATGCTCTCGTGCAGCCGCCGCTTCTTCCATGGCCAACCGAACTTGCTCTTCGGCGAACATTTGGGCATCTTGCAGGATTTGATCTTTCATTTCATGAAGCTCGTTCAGTTCTTGCTGCTGTTCTTCCGTCAGTCCATCGGCTGTACTGGAATCTTCAGACATTTTATATTTTTGCGCAACTTCAACGACCTTTTTATCGTCTAACGATATGTACTGGGTATACTTGATGACATTAGACAATAATATCATCTCCTCCACCGCGGGCTATGATGATTTCACCAGCTTCTTCTAGGCGGCGTATGGTTGCAACGATACGTGTTTGGGCTTCTTCGACATCACGCAAACGAACAGGTCCCATAAATTCCATTTCTTCCTTGAAGGTTTCTGCCATTCGTTTGGACATGTTTTTGAAGATGGCATCTCGTACTTCCTCGCTGGCCACTTTAAGCGCAAGCTGCAGATCGGCATTTTCGATATCCCGGATAATTCTTTGAATAGAGCGGTTGTCGATATTGACGATATCTTCGAAGACGAACATTCTTTTCTTGATCTCTTCGGCCAGCTCTGGATCTTGAATCTCCAAGGAATCGAGTATGGTTCTTTCGGTACCGCGGTCTACCCCGTTCAATATTTGTACGATGGCTGCAATACCGCCCGCATTGGTGTAATCCTGAGTGACGGTCGCGGAAAGCTTCTGCTCCAGTACGCGTTCAACCTGGCTGATAACTTCAGGTGAGGTACTGTCCATCAAAGCAATGCGTTTGGCAACATCCGCTTGCTTGTCCTGCGGCAAAGAAGACAAAATGATCGATGATTGCTCGGGCTGTAAGTAAGCAAGAACTAAAGCAATAGTTTGAGAATTTTCATTTTGGATAAAATTTAATATTTGGGCAGGATCCGCTTTTCTTGCGAAATCAAACGGCCGAACCTGCAAGGTTGCAGTTAACCGGTTAATGATATCGAGCGCTTTTTGAGATCCGAGCGCCTTCTCCAAAATGTCTTTTGCATATGCAATACCGCCCTGAGAGATGAATTCCTGTGCCAAGCATATTTGGTGAAACTCGGCTAAAATCGATTCTTTCTCAATACTGTCGACCTTTCGGACGTTCGCGATCTCTAAAGTTAACTGCTCAATCTCTTCATCCCGCAGATGCTTAAAGATCTGAGCCGACACTTCCGGACCAAGGCTGATCAACAGAATGGCAGCTTTTTGACGCCCCGTTAAAACTTGCTGCTGCACTTTAGCCAACCATCACACCTCTATTCATCTACTAACCAGGTACGAAGCAGATTGACGAATTCCTCCGGTTTTCGTTTTGCCAAGGTTTCCAACTGCTTGCGAACCTGATTTTCATTAGTCACATTGTCAATATCAATTGTAGGGAATTCCAGCTTAGCCGGTTCTGCTTCAAGCTCATCCAGAGCTTCTTCCTTCGCTTTGCGGCGTTTCATCCAAATGAATGCCCCTGCTGCCAGAAGCGCTAATGCGAGCCCGCCCAAGCCGCCGTATAGAAGCAATGAATTATTGCTGCTCAATTGATTTTGGGAAGTACGTGCAAACGAATGAGGGAAGACCGATACTTTTTGTAATAAATCCGCCTCAGTCAATGTTTGCTTATTATCGGCTAACGCCGCTCTTACCACGTTGACCAGAATACGCTGAACTGCATCACGCGTTTCCTGCGTTAAGGAATTCGGATCATCCGGGTTAGGTGGTTCAATACCTACGTTAATGGTTAAATCTTTAACAACATAGGGTGTTGAGATAATATCGTTCGTAATCCGATTGACCTCAGAGTTGACGGTTCGTTGTAATTCTTCGGACTGAGCCTTGCCGTTACTGTTGCTGCCCGGATATCCCGGAACATCGGTTTGTCCTGTACCCGGTACCCCGCCATTAGCAGCCGTTCCGTCGCTCGTATAGTTTTTCTGGATTTCCTGAACCGATATTTCCAAGCCTTTTTGATCGACTGTGTTAGGAGCCGTAACCAATTGCTGATGGCTGTTCATTTGGTCAAAGTTCATAGTTGAGAACACTTGTACGATGACCTTATCCTTACCAAGAATGGCTGCCAGCATTTGCTGAACGTTTTTCTGAATATCGTTCTTGAATTGATTGTTAATTTCAAAATTTTGAAGTGCAGCGTTCGCGCTGTTTAATTTATTGTTGCCTTTAGAATATTCCAGAGGCTCGCCGTTCTGATCGGAGATGGTGATATTCTCTATCGGCAATCCTTTAACACTGTGGGATACCAGGTTATACATCGTATCGATCTTTGCTTGATCCAGCTGATAGCCTGGCTTCACATTTACGACGACGGATGCGGATGCCTTCTCTTTATCAGCACCTTTAGGAAGAAAGACACTCTCCTCAGGAATATTGATTAATACTTTGGAACTACTGACTGCGGTGTTGGAGTTGATCAGCTGCTGCAGCTCGCCTTGAACCGCATTGATGTACTTCACATTGAATTCCTTGTCTGTCGTACCGAAAGTACTGCTTTTCCCGAATTCTCCGTAACCGATGTTCCCGTTTTTATTAAGTCCTTGAGATTCAACCGCAAGCTTTACATTAGCAACTTCACTGCGGGGAACCCCGATGTTTTTGCCGTCCTCGCTTAACTGGTAAGGAATTTTGGCACTATCGAGATACCCTTTAATAGCTGCCGCATCGCTTGGTTGGAGATTGGTATACGCAAGCGCGTATTCAGTCTTCGAAAAATTGTAGCTGATAATTCCAAGTGTTAATATGACCAGGATCACTGTCGCTGAAAACGTTATTTTCTGAGCTTTACTGAATTGGTTCCAGTATTGCGTGACACGATTCCAATACTGGGTAATATTCTCGTTCACTATTTCACCCCATCTGAATGACTGCTAGGTGCACACCTTATACTTGCGTTCTCATGATCTCTTGATACGCTTCAATGACTTTATTTCGCACCTGAACCGTTAGCTCTAAACCTAAAGCCGCCTTCTCCGAAGCGATCATAATTTGATGTACATCTGAAGTTTGACCTTTGGCAAACTGATCATTCAGCTTATCGACTTCCGCCTGCTGTTCTTTTAACTTGTTCATCGCATCCCCGAGGAATTGACTGAACTGCTCCGAAACTTCAGCTGCGCTAGTACTTTTGGGAATAGATTGAGAGGCCGCTTGCAGCGGTTGCATACCCAATTTTTCAATCATGTCAGTATCTCCTTCATTTAATTAATGGTTTCTTATTTACCAATTTCCAAAGCTTTGGTGATGAATGATTTGGATGCGTTCAAAGCCGTTACGTTAGCTTCATAAGACCGTGTTGCAGATATCATATCCACCATTTCTTTAAGCACGTCAACATTCGGCATCATGACATATCCATTCTCGTCTGCATCCGGATGAGTCGGATTGTAAACCTGCTTAAAGGGAGAAGTATCTTCAATGATTCTGGTTACTTTAACTCCTTCACCAACCGAACCCGATTGCGCATTTTGCAGCGCTTGTTCGAAGGAAGGCTGTTTAGGCTCGATAGTCACTAGCTTTCTTTGATAAGGAACCCATTTCCCGTTAACCATTCTCGCTCTAGTGGAGTCGGCATTGGCTATATTGGATGAGATCACATCCATTCGGAAGCGCTGTGCCGTTAAAGCCGAAGAACTAATGTCAAAACCGTTTGTTAGCTTCATCTATTAAACCCGCCCCCCGATAGCCGTTCTTGCTTTTTTGATTTCACTGCTGACTTCTTGAATCATGACGTTATATCTGAGCTGATTTTTTGCCAAGAGAGACATTTCGTAATCCACATCGACATTGTTAAGGTTATTGTTAATGGCCGATGAGTTGTCTCTAACAATCTGCGGCTCCGGTACCGCAGCACGTCCAATATAGAAGTGGCGCGGATCTGTTCTGTAACCCTGAAGCGGGGAGGTGCCGTTCAGTTCATTTTGCAGTAGTTCCTCAAACCGCACATCGGACCTTTTGAAGAGTGGTGTATCCACATTGGCGACATTGTCCGCAATGACACGTTGACGCATTGAAGCGGCATCAAGAGTACGTTCCAGCTGATTAAATGACGGCTTGTTCAAAATATTCATACACGTTCCTACCTTCACGGTGATGTTAGTTTGTAGTATTCAACAGGTCGACATCATTTTCCTCCTTCCTTCGACATATTCTTCAAAAAATAATATGTATAAATGGAAGGAAATGTAGTCGCCCAGAACTATATCTATAATGAAGATATTAGCATTTTATTACAATATGAAAAAAGCCCTATATTTGAGCTATAGGGCTTAGAACCTGCATATTTACTATATTTTTAAACTGTGAATTCCCTGGATTAATTGATCGTTCAGGACTCGAATATAGGTCCCTTTCATACCTAACGAGCGGGTTTCGATCACGCCGGCGCTTTCCAATTTTCTTAAAGCATTGACAATAACCGACCTTGTAATTCCGACACGATCCGCTATTTTACTTGCAACAAGCAATCCTTCCGAGCCTTCCAATTGCTCGAAAATATGCTCAACGGCTTCCAGCTCGCTGAACGATAAAGAGCCTACGGCTACCTGAACCACCGCCTTGCTTCTCGCTTCTACCTCCGCCTGCTCGGCTTTCTCCCGAAGGATCTCCATAGCAACCACCGTCGAACCATATTCCGCCACGATCAGATCGTCGTCAATAAAGCCTCCGGATCTCCTTGTCAGAATCAGGGTTCCTAACCGGTCGCCGCCGCCTATTACCGGCACTATCGTTATGTAGATGCCGTCCTCCGGCACTCTTTCCCCGAACACATTATAATCGCTCAGAGCGGTCAAATTGGAAGAGGTCTCCTCAATCTTCAGCAACAATTGGTTATACTCCTGAGGAAAACGGTTTTCATACAGCAGAGTTTCGTTCACGTTTTCTCCCGATTCCGGATCCGTCAGAGCCTTGCCTAACACCTTCCCTTTACGGCTCACCACGAATATATCCGCCTGCAGGATATCACCGAGCACCTCGGCCATGTTCATAAAGCTGACCGGGTTCCCCGCTTCCTTCTGAAGCAATTTATTTAATCTTCTTGTCTTCGTCAACAATGTCATTGTACTGCCTCCCAGGCGACTAGCATTTAAGTGCCGCGCACGCCTTATTCATTTACAAAATATACTGGCTCAAGTCGCGGTTCTGTACGATGTCCGTCAGCTTCTCACGAACGTATTCCGGTGTAATAACGATCTGTTCTAATGTTATTTCCGGAGCCTCGTACGATAAGTCCTCCAGCAGCTTTTCTAGTATCGTATGAAGTCTTCTTGCACCGATATTATCCGTATTTTGATTGACTTCCGCAGCAATTTTAGCAATTTCCTCAATAGCCTCGTCGGAAAATTGGACCTGGATCCCTTCCGTTTCCAACAATGCCGTATATTGCTTGGTCAGTGCATGCTTTGGCTCCTTCAGAATAAGCACAAAGTCCTGTTGCGTCAAGCTGCTTAGTTCTACACGTATAGGAAATCGTCCTTGAAGCTCAGGAATTAGGTCTGAAGGCTTAGATACATGAAACGCCCCCGCAGCAATAAACAGAATGTAATCGGTCTGAATCGGACCGTATTTGGTCATAATAGTCGAGCCTTCCACAATAGGCAGAATGTCGCGCTGGACGCCTTCTCTCGATACGTCAGGTCCCCCGCTGCGGCCGCTGCTGCATATTTTATCAATCTCATCAATAAAAATAATTCCGTGCTGTTCAGCGCGAGTCACTGCATCCTGAATCACTTCATCCATATCTAAAAGCTTTTGCGCTTCCTCCTGGATCAGCAGCTTGCGCGCCTCCTTGATGGGGAGCTTACGCTTCTTCGTTTTTTTCGGCATAAAGCTGCCAAAAAGCTCCTGCATATTCATTCCGGCCTGTTCATTGCCTTGACCTGATAACATATCCAGCATGGATGGCGAGTTATCCTCGATTTCAATCTCGATGATTTGCTGCTCGAGCTCTCCCTTGTTCAGCTTCTCTCTCACTTCCTGTCTGCGGGACTGTACATGCTGATCTGCTTCAGGCTCATGAGTTTCTGTCTGGTTTTGGTTGCCAAACAGCATTTCAAGCGGGTTACGCTGCGTCTTTGATTTGGAGGAGCCGGGAACGAGGATGGTCACGATTCTATCGTTGGCCATTTGCTCCGCCTTGTCTTTCAGCTTCTCGGTCCGCTCCAGCTTCACCATACGAATGGACGTTTCCACCAAATCTCTGACCATGGCTTCAACATCGCGGCCAACGTAACCGACTTCCGTAAATTTGGTCGCTTCTACTTTAATGAAGGGAGCGTTCACCAGCTTGGCAAGTCTGCGTGCAATTTCCGTTTTTCCCACACCAGTTGGTCCGATCATCAAAATGTTTTTAGGCACAATTTCGTTGCGAAGCGTTTCATCCAGCAGACTTCGGCGGTACCGGTTACGCAGAGCTACTGCCACCGATTTCTTCGCTTTTTTTTGGCCTACGATATATTTGTCCAGCTGAGCGACAATCTCTTTTGGCGTCAATGCAGTATGTTTCAATGGAGTCCCTCCTTATATGGTCGTCTACTCGATTTCTTCCACGATGATATTATGGTTCGTAAACACACAGATTTCAGCAGCCATCGTTAACGCGGCATGGGCGATTTCCTTGGCACTCATATGCGGTGCATAGCGATGTAGCGCTCTTCCCGCGGCCAATGCGAAGCTTCCCCCTGACCCAATGGCCAAAATACCGTCATCCGGTTCGATAATTTCTCCGTTCCCCGATATGAGAAGGACACCGCTGGCATCCATAACGATCATCATCGCTTCCAGACGTCTCAATACACGGTCAGAGCGCCATTCTTTGGCGAGCTCTACAGCCGAGCGCTGCAAATTTCCGTGATGCTCTTCAAGCTTCGCCTCGAACTTTTCAAACAAAGTAATAGCGTCGGCAACCGAGCCTGCAAAGCCGGCAATCACCTTGCCGCGATAAAGCCTGCGAACCTTTTTGGCCGAACCCTTCATGATCATGCTGTTACCGAATGTTACTTGACCGTCTCCGGCAATAGCGCTTTTTCCGTTATGACGGATAGCGAATATCGTGGTCGCATGAAATTGTTCCATAATAAATACCTCCGTAAGAAAACCGTTCTACAACGTGTTTTCATTGATGAGTCCCCAATT
This sequence comes from Paenibacillus vulneris, assembly GCF_039543185.1. Lineage (NCBI taxonomy): Bacteria > Bacillati > Bacillota > Bacilli > Caryophanales > Paenibacillaceae > Paenibacillus > Paenibacillus vulneris. Next base: position 83,527 of record NZ_BAABJG010000044.1, on the reverse strand, counting down.
AGTCCTATATTCAGGTATTCAATAGAAAAACCTCGTTCGAGGACGCACAAAGTGAGCAGCCGCGATGCAGAGGTTCGTAAAAATAAAGTATCTTATTCCATACTTATTGGTAATGAATTTCAAAAACAACTTTATAGTATCATAGTAAAGCTTTTACTTACAAGTGGAATTGTATTCGTTTTGGGAAAAATTCTGAATTTTCTCAATTGCACGTAAAGCTATTTTCTCATAACGTTCTTTCTTCACTTTGATCTTTACATCCAGCGGCGGAAGAAGCCCGAAGTTCGCATTCATCGGCTGGAAATGCTTGAAATCGGCCGTTGTAATATAATGCGCCATACTTCCCAGCGTCGTATCAGCAGGCAGGACCAGACAATCCAGTCCTAACGCAAAACGAGCAGCGTTCATGCCAGCAATCAATCCGGATGCGGCCGATTCGACATAGCCTTCGACACCGGTCATTTGTCCGGCAAAAAACAGGTTGTCCCTCTTCTTAAATTGATACGTCGGCTTCAAAAGCTTGGGTGAGTTGATAAATGTGTTTCTATGCATCACGCCGTAGCGGACGAACTCGGCATTTTCAAGCCCGGGAATCAGCGAAAATACTCTTTTTTGTTCTCCCCACTTCAAATGAGTCTGGAAGCCTACCAGATTATATAACGTTCCTGCCGCGTTATCCTGGCGGAGCTGAACTACTGCATAAGGAAGCTCATTGGTATGTGGATTCACAAGCCCTACAGGCTTCATAGGACCATATAGCGCAGTTTGTTTACCTCTCTTGGCCATGACTTCGATCGGCATGCAGCCCTCGAAATAAATCTCCTTCTCGAATTCTTTGATAGGAGCAACCTCGGCGGATATAAGGGCATCGTAGAACGTGTTAAACTCTTCCTCCGTCATCGGGCAGTTTAGATAAGCTGCCTCCCCTTTGTCATAACGAGAAGCGAGATACACCTTGCTCATATCGATGGAATCCTTCTCGACGATCGGTGCAGCCGCATCATAAAAATACAGATACTCCTCGCCCATCAAGGCTTGGAGATGAGCGGACAATGACGGAGATGTCAGCGGGCCAGTAGCCACAACAGTGATGCCGTCTGGCAGCTCTTGAAGCTCCTCATTGCGCACTTCAATAAGCGGATGGCTGCGCAGGATGGATGTAACCTCGGCGGAGAACCCTTCCCTGTCCACCGCTAAAGCACCGCCTGCAGGTACAGCGTGCTTGTCCGCACAGCGCAAAATGAGGGAGTTCAAAATTCGCATTTCTTCCTTGAGCACGCCTACCGCATTGGTTAGGCCGTTAGCGCGAAGGGAGTTACTGCATACCAGCTCGGCGAATTGATCTGATATATGTGCCGGTGTTTTCCTAACCGGACGCATTTCATATAAGATAACGGGCACGCCCTGACTGGCAATTTGCCAAGCGGCTTCGCTGCCAGCCAGTCCGGCTCCGATGACGGTTACTTTCGGTGTCTCTGACAAGATGTTACCCTCCTGAAAATCTCAAGCTAGAATCATTCTTTTTCCTGTACTTCTTCTTTGAAATCGCATTGAATGCATTGGTGAAACACACCATTCTTGTTACGTTTCTCCACCACTAAAGAGCCGCATTTAGGGCAAGGCTTCTCCACCGGCTTATCCCACGAAACGAATTCGCATTCCGGATAGCGGTCGCAGCCATAAAATACGCGCCCTTTCTTGCTACGCCGTTCGATAATGTGGCCTTCCTTACAGCTCGGACAGGTTACACCGATATCCTTAATAATCGGCTTGGTGTTGCGGCATTCCGGAAATCCGGAACAAGCAAGGAATTTTCCGAACCGCCCCATCTTGTATACCAGATGCTTGCCGCATTTCTCACATATCTCATCCGATACCTCGTCCTGAATTTCAATCTTTTCCATCTCTTCTTCGGCAACTTCCAGGCGCTTCTCCAACGATTGATAGAAGGAGCTCAATACTTTGACCCAATCCTCTTTGCCCTCTTCAACTTGGTCCAATTCCTCTTCCATATGAGCCGTAAATTCTACGTCCAATATTTCCGGGAAAAACTCGATCATTTGTTGAATAACCAGCTCACCAAGCTCGGTCGGGACAAACTTTTTCTCTTCAATCGCCACGTAGCCGCGTCTTTGAATCGTTTCCAGCGTAGGTGCATACGTACTCGGGCGGCCGATTCCCATTTCTTCCAATGCTCTAACCAGCCGGGCTTCGGTATAGCGTGGAGGCGGTTGCGTAAAATGCTGCTTTGGATCGATCTGCTTCTTCTTTACTTTTTCCCCCTGCTTTAACGGAGGCAGCAGCTTATCTTCTTCGGTCGTTCCGTCATCGTTGCCTTCTACATAGACCTTCATAAAGCCAGGGAATTTCATTTTGGAGCCCACGGCTCTAAAGATGTTATCACCTGCAGCGATATCGACGGTCATCGTGTCCAGAATTGCCGACGCCATTTGGCTTGCGACAAACCTTTCCCAGACAAGCTTATATAGACGGAACTGATCCCGGCTCAAATATTCCTTTATCTGATCCGGCTCACGCAGCACGGAGCTCGGACGTATCGCTTCGTGCGCATCTTGCGCGTTAGCCGCTTTTTTCACATAAACTCGCGGAGTTTCCGGATAGTAGGCATCTCCGAACTTTGTAAGAATGAACTCCTTGGCTTCTTCCTGAGCGACCGGAGAAATCCGGGTGGAATCGGTACGCATGTAAGTAATCAGACCGACGGTTCCCTCGCTTCCCAGATCGATACCTTCATAGAGCTGCTGTGCGACGGACATCGTCTTGGAAGCCCGAAAGTTCAGCTTTCGTGCAGCTTCCTGCTGCAAGGAGCTCGTAATAAACGGCGGAGAAGGATTGCGCAGGCGTTCCTTTTCTTTGATCTCTTGAATAATGAAATCAGCCTTATTCAGCGACGCCAAAACTTCATTAACTTCCTGCTCGTTCTTAAGCTCCTTCTTCTCCCCGTTCACACTGTGAAACTTGGCTTCGAATTCGGAGGTGCCGGACAAAAGTCTAGCGGTGATGGACCAATATTCCTCGGGAACGAAGGACTTGATTTCATTTTCCCGATCGTAAATCAGCTTTACGGCAACCGATTGTACGCGGCCCGCCGATAAACCTTTCTTTACTTTTTTCCAAAGCAGCGGACTGATCTTGTAACCAACCAGCCGGTCAAGAATTCTTCTCGCCTGCTGCGCATTGACCAAGTCCAGATTGATTTTCCGAGGCGTTTTAAACGCATCCTTAACGGCTTGCTTCGTTATTTCATTAAATACAACCCGGCAGGCTTCCGTTTCTTCAAGCTCGAGATAATGAGCCAGATGCCAGGCTATAGCTTCCCCTTCGCGATCAGGGTCAGCCGCCAGATACACTTTTTTTACTTTTTTCCGGGCGTCCTTCAGTTCCTTCAATACAGAACCTTTTCCCCGGATCGTAATGTATTTGGGCTCAAAATTTTTCTTTATCTCAACACCCATCTGGCTTTTCGGAAGATCGCGGATGTGGCCCATGGATGCTTTGACTATAAACTTGCTGCCTAAATATTTACCGATGGTTTTTGCTTTTGCGGGTGACTCCACAATGACTAAGGAATCTGCCATAGGCGTCCTTCCCCCTTCATTTATAAAATAGACTCGATTATCGTTAACAGATTGTGTATACAGAACCTGGTAATTGCTCCACTCGTTTAGTCAATAGTAAATTTAACAGAACTGAGTGCAAATGTCCAAAGGTAAATTGACTATGAGCGAGCAGCTCATCGAAGGTCATCGGCTGTTTGTGCAAAAGATCGACGATCGCTTGTTCATCCTTGGAGAGCGCAGGTTGAGATGGAGAGTTAGATTTAATGTGTGTCAATGTGTCCAAGGATATCCAATGAGGGTATTCTTCCAATATATCTTCCGCACAGGTAACCAGCTTGGCCCCCTGCTTGATAAGGGCGAGTGCGCCTTGGCTTTTTGGTGAGGTGATCGGTCCGGGAAGCGCAAACACATCCCTGGACTCCTCCAGCGCCTGATCGGCCGTAATAAGCGATCCGCTCTTCAAGGCGGCTTCTACCACAAGAATGCCTGAGCTCAATCCGGCTATAATCCGATTTCTCTGAGGAAATAAACCGGGATGGGACTTGGTATGGAGAGGATATTCGCTTAAGATCAAGCCCTGCTCGGCAATTCGCTCATATAACAGCTTATTCTCCGGAGGATATACTTGATCAATACTGCAGCCTAGAACAGCCGCCGTGCTTCCCGCTCCCTTCAAAGCCCCTTCATGAGCCGCACTATCTATACCTCTTGCCAGTCCGCTCACGATACATACTTGCGCTCCGGAGAGTGACTCGGATAACTGCTCAGCCGCTCTTCGCCCATACGCAGTAGGAGTTCTCGTACCCACAATGCCTATGCACAAACGGTTCAATATAGCAGTAGAACCCTTATAGTATATTACCCAAGGCGGCTGGGCAATTTGCTTTAAAAGGGAAGGATACTCTTCATCATATATCGTCATGATACCGATACCTTTGGAGCTGTATTCGTCCAGTATCGCTGCTATCCTCCCGGGGTCCAGCCTGTTCAATGCGTCTGCCAGTACAGATGCACGAGATCCTGTGATCCCAACCTCCCGCCAATCATTCCCATCAAGTTGAGCTGCATCGGATAAGCGGGGAAAGCAATTCGTGATGCGTTGAATGGTTTTCCAGCCAATCCCTTCCAATTGGTGAAGCGCAATTAAAATGGTTCTATTGTTCATCTAGTATATATCACTCCTTCGTCAAGAACAACTTTTGTGAAATCGGGGCCTTGAAAATGAAAAAAGCCTTCCACTCCCGCAACGGGAATGGAAGGCTGCTTGCCTGTCCGGTTCTTACTTTTTAGTGATGCATTTTTCAAGCAAACCTTTTTCTTCCAAAACGCTAACCAAAGTGGAGCCCATTTCAGAAGGTGTAGGAGCTACTTTAATACCGCAGCGTTCCATAGTAGCAACTTTCTCAGCTGCAGTACCTTTACCGCCGGAAATGATGGCGCCTGCGTGGCCCATACGTTTTCCTGGAGGCGCTGTTTGACCGCCGATGAATCCTACAACCGGTTTGGTCATGTTAGCTGCGATCCATTCAGCCGCTTCTTCTTCCGCCGTACCGCCGATTTCACCGATCATGATAACAGCGTAAGTATCAGGATCTTCGTTGAACAATTTCAATATATCGATGAACTCGGAGCCTTTAACAGGGTCCCCACCGATACCTACTGCGGAGGATTGTCCGATGTTACGAGTAGTCAGCTGATGAACAGCTTCATAAGTCAAGGTTCCGCTTCGGGAAACTACGCCGACATGACCAGGAGTATGGATGTAACCAGGCATGATACCGATTTTGCATTCGCCAGGTGTAATAACGCCTGGGCAGTTTGGTCCGATCAAGCGGGTTTTCTTGCCTTCCATGTAACGGGCCACTTTAACCATGTCCAGTACAGGGATACCTTCCGTGATGCAAATAGTCAGATCCAATTCAGCGTCAACAGCTTCCATGATAGCATCCGCTGCGAAAGCAGGCGGAACATAGATAACGGAAACGGTAGCTCCAGTTGCAGCTTTAGCTTCTGCTACTGTGTTGAATACAGGAAGAGATTTAACCGAACCGTCTTCCAAAGTGATGTCGATGTTCGTACCGCCTTTACCAGGAGTTACGCCGCCCACCATTTGCGTACCGTAGTCAAGACCGCCCTTTGTGTGGAACATACCTACGGAACCTGTAATACCTTGTGTGATAACTTTTGTATCTTTATTCACTAAAATACTCATTTGTATAGTTCACATCCCTTGAATTATTTGAAGAGGATTTCGCACGGCTGCTCCGAACGGAAATTACTTAACAAGAGCAACGATTTTTTGAGCGCCGTCTGCCATCGAGTCAGCTGCTACGATGTTCAAGCCGGATTCGTTCAAAATTTTCTTACCAAGCTCCACGTTCGTACCTTCCAGACGAACTACAAGCGGACGAGTAAGGCCAAGCTCTTTTGCTGCAGCTACAACGCCCTCTGCAATAATGTCGCATTTCATGATGCCGCCGAAAATATTGACGAAGATACCTTTTACTTTTTCGTCGGAAAGGATGATTTTGAAAGCTTCGGTAACTTTCTCCTTCGTTGCACCGCCCCCTACATCAAGGAAGTTTGCAGGGTCTCCGCCGTAATATTTGATGATATCCATGGTCGCCATTGCAAGGCCTGCGCCGTTAACCATGCAGCCGATGTTGCCATCAAGTGCTATGTAGCTCAAGTCGAATTTGGACGCTTGGATTTCTTTTTCATCTTCCTCTTCAAGGTCGCGAAGAGCTTGAATGTCTTTGTGACGGTACAAAGCGTTAGAGTCGAAGTTCAATTTCGCATCCAAGGCCATAACGTCGCCGCTGCCAGTAACAACCAAAGGATTGATTTCCGCGATGGAGCAATCTTTGTCTACGAACGCAGCATAAAGAGCCAGCATGAACTTAACCGCTTTGTTTACAAGCTCGGTAGGAATGTTGATGGCATAAGCCAATTTACGAGCTTGGAACGCTTGCAAGCCAACAGCTGGATCGACAACTTCTTTGAAAATTTTCTCAGGCGTATGAGCCGCTACTTCTTCGATTTCTGTACCGCCTTCTTCGGATGCCATCATAACGACACGGCCCGTTCCGCGGTCAACAACTACACCAACATAGTACTCTTTCTTAATATCGCAGCCTTGCTCGATCAGAAGGCGCTTCACTTCTTTACCTTCCGGACCGGTTTGGTGAGTAACCAACACCTTGCCCAAAATTTGTTCAGCGTAAGTGCGAACTTCATCCAAGTTCTTAGCAACTTTTACGCCGCCTGCTTTACCGCGACCGCCAGCATGGATTTGCGCTTTAACTACAACAACGGAAGTTCCGAGCTGTTTTGCCGCTTCGACAGCTTCATCAACCGTGAAAGCGACTTTTCCTTCAGGTACGGCAACACCATACTGTTTCAGCACTTCTTTGCCTTGGTACTCATGAATATTCATTTAGCAAAATCCTCCTATCAGTGATAGCTTTCTATATGAGCCAGAGCCTGACGTTTTTGGCACGCCCAGCCCCGCATCAAACGAAAAAGAGTTCGATATGATGCATGATATTTCCTGCTTGCTGCGCTTATCTCAACAAACACTCACTATTGTACCACTTTTTTTCGACACTTTCCTTATATTTTCGGTTAATGCCTCCTTTTTTCAATCAAACTTTTTTATGCCTCTGAAAAATTTCCCGTATTATATCATTCCCAAGCGATTAGAAAGCAAACAAAAAGACGCATCTTTTCCTTTTTATTCAAGAAAAAGTGCGTCCCATTGGAATATACTCCATACCTTAGATTACATATAGGTTGGATTAGTAGGCGTCATTGCACGAGGTTCCCGCTCCGCCTGCTTGATGAATCGCAATTCATTTCCGGTAAAGTTGCAGACAAGGCATTGAATCATAGGTTCCGAATCCTGAATTTGCTGCGGATCATTCATTTCTTGAACCGTTCCGGAGATGGCATCCTTCAAAAACCGTTGTGAGTAGCTGGAAATCACACTGAATTTGATTCGGTTGGAACGGCAGTTCGGACAAAAGTAAGGTTTTTCCTGCATTGCTTTCACCCCCTTACCTTGTATATCCAATTTCCACTATGTTTATCCATTCCTGGTCGCACATTGCCAACACGTGTTATTGCTTGTACAATGAAAGGAAAGGGTCAATAAGGAAGCACCTTTTACCCAACGATCGATAGAATCCAAGGGGAAGGTGTTTTTTGTCATGTATGGAAAAGTTATAAGCGCTTGTTTACACGGAGTGGAAGGCAAGCTTGTCGAGGTGGAGGTCGATTTAAGCAACGGCCTGCCTCAAATGAATATCGTCGGATTGCCGGATAGCGCCGTCAAAGAGTCCATGGAACGGGTTAGAGCCGCCATCAAAAACTGCGGATTTACGTTCCCGCTTCAACGGATTACGGTCAATCTGGCTCCCGCCGATATTCGCAAGGAAGGCTCCGCCTTCGATTTGGCTATTGCTGTGGGCATATTGGCAACAAGCGGCCAACTGAGGCTGGAACAGCAGGAGGCAACATTGATCCTCGGTGAATTAGCTTTGGACGGATCGATCCGTCCTGTTCCCGGTGTCCTGTCCATGCTGGCTACTGCCAAAGACAATGGGATTTCCAGAGCCATCGTACCCATTCATAATGAAAAAGAAGCTGTCTTGATCGGAGATATGACTATCGGTACATTGGCTCATCTCAGTCACCTGAAAGCCGATACCGAATCGGTTTTCCAACCTGCCGGGCAGCGGGCTTCTCATGAGGCTAATGCATCGCAGGCATTGAAGTCCGGCCTGGCCGACAATTTCAGCGATGTTCACGGTCAGCTTCATGCCAAACGAGCGCTCATGATCTGTGCCGCCGGGATGCATAACATCCTTCTCTTGGGTCCGCCCGGAACCGGCAAAACGATGCTGGTTAAAAGACTGCCGACGATTCTGCCGGATATGTCGGAAAAAGAAGCGCTCGATGTGACAAAAATCTACAGCGCCTCGGGAAAATTCGCGGATCGCAGCAGCTTGATCAGCGAAAGGCCATTTCGGATGCCGCATCATTCTGTCTCGGCTGCGGGGCTTGTTGGCGGCGGCACGATACCTAAACCCGGGGAAATCAGCCTTGCCCATCGCGGCGTCTTGTTTTTAGACGAGCTTCCGGAGTTTTCACGAGCCGTGCTGGAGGTTCTTCGTCAGCCATTGGAGGACCGGTTCGTAACCATAGGCAGGGCCAGGGCAGTTTACCGCTTCCCTTCCCATTTCATCCTTGCCGCTTCTATGAACCCCTGCCCGTGCGGATATTACGGTGCAGAGTCATCCTCCCATCCTTGCACCTGCAGCCCATTAAAAATCGAACATTACCGGTCCAAGATCTCAGGACCGCTTCTGGACAGGATCGATCTGCAGGTCGAGGTACCGCGAATCGATTACAGTCAGATCATGGATGCAATGCCCCAGCTTTCCTCGGAGGAAATGAAGGAACGCGTCGATCAAGCTAGACAAATCCAATTGGAGCGTTATGCCGACAGCGGCATCATGTTTAACAGCGAGCTGCATGGCAAGCTGCTGCGCCAGCACTGTAAGCTTCAGCCCGACGCAGAGTCAATGCTTAGAAGGTCATTCGAAGTATTGGGACTCAGCGTCAGAGCCTATGACCGGATCCTCAAGATTGCCCGTACAATCGCCGATTTGGAAGGCCATGCCCGAATCGAAGCACCGCACTTGGCTGAGGCACTTCAGTATCGGAGCTTGGACAAAAAAACGCTGGCGTCGGGTTAAGCCATGAGAAGCAAGCCTCCTTGACCTTACTGGTTCAGGAGGCTTTGTTGGGCTTAGGGAGGAATACATGGCAAACAAAAAACGCATCCGCGGGGGATAGCCCGTCAAAATGCGTTTGGTACATGATCCAAAGAAATCAAATTCCCTGTTTTATCGGTCAAAACAGACACGACATCAAAACGAATCTGATGGTCTTGATAACGATGGGTGTGCAAATAGATTTGAGCAGTTTCCATCACCTGGGCACATTTTTTATAATCAACTGATTCCAACGGTGTCCCGAACCGCTGTGTGCTGCTCCGTGTACGGACCTCAACGAAAACTAAAATAGCTCCGTCCCATGCTATGACATCCAACTCACCGGTTCGGCAGCGCCAGTTTTGACCGGCAATACGGTAGCCTTGGGCTTGCAAATGCTCCATAGCATACTGCTCGCCCATTGCACCAAGCTGCTTCCGGCTTATTCCCTGCTTATCCATACGAATTCTCCTTGATTTGCTTGGCCCGTTGATCCGAGCGATAAATAAAGCTCAGGATTTCTGCTACTAAATTATACAGCTCGGGAGGTATCTCCTGATCCAAATCCAGCTTGGACAGCACCTCCACCAGCGATGAATCCTCTTGAACAGGGATTCCGTTATCCATGGCCTTCTTCAGTATGGCTTCCGCAATATGTCCTTTCCCTTTAGCAATCAGAACGGGTGCCTTCCCCTGATCCGGGGCGTATTTAAGGGCAACCGCCTTTTTGATCGTGGGCTGAACGGAAGCTTGCTCCGACGGATTCTCTCTTTCCCGACTCATACCTTTACGTCCATTCCCTTGTATTGTTTATTTCCATAGAGGTCAAGTAGTCTGCCTGACAAGGCTGCGTCCTGAGCCTTGGCCGAAGTGGAGGCTTGTTCCTCACTTGATCCTTTTACCGGGTAAGGGCTGCATTTTAATGAAATAAACTGATACCCGATGCCGGAAAGGCTTGAGGCAATTTCCTCCCTGTATGAATCCAGCAATCCCTGCACAAACGGTTGATCGTTCATAACCTGAAGACTCACAATTCTATCGACTACCTTCACATCGACTAAGGTATCTCCCAGCGCCTTCATACGCAGATCAAAGAGCAATCGGCAATTTTGCGCATCGATTTCTCCGCGTTTTCCCTTGCGTGACTGAATATGAACAGCTGCCGTCTGTTCTCCGTTGGCGTTCAATATCGGAACAAACAAGGTAACATGAGTAAACATGGAGCTGCGGTCTGAGTTTAACATCAGCTGCTGCCCTGTAATCTGCTGTACAGCCTGCTGCACGGATTCTTTCATAGCAGGTGGAATGTCCTGGGACTGGCTCAGCTGCAGCAAAACGCTCTTTAATGAATCGGCCATTTTCTGCTGTTCATGGGTTAATCCTGCGGCCGCCGTACCCTGCTGCGGTAATACGGAGCTCCCTTCCAGACGATGCATACCCTCGCTCCCCTTCATGTCGGGAAGCTTAAAGAGCTGATTCTCATGATCAACACCAAGAGCCTTGATCAGTTTAGGAATCCAATGCTCGGCAGGCTGATTGCCTTTCGGTGCGTCGGGAGTCATGCCTTCTCCTTCAGCCGACCTCCTCATAGCAGCATTCTCTACTGCCTCTTTAGTCTGTGGAGATGCGCCTGAGGGATTACCGGCAGAGTTCGCTGTCTCCGTTGCTTGTAAGCGGGGAGCAGCTGTTTCCGTCCTTCCTGATTCATGGGGCAGGGCAGACATTGATTCATTTCGATTAGAAGAGAACATTTGTTCCTTGTTGATAGATGGCCCGGTCGATATATCGTTCGCAGGAACGGGTTGACCGCTCCCTGCGGTCTTTGGCAATGCTTCCGGAGCTTCTTGCGCATTGGACGGAACCGCCGACGCGCTTGTCTGAGACTGCGGCTGCATTGGCTGCTGCAGGGCAGAAGCAGCGGGTTGGGTCTGTGCAGGCGGTGCCGCATTGCTTCCAAGCCTGTTTACTTGCTGCCCTGTCTGCTCTTCGCTATGGTTCAGTCTTGCACCTTGTACAAGCTCATTTGCAGACTCTGCAGAAGGCTGAATGCCGGGTGCAGCTGAAGGTGCGGACGATGCTAAACCCGACTTGCCATTAGTAGTCATATTAGTCAAGGTAGAAGCAGCTGCTTCTTTCCCTTCAAGGACTTGCCCTTTTACAGAGCCTGAAGGCTGCCCTTCCGAATCCATTGACAAAGGCAACAGCTGGGCGGACATTTCTTTTACCGAGTTCATCACTTGCTTGAAGCCTTCGATGGCCGCTTTCGTTGCAGCAGACAAGTCCGGACGATCGGCGAGCAATTGGGTCAATTGTGTATCAAGCTTTTGAAGCGTTTCATGAAAGGCTGGTCCCGCTACAGCTTGTCTCACGGCTTGGACCGTGTCCGGAGTCAAAGGGATGCCTTTTTGATACGCAATGATAGCCGAGGGAAGCCAGTCCTCCTGGGACATGCCCGCAGGCATGTGTCCTTGCAGTTGCGCGAAGGCTTGTACCGTTTCTTTATTCAATGATACGCCAGCCTGATGAAGAGCTTGAATCAGCTGCCGATTGCCGACTGTGTCCGGCAGGCCGACGTTTTTCAGGATTTCGCCAAGGGATCCGTCGGTAATCTGAATAGCCGATGAATCCAGCGGCTTAAGCACGACTTGACCTGATGCCGATTCCGGCTGGACTTGAAGCAAGGTTACCTCGCCTTGTTTTAACGGCGTTTCCAGCTTGGCTCTAACCTGAACCCCGCCAATATTCAGAATAGCCTCCTGGTCGGAGAGCTTTTGCATGACCATACCTTTCACGACTTCTCCCGTTTTCAGCTCGAGCGTCTTAGGTTCGGATGCCTGAGCATCTCCGAGAAAATTTTTGATGAGACCGCTTATGTTCACAGCTCTCCGCCTCCCGGGTCTTAATTACAAGCGTTTGTGGATATCAACTATATCGGCATCTATGTCACGCCTTTACAGTCTGAATTTGCTGCGTATGTACTTCGTTAAAATAGCTCCTGCTGCTGCACCAGAATATTTTTCAAAAAGCTTTTGCGATGCAGCGGCGTCGCACCGTACTCTATTATGCGCTCTCTGTGCAGCTTGGTTGCATAGCCCTTATGAAGTGCAATGCCATACTCCGGAAACTCTACATCCCAGTGCAGGCACATGCGGTCCCGTGTGACCTTGGCAATAATGGAAGCCGCGGCAATCGACTGGCTTATTGCGTCTCCATGAATAAGAGCCATCTGAGGCAGGGAAAGATCTACCTTCTCCGCATCCACGAGCAAATACTCCGGTCCCGGATTCAGCTGCTCAACCGCTTGCTTCATAGCCAGTCTTGCAGCTTGCTTTATATTAATGGCCTCTATGGTTTTAACATCGACAATACCGACTCCGATAGCGATTGCTTCCTTGTGGATCACCTCGTACAGTTCCTCACGCTTCTTATGACTTAATTTCTTCGAATCATTCACTTCCTCCAACACTAAACCGGGAGGCAAAATGACAGCGGCCGCCACTACGTCACCGAACAGGCAGCCTCTGCCTACCTCGTCAACTCCAGCAATATATTGAACGCCCTCATTCCAGAGCGCTTGTTCATGTTCCAACAGCATATGTATGAATTCCCTTCTAGTCTAGTACTCGTATTCTTCATTATACTAGAAACAAGCGGAGACGGATACGCGTAGAGCAAAGAAAAACAGCCACCCTTCAGCTAGAGTGGCTGTTCTGCTTGATAATCATCTGGGGTTTCCAGGCTGATTCGTCCCAATTTCCCTGCACGCAGCTCCCGCAGGATCGTTAAGGAGGCTTTCTCCAAATCCACGCGGCCGCCGCTCATTAAAGCGCCTCTTTTGCGCCCTATGGCTTCCATAACCTCGACTATGGCATCCGTATCGGACGGATCGTCAGGCAGCTTCTCGATGCCAAAGCGCTCCTGTAGACCTGCTCCATAGTGGGTAACCAGGTAACGAACGGTGTAAAATGCAATATCGACCGTATTCAGAATTTCTTCCTTTATCGCCCCGGTAGCAGCGAGCCGTATCCCGACCTGCTGGTCCTCGAATTTCGGCCACAAAATGCCCGGAGTATCGAGCAGCTCCATTTCGGTTCCTACCTTGATCCACTGCTGACCTTTGGTTACCCCCGGCTTATCTCCGGTAGCCGCTATTTTACGTCCTGCCAAGCGATTAATTAACGTTGATTTGCCTACGTTCGGAATCCCGACAATCAACGCACGTATCGCTCTTGGCTTGATGCCCTTACGAAGCTGTGCCTCGATTTTGACAGACAGCAGCTGCTTGGAGCGGGCCATAATTTCTTTCATCTGATTCCCGTTAGCCGCATCGACCGGCAGAGCTTCAAGCCCCTGCTCCGCGAAGTAGGCAACCCAGGACGCCGTTGCTTCCGGATCAGCCAAATCATGTTTATTCAGCAGCACGAGCCTCGGCTTGTTTTGCAAAATTTCATCAATCATCGGATTTCTGCTAGATATTGGAATTCGAGCGTCCAGCAGCTCAATCACAACGTCGATCAGCTTCAGCTTATCCTGAATTTGACGACGCGCCCTTGTCATGTGACCTGGAAACCATTGAATCGTCATACGGTCACCTCAACTTCTTTTCCATAGCTTGTTTTTTAGAAATGCACCAGGCTGATTTTGTCAAACGGCCAGAATATTAAATCCGCGCGTCCGACAATTTGCTCGAACTTGACAGGACCGATATCCCGGCTGTCCGAGCTGTTCGAGCGATTATCCCCCATAACAAAGACCGTTCCTTCCGGAATTACTAGTTCAGAGAAATTTCTTGAATTATAGGGTATCCCTTTTTTCGCAGCGTCATCCAATGCCTTCTGCAAATAAGGCTCGTCTAACACTTTGTTGTTAACATACACCTTATCGCCTTCCACCTTTACGGTCTCGCCAGGCAGCGCGATAACTCTCTTTATGTAATCTTTTTCTTTGGTGGCATGAAATACGACCACCTCGCCTCTTTCAGGCTTACGTATGGAATAAATGATCTTATTGACAATCAAGCGTTCACCGGTATAAAAGTTAGGCTCCATGGACGGGCCTTCTACAATAAACGGGGCAAAAATCAACCAGCGTATAAAAAAGACGAGAGCTGCAGCGATGAGCAGCGCTTTAACCCATTCCCAAACTTCGCTTTTGACTGGATTCGGTTTGTCTACGGTTTGTTCTTGCTCCATAAAGACCTGCCCTTTCTTCCATTAATTTCGGTCTTCGAAAAAAACGAAAAGGAGCTTGGTAAACAAGCCCCCGTTTGTTTTCGTCTTAACGAATTTCTTGAATTCTTGCCGCTTTACCGCGAAGACCACGCAAGTAGTATAGCTTCGCGCGACGAACTTTACCACGGCGAGCCACCTCAAGCTTATCAATCTTCGGCGAATGTACCGGGAACGTTCTTTCAACGCCAACACCGTAAGAAATTTTTCTAACGGTAAAGGTTTCGCTGATTCCGCCGCCGCGGCGTTTAATTACAACACCTTCAAACAGCTGAATACGTTCGCGGGAACCCTCGATAACTTTCACGTGCACTTTTACAGTGTCACCTGGACGAAAGCTTGGCAAATCTTGGCGTAGTTGTTCCTTAGTAATCTCCTGGATCAGACTCATGGCTGACTCCCTCCTTCCACACAGGTGTTCATTCCGCCTCTGATGTCGAATCTCGTGTTGTCATGCGTAGAGGACCACCGTAATCGGGCAAAATGCCACAACGTTGTATATAATACCATAATTGTGAACCAAACACAACTTGAAATTCTATCAATTCGAAAGAAAATAGAATTAGTCGGTTTCCTCTTTCGTTCTCTCCGATTCTTGCTGAATCTCCTTTAACCAGACCTGCTCCTCTTTCGTTAACGAGTACGATTTCAGCAGATCGGGTCTTTTGTGCCATGTACGTCTGATAGACTCGCGTTTGCGCCATTTCTCGATATGGGCATGATGACCGGACAATAGTATGTCAGGAACGGTCCATTCTCGAAACTGGACAGGACGCGTATAATGCGGATATTCGAGCAAGCCGGTACTGAACGAATCCGTTACGGCTGACGTTTCATTGCCGAGAACACCGGGAAGAAGCCTCGCCACGCTATCAATAACGACCATCGCGGGAAGCTCTCCTCCCGTCAGCACATAATCGCCAATCGACAGCTCATCGGTGACCAAATGCTCACGGATCCGTTCATCGTAGCCTTCGTAATGCCCGCATATAAAAATCAGATGGTCTTCCTTAGCCAATTCCTCCGCTTTACGCTGCGTAAACGGCTTCCCTTGTGGGCACATGAGGACGATTCGGGGCTTACCCGCAAGCGGCTCCGTCAGCGCCTCGACAGCTGCGAAAATAGGCTCAGGCTTCAGTACCATACCGCCGCCGCCGCCGTAAGGATAATCGTCTACGGTATTATGCTTATTATTGGAATAATCGCGAAAATTAACCGTATTCAGCTCGACGATGCCTTTCTCCCTGGCCTTACCTAATATACTGGATGAAAACACGCCGTCAAACATGTCGGGAAATAATGTAAGCACATCAATTCTCATTAGTCCAGCAAGCCTTCCATCAGGGATACCTTAACCCGTTTTTCTTGTACGTCCACTTCCAGAACCACATCGTCAATATAGGGAAGCAGCACCGGTTTGCCGGACTCGCGCTCTACCACCCACACATCGTTAGCTCCCGGAGACAAAATCTCGCTGATGGTGCCGAGCTTCTCCCCCTCGTCGGTATACACCGTGCAGCCAATAATTTCATGGTAATAATATTCATCGTCGGGAAGCTCGCTCAAATATTTCTCTTCCACCTTAAGCAGCCAGCCCTTGTATTTCTCGACTTCGTTAATGTTATCGAAGCCTTTAAACTTGACCATGAACATTTTTTTATGCTCGCGTGCCGATTCTACGGTAACAGGTAATCTCGTCTGCTTCTGGGGATCAAAAAAGACCAAGGAACTTCCTTTAGCAAAACGCTCATCCGGAAAATCCGTTTGAGGAACGATTTTCAGCTCTCCCCGGATGCCGTGCGTATTAACGATTTTACCTACCGTAAATAATTTATCGCTCATTTGTACCCTCCAACAGCATTGAATCAATTCCATTATGTATGCGTAAACTCCCTAACCATAGCTTTACCGCGATAAAGCAGTCCGAAGATTAGAGAGGGTAATAGAAGCTAATCTTAAGATAGGCCTGTTTCAGAAGAAAAGAAAGAGCTAGGATTTCTCCTAACTCTCATGGTGTCCATTATGACACGATTTCAACCGAAACACGCTTACTTTCTTTCACTGCAGCCGAGGTAACTACGGTACGAAGCGCCTTGGCAATACGCCCCTGCTTTCCGATAACTTTCCCGACATCATCGGGATGTACGGAAAGCTCGAAGGTAATGCTTCGTTCGTCTTCCACCGTATTTACCTTTACTTCTTCGGGATGATCAACCAACGCCTTGGCGATAACGGTTATTAGATCTTTCATAACACCCTCCGAATCGGCAGATTACTTCTGCAGCTTGGACTCATGGAACTTCTTCAAGATGCCAGCTTGGCTGAACAGACTGCGAACAGTATCAGAAGCTTGAGCACCAGTTTGAAGCCATCTCAGCGCTTTTTCCTCGTCGATATTAACAACGGCTGGTTGAGCAACCGGGTTGTAAGTACCAATCTCTTCGATGAAACGACCGTCACGTGGGGAACGGGAATCCGATACGACCACACGGTAGAAAGGAGCTTTGTGAGCACCCATACGTTTTAGACGAATGCGAGTTGCCATTAGAAAATCACCTCCAACATAGAATAAACTTGACTATATTACATTCCCGCGGGATCAACCGAACGGGAACTTCATTCCTTTGCCCAGCTTGCCCTTCAAGCCCTTCAACGCCTTCGGGCCTTTAGGTCCCATCATGCTGGAGAACTGCTTCATCATTTTGCGCATATCATCAAACTGCTTAATGAACCGGTTCACATCCTGCACGGAGTTTCCGCTTCCCGCAGCCAGACGCTTACGTCTGCTCGGACTGAGCATATCCGGATTTTGCCGTTCTTCCTTGGTCATTGACTTGACGATGGCGGCTATCCGAGCCATTTGCTTGTCATCGACCTTCAGATCCTTCATGCCCTTCATCTTGTTGGCTCCGGGCAGCATATCTAGGATTTGATCCAATGGACCAAGCTTCTTTACCTGCTCCATCTGGTCAAGGAAATCGTCGAACGTAAATTCCGCCGTGCGCATTTTGCGCTCCATTTCCTTGGCCTTCTCGGCATCAATACCGGCTTGGGCCTTCTCGATCAGCGTGAGCATGTCGCCCATACCCAGTATCCGGGATGCCATCCGGTCCGGATGGAACGGCTCAAGCGCATCCAGCTTCTCACCGATACCAGCGAATTTGATCGGGCATCCGGTAACGGCTTTGACTGAAATCGCCGCGCCGCCGCGAGTGTCTCCGTCCAGCTTGGTCAGCACAACGCCGGTCAGTTCCAGCTGCTTGTGGAAGCTCTCGGCAACATTGACCGCATCCTGACCTGTCATGGCGTCAACGACCAGCAAAATCTCGTCCGGACTGATCGCCGCCACGATCTGCTTCAGCTCTTCCATAAGGCCTTCATCGATATGCAAACGTCCTGCCGTATCGACAATCAGATAATCATTCCCATTATCCTTGGCATGCTGTAAAGCGTTCTTCGCGATTTCAACGGGACTTACTTGATCTCCCATCGTGAATACAGGCACCTTAAGCTGCTCGCCCAGAACCTGGAGCTGCTTTATGGCAGCCGGTCTGTAAATATCGCCCGCAGCAAGCAGCGGCCGGTGATTTTGCTGTACAAGCATCTTGGCAAGCTTTCCTGTTGCCGTCGTCTTACCTGCACCCTGCAGACCAACCATCAGCACGACGGTCGGCGGCCGGTTCGACCGGGCCAGCTTGCTTTGTGAGCCGCCCATAAGCTCGGTCAGCTCTTTATTCACGATATCGACGACGACCATCGCCGGGGTAAAGCTCTCAAGTACTTCCTGACCGATAGCGCGCTCCTTCACCTTCGCGATGAATTCCTTCACAACCTTAAAGTTCACATCCGCCTCAAGAAGCGCGAGACGAACTTCACGCAGCGCCTCGTTAACATCGTCTTCCGTTAGCTTTCCTTTGCCTCTCAGCCTGCTGAACACATTCTGCAATCGGGTCGCTAATCCTTCGAATGCCATGCGAATTCACCTCTTGAGTGTTACTTATCTATCTTTGATACATAGTCCACATTTGACTGAATCAGGCTGTCCATATATCAGTCGAGACTCACCAAGTGATGCAGCAGCTCTTGCGCCTGAGCCCGTTCATTGCCGGAGAGACCGGACAATAGCGGTTCAAGCTTTTGTGTCAGCTGAACCCGTTCATCGTGCTTGGCTAATAGCTGCAGCTTAATCTCGTAATCCTCCAATACGGACTCTGCTCGTTTTATATGTTCATACACCGCCTGGCGGCTAATCTTGAATTCAGCTGCGATTTCTCCAAGCGAATAATCATCGTGAAAATACAGCTTGCAGAACATTTGCTGCTTCTCAGTCAGCAGCTTCTCGTAGAAGTCAAAAAGCAAATTGATGCGATTGGTCTTCATCAATGCATTTTCTTCTGTCATAGTGCCCCGCCTCCGTTAAGGTAAAACACTTTACAGGAACAACAGAACCTATAATACCCAAAACGGAGAAGGATGTCAAGCTATTTTCCTTGTCACTTAAAATATCGTGGGCGAACTATGATTTTGCCGTCTCATCCGGCTGAGCTTCCCCTTCCGGAATCCAGCGGCTGAACAAGGCATGGACGAATTGATCCGAGTCAAACGGCTGCAAATCGTCCATTTTCTCGCCAAGCCCTACGAACTTAACGGGAAGGTTCAGCTCCTGACGAATGGCCACTACGATACCGCCTTTTGCCGTACTATCCAGCTTGGTCAGCACAAGACCGGTCAAGCCTGTCTTTTCGTCAAACAGCTTAGCCTGGCTCAGAGCGTTTTGGCCCGTTGTAGCATCAAGCACCAGCAGCACTTCATGCGGCGCTTCAGGAACTTCACGGCGGATGACACGGTAAATTTTATTAAGCTCTTCCATCAAGTTCACTTTATTCTGAAGACGTCCCGCCGTATCGCATAGCAATACGTCTACGCCCCGGTTTTTGGCTGCATGGAGCGCATCGAACATCACCGCTGCCGGGTCGGAGCCCGCCTGCTGCTTGATAACATCAACGCCGACGCGCTGCCCCCATACCTCCAGCTGCTCAATAGCCCCGGCACGGAACGTGTCTCCTGCAGCCAGAAGCACCTTTTTACCCTGCGACTTCAAATGATGCGCCAGCTTGCCGATCGTTGTCGTCTTTCCTACTCCGTTGACGCCAACGAACAGAATGACGGTTAAGCCCGATTCCGCCATTTTCAGAGAAGCGTTCTCCTCACCTTTCAGCAGCTGGATAATCATCTCCGTCAAAATAGGCTGAAGCTCGCTTGGATCTTCGATCTTCCGCTTGCGGACCTCTGCACGCAGATCCTCGACCAGCTTCATAACGGTGTTGACGCCCACATCCGCACCGATCAGAATTTCTTCAAGCTCCTCATAGAAATCCTCGTCGATTTTTTTGCGGCGGCTGAACAAATCTTCGACGCGCTCGACCAGAACATCGCGTGTTTTGGACAAGCCTTCTTTAAACTTATTCGTAACCGCCTCGGCCTTGGAGGAAATGCTTTCTTTCAATCGTTTAAAAAAACTCATCGGGCGATAGCCCCTTTCTATATACTTTTAGCTTTATTGAACTCGAATTGGCTGCATCATGAACGAATCTAGCTCGCAATGATGGCTTCATCCTCTTCCAACCGGACGGATACCAGCTTGGATACGCCGCCTTCTTCCATCGTGACCCCGTACAGCACATCCGCCTCTTCCATCGTCCCCTTGCGGTGCGTTACTACAATGAACTGGGTTTGCTCGGAAAACTCGCGTAAATATTCCGCAAAACGGGATACATTCGCTTCATCCAGGGCTGCTTCGACCTCGTCAAGCACGCAGAACGGCACCGGCTTCACGCGGATGATCGAGAATAGCAGGGCAATAGCCGTCAGCGCTCGTTCTCCCCCCGACAAGAGCTGCAGGTTCTGCAGCTTCTTACCCGGCGGCTGAGCGACAATTTCGATCCCCGTATCAAGAAGATTATCCGGCTCGGATAAAATCAGATCGGCACGTCCTCCGCCGAACAGCTTGGCGAAGACGACAACAAAGTGAGAGCGGATTGCGTCGAACGTCGTTCTAAACCGCTTCGACATCTCTTCGTCCATTTCCCGAATCACCTGATACAAGGTGGTTTTCGCTTCAACCAAATCATTCTTCTGCTCACTTAAAAACTGGAATCGCTCGTTAACCCTCGCGAATTCCTCCACCGCTCCCAGGTTGACTTCACCAAGTACGGCAATGTCGCGTTTCAGCTCACGCACCTGGTTCTGGGCCCCAAGCACATCCTCTGGGACAGGGTAGCGCTCCTTGGCCAATTCATAGCTGAGCTCGTAATCATCCGACAGCTTCTTGAGCAGGTTCTCAAGCTCCACGTCCAGACGGTTTACCCGCACCTCGGTCTGGTGCAAATGCTCCTCCGTCTGGCGCAGCTGGTTGCGCTCTTCCCTTGTCTTGTTCTCCTCTTTCTCTAGCTGTGCCTGCCATTGGGCCCGTTCCGCACGCTTCAGCTCCAACTGCTCGGTACACTGCTGCTTCTTCAGCTTGAGGCTGTTCAACAGCTCGATCTGCATGATTGTTTCCTGCTCGTGATTCGCCATATCCTGCTCCAATTGCAGAACCAGCCTTCGGTTCAAATCGAGCTCGTTATGTAACTGGGTCAGCTCGGAGTGGCTGCGCCGCTCCTGATCCACCAAGGCCTGCTTCTCCTGTGTCTGGGAAGCGACCTTGACTTTTAACTCGGTAAGCTGCGTCTGAAGCTCCTCCTTCGCAAGCTCACCGGCTTTGCGCGCCAGCTCCGCTTCACGAATGGCTTGCTGCAGAGCAGCCTCCTCCTGCGTTAGACGCTCCAGCGTTTGAATGGCGGCCGCCTGACGGTCCTTCAGCTCCTTGCGCTCCGAGTCCAGCGCATCCCCGTCTTCACTGTACAGCGCCAGCTGCTCGGCTACCTGCTTGGCCTCCTGCTCCAGCGGCTGAAGTCCCGCACGAATTTGCTGCTCCTCAATGCGAAGCGCCTCTCCTTCTTGGCGAAGCTCCTCGAGCATTGCGGAGTCCGCAGCAATCTCCTTGCGAACCTGATCCGCTTTGACGCGCAGTTGTTGAAGCTGCTCTTGCGAAACGGCAATCTCCTTGTCCATTTCTTCAATCTGCCGCTGGCGGCTCAGCAGGCTGCTCGTTTTCTTCTGCTGACTGCCCCCCGTCATCGATCCTCCCGGGTTCACGACGTCGCCTTCCAGCGTAACCACCCGGTAACGGTATTGGACTTTTGCCGCAATGCGGTTAGCAACTTCCAATTGACTGGCGATGATGACATTGCCGAGCAAGCTGCCGACAATTTGACGATAAGTGTCCTCATATTGAACAAGGTCGGCACCGATACCGACGAAGCCCTCCATACCTTCTATCGTTCTTCGTTCGGAATCCGGAATTGAACGTCCGCGGATAACGTCGAGAGGAAGGAAGGTAGCGCGGCCTAACTGCCTGCGCTTCAAGAAAGCAATCGCTTCACGGCCGTTCGCCTCGCTATCGACGACGATATGCTGCAATGCTCCGCCTAGCGCCGTCTCTACCGCCACCTCGACATGGGCCGGAACCTTAACCAGCTCGGCTACAGCGCCTCGGATTCCGCGCAGATCTTGGCGGTCCTTCGCCTTCAGCACTTCTTTAACGCCATGCATGAAGCCGTCATAATCATTTGCCATTTCACGCATCGTATCGCGGCGGGAGATCATGGAGTCGAGCTTTTGTTCCCATTTTCGCACGGTGGATTGTGATTCCTCAGATAACATTTGCTTCGACTTCAAGCTTTGGCTCAGTTCCAGATAACGGTTTCTCGCGTTTTCAATGTTCCCTATGACCGCAGCTAACCGTTCTTCCAGAACCCGCTTACGTTCCGCAATGCTGTCCTGCTGCTCTCTCCATTTCCGGTGCTCGTCCCCGAGCCGGTCAAGCCGCTTAGACAGCCCTTCCAGCTGCTGCTCCGCGTAGCGCGCCTCGTTGCGGGCGTTCGCCATTTGATTCAGCGTTTCCAGGAGCTCGCCCTTCAGACGGTCTTCCTCCGCGCTGCTGATGCCGCCTGCTACGCCCAGCAACCGGTCTTCCTCCGCCTTTAGCTTGGCCTGATACTGCTGCAGCTCGTCCGAAATAACCGCCAGCTTTTCCCTAATGGCCGCTAATTCGGCTTCCTTCTCCGTTGAACGGATTTCTTGCTGCTTTACGTTTTGCGCGAGCTGAGCCTGGTTAGAAGCATAATTTCTTTTACGCTCCTTGAGTACCTCTCCCTGTCCCTCGCATTTTTCAAAATCCTCGCTTATCTGCAGAAGCTGCGCCTGAAGCGCCTCGATTTCTTCCTCAAGCCTTCTGGTTTCCCAGCGATGCTTCTCCAAATGCGCGTCATGCTGACCGACGATCGCGGATAGCTCCAGCTGCTCCTGCTTCAGCTTGTCCAGCTTTTTATTCGTCTCGGTCCACGAGTTGTAGATTTGCTCGATTTGATACACGTACATAGCAATCTCGTTCTTCTTTAGCTGCTCTCTCAGCTCTCTGTAGCGCACAGCCTTCTCGGATTGGATCCGCAGCGGCTCGATCTGATCCTCCAGCTCAACTACCAGGTCATTAATCCGGAGCAAGTTTTGCTCCGTTTCCTGGAGCTTCTTTTCCGTTTCACGCTTTCTTGATTTATATTTTACGATCCCGGAGGCTTCTTCAAAGATACCGCGGCGATCTTCCGATTTCGTGCTTAAAATTTCTTCAATTCGTCCTTGTCCGATGATAGAGTAAGCTTCCTTACCGATCCCTGTATCCATAAACAGCTCGGTAATGTCCTTCAGACGGCAAGCCTGCTTATTAATTAGATACTCGCTGTCCCCGTTCCGGTGTACGCGCCGGGTTACGGTCACTTCATTAAAATCCAGCGATAGCGATTGATCTGAATTATCCAGGGTGAGCGATACTTCACCGTAGTTAACCGCCTTACGAGCGTCACTTCCGGCAAAAATAATATCCTCCATCTTCCCTCCGCGCAAGCTGCGGGCGCTTTGCTCTCCAAGCACCCAACGAATGCCGTCGGAAATGTTACTTTTCCCACTGCCGTTTGGACCGACTACAGCCGTAATACCTTGTACGAATTCAAGCTCGGTCCGATCGGCAAACGATTTAAAACCGGACAGCTCAATACGCTTTAAAAACATCGTCTCACCTCAACGCTATTGTACCACACATTCCTTATTCATAGAATAAACTCCCACGGTCAACCTCAACACTCCAAGCATGATGTTCTGCATAGCTGGCAGGGATTTACCTTTGCTTTGAATGACGATTTCGTCTTCTCACATCTTCTGAAAAAAAAGAAATGCAGCGACGGCAACCCTTAAGCTGCCATCCCTGCACCCTCTTGCTCTGTTTGCGCTATTGAATATGGACTTTCAACGCTTCCAATGCTTGAGCAGCCGCATGCTGTTCAGCCTCTTTCTTCGAACGGCCGGACCCTTGCCCCAAAAGCGTATCGCTCACATGAACCTGGGCAACAAACTCTCTTTCATGAGCAGGCCCGCGTTCGTCGACGATCCGGTACTCCAGTACCCCCATGTTATGCTGCTGGGTATATTCCTGCAGATGGGTTTTGAAGTCAACGGTCAGCAGCTTGCCTTGGTGAGGCAAATTCGGGAACACATGCTGCTTAAGAAAGCTTGTCACCACTTGAAGTCCCTGGTCCAAATATAATGCGCCGATAAACGATTCGAACACGTCAGCCAGCAAAGCCGGTCTGGTTCTGCCGCCGGTCAGCTCCTCGCCCTTGCCTAGAAGCACATAGGAACCGAACTCCAGCTCTTCGGCAAATCCGACTAATGAAGGCTCGCATACGATTGAAGCTCTTAACTTGGTTAATTCCCCTTCGGAACGTTCCGGGTACGTATCGAACAAATACTCGGAAACCGTTAGTTCCAGGACTGCATCGCCCAAAAATTCCAACCGCTCATTATCCTTGTAATTGCCGACTCTATGTTCGTTTACATAGGAAGAGTGGGTAAACGCCTGTCTTAATAGCTCGGGTTTGCGAAACGTAATATTTAACGCAGCCTGAAGCTGCTTCAGGTTTCGATGCATGCCTTCACCACCTAATCGGACATTCCCGTTCGTTAGATTAATTACGGTCTCGCGGCGGAGTGCTTATTGCTCGAACTTTTTCATAATAATGGTGGCATTATGGCCGCCAAAACCGAACGAGTTCGACATTGCTACCTTCACGTTCGCTTGACGCGCTTGATTTGGCACATAATCCAGATCACATTCAGGATCCTGATTGTCCAAATTAATAGTCGGAGGGATAAACCCATGCTTCAGGGTTAATCCGCAAATCAACGCTTCCACACCGCCGGCAGCTCCTAATAGATGACCTGTCATGGATTTGGTTGAGCTGACTGCGACTTTATATGCATGCTCTCCCAGCGCCTTCTTGATGGCCGTCGTCTCCGAGCGGTCCCCAACCGGCGTAGAGGTCCCATGCGCATTAATATAATCAATATCCTCCGGTGCAATACCCGCATCCTTGATCGCTTTGGCCATACAGCGCGCAGCACCGTCCGGATCCGGATCGGTCATATGATAAGCGTCGCCGCTCATGCCGTACCCGATAACCTCACCGTAAATTTTAGCGCCGCGCTTTTGCGCATGCTCGAGCGACTCCAGAATCAGAATTCCGGAACCTTCGCCCATAACGAAACCGTCCCGGTCCGTATCAAACGGTCTGCTCGCTTTTTGAGGCTCGTCGTTACGAGTCGACATAGCGCGCAGCGCACAGAAACCGGCCACACCCGTCGGACTGATCGTCGCTTCAGCGCCACCGCAAATCATGACATCGGCATCGCCGCGCTGTATCATTTTGAACGAATCGCCGATGGAGTGAGTCCCTGTTGCGCACGCGGTTACTGCTGTGCTGTTAGGACCTTTGGCTCCTGTGATCATGGAGATTTGGCCGGACGCCATATTCGCGATCATCATGGGAATAAAGAACGGACTTACTCTCTTCGGTCCTTTTTCCAGCAAAATTTTATGCTGCTCTTCCCAAGTGGACAAACCGCCGATACCGGAGCCTACATAGACGCCTACACGCTCCGGATCCGTGTCCTCCTTGATGTTAAGTCCCGCATCCTGCAGTGCAGTCAAAGACGACGCCACTGCAAATTGTACGAAACGGTCCATGCGACGGGCTTCCTTTTTATCGAAATACTGCTCAGGATTAAAGTCTTTGATCTCAGCAGCAATGCGCGTTGGATATTCGCTCACATCGAACAATTCAATCATACCTACTCCGGATTTACCTGCCATCAGGTTCCCCCAGAATGTTTCAAGATCATGTCCCAAGGAGGTCATGACGCCCATACCTGTTATGACAACTCGTTGCTTCACTTTAATCCACCTCTATCTAAAATAACTAATGTTATGAATTTACCCAATTTAATGTAGCTGCTAGATTCGCTGTACATGTATGGCAATACTGAATGGAGATAAGTCCCGTCTAAAAAGCAAAACGGGACTTATACCAATTAAGTATGAGATTTTATGTACTCAACTACTTGACCTACTGTAGTTATCTTCTCTGCATCTTCATCAGAGATTTCCATATCAAACTCATCTTCCAGTTCCATGACAAGCTCTACAACATCTAGAGAATCAGCGCCTAAATCATCTTTAAAAGATGCTTCGAGGGACACTTCTGCCTCATCAACACCAAGACGATCGATGACGATACGTTTCACGCGATCTAAAACATCGGACATCCGGTTCACCTCCTCCTTGGTATTATACTTAACTTATGGACAAATTGCCAGAGCAAGCGCTATTTCCGCAGAAAAAAACAATATTTGCGAATTTTCACACAATGGCTCGGTAACAATTTTCACCCTTACATATACATGCCGCCGTCCACATGAATCGTTTGGCCGGTCATGTAAGAAGCATCGTCGGATGCAAGAAAGCGCACTGCCTTCGCTATATCATCCGGCTGGCCGAGACGCGCTAGTGGAATTTGCTTCAGCATCTGCGAACGGGTATCCTCGGATAATTTATCCGTCATATCCGTTTCAATAAATCCTGGAGCTACGGCATTGACTGTAATCCCCCGTGACGACAGCTCCTTCGCGGTTGCCTTAGTCATACCGATAACGCCTGCTTTCGCTGCAACATAATTGGCCTGACCCGGATTGCCGAGCGCTCCAACAACGGAGGAGATGTTTATAATGCGGCCATAACGCTGCTTCATCATCGGACGTGTCGCTGCCTTAACACAGTTGAACACGCCCTTCAGATTTGTGGCGATAACCTCGTCGAATTCCTCTTCCTTCATGCGCATAATCAAATTATCTCTCGTGATGCCTGCATTATTCACTAAGATGTCCAGTTTCCCAAAGGTTTCAAGCACCTGCTTGAACATATCGTCCACTTCCTGAGAGGAAGCTACATTCGCCTTCACTTTTATCGCTTTGCGGCCCATACCCTCAATAAGGCTGACCACCTCTGCAGCTGCAGCTGCACTGCCGGCATAATTTACGGCAACGTCTGCTCCCGCTTCTGCAAGCGTAAGAGCAATAGCGCGGCCAATGCCTCGCGAAGCGCCTGTAACCAATGCGACTTTACCCGCTAACATCGTACCCCTCCTATCCTAATTCTTCCGTTAATCTTAAAAGGCCTGCTTAATTGGTAACATCCAATTGGAACTGATCCAATGCTTCTTTGCTATTGATCGAATAGATTTTGACCGATTTGTCGATCTTTTTGATCAACCCGGCCAAGACCGTTCCCGAACCGATCTCGACAAACGTATCCACGCCTTGTTCAATCAGCCAGGCAACGCTGTCTTCCCATAATACGGAAGAATGCACCTGCTCTACGAGCAGTTCGCGGATGGATTCAGGCTCTTGCACGGGACGCGCGGTTACATTGGCTACCACGGGCACCGACGCCGTTTGCATAGGAACCGCAGACAGCACATCCGACAACCGCTCGGAGGCGGGTTTCATCAAGGAAGAATGGAACGGACCGCTTACTTCCAATGGAATGACTCGCTTGGCGCCGATCTCCTTTCCACGCTCCACGATAGCTTGTACACCTTCTTTGCTACCGGAAATCACGATTTGACCGGGGCAGTTCAGATTGGCAAGCTCCACTACTCCAGCTTCTTTTGACACTTCTGAGCAGAGCTTCTGAAGCGCTTCCCTCTCTCCTCCGAGAACGGCTGCCATTGCGCCTTGACCGCTCGGAACGGCCTGATCCATGAATTCTCCGCGCGCACGGACGGTCCGCACAGCATCTTCAAAGCTCAGTACCCCGGCAGCTACCAAAGCGCTGTATTCTCCCAAGCTGTGTCCAGCCAAATAATCAGGCTGAAGTCCCTTCGACTTGAATAGCTCCAGGTATGCCACACTCGTCGTAAGAAGTGCAGGCTGGGTATGATAAGTGATTTTCAACTCCGAATCCGGACCATCGAAAATAAGCGAAGATAGAGAATAGCCGAGTGCCTGATCCGCACGATCAAAAATCGCTTTGGCCGCCGGATCGGACTCATAAATGTCCCGCCCCATCCCTACGGCCTGGGCGCCTTGACCCGGAAATACAAATGCTACTTTCCCCAACGTAATATCTCCTTTCGTATCGGTTGCCCGGAGAGCACCAACCCTCTCCAGGCGAACGATTCATCTCATTACCAAACGATTACGGACGCGCCCCAAGTCAGGCCGCCGCCAAATCCGACCAATACGATACAATCGCCCTCTTTTACCTTCCCCTCTTCTACCGCTTCCGCCAAAGCGATCGGGATGGAGGCTGCAGAGACATTGCCGTATTTATCCAAGTTTATCATACATTTGTCTTCGCTCAAATCCAAGCGGTTCAGCGCAGACTGAATGATGCGGATATTCGCTTGATGAGGGACGAGCAGATCGATATCCTGCTTCTCCATCCCTGCTTTACGAAGAGCTTCTTCCGCGGCGCTGCCCATAATCCGGACGGCGAATTTGAAAACCTCGCTGCCCGCCATATAAATGAAGTGCTGCTTGGTTTCGATCGATTGAGGCGATACCGGGCAGCGCGAGCCTCCGCCGCTAATGCGCAGCAGCTCTCCGCCGGAACCATCGGCGCCTAGTTCAAACGATTTGAACCCGCGGCCCTCCGGAACTGCGCCCAACACAACGGCACCCGCTCCGTCACCAAATAATATACATGTGTTGCGATCGGTATAATCCGTAATTTTGGATAAGCATTCAGCGCCCACAACCAAGGCGTATTTATAAGTCCCCAAAGCAATAAAATTGGATGCATTGGCCAATCCGTAAATAAACCCGGAGCACGCAGCGGACAAATCGAAAGCGGCAGCCTTCTTAGCGCCCAGCTTATCCTGCAGAATGCATGCCGTAGACGGGAATGACATATCAGGAGTAATTGTTGCGACAATGATCAGGTCCAACTGCTCCGGACTGATTCCTGCAGCATCCAATGCCTTCAGAGAAGCCTCGTAAGCCAGATCCGAGGAGGCCTGTTCGGCACTGACCAGTCTGCGTTCCCGAATGCCTGTGCGGGTAACGATCCATTCATCATTCGTTTCAACCATTTGTTCCAAATCATGATTCGTCAGTACCCGTTCAGGTACGTACTTTCCTGTACCGATAATGCCCACCGGTATTGAGCTCATAGGTCACATCTCACTTCCATTACTAATTTCCCTAGAAATACTTTGCACCAGATCATTCTGGATAGCAATACGAGCCTGCCGAACGGCATTTTTGATAGCCATGGCATTGGAAGATCCGTGGCTTTTCAGCACAAGTCCGTCAATCCCCAAAAGCGGCGCAGCGCCATGCTCGGCATAGTCGAATGAGCTTCGGAATTTCATTAGTCCTGGCTTCAGAACAGCGGCGGCCAGCTTCGTCATAAAGTTTCTTCTCAACTCCGTTTTGAGCGCGGAGAAGATAGTCGAAGCCGCCCCTTCCAAAGACTTCAGCATAATATTGCCGGCGAAGCCGTCGCAAACCAATACGTCACACGGGCCGTTCAGGACATCCCTGGACTCTACATTGCCCAGGAAATGAATAGGAGCCTGCTCCAGCAGTCCATAGGCTGCCTTGGTCACTTCATTTCCTTTCATGGCTTCGGTGCCGACATTAAGCAATCCGACCCGTGGCTTTGCGATCCCTTCAACCTTTTTCCGGTAAATGCTGCCCATGATGGCATACTGCGTTAATTCCTCGGCACTCGAGTCCATATTGGCGCCCAGGTCCAATGCCAGGATTCCTTTGCCGTCGAGCGTTGGAATCATCGGTGCCAATGCAGGTCTGCTTATCCCCTTCATACGGCCGACAACAAGAATCCCCATTGTCATCAATGCGCCGGTATTCCCCGCGGAGATCATGGCATCGGCTTCTCTTTCGCGAACCATCCGGCCCGCTACGACCATGGAAGCATCCTTTTTACGCCTAACTGCTTTTACCGGTTCATCGTCCGCTTCAATCTTCTCACCTGCATGGCGAACCTCAAGATTGGCAGGCTTTGCGTCACCTAGCATGGCTTCAATCCTGTTTGAGTCTCCAACCAGTGTGATGGTTGTGTCGCTCCATTCCCGTGCCGCTTCTATAGCTCCGGCTACTACAACATCGGGGGCATGGTCTCCACCCATTGCATCAATCGCAATCCGCATCAGGCTCTCCTCCCTCCGATCGATCTCTTGTTGAGTGGTATATGATGAAATTTCCTTGGAAAACAACTTCTTCCCCGATGTAAGTGAACACTTCCACCTTGGCTTTGCCTTTGGAGATAGAACGTACGTATGCTTTGGCGATGCATTTTTCCCCCAGCTTAACCGAGCGGACAAATCGAATATCCGCCGATGCGGTTAACGCAATCTGGTCGTTAATCAAGGCTACGGCGAGCGAATTCGCCTGTGAAAAAATATGATGCCCGCGCGCAATCTTCGTTCTGGAGAAAACATGCTCCTCCTTGATCTCAAAGATAGAAATCCCGCTCTTGTCCAATTGCAGATCAATAACATCCCCAATCACTTCATGAAGAGGCAATGAGCGTACCTGATCGTACGATTGCTCGGCCATCAGCTTAATCCGTTCACGAAGCTCGGGAATTCCGAGCTCCAGCCGGTCCAACCGAATGGTCTGGATACTGACCTGGAATAGCTTCATCAATTCTTCATCTGTAATAAAAGGGTTTTCCTCAATGGCTCCTGCCAGCTGCTGCTGTCGTTGTCGTTTAGGAAGGCGTTCGATGTCCGACACCACCTTTACCTTAGTATACATCCATGATCATTTATATATCTTGAACAGGAATGGTTAAATCATCCCTGCATATGTTCCTGGCTCCAGACTTCACGGCGATATGCCGAGCTAGTCTTATGTAGGTATTGAGCGACCCTGTTCCGAATAAAAGCATGCAAAGGAAACGCCATCTTCTCATGTCGGAATCCGGGTACCTCGAGCTGGATATCACTATATCTTATGACCAAGTAATAAGAGATAGTATAATGGATTGTAATCGAAAAGGGAAGCACAAAAATAGCACCCCACCCTAAAAGATGAAGTGCTACCGTTTTGCTGATATCATCCATTATTGCTTGATGATCTCTCTTTTTTTGTAAGATCCACACACCTTGCAAACGCGGTGAGCCAATTTCAATTCACCACAGTTGTCACACTTAACCATGCCTGGAACTACTAATTTAAAGTGAGTACGGCGCTTGTCGCGACGTGTCTTGGATGTTCTCCTTTGAGGTACTGCCATATTCCCACCTCCTTCAACGAATTCAAGCTTGCTATTGCTTAAAGAAATCTGCCAGTCCGGCCAGCCTCGGATCCGTCGTGTCCTGCTTGCAGCCGCAAGCCCGCTCGTTTCGGTTCCCACCGCATACAGGGCATAATCCTTGGCACCCTTCCTCGCACAGCGGTACGTACGGCAAAGCTACCAGTACATTTTCAATCAAATAGGGCATCAACTCTATCTTCTCATCCGTAACGAAGATAATGTCTTCTTCCTCGTCGTCCGGTTCCGATACATCTGCAGCGAGAGCAAACGTTTCATGAAAAGGAATTTCCAGCCTTTGCTTTACCGGCTCCAGGCAGCGGGAGCAGGGCTGCTCCACATCTATTTCCAGAACACCGGTGACCTCAGCCGCCTCGCCGTTATGACGAGCCTGCAGATTAACCTGCAGCGGACCGAAGCTGAGCAAATCAGTGCGATTCTTCAAAACATCGGACAAATCGATGGTCTCATCAATAAGTACCGTTTCTGATTTCTTCGCCAATTCTTTTAATCGAATGAACATGAGTATCACCCCAAACAAACAAAGATTATTATAGCTATAATCCTTCTATTTTGTCAACATTTTCAGATCATGCTATAGTGAAAACATATGAAAACATTACCAAAGTGTGTACAAGGAGTGTACGATGAAAACGGTCGGACTAGTTGTTGAATACAACCCCCTGCATAATGGTCATCATTATCATTTCCAACAATCCAAAATCGTATCTGGCGCCGATGCGGTGGTCGCCGTTATGAGCGGTCATTTCCTGCAGCGGGGTGAACCTGCCATGATTGACAAATGGTCGCGTACGGAAATGGCTCTTCGTATGGGCGTTGATCTGGTTCTGGAGCTCCCTGTCGCTTATTCTACACAGCCTGCCGAATGGTTCGCGTATGGCGCTGTCTCCGCGCTGGATGCTGCGGGCGTCGTGGACAGTCTCTGCTTCGGAAGCGAGAGCGGCGACATTCAGTGGCTGTATGACGTCGCAGAAGCAGCGTATCATGAGTCGGAGGAGTTTCATGGGCTCCTGCAGCAGGAGCTCAAAGCCGGTATCCCGTATCCAGCCGCCTACGGCAAAGCCATCGCCCATTATGTACCAGGAACGAACGAAGAAGAGCTGGCCAAGCCTAACAATACGTTAGGCCTGCACTACCTTATTGCCCTTAAAAGATTGGGCAGCCGGATAGAACCATTAACCATCACGCGCCAAAAAGCAGGCTATCACCAGCTTGACATTACTGACCGTCAAATAGCCAGCGCTACGGCACTGAGACATCTGCTTTTCGAGAAGAAGATGCTTGAGGAAATCGCCCCTTATGTGCCTGTAAGCACTATGGAGGTGCTACGCCGCGAATGGAACAAAGGGCGCACACCCATCGGTTGGGAACATTTTGCCAGGCCTTTGCTGCTGCAGCTCATGAACCACAGTGCCGTCGAGCTGGCCGGATATCATGAAGTGGCCGAGGGGCTGGAGCACCGCATCAAGCAGTCGCTTTCTTTCCTGTCCACGGATTCCAGCCATATCGTTGAGGATTTGATCAACCTGCTCAAAACCAAGCGCTACACTCGAACCAAGCTGCAGCGCACCCTGCTGCGCATACTCCTTAATCATACAAAGCCTAAGCTGACAGCAGATCTATTAAGGCGCGGAGTCCCGTATCTTCGAGTTCTCGGCTTTAGCGCGCGGGGCCAGGAGCTGTTGAAGCGTATGAAAAAAACGGCGAAGGTTCCCGTTGTTACGAAAGTAACCTCTCTGGCGGATCCTTCACCGCTGCTGGATTTAGATATTCAAGCTACGTCCGTCTATGCCCTTGCCTATCCTGCGGCTGCAGAGCGCGAGCTCTTCAGGGATTATTACGAGCCCCCGGTCCGTGTTTAGCTGGCTTTTGCGGCTTTCGGCGGAAGATTGTTCATATAATCCAACGCTTCCTGCAAAGTGCCTACAGGAACGACCTTCATGGAAGTATGAATTTCCTCCGCCCGTTTGGCCGCATCTGAATAATTGTTAATGCGCTGTTTACCATCCGGAGTTACATAATCTTTCGGTGCAAAGAAAATTTCTGCCCCGGCCTTGTCGGCCGCGATAATCTTATGCTGAATCCCGCCGATTACCCCTACGGTTCCTTTCTCATCGATCGTTCCCGTTCCGGCAACCTTATAGCCTTTTGTGATATCCTCGGGGGTTAATTTGTTGATGATTTCCATGGTGAACATCAGCCCTGCCGACGGTCCGCCGATATCCCCCGCTTTAATGGTCACCTGCTTCGACTCATCGTTCGCCTTGACGCTCTGCACATTGGCAGGCACAACACCAAGCCCTACCCTGCGAACATCCGGGCTGGCCCCCTCATCAGGCGGCAGTAAAGCCAGCTGTATGGATTGCGTCTTTTGCAACTTTTTCCGCTTGTAGGTGATGGAGACGGAGTCTCCTTCTTTTTTGCTTTTCAAAATGGTCTGCAGCTCTTCTTTAGTCTGAATCGGCGTATCGTCGACTTTGACGATGTAATCCCCCGGCTGAAGCACCTCATGTGCCGGAAAATCCTTAAAGACCTGCACGATAACAACACCATCCGTACTGATCCGGTAAGGGATGCCCAAATGGTGATAGGCAGCCTGTATAGCGCTTGACTGCGAGGAGAGCATATTGACCTCCTGCCTCTGTGAATATTCTTCCTCGGATTCGTTCTTTTGCAGCAGCTCTGTTTTCAAATGCAGCTCCTCGAACGGCCTGATGAAAGTCAGTAAATAGCTGAATACGGTAGCGTCGCTCACCCTGACGGTGGTCAGCATGAACGCGCCTTGCTCCTCGTCGTTATTTTGATTCACATGAACCATTGGGCGAATAACCTCAGCCGTACCGGCTGAAAAAATGAATAACGGAAGCGGCATAAAATATACGCCGTATACGAGTATAATGGCTATAAATACGGAAACGACGATTCTAGAAGCGCGTTTCAAGTGTCTGGTGTCCTCCATCCTTCTCCCCCTAAAGCCCGTATGACTGGCGCCTTCTATCGCAGGCGTTCTTTGTAGGGTTGACCTGCTTGGTCTAAACCATACGGACAAAGCGTAAACATGTACCATCCTACAAATCCGGAGTTGGTACTTATGGCAAGTGAAAAAACTTTAACATCTCCGCGCCTGACCACCTTGATTCTGGGCTGTTTGGCGCTGCTCTTGGTTGTCAGCATTATTTTATTTCCCGATCAAGCCTTCAAATCATCGCTTCAAGGGCTGAGGATCTGGTGGGAGCTTGTCTTCCCTGCTCTGCTGCCATTTTTCATCGTAATCGAGATTGCCAGAGGCATGGGGGTCTTGCACGCAATCGGAGCCTTGCTCGAGCCCCTTCTGCGTCTATTATTCCGGTTGCCGGGTATTGCAGGCTGGGCTATCGCCATCGGTATTACTGCCGGTACCCCCTCAGGCGCCGTAGCCGTAGGCAGCATGAGAAAGGATAAGCTGCTTAGCAGGGACGAAGCCGAGCGGCTGCTTACGTTAAGCCACGTAGCAAGCCCTGTGTTCCTTATATCGGTCGTTGGAGTGGGCTTTTTGCATAATGCTCAAAGCGGCTTGGCCCTTGCGATCCTTCATTACGGTTCAGCCCTGCTGCTTGCCTTATGGCAGCGAATTACACTAGCCAAGCAGCATACGAAGTTGGAAGCGGAAGACCAACGCTCTGCCTTGCAAACGGCAACAGGAGACAGCGGGCTGTTCCGTCGCAGCGCCTCCGCATGGCGAACCGCGCAAGCCAGTGATGGCAGAACCTTCGGCAAGCTGCTCGGTGATTCCGTGACCCATGCCGTACAGCAAACAATGGCCATAGGCGGACTCATGATGATGTTCTCGGTCATTGTACATGCCGTATCACTAAGCCAAGTCCTTACCATAGCCGGGCTCGCCATTTCCGCCACTGGGATCGTGACACCCGAGCAAGCCGGTGCGATGCTGTCGTCTCTCCTGCCTGGATTGTTTGAAGCGCATTTGGGCGCCTATTCCCTCGGGCAAAGCCAAGCAATCACCGATTCATGGCAGTACGCGCTGCTTAGCGCCTTGTTCGCCTGGGGCGGCTTATCGACCCACGCTCAAGTCAAAAGCTTTACGTTAGGAACCGATATTCGGTATTCCGCCTTTCTGAAATCCAGGCTTCTTCATGCCGCCATCTCGTTTATAGCCACCAGCGCCTTATGGAAACCATTGAATAACTTGTTAGGTTCACCGGCACCCGCCTGGCTAACTTTCTCGGACCCAAGGATAGATACAATGAAATGGAATTATGTAACGATGTGGCCTCTATTTAGCAAATCGATGCTATGGTTCGGTATGATTCTGCTGCTTATGCTCGTGCTCTCCATAGTCACAGCCTTTGTATTCCATCACAGCCGCCGGGATTCCAAAGGCTAGCCTTTCGGATATTTGGTACGTAAAGCCTTTTCCACCACCTCGGGAACCAGATCGGTAACAGGTCCGTGGAAGCGCGCGATTTCTTTTACAATACTGGAGCTTAAATAAGAATATTGAGGCGTTGACGTCATGAAAAAGGTTTCGAAGCTCTCGTCAAGCTTTCGATTCGTTGAAGCCATTTGCAGCTCATATTCAAAATCCGACACCGCACGAAGACCGCGCACAATGAGATGCGCGTTTTTTTGTTTCATATAATTAATGAGCAAATCGCGAAAATTGTCGATTTCCACATTGGGCAAATCCTTCGTCACCTGTTTAAGCAATTCGGTGCGCTCTTCGATCGTAAACAGCGGATTTTTGCTTGAATTGTTCAGCACAGCTACAATCAGCTTGTCAAACACTTTAGCGGAGCGGTGTATAATATCCAAATGCCCGTTGGTCACCGGGTCAAAGCTGCCGGGATAGACAGCGATTTTCATTTCAAAACGATCCATACTCATCTTTACAGTCAACTCCTCCAACATGTGCACGCAACACTCATGACTCATCTTGCGATGTATTTTTATAAATCGTAACCGCTGTATCCCCATATTCCGCTCTTCTTATCCACTGCAAACGGCCGATGGGATCCTGGTACACATCCTCGGCGTCATGTTCCACTACAATAGTAGCCAGCGGATTGAGCATATGTCCCTGATCCAGCTGCTCGATCAATTCTTGTACTACCTTTAACCGATATGGGGGATCCAGGAATACAAGATCAAACTTTGCTTCCCGCTTCATCAGTGCTTTCAATGCGCGAAGGGCATCATTGCGGTATACCTCCGCTTGATCGGCAAATCCGGTTGCCTGCAGATTTTGCCGTATGGTGTCGATGCTTTTTTTGTCGATATCGGTCAAAACTGCCCGGTCCATCCCCCTGCTCAGCGCTTCGATGCTTAGCCCGCCTGTTCCTGCGAACAGATCCAGCACGTGCCCTCCGTCAAAATACGGGCCGATCATGCTGAAAATGGCCTCCTTCACCTTGTCGGTGGTAGGCCTTGTGCCCATGCCAGGTACAGCCTTAAGCGGCCTTCCCTTGGCATTCCCTGATATGACTCTCATTTGCTTCCACCTTCTACTGGATAGTAATGCTATCGTACCACAAACGTAAACTTTTGCACAAAATTTTCTGAATAACGTATAGATTTTTTGAAATCTGTCTATCCTTATATCATCGACATCCGAAAATGTCGTAGACAACCGCGGAGAAGACTTACGTTCCCCATAAGCTCTTCGTCCGGTTTCTCCTCTCCCATGAATGAGCCTCGTCGTGAGACGGGGCTCGATTTTTTTGTCTGTCGAACAAAAAAAATCCCTGTTTCGTCGATGGCAGCCGACAACAGGGATTAAACGTGATATATGTTGAATGTGGGATCAACACTATTGATTCTATAAGAATAAGGTTAATGAAAAATGAACCTAACCTTAAAAAAAGATGAAAATCCGCTGAAACTTTTTCCAATTCCTGTCCCTCGCTTTCTAATCCGCATGATTCCGGAGAATAATGCAGATACTGGAAAGAAAACGAGAAGGAGCTCCCACCATGTGCGACCGATTCAACCTGACTGCCGATTTGACCGAACTAAACGATCGCTACCGCTTATCCAAAACGATGTTTTACTATGCCAATGATCGCAGCTTGCGGCCTCAACAGCCGATTACCGCCATTACAGCCAAAGGAAACGAACGAATACTCGATGAATTTCGTTGGGGCCTGATGCCTTTCTGGGCACAAGACTCCGTGCTTGTCGACAGCGAAGCGATCTATGATAAAAGAGCCTTCGATCATTTGCTCAAGCGTCAGAGATGCATTATTCCGGCAAGCAGCTTCGACCGTGTCACTTCGTTAGGACGCAAAAAGGAACAGGTCCAACGTTATATGACCAATGATGGCCAAACATTCGCAATGGCCGGGGTGTACGACGTGTGGTCGGGCTCCTTCGGAGAAGAGCTTCGAACTTGCTCCATCCTGATTAAAAGAATACAAAATAACGAAACCGGAAGTATGGAGACGGTCCCTTTTATTATGAATGAGGAGCAAGCCGATACATGGCTGGACACGGAATTATTCGATAAATCCGCTTTATATCGATGGATGAGAACTGTTGAGCTTCCTCCGCTTCGCCTGCTGCCCGATTCATGGCAGGATATGGCGGACTCACAGGATCAAGAGGATGGAGCTGCAGCGGCTCATGGTATAGGATAATCAATAAAGACCCGCCAAAGCGGGTCTTTATTGATTACGGAATCGTCCTAATTTATCGGGGTTTAGTATAAAATAGATGTCTTGTAAACGGTGGGATTCGGTAGCCGCACCAAAACATATAGCCATGCTCGGCTTCCCTTCCTTCACGATCAATACCCCGTAATCTCCATTGATTCGAACCTCGAGCAGTTCCCCTTCGAAGGAGCCTTTGCCTTGAATTCCTTCCAGAAATGCCTGGATACGATCCTTGCCCAAGATGGGATATAGGGCTGCCCGAACTTTTCCTCCGCCGTCGCTTATGAGTGCAGCCTGTTCTGTAAGCAGTTGGATTAAACCCGCGAAGTCTCCGGTTTTCACCCCGTTAAGGAATGCATGAACGAACGGCTCGCTGTTCTGCTCAGCGGTGGAGGCCGTATTGAGCTGGTCCTGATTCACTTTATGCTTTGCGCGGCTCACAATTTTTCTGCAGTTTGTCTCGGATTTGTCCATCATCTCGGCGATTTGCGCATAATCGTAATCCAGTACTTCCCTCAGCAGAAAAATCGCCCGTTCCACCGGCGAGAGCTGCTGGAGCATAACGAGAAGCGCGTAAGAGACCTTCTCTTTCCTTATGATCTGCTCCTCGGGATTATTCGCTTCTAGTTCGATATCCGGCTCCGGCAGCCAAGGTCCTGTGTAGACCTCGCGCTGCTTCCTGGATGACTTCAGGAGATTCAGACACCTATGGGTCACTGTCTTAATCAAATAAGCCTTAACGCTGAGAATGTCCTCCTCACGGACCCGCTGTAGAGCTACAAATGCATCCTGTACGATATCTTCCGCATCCGTGTAGGAACCCAACATCCGGTAGGCAATCGACAGGAGCAGCTGCCGATGCTCAGTATAAGCATGTTCCCACTCAGTCAAACAGCCCCGCCTCCTATCGAAATGAATTAATAACTTATCAAAGACGCCAGCAGCAAGCCTGTAGCCACGCTGAGACAGAATGAGAAAAGCCCGACCGAAGCGTTGCCTTTAGGAATTTCTGCAACGACTTTAAACGGCGTCAGCAGCTCGAAGATATAAAACACTATCACTTGAAACGCGATTCCGATGAATCCCCATACGATCAAGTCAACCAAGCCAAGAGAATGATAGACGGCAGATGCCAATACCAGAGTTTGGCCGATGATTTTGCCCCCAAGATCGTATGCGGCAGCCTTGGCCGCAGCCGCTTTGGAAGGGTCAGATAAATCTCCGCCTTCACGAATGAGCTTGAATTCGCTGTACGGCGTCGTAATTGTAAAAAGCAGAATGCCTATTCCCAATAAAGGCACCGTTACTCCCAAATAAATCAGAAAATTAAGTATGGAATCCCATTGTGTCATGCTTTAGCTCCCCCTTTATTCAACCCTGCCGGCAAATAATATGAAATATTGTTTGTAATATGCCCGCCTACTCTGGCGATGACCGCGGAAGGCTTGCCCGCAATAAGAAAGCAGCCCCATAACAAGCGGCCGTTCGTCGTCCCCTTCAACGTCTCCACCCGTACAGGCGGAAGTTCTATGTATTGCTGATACACCATCGGCTGATCCAAGTATTCGTCTTCCCCGTTTTCATCGAGCACGCTCCCTGCGGCATCTACAATCCTGACACCGCTTCCCTCTCTTCCGTAGATCGGCTTGATGACATAGGAAATGGAAGTGTCTGAGAACCGGTTTTCCAAATAAGTCGGCAGCATATGGGCGGCGATGATCTCATGCTCCTCGTCCGTATAAAATTGGCCGGACTCGTGCAAATTCCAAATAAGCGCTTGAAGCGCTTTGGTCTGAGCTGTAAAGCCTGACGGAGGATTGATGACGGCCAGCTTCTTCTCCGCTATCAGCCTAAGAACATGCTCACCGGTCGGGTACCCGTCTACATCTTTATCTTCCGCCAGCTTCTCCAGCGCATGGAGCCGATATAACACATCGACGGGTGTCATGTGATCGGAGTCATCGGATACCCACATGCATTCGTCCATCACACGCAGCTGGGAAAGCGGAACAAAAGAAGCGGGGAGTCCCGACTGTGCCAGTAAATACTTGGTTGTGCCTGCATCCTCCTCATGCCAGTCGAGGGCACTGAAGAAGATGTGATCCAGCGGATATTGCGCTGAGCCGTAGGCTTTTATTGCTGCTTGAAAAGCCTCGTACAGCATGCCCGAGCAGCCGGCATTCGGATCCTCAGCTCCGTATGCCTGGCAAACAGCTCCGTTGACATGGAAGGCTTCTACGATCCCGGTAGGCGTATCGCTATTGAATTCAAGCATTTTAATCTGCCCGTTGTTGAGGGCGAAATCGAACCTGCCGATAACGGTTGGCGATGGCATCGAATCAATGTGCTGCAATCGGACCGCATCGAAAGCCGCTGTCGGAATGCCGAGCCCGGTCAGAAGCCCTTCATCCGCCTGACTCACTATGTTAACCGTTTTGGCAAAGACACGCCCCAAGGCTTCTGCCGCTATCCTCATCTCATGAAGGACATCGCGGTCCAACGTATAGAGCCCGGCTAGTGCATATTCCTCCTCGTACATACAGTCCCAAGTAAAAATGCCTTCCTTCCTTAACGGCTCATACAATGCTTCCCGCCGCTCAGGATAAGGCAGTCCGGTTATGTCTCTGTCTTTATTCATTACGTGTCCCCCTGCCTTAGCTAGAGCTGGAGCTGCTGCTGCTCCCAATGCCGCCATGTGAGGAGGAACCCTCCGATATGCCCGAGTTTCCCCCTGATGTACCTGACTTACTGGAACTCCCGCCAATGTATCCGCGTGAGCTTCCGCCGCTGCTGCCGCTTCCGTTATCACAATAACCATCACCATTTTGATCTACGCAGTTAGAATTCGCGGTTGTATTGGAACAACCGGATGCAGCTATGAGAGCAGCGGTAACGAATAATGCTACCAGCTTATTTGATTTTCTATGTTCCAATTGAACTCCTCCTAAAATGTTATTCCAGGCGCGATTCTAAAGTCGACATGAAATAACAAGTTCGCAAGTCTGCCGAGAGATGTCCTCCAAGGGATCAGACCGGAGTTTTCTTAAGCACATATGATAGGTTTTATGCTTCTTCGTCCGATTTGACTGCATAGTACACGAAGGTTGACCGGTCTTCATCAATCTCGACAGACGTCCGGTACCACTCCTGTCCGTCGACGTACAAATAATTAGCGGTCATATACAGCATCACATCCAGACTGTCCTCAAAATAATACGTATGCACCAGCCTGTAGTCGGTTGCCAATTCCTTGAATTCCCTAAGCTCCATGCTGAAGCCTGGCGCCGGGGATTGCGGCTTCGCCCAGGATTTTACCTGCTCATCCTCTGAAGGCTTGACATAAATAACATAGCATAAGTCCTCGATCGCGCATGACGTTTTTTCATACACAGTTCCTTCTTTTACCAAATAATCGCATGCAAACCTCAAGGCCGTCTCATCGCGCTCTATATGATCGTAATAATATAGCAGCGGAAAATCCCCGCCTTCTTCATATAACCGATATTCCAAACGTGCCACCGTTAATTGCCCCTTTCCGACTTTGAATCTTTATGTAGAAGAACATACATGTATTACGCAGCTGCTCAAAAAAAGGTTACAGAGCCTCATTTCTGTTTGGACCCTTTTAAAGAACGTGCGTTCTATTCATCATAGCACTGATTGTAACATTTTTACAAACCATTTTTCTTGGAAGCAAAAAAAGAGCGCTCTTTCTCCAGCGGAGTCAAAGTGCTCAAGGAATGGAGGCCGCAAAATGGACGACCACCCCTTCCCGTGATAATATATTTTGGAGGTGAAATCGGATGCTATTACATAAAGGCGAAATCTTGTTCAGACAAGGGGAAAGCGGACCCTTATTTCATATACGCAGCGGTTTGTTTAAAATCATGCGCGTTCATGAGGACGGCAGTCCCTTCCTCGTCAATATCGTGACTCCCGGCGAGACGATTCCTCATCATTCCTTAATCAGCCCTAAAGAATACCATGGTACGGCCATCGCCCTGATTACCAGTGAGGTAGAAGTCATATCTCCCGATGAATGGTACACGGAGCTGGATGCGCATCCTGCAAAGTGCCGTGAGATCGCCCTGCAATTACAAAGCAAGCTGAGAATGATGCAGCAGCGAATTGACCATCTTACGCTGGTCACTCCTGCGGAAAAGCTGGAGAAGCTGGAACAATGGTTTGATGAGTACATCTCCCCTATGTCCATAAAGGATATATTAACGCAAGAAGAAATAGCGCAATTACTCGGACTCCGGCGGGAAACGGTCAATCGCTTGTTTCGGGCTAAGCAAGGCTAACCCGATGGCTGTCCTATCCCCTTACTACGGCCTCTCCCGCTTCGTTTGCCTGTTCTGCCAAGCTGTCAGCCGGGCCAAAAAACTCAAAGTGAATCTCCGCGTCATCAACGCCCCAATCCTTCAGCGCTCGATATACAGCTTTCATGAAGGGAATTGGCCCGCAAAAATAAAAGCTGGCGTTCGGACCGGATACCCGCTGCTGCAGCCACTCCAAATCAAGATACCCCGCTTTATCAAAAGCCCCTTCCTTCCGGTCCAAATCGGTAGGAGAAGAATAGCAGACATAGGAACGGATATTCGGATGGCTCTTAGCTATATCGGCAACTTCTTCTTTCAAAGCGTGGAACCGGCCGCTGCGCGCGGCATGGATGAAAGTAACGGAACGCTCAGGCTCTTTGGCGGCCAGCGTTTTCAGCATGCTAACCAGTGGAGTCAGACCCACACCGCCGCTAATCAATACAGCCGGCTTTTCCTCTTTTCTCAAAATAAAGTCTCCGGCCGGTGCCGATACCTCCAGAACATCTCCAACAGTGACTTCCCGGTGCAAGTAATTCGATACAATGCCCTCCGGCTTTCCTTCCGCAGCCTCTTCCCTTTTAACGGAAATTCGATAATGCGGTTGTCCCGGCATATCCGACAAGCTGTATTGACGAATATGAGTATAGGATTGACCCGGAATCATAAGCTTCACGCTGATATATTGGCCCGGTTCGAAATCGGCAATTCCTTGTTGATCTTCCGGTACCAGATACAACGAAGTAATCGTATCGCTCTCCTTCACCTTTCGTTCCACAATAAACCGCCTAAATCCCTTCCAGCCCCCAACACGCTCTTCGGCTTGAAGGTACATTTCGTTCTCGGTTTGGATAAACACATTAGCTATAACCCCGTAGGCATCGGCCCAAGCGGCGATGATCTCATCCGTTGCCGCATCTCCCAGGACCTCCTTGATTGCCCGAAGCAGCGTTTCCCCGACAATCGGATAATGCTCTGCCTTCACACCAAGGCTTCGATGCTTGTGCGCTATTTGTTTGACTACCGGCAGGATCGTTTCCAGTTGATCAATATGGGCCGCAGCGGCATAAACTGCGTTAGCCAGAGCCGCCTGTTGACGGCCTTTCTTCTGATTGGCATGGTTAAACAGGTTCAACAGCTCGGGGTGGCCTGTGAACAACAGTTCGTAAAAACGCTTCGTTATGGCTGTTCCGTGTACTTCCAGAACGGGAACCGTGGATTTAATTGTTTGTATCGTTTGTTCACTCAGCATTAAGATCGCCCTCTCTTCATTTCGTTGTGTTCTTGTAATTAAGTATAGTAGAGAGCACAGGCTCGCCTTGTGATTGGAATCACATTGAAATGAACGGAATTGTGTCGATCATGCTGGATGAGACATCCCTACAAAGTTCCATCACATTGAAAAACGCCCTCCGTGGAGAGCGTCTAGTGTTAGAAGCCTGCGGTCATCGTATTCGTGCCGCTATCTTTGAATGCCTCGGCATTGTCATACCCCGCATTGCCGAACACCGTGTTCGAGTCACAACGTGCAGAACCGACCAGTACTGCAGCAGTCGAGCTTTGC
Source organism: Paenibacillus vulneris (assembly GCF_039543185.1). Lineage (NCBI taxonomy): Bacteria > Bacillati > Bacillota > Bacilli > Caryophanales > Paenibacillaceae > Paenibacillus > Paenibacillus vulneris. The sequence continues at coordinate 39,619 of NZ_BAABJG010000044.1, read as the reverse complement.
GAGATGGAGTTGTTCATAACGATATTCCGTTTAGCCGATAAACTTGCGCCTTCTCCAACGACATCCACTACAATTCCGGTTTCCGTACGGCGAACCTCATTGTTTTTTACCGAGTTGCCATCACTATTCAGGATGGAGATACCTCTTACAGAGCCGTACACCGAATTGCCCGTTATCGTGTTTCCAAATGGTTTATCGTCACCTGCATTCTCAGGAGCATCCAGTTGAATGCCTGCGGAGGCCGCTTGAGAAATGACGTTATTCACAATGGTATTGTAGCTGCAAGCATCCTTTAGCCGAATTCCGTAGGTTGAGCTGTTTTTTTGGTCAATCAGCGCATAAGGAGCTACCATATTGGCCTCTATCAAATGATAGGAGCAAGCGCTGACTCTGGAAGATACCATAATGGCGGTATCTCCTGTAAATTCCATGATATTGCCTGTAACATGTGAATACGTGCTGCCTGCAGTCAGATGTATGCAGTATTTGTTTATGTTTTTGAAATGGTTGCCCTGAATGGTATGGTTCGCACCGCCTTCGATGACAATTCCGTACCCCTCATTCGATGCCTCTGTTCCAAATATTTTTATAAATGTGCAGTTCGTGATGCTGACATGCTGGGAACGAGCAGCCCGTATCCCGTTCGCTACGCCATTGAACACACAATTATCGATGCTGACATTAGCAGCCTCGACCATATAAATTCCGCGTTCAACAATTTCGCCTGTCGCTCCGCTTGGACCAATACCCTCAAATGTGATTCCTTCGATGGAATAGTTGTTGATGGATGAGCCGCTGTAAACCATGAACATATCGGCGTTCCCGGCCTTAATAGTCGTGGTCCCTGCTCCTGCCCCTATCAGGTTAACCTTGTTCCTGAGAAGCAGTCCGCGGCTTATGTAATACTTGCCTGCTGGCAGAAAGACCGTTCCCCCTTTGGCAGAGGCTGAGTCAATAGCGGATTGTATGTACGGTGCATCATCATCATATCCGTTGCCCAGCGCTCCGAAGTCCTTCACATTAAGCCATGATTTGTTCTCAGTCAGAGGTACGGTTGACGAGGCTGCACGAGCTTCAAAAGGCAATCCGGCGCCCGCGGCAAGTAGAGCTCCGGCAGCTCCCATGGAAGCAAGCAATTTTCTGCGTGTCATCGGTTTCTCTTTCGGTTCATTTGATGGCAAAGATACTCCTCCCCCTATTTGGTTCTCTATGAAAATTATAGCTTTCATAGATTCGAATGGCAACCTTGCTTCCTTTTCTGGGAGCTTAAGTCATTCATAACAAAAAAAACAGACCCAACGGTCTGTTCATTAAGCTATTTACGCTGCGATTGACCGAGGTTTATCGGAACATTCCCCACAGCTTGAGTAAATGAAATGTATTGTTAGGATCTATTTTCTGGGAAATGACAAAATTGACCATATGCTCCTTCTGCATATCTGTCAATCTCTCGTTTAACACCTTTCCCAGCATGTCGACAAATCTTCTTACCTTCGTCCTGTCCTGCAAGTCCGTCTTCGTCACACCCTGCAAAATCATTTTGATACGCTCTTTCGTATCGGGATTTTTCATTTTTAATTTGACACGTTCAACAAAAACGGGATCGAAGCCATATTTTTGATAGCTCATGTCGCGAACTCCTCCCATCATAAGGATATGGTAGTCTTGTGTGCCAACCTCTTTGTAAGTCTATGACGGAAGGCTCGGACATGTGTCTAATAATATGGTTATGTAAGCAAGATTAGGTGTTAATCCAATAAGTCACTATCGAAAATATGCTCCCTGCGCAAAAATTCATGAAGCATAGAATAACCGGCTGCCGTCCAAAAGTCGGGCTTGCGTACGATCTCGGCAGCATCGTCCCGGGCTTGCTCCATCGTTTCGAAATCTGTCACCATATCGGCGATTCGAAAATCAGGCAGACCGCTCTGCTTCGTTCCGAAGAAGTCCCCGGGGCCTCTCAGCTCAAGATCCCTTCGTGCGATTTCGAATCCGTCGTTCGTATCGGTCATCGCTTTCATTCGCTGCTTCCCTACTTCATTTTTCGGGTCGGCTATAAGAACGCAATAGGACTGATGCTCGCCCCTTCCCACCCGTCCGCGTAGCTGGTGCAGCTGGGACAATCCGAAGCGATGGGCGTCATAGACCACCATCAGGGTCGAATTCGGGACGTCTACCCCAACCTCGATCACCGTCGTAGAAACCAGCACTTGAACCCGATTTTCGCTGAACTCGCGCATGACTTCGTCTTTTTCGGCGGGAGACATTCTTCCGTGCAGCAGCCCGACTCGTAAATCCGGGAAAGCAAACTGGATTTGCGCATGGACGTCAATCGCGTTCTGTACATCCAGCTTCTCCGATTCCTCGATTAACGGACAGATTACGTAAGCCTGCCGGCCCGCAGCGACCTCTCGCCGGATAAACCCAAGCACCCGATCCAGCATATCGTGAGTTACCGCATACGTCTTGATCGGCTTTCTGCCTTTGGGCAGCTCACGCAAAGTCGATACATCCATATCACCAAACGCCGTTATTGCCAGAGTCCTTGGAATAGGTGTCGCGGTCATCGTAAGCACATCCGGATTCATTCCTTTGCGCCGGAGCACGCTTCTCTGGTTAACACCGAACCGGTGCTGTTCATCGGTAACGACCAGGCCAAGCTTGCGGAAAAAGACATCGTCCTGGATCAAAGCATGGGTACCGACAACAACATCGACCATACCGAGCTGAAGAGCTCCAAGAACTTCCCTGCGCTGCCGGGCCGTCAGGCTGCCTGTCAGCAAAGCGACCTGGATGCCGTAAGGCTCGAACAAGCGTTCCAGGGAACGCTTATGCTGTTCCGCTAATATTTCCGTCGGAACCATTAAAGCTCCCTGATATCCTGCTTTCACCACAGCAAATAAAGCGGCTGCGGCAACAACTGTTTTGCCGGCACCAACATCACCTTGAAGCAGGCGGTTCATACAGTAAGGCTGTTGAAGATCGTGCAAAATTTCTGCCAGCACGTTTTTTTGCGACTCGGTCAGGGTAAACGGCAAAGCCCGTACAAATGCGCGGACTGCGGGCAAATCTACAGGGTGGGCCACACCGTCTGCCCTGTCGTGATTGATCGCTCGGTATGCCTGCATTTTCAGCTGAAATAAAAACAGCTCCTCGTAAACCATCCGTTTGCGAGCCTTCTGCCCGTTCTCCATCGATTCGGGCAAATGAAGCAGCGCCACCGCCTGCTTACGCGGCATTAAACCATACTTATCCAGCAGCTCCTTAGGCAGCACCTCCGGGATTAACCCTCCGTACTGCGTCAAAGCCTGCTTCATCGTCTGCCTCATCCATTTTTGCGTTATGGAGCCTGTAACGGAATAAACAGGCTGCAGCGTACCGATCTTCGATGTCCCTTTTCCCGGAAATTCGGACTCCGATACGGTCAAATGCAGCCTTTTTGGATCCCATTTTCCGGTCAAAACAATGTCCGCTCCTGTTTGCAGCTGATCCTTCAAATAATGACGATTGAACCATACGGCAGTGACAAACAACTTGTCTACCATAAGCTTGCAGGTTAGACGAGATTTGATTCGTCCATACATCTGTACCTGCGGAACCCCGACTATGGTTCCTTGAACCGTGATTTTATCTCCGTCCTTAGCCTCAGTCAGATCGCGCAGCGTATAGTCTTCGTATCGAAAAGGATAATAATCAAGCAGCTCGCCAACAGAAGAAATGCCAAGGACAAGCAGCTCCTCCGGCTTCTTGCCCTTGACCCCGTACACCTCTTTAACCGGAACTTTGTACAAATCTATTGACATGCTATGCCGGTCTGACGAACGCAGCTATGGCTCCGGGACCGGCATGCGTTCCGATGACTGGCCCGATAACCGTATAGTTCAGGCTTTCAATCCTAAATTGCTCTTTGATCAACGCGCTCATCTCCTCAGCATAAGGAATATTATTGGCGTGGGCGATCGTGACATGAAGAGATTTATCGCCATAATCCGATTTGATCAGCTCCATAATCCGCGCCATCGCCTTTTTTTGTCCCCTCACTTTATCTACCGAGTAGACTTCACCTTCATCCGATATGGATAAGATCGGCTTAATGTTCAAGAGGGACCCAAACAAGGCAGCGGCTCTTCCGATCCGCCCGCCTTTCTGCAAATACTCGAGCGTATCTACTAAAAAGTAAATGTTCTGCTCCTTGCGGATCCGAGCGATCATGCTCACGATTTCTTCCTTGCTCTTCCCGTCTCTAGCCGCCTCGGCCGCGATCACAGCCAGCATCCCGATTCCATAAGAAGCCGTCAGGGAATCGACAATGGTGACATCGACCTCATCCTCCAGCATGGATTTTGCCAGCAGCGCTGACTGATACGTACCGCTCATATGAGAGGAAAGATGAATAGAAATAATCGGGCCGCCCGATTCGGCCGCCACACGCTTGTAGGTCTCCACAAACTCCACTGGGGATGGCTGTGAGGTCGTAGGCAGCGATGAATAGGCAGCCAGCTTTTCGAAAAAAGCCTCGGAGCCTATATCCACTGAATCTCTGTAGGTTTCCGTACCAAAATGAACCTTTAACGGAACCATTTCTATGTTCAAAGCTTTGCGTAAATCCGCCGGAATATCGGCCGTGCTGTCCGTGACAACTCGAACCTGGCTCAATCAGTTCACCTCAAATACTCAATAATCGTAGTTGCTTACTCTGTGGAAATAATATAATAGTACAGCGGCTGACCGCCGTAATGAACTTCAACCTCCACATCGCTGTAATGCTCTTCCAAATATTTCACCAGATGCTCCGTCTGCTCTTCGTCGGCCTCTTCCCCGGTATAAACCGTTACAATTTCTGCTCCATTCTGCAGCAGACTATCCAGCAGCTTTTGGCAGGAGCTGAGCAAATCCGAATCAGACACGACAATATGGTTGTTCCGGATACCGATATAATCGCCTTGCTTAATATTCATTTCATCTATTTGCGTATCCCGAACCGCATAGGTGACCAGCCCGGATTGAACCTGCTGGATCGCCTGCTGCATCAGATCCGAATTTTCCTCGGGAGCCATGCTGTCCTGATACGCAATAACAGCGGCAATCCCCTGAGGAATGGTCTTCGTCGGAATGACCACAGTCTGGATCCCTTCAACGAGCTCCACGGCTTGCTGTGCAGCCAAGATAATGTTGGAATTGTTCGGAAGAACGAAGACGGTCTGAGCGTTGACCTCTTGCACCGCTTTAACAATATCCTCGGTACTTGGATTCATGGTTTGCCCGCCCATGAGGACCCGATCTACGCCGAGGCTGGTAAAAATATCGGAAATCCCCTGTCCAGCGGATACAGCAACAAATCCATAGCGTTTAAGTTTCCTGCTGCTGTCGCTTTTCGGCTCGGGCGCCGCCTGAGCAATGTTGGAGTCCGCATCTGTATGAATGATGTGGGAGTGCTGATCACGCATATTTTCAATCTTGATTCGGCTTAAATCCCCATACTGCATAGCGTAATTCATCACATGGCCCGGATATTCGGCATGGATGTGTACCTTAACCAAGTTATCATCCGCTACTACAAGCAGAGAATCGCCGAACGCGGAGAGCCGCTCCCGGAACCTGGCTTCGTTAAAAGCATTCTCTGCAAGCTTACGGCTGTCCAATGTCACGATAAATTCCGTGCAATATCCGAACTCGATATCCTCGGTCGCCAGCTGAGCTTGGACCGGATGCATGGCTGAAGCTTCCGAAGAAGTCAAGCTTTTTGTAACCTCTGTTATGGCCTGAGCGGGTTGAACCGGGATTTCTGGAATCGTCACTCCTCCAGCCAACTGCTCAAGCGCTTGTACAAAACCCTCGTATATAAACATCAGCCCTTGCCCGCCGGCATCCACGACGCCTACCTGTTTTAGTACAGGCAGCATGTCCGGTGTACGGGATAGCGCCTCGTTCCCTTTTTTCCAAACCTCTTTCATCAGAGCCGATAAGTCCGTGGTGCGCTTAGCGGAAGCTATACCTTGTCTGGCAGCTTCCTTCGAGACCGTGAGGATCGTTCCCTCTACAGGCTTCACTACGGCTTTATAAGCCATATCCACGCCGTTTTGCAATGCGGCCGCGAAGCGTTCGGCATCGATAGTCTCCATATCGGACACAGCCTTGGAGAAACCTCTGAACAATTGGGATAAAATGACGCCGGAATTTCCCCTGGCTCCCATCAAGAGGCCCTTAGCTAATGCGTCCGCCGCTTTGCCTACATGCTTCGAAGGACGTCTGCGAAGCTCCTCTACACCTGAGGTTAAAGTTAAGTTCATATTGGTTCCCGTGTCTCCATCCGGAACAGGAAAAACATTGAGTGCGTTGACGTTGCTCTCATTTTCTCTTAGCTGCCGGGCACCACTCTCGACCATACGGATAAAGTCGTTCCCGTCCATTACATTTAAGCGCTTACTCAAAAAAACATTCCCCTCCCTGCGAAGTCGAACGGCGGTCTGCTTCGTACAGTACCGCAGCCCTCTTGGCATTACTGAGCCACGCGAACGCCCTGAACATAAATGTTCACCGACTCCACTTGAAGCCCCACAATTTCATTTAATACGTACTTCACCTTTGTCTGCACATTGTGGGCCACAACCGATATTTTAGTACCGTAGCTTACGACAATATATAGATCAATGGATAGCGCTCCCTCAGCGTCTTTGCGAACCTCGACACCTCTGCTTAAATTATCGCGGCGTAGCAGCTCCGCAATACCGTCTTTCAATTGATTGCGGGAAGCCATTCCTACAAGTCCATAACAATCCAGGGCAGCTGAACCCGCGAGTACAGCAATAACTTCTTCGGTAATATATACTTTGCCATATTCAGCAGCCAGTTCGATAGCCATTTTTACAGCTCCTTTGATATAGATTAGAATGGACTACAACTCATTTTACTATATCAAACGAAAGAAATAAATAAAATTTGGACAATCTCCCTTAAAAACATCGTCGCGGCGTTGACGGCTTTTATTCCATTGTGATATGATATTTGAGTGTGTTTTTTAACAGGTTTTTCTTACGGAGAATGCTTTTGAAGACAAGTAGTTCGTCATCAAGGCTGTTAAGGAGGTGTATTTCAATGTCCCGCAAATGTTTCATTACTGGCAAAGGACCAGGTACTGGTAACCACGTGTCCCACGCTAATAACAAATCAAAGCGCACTTGGGGTGTTAACGTTCAGAAAGTTCGCATTCTGGTGGACGGTAAACCGAAGCGCGTTTATGTAAGCACGAAAGCTTTGAAATCCGGAAAAGTTACTCGTGTCTAGTTCTTACCATCAGATAGACAAAAAGCACCTGGCCGCAGGTGCTTTTTTTAGTTTGATTGCCGCTGGCGCAAGCACCATTCCATTCCTCTTGGCTGCTTTAGTAACGCTCATGCTGCGGTTTAATTTTTACTGAATGTATTTAGTACAGCTTTAACAAATCCGCCTATAAGTTTCGGTAGCTTGATTGTGTAAAACTTCATTTCTACCCCTCCTCCGGTTTTCACTAGCAAAGCTTCTGCTTGAAATCAAGCGGTGTTCACAACTGCTTCGGTACAAGTCAGTCAACGGAACAAAGCCAAGTCATTATACTTCATTCTATTCCGCAGCTTTGCAAAACGTGCCTATCCCATTCCGATCCGCAAGAACAAAAAAAGGCTACAAAAGCCTAAACTTTTGTAACCATGTTATGCGATGATTCTCCGGAATATGACTGCTCCCGGGACATCCGATTTATGTATTCTACCCATTAAGGCGCTGCGGGTACCTGGCCTGTCTTGACGGCTACATATAACGCATAGATGACAGCAAAGAGAAAATAGAAAACGATCGTGGACACAACGAAGGCGATTCTCATTCCGCGCTCCTCGTGTCTTTTAAAAAATTGCACACCGGTGATTAACGCTCCAAGCGAGAAAATATATTTTAACAAATCGTTGATCTGAGAAAATAAGCAAAGCAGCAGCGCGCAAAGAATGCTGTAACCCAATACCGTTAAAAATCTCACCCGCTTTTACACCCCGCTTCGAATCTGGCGAATCGCCTCCGCACGGTCGCTGCGGTTAAATACGGCACTGCCTGCTACCAGAACATTTGCTCCCGCGTCTACCACCTGACGTGCGGTTTCTGCATTAATGCCCCCGTCCACTTCAATGTCCACATGTCCTAACCCTCTTGCATTCAGCATTTCACGAAGCTTGGCGATTTTCGGGAGCATTGCGGGAATGAACTGCTGTCCCCCGAAGCCGGGATTGACTGTCATAATGAGTACCAAATCCAAATGTTCATCCATGACATGCTCGATGGAGGACAGCGGTGTGGCAGGGTTTAGGACAACTCCCGCTTTCACCTGCTGCTCCTTAATAAAATGCAAGGTGCGGTGCAGGTGGCGGCACGCTTCCACATGCACGGAAATCAGATCTGCCCCCGCCTTGGCGAACGCCGGAATATAGGCATCCGGATTTTCTATCATCAAATGTACGTCCAACGGAAGTTTCGTCCGTGGTCGAATCGACTCTACTACAAGAGGTCCGATCGTAATATTGGGCACGAAATGACCGTCCATTACATCTACATGAATCCAATCTGCCCCCCCTTTTTCCACATCGGCGATTTCTTCGCCCAATTTGGAAAAATCAGCAGATAAAATAGATGGCGCAATGTTCAGCATGGGAATCAGTACCTCCTTTTTCTCTCTTTAATATCCGTTAAAAATTGCAGGTAATGCTCGTAGCGGGACTCGGAAATGTCCCCTTTCTCCTTTGCCTCCAACACTTTGCAGTCTGGCTCGTGCAGATGGAGACAGCCGCGGAATTTACACCCGGATGCATACTCCCTGAATTCTCTAAAGCAGGAGCTCAGCTGCTCCGCTTCTTCGATTTGCAAAAAATCAAGCTGGCTAAAGCCGGGGGTATCCGCAACTAAGCCGCCGTTCGTTAAACGGATCAGCTCCACATGCCGAGTCGTATGCTTCCCCCTGCCCAGCTTCATGCTAATCTGATTGGTCTCCAATTGAAGGCCGGGAACCATCGCATTGAGCAGCGACGATTTCCCTACGCCCGATTGCCCGGCAAACACGCTGATCCGCCCTGCCAGCTGCTCCAAAACCGGCTCTATTCCGATACCACGCTTAGCACTTGTAACGACCGTCTGATAGCCGATCGATTCATATAACCTGACGATCTCCGTAATGCCCTGAGCCCCTTCTCCAAGGGCTTGAGACGCTGTCTCAGGGTCTTTGTCGTCCGCTACCAGGTCATGCTTCGTCAAGCATATGATCGTCTCCAAACCGGCACTCTCCGTGTGTACAAGAAATTTGTCCAGCAGCTGCAAATTCAGTGCAGGCTCCGTTACAGCGAATACGAGTACAACGAGTTCGACATTGGCGACAGGAGGCCGTACCAGCTCCGAAGTACGCGGCAAAATTTCGGTAACCGTCCCTTCACCGTTTTCCGTCAGCTCATAAATCACTCTATCTCCGACCAAAGGGGAGACCCCGCGTTTTTTAAATATGCCGCGGGCCCTGCATTGAATAGAGGTCATTAGCTCGTCTTCTTCCGATAGTACGTAATAGTATCCGCTGAGCGCTTTTACGATTAATCCGGCTGGCATTAATTTTTGCCTCCTGTGTTGTTTGGATTACTAGGCTGCGCACCAGCAGGGGTAGCTGTGCTTGTGCCGCCATTGCCGGTGGTGCTTGCTCCCTGTGCCGCGCCGCCATTACCTGCCCCGCCGGCTCCATTAGTCTTGGCAGAAGGCGTCGGCGAAGGTGTCGGGGTTGTCCCCGGACTTGGCGTAGGCGTCGGTGTAGGCGAATTACTTGGCGGAGTGCTTCCTTGCCCCCCGGATGGAATCGGGTTAAACGGTTTGCCGCTCTTCCAAGCAAGATAATCTTGATAAGTCACCGTAATTATTTCCGATATTTCGTTATCCTGTTTGATCTTTATCGTTGCATCTTTGTCCGGAGCCAAGACGAGATTGACATCGGCCGTGGTTGCCTTCGTCACATTCGTCAACGTCTTGTAGTCGAAGTTATCGTACGCTGCATCGCTCAACAATATTTTGATGGTCGATGCTTTGCCCTCCTTCGCAGGCTTGATCGGCACCGTTACCGTCATAGGCCCTGCTTCCTCCGGATAGCCCGAACTGATAATTAGCTTAATATCAGTGCCAGGCGGAACCTCATCTTTATACTTATAAGGGAACTGCGTAATGACTTTCCCTTTCGGCTGCTTATAGCTGGTTTCATAGGTAATCCCATCCGCCGCCAGCTTCAGATTGTTAACGGCAAGCTTCGATTTGGCTTCCGCTTCCGTCAAACCGACCAGATCAGGCATGGAGATGCTCTCTCGGCCTTTGCTTATAACCAGGCTCACAGTCCCTGTAACCGGATCGATCTCTTCATCCTGGCCAGGGGTTTGTTTAATAACCGTGCCCGGTTCCCTATCGATATACGCTTGCTCTGTCTTGATCCTGTCATCACTAATGCCTAGTGCCATAATAGCCGTTTTGGCGTCCGACAGCTTGGCCCCAACGACATTCGGCATCTTCTGTTTCTCGATTCCTTTGCTCACCGTGATCGTTACCTTGCTGTGCACCTTCAGCTTTTGGTTCTGAGGATTTTGCCGTATCACGATATCCTTGGCAACTTCCTTCGAGTTTTCTTGCACTACCACAGCCTCCAACTGGGCGGCAGCTATTTTAGCCTGCGCTTCCGCTACCGGTAAATTCACAACGTAAGGCACGTCCACATCCTGAACGGTGAATTTGGTCTTAACGGCTCCAACCGCATACCACATAGCGCCTAGCACAAGCAAAAGAACAACGATCCAAATCAACGGTTTTACCCAGGCTTTTTTCTTCTTGACGCTGTTCGCTGCCGGTTCTGCCGGCTTAACTTGCTCTTCCTCGTCATCATCTGTTTCGGCCAAGTATTGACCTGGACGAATAGCGGGAATAATCCGGGTTTTTTCCTCATCCAGCTCGTCCTCATCCTGGAAATTAATCTTGGCTTCGTTTCGCCGATGAGGCAAAAGGCAGCTATCCAGATCATCGAGCATTTGTTTGGCGGACCGATAGCGTTCTGACGGATTTTTGCGCATCGCCTTTAATATGATGTTCTCCACACTTTGCGGGATAAGCGGATTGACCTTGCGGGGATCTTCTACTTCCTCCTGCAAATGCTTCAATGCTACGCTTATAGGGCTTTCTCCCAGAAAGGGGAGCCGGCCGGTCAGCATCTGATACATCACGATACCGAGCGAATACAAATCGGATTGCTCCCCCGTAAAGGTGCCCTTGGCGTGCTCAGGTGAGAAATAATGAACAGATCCGACAACGGAACCGGTTTGAGTAATCGTGGAAGAGGTCACGGCGCGGGCAATACCGAAGTCAGTTACTTTGACCCTGCCGTTTTTGCCTATCAAAATATTATGAGGCTTAATATCGCGATGAATGATTTGATTGTGATGGGCATGATCGAGAGCGTCGCATATTTGGCTGGCGATATGGACCGCCTCTTCCACTTGCAGGGGCGCTTTTTCTTTGATCAGCTCATTCAATGTCGTGCCTTCGATGTATTCCATCACAATATAGTGAATGTCTTCCTCTTGACCTACATCGTAGATACTGACCACATTAGAGTGAGACAACGAAGCCGCCGCCTGTGCTTCCCTGCGGAAGCGCTGGATGAATTCCTCGTCGTGTACATACTGTTGGCGCAGTACTTTCACGGCGACGTGCCGATGTAATAAGATATCAAGTCCTTTATAAACTATAGCCATTCCGCCGCCGCCGACACGCTCGATAATTTCGTAACGGCCTCCCAGCTGCTTACCTATCATTCACCATCACCCCGTTTCACCGTCAAAATGTTCCGCTTCTCCCGATAACGAATCAGCGGCATTACTGACCAACACCACGGTAATGTTGTCGTCGCCACCTGCCTCCAACGCCTCATTGATAAGCTTTTGAGCTTTATCCTCCAGAATTTCTTCTTCCCCATTGACCAGTCTTAAGAGCTGCTCACTGCTAACCAGAGAGCTTAATCCGTCGCTGCAGATCAGCAGTACATCTCCGGTTTGCCACTTGAAATCCTGAATATCCACTTCAATTGTTGATTCTGTACCAAGAGCTCTAGTCAGAACATTCCGGCGGGGATGATGAGTAGCCTCTTCACGGGTAATTTGTCCGTTCTTTACCAGCTCGTTGACGAGAGAGTGGTCTTCCGTCAGCTGCTCGATCGCGCCGCCGCTGATTCGGTAGGCTCTGCTGTCTCCGATATGCCCGATAACGACCGACTGCGTGTCAGCCAACACAGTAACGACAGTCGTACCCATGCCGTAGTAGTTTTCACGCTCAGAGGCCACATCAAAAATTTGCCGGTTCGCAAGCTCCACGGCTTGCTTAACCAGCTCCCGCCGCTGCTCGATAGTTGCATCGCGGGCAATGCTTTGCAATTCACTCTGAATAATATCCACAGCCATTTGACTGGCGACATCCCCCGCTTGATGTCCGCCCATTCCGTCGGCCACGATAGCCAAAACGAAACCGTTCAAATTTTCCTGAACAATCGCACGGTCTTCATTGACCATACGGACGCGCCCTACATCCGTTTGATTGGCCGTTTTCACCATGGTTCTCCTCACCTCGCACCTGACTCCATATGCTTGGCACGCAGCTGTCCGCATGCCGCAGCAATATCGCTTCCTTGTTCCCGGCGTATGGTTGCGTTAATTTTGTTACGTTCTAGTATACGCTGGAACGTAAAGATATCGTCCCTAGGCGTCCGCACATAATCCCGCTCCGACACGAAATTGACAGGGATCAGATTGACATGGGCCATAGGAAACTGCTTAAGTACCTCAGCCAGTTCCTCCGCATGCTCCGGACGATCGTTAACCCCGCCCATAAGCGCGTACTCGAACGTAATGCGCCGGCCGGTTTTGGCAACGTAATATTTACAGGCTTCAATAAGGTCAGCGAAAGGAAATCTGCGGTTGACCGGCATCAGCTTGGAACGGAGCTTATCGTTCGGCGCATGAATCGATATCGCAAGATTGATTTGCGTCTGTTCGTCGGCAAAGCGGTAAATGTTCGGTACGATCCCGCTTGTGGATACAGTGATATGCCGTTGCCCGATATTCAGCCCTTTGGGATGAATCATCACCTGCAAAAACTTCATCATCGCATCATAATTTTCAAACGGCTCGCCGATCCCCATGATAACGATGCTGCTTACCCGCTCCCCAGTGGCATCAAGCAGCTGCTGGGCTTTTACCACCTGGGCGATAATCTCTCCGGGTGCCAGATTGCGTTTGAGCCCCGTTAAGGTCGATGCACAGAAGGTACAGCCAACTCTGCAGCCGACCTGAGTGGTTACGCACACGCTGTTGCCATAGCTATGCTTCATAATAACGGTCTCGATGGCGTTTTTATCCGTCAGTTCGAACAAAAACTTGACCGTACCGTCCTTCGACTGGTATTTGGCTACTTCCGTCAGGGTAACGAAATCAAACTGCTGGGTAAGCTTGTCTCGCAGCGTTTTGGACAAATTCGTCATTTCCTCGAAGCTTGATACTCTTTTCACATAGAGCCAATCGAAGATTTGCCCTGCGCGAAAAGCAGCCTCGCCATTAGCCTTCACCCACTCCTGCCATTCTTCCAATGACAAGTCGTAGACGTAAGGCTTGCTGTTCAACTGCTGCTCTTGTTTATTTGTCGATTCCAAAGTTTATCACAACCTGTTTGTCAATTAATCAATGCATACGTTTGATTTTACCATAGTTCTCGATGCTACGCTCGTTTTCGCATGGCGGCAATGAAGAAACCGTCCGATTGATGCTCATCGGGATAAATTTGCCGCATGCCGCCTTCCGTCAGTTCAAATTCAGGATGCTCCTGCAAAAACCGGCGCATCATGCCTTCATTTTCATTGTGCTCAATAGTACAGGTACTGTAAACAAGCACACCGCCAGGTTTTAGAAGCGAGTGTACTTCCGATAACAGCTCATGCTGGATTTCGCAGATAGGGCCGAGCTCTTGCTCCTGCTTCGCCCACTTCATATCTGGCTTGCGGCGAATCACTCCAAGACCGGAGCATGGCGCATCAAGCAGAATCCGGTCAAAGCTGCCAGGCGCAAATCGTTCCTTAAGCTTACGGGCATCGGAGGTAAGGGTTCGAACCGATTGAAGCCCCAGCCGCTCCGCTTGCTCGCGGATCAGCTTTTCCTTGTGCTCATGAATATCGCACGCCCATACTTCTCCTTGATCGTCCATCTTCTCCGCTATGTGCATCGTCTTTCCGCCTGGCGCGGCACAGCAATCAAGCACCTTGTCCCCGGGTCTCGGATCGACGGCTTCCGCTACGAGCATCGAGCTCTCGTCCTGTATGGAGAAAAGCCCTTCCGCGAACCAAGGCGTTAGGGCCATATTCCCGCCGCCTTTTACCACAACTCCCGCAGGTGCTAATTCGGATGGCTCCGCCTCATAGCCCGCTTCACGCAGCCGCTCGACCAATTCGTCACGGCTCAGCTTGGCGGTATTGGCTCGAAGGCTGACCCGGGGAGGCATATTGTTGGCCTCGCAAATTCGCTCCGTACGCTCCTCTCCCAGCTGACGAATCCACCGCTTGACCATCCATTCAGGATGGGAATGCTTCAGCGAGATCCGTTCTACTGGCGGCAGCTTATCCGGGATCGTGAGCGTATCCTTCTGCCGGATCACGTTGCGCAGCACGCCGTTAACCATGCCCGAAATGCCCTGGTGCCCCTTCTTCTTCGCAAGATTGACCGCTTCATTAACTACGGCATGGTCAGGGATTCGATCCAGATACATCATTTGGTAAAAGCTCATTCTCAGCAAGCTTCTTACCCATGGCTGCAGCTTGGCCATACCTTTGGCAACAAAACGCTCCAGAAAATAGTCGATCGTATTCAAGCGTTGAAGAGTCCCGTAGACAATCTCCGTTGCCAGGCCTGCATCGGCTCTGTCCAATCCGTATTTTTGCAGCGTCTGATGAAGCAGCAGGTTGCTGTACGATCGGTCCTGCTCTGTACGCACGAGCACGTCTAACGCAGCTTCTCTTGCTGTACCAGTCTTTGCTGCCGATTTTCCTCCATGCTGCGGCTGACTGCCGTTGCCGGCTTTCTTGCTAGCCCCATTGCTTTTATTCACTATGCGTTATCCTCCTGCTTTTATTGCGCTGCAATGCCTAATACGGTTCCCAAGGCCAGTTGTCCGCCGCGTATCCACTGGGCCGCATCCATTGCTTTTTTACCCGCAGGCTGCAGCTCGGTAATCGTGATGGTTCCGCTGCCGGTGACCACAACGATCCCTTCTTCGCCCATGCTTACTACTGTGCCGGGCTGGCTGGTGTCCGTACGGGGCGATGCTTGTCCTGCCTCCGGCTTGCGGCAGCTCCAGATCTTCAACACTTCCCCGTTCCACAACGTATAGGCTCCCGGGCGAGGATTTAGCCCTCTAACCTGATTCCAAATGGCCAAAGCAGGCTGATGCCAATCAATCGATTCCTGCTCCCTCGTTATATTAGGCGAGTATATCGCTTCTGATTCGTTCTGCGGCACCGCCTGGATTCGGCCCGCTATCAGATCAGGCAGTGTCTCGGTCAGCAGCTTTGCCCCTGCAATGCTTAGCTTCTCAAACATCGAGCCTTGCGTATCCGTATCCTCAATGCGAACCTCAACCTTGCTGATCATATCGCCGGTATCCAGGCCTTCAGCCATATACATGATGGTCACTCCCGTAACCTCGTCCCCGTTCATGATAGCGTGGTGAATAGGCGCGCCTCCGCGGTATTTGGGGAGCAGGGATGCATGGATATTAATGCAGCCGTGCTTTGGAAGCTCCAACACCGATTTAGGCAGGATTTGACCATAGGCCGCCGTTACGATAAGGTCGGGCTGCAGCTGCTTCAGCTCCTCGACGGATTCGGGCCGTCTTAATCTTTCGGGCTGCAGGACAGGGATGCCATGCTTCAGCGCTTCAACCTTGACGGGCGTAGGCGTCAAAATACGCTTGCGCCCAACCGGACGATCCGGTTGGGTCACAACGCCGACAACGTTAATTCCGTTATCTAACAGGGCTTGAAGAGACGGTACGGCAAATTCCGGCGTCCCCATAAAGACTACTCTCATGATTCACCACCATGCTCATTGCGGTACATTGCTTCCGCAAGGTCGGTATAAAGAACGCCGTTCAAATGGTCAACCTCATGAAGGATGCAGCGGGCCAATAAATCCGTCCCTTCAATAACAATCTCATTGCCGTCACGGTCTAGTCCTTTTACTTTCACTCGTTGAGCCCGGCGCACATCGCCGGTCTTCCCTGGAATACTCAAGCACCCCTCCGGACCGAATTGCTCCCCTTCCTTCTCGATCACTTCAGGGTTAATAAGCTCGATCAGCCCATGCTCATCGCCGACGTCCATTACGATTACACGTTTCAATATGCCGATCTGCGGTGCCGCCAGGCCAACGCCTTCCGCGTCGTACATCGTATCGGCCATATCGTTAAGCAGCTTATGAATGTTAGCATTGATCTTGGTCACCGGCTTGCTGATCTCACGAAGCACCGGGTCAGGATCTTTTACAATAATACGAATTGCCATTAGGAACACACCTTTCTTAAGTAAGGGTGATGATAAAGTACGTCATCACATGCACATGTTGAATCTGTTGAATCTATGGTATGGGATAAGAACGAATATCACATCAATACTTGTGGGTCCACATCTACGCTAATGGTAAGCTTGTGCTGCTTCTCCATATCCTCGAATGCGGATACCGCACGCCGTACAAGTCCGGATATGGTAGCTTCTCCACGATATTTTATCATGCATTGAAATCGATATCTATCTTTGATTCGGGCAATGGGCGATGCGACCGGGCCCAATATTTCAACCGGAAGCGGGTGCAGCTCCTTGGCAAGCTCCTTCAGCCGGCCAGCCAAAGCTTCCGCCGTCCTCATCAGTAACGGGATCTGTTCATGGCTCATCGTGATCAGTATCAGCCTGTGAAACGGAGGATACTCATGCACCTTGCGAAGCGTCATTTCCCTCTCCATAAAGCTGGCATAATCATGCCTGCTGGCACTGATAATGCTGTAATGCTCAGGGGCATAGGTCTGAACGAACACCTCTCCGGGAAGCTCATGCCTGCCCGCTCTTCCCGCCACCTGCGTCAGCAGCTGGAACGTACGCTCCGCCGCCCGGAAATCCGGCAAATTCAATACCGTATCCGCGGCCAAAGCCCCAACCAAAGTGACATGAGGAAAATCAAGCCCCTTTGCTACCATCTGGGTTCCAAGCAGGACATCCGCCTGCCGGTTGCGGAACATGGTCAGCCACTTTTCATGGGAGCCCTTCTCCGTTGTCGTATCGACATCCATACGAATGACCCGGATGCCCGGAAACAGTTTACTGAGTTCTTCCTCTACGCGTTGAGTTCCCGTACCGAAATGCCGGATATGCTCGCTGCTGCAGGACGGACAAACCGTCAACTCACGCTCGGCATACCCGCAGTAATGACAGCGGATCGCACGCGAGCTTTGATGGTAAGTCAAAGAAATATCGCAATGCGGGCATTGAGCCACATATCCGCAGGTGCGGCACATCACGAATGTGGAGTATCCCCGGCGGTTCAACAGCAAAACAATCTGTTCTTTCTTGTGTAACCGTTCTTCAATCGCTTTATACAAGCCGCGGCTAAACATGGAGCGATTGCCGTTTCGGAGCTCCTCCCTCATGTCAATAATCTGCACTTTGGGAAGAGGCCTTCCTTCAACCCGATTATGCATCGTCAGCAGTTCAAAACGGACGCGATCGTTTTTTACACGCTGTACGGCAGGCGTATCCGAAGCACTTTCCGCATCATCAAAAAGCGGCAGACTTTGAACCTCTACCGTTTCTGCTTGCTGGCGAACCGCCGGTGCCGATACAGGCAGCGTTCCGTACATGCTTTCAAGGGATGGAGTAGCTGAACCCAGGACAACTGCCGCATCGTGCTGTGAAGCGCGAGCGACAGCGACATCCCTGGCATGATATTTGGGGCTCTCCTCCTGCTTATACGAAGATTCGTGCTCTTCATCAATAATGATCAGGCCGATTTGGGTAAAAGGAGCAAAGATCGCCGATCTGGCCCCAATGACGACGCGTACCTGCTTAAGCATGATTTTGCGCCACTCATCATAACGCTCTCCATGGGACAGACGGCTGTGAAGCACTGCCACAAGATCGCCGAAACGTCCTTTGAACCGTTCCACCATTTGAGGGGTCAGCGAGATTTCCGGAACGAGAACGATCGCTTCCCGCCCTTGATCGAGGCAGGTTTGAATCGATTGCAAATACACTTCTGTTTTTCCGCTGCCGGTAACCCCGTGAAGCAGAAACACTCTATGCTCATGGTTTGTGACCGCCTGAGCGATTTTGCCGAACACCTGCTGCTGTTCGGGCATTAAAGGCAGCGGCTCCGTTCTGTTGAATTTTCTCTGTGCATAAGGGTCGCGGAATACTTCGACCTCTTTAATGGTAAGCCATCCCTTATCCGCCAGGCTCTTCACCGTACTTGCGCTGATGCCGAGCTCATTCAATAGCTCCGTTAGCTTGATCGGGTAAGAGTGCTCCGCCAAATACAGCAGCACTTCCTTTTGTTTGCCCGCTCTTGCCGGCAGTTCCCTTTCCCATTCCAGCAGCCGTTCGGGCTCATCCGGCGGAAACACTGTCAGCACTTTTTTGGCTGCCATCCGGTCTTTGATCATTTGCATTTCAATCAGAAGTCCTTCTTCGATCAATTGCTTGATCTCAGCCCCGGAGGAGCTGAATTTTTGAAGAAGAGCTCCCATTTCTACGGAACCTTTTTCGCGTACAAACCGGATAATCTCTTGCTGCACCGGAAGAAGCAGAACATGCTGGCCGTTTGCCGGGATCACTGAAGTGTCTGCCGCAGCCACATGCCGTTCATATTTGGCCTTTAAAGCGCCGGGAATCATTGCTTGCAAGGCGGTGATTTCGTTGCACAGGTAAGTCTGGCTAATCCAATGTGCCAGCGCAACCAAATCCGGAGTTAATGGGGGATACAGATCCATAACCTCTTCAATAGGTTTTACTTTACCGGGATCAATATCCGATCGTTGATGCAGCTCGACGACGAACCCCTGCAGCTTGCGCGGGCCAAACGGGACGCCGACCCGGCTTCCGACAGCCACCCACTCCCGCATGGCTTCGGGAACAAAATAATCGAAAGCGCGGTTAGTTTGCTTGGCCGGGACGTCCACTATGACTTTTGCGTACATCAGTTCGCCTTATCTCCCTTCTTGATCCGTTCCGCCACATGGACTAGCAGATTCCTGGCTACTTCCAGCTTGCTCATGACCGGAAGAGCCTCGACCAGTCCGTTATTATCGTAAATTCGAACCACATTCGTGTCCGTGCCGAATCCAGCCCCTTCTTGAGTCACGTCGTTAGCGACGAGCAAATCGCAGTTTTTGCGTTTCAGCTTATCGATAGCATGCTCGTCAATGCGTTCCGTTTCCGCGGCGAAGCCAACGATATACTGATGCGTCTTAAGACTGCCGATTGTCTGCAAAATATCCGGATTTTTCACGAGCTTCAGTGTCATTTCCTCGTCCTGTTTCTTGATCTTCTGCTTCGCCTGCTCCGCAGGACGATAATCGGCTACAGCCGCAGCCTTAATAAGAATATCCGTATCCGGCATTCTGGACACAACCGCTTCCAGCATGTCTTGGGCAGACTCTATGCGCACGGTGCGAATTCCTTCAGGAAGCGCAGCCGACGCCTTACCGACTACCAAAGTGACATCCGCTCCCATACTCCGGGCCGCTTCTGCAATGGCAAAGCCCATTTTCCCAGAGGAATCGTTGGTCAAGTAACGTACCGGATCAATCCGCTCGACGGTTCCCCCTGCCGTAACAAGCAGCTTCTTTCCTTGCAGCAGCTTACGATCCGCAAAAAAACGCTCGATAGCCGCAACGATTTGTTCCGGCTCCTCCAGCCTTCCTTTGCCGACATAGCCGCAAGCCAGTTGTCCGGTTCCCGGCTCAATAAACCGTACCCCGCGATCGGCTAACGTACGCATATTGGCCTGGACGGCCGGATGGCCATACATATGTACATTCATTGCCGGAGCAACAAAGATCGGAGCCGTCGTTGCAAGCAGTGTTGTACTGAGCATGTCATCTGCCAGACCTTGAGCCATCTTGGCGATGATATTCGCCGTTGCAGGCGCAACAACGACCAAATCGGCGCGATCGGCCAAATCGATATGCGAAACAACCGATGCATCCTTCTCGTCGAACGTATCCACAATCACATCATGCCGGGATAGCGTTTGAAAGGTCAGCGGCGCAATAAAGCGAGTCGCCGATTCCGTCATGATCACTCTGACATCCGCACCTGCCTGCTTAAGCTTGCTGCAGATAGCAGCCGCTTTATAAGCGGCGATGCCTCCGCTGACACCTAAAAGTATCGTCTTACCGTTCAGCATCCGGTCCACCTCCCGATATTCGAGAAAAAAATAACAACCACGAGGGTTGTTGGTAAAGGTTACTTCACTGATTCTTTATTTTGCAGCTTCTCGTAAGAAATGTGATCTTCATAAATTTCTTCCAGCGCCAGACCGACAAATTTATGCGATCTTTTGTTGCGAACCTCGGTTTTGGAACCGTCACGAAGCATTCTGGCCCGCTTGGCTGCCGCTACTACTAACGAATATTTACTGTCTACTTTGTCCAGCAATTTATCGATTGAAGGATATAACATGCTTAGTTCACCTCTGCCATCCATTGTTTGATTTTATTAACGACTCTTTCTTTACGGCAATGCTCTGATACGATAATCGACTGAATCCTGGAACAGGCATTCTCCACACGATCGTTAACGATTGCGTAATCATAATGCTCCATTAGACGAATCTCATCCATGGCGACCGACATCCGGTTGCGGATGGATTCCTCAGACTCTGTCCCCCGGCCGACAATGCGGTTCTCAAGCTCATCCATGGAAGGAGGCAGCAGGAAGATAAATACGCCTTCCGGGAACTTTTGCTTCACCTTCAGCGCACCCTGCACTTCGATTTCGAGGATGATGTCGTTACCGGCATTTAATGTGTCTTCCACGAATTTTCTTGGGGTGCCATAATAATTTCCGACGTATTCCGCCCATTCCAGCATCTGATCCTCTTCGATCAGCTTCTGGAACTGCTCTCTCGTCTTAAAGAAATAGTTCACTCCGTCCACTTCCCCTTGCCTTGGCTCGCGGGTAGTGGCGGATACCGAATAGATCAGCTCGGGCGCGCATTGTCTTAACGCCTTGCATACTGTTCCCTTGCCTACTCCGGATGGACCCGAAAGTACAATTAAGATTCCCTTTTCCTTACTCGTCATGATCATCGTCCTTATTAGAAAGTCGATGGGCCACCGTTTCTGGCTGCACAGCAGACAAGATGACATGATCGCTGTCCGTTATAATCACTGCACGCGTACGGCGGCCGTAGGTTGCATCAATCAACATGTGACGGTCGCGCGCTTCTTGGATGATTCTTTTGATAGGCGCGGATTCCGGACTCACGATGGAAATGATTCGGTTAGCGGATACGATGTTACCGAATCCGATATTAATAAGTTTGATTGCCATCTTGTTTCCTCCTAAGAGCTTTCCCGAACGGGAAGTACATCGTAAGCTCAGCAGATGATATTGAAAAGGATGTCTGCACTCATGAACATCGTCTGAGCTTCTCCACAGGTAAAGCCTACATCGTAAAGCATAACCCAAGCCTGCTGTCGCAAAACGTGGTTGTTACTCAATATTTTGAATCTGCTCTCTCATTTTCTCCAGCTCCGCCTTCATTTCAACTACAATGGCGGTAAGGCCGGCATGATTGGCTTTGGAGCCGATGGTGTTCACTTCTCTATTCATTTCCTGAACTAGAAAATCCAGCTTCCTACCTATCGGCTCTGGCGAGCTTAGCAGCTGCCTGCACTGCTGAAAATGACTAAGCAGTCTTGTTATTTCTTCATCCACATTGGCACGGTCCGCAAACACGGCTACCTCCGTTGCCAGCCGCACTTCATCAATCACAGGCTGCTGCATCAGCTCCTGAATTCGGGCACGCAGCTTGACAGCATAATCCTGCACAGCCTGAGGCGATAATCGGCGCGCCTGCTCAAGGTATAATTCCAGAGCCTGCACGCGCTGCAGCGTATCTTCCCCTAAATGGGCTCCCTCCAAGGTACGCATCTGGATGAGCTGTTGAACCGCTTCTTGGACACACAGTGTCCATTCGCGCTCCATATCCTCTTCGGCTGCTTCATCCGTCTCACGGAATGTTATCAGCTCAGGTATGCGCAGGTAGTCTTGAAGCGTCAATGAGCCTTCCAATCCGAACTTCGCCTTCAACTGATCGGCCGCCGAACGATATGCCTCAGCTGCTACCCAGTTGATCTCCATGGAACCGGCTGCATCCGTCTTCCGCTCCACCGACACAAATACGTCTACGCGGCCGCGCTTGATTTCCTGCTGAACGACGCGCTTTACGAGGTCTTCATATTTCATCCATTCTCGGGGCATCCGGACTTGCACTTCACAATAGCGGTGATTGACGGATTTCACGTCCATCTGAACATGGTAACCCGCAAAGGAACGATTTGCTTGTCCGAATCCGGTCATACTGCGAACCATGGCATTCACATCCATTATTCTATATTAATTCATTTTGTCAATGGGTACAAGTGGAAACTGCCCGGCCGGATTTCTCCCACACATAGTTCGTCAGCTGTACCGTCATTTCATAGGAAAGGAACGGCGTCATCAAATAAATACCGTTAAAATATTTCATCGCCGTATCCAGCAATTCTTTGGCGATTTGTACCCCCATAGCGCGGCCTTCTTCACCCTTCAGCTCTCCCATCCTCTGACGCACGTCGTCGGACAATTGAATTCCGGGCACCTCGTTATGGAGATAGGTTGCATTGCCTCCGCTTGCCAGAGGCATGATTCCGATAAAAATAGGAACGGATAAGTGCTTCGTCGCTTCATATATTTTTTCTATTAATTCCGCATTATAAACAGGCTGCGTCATAATATAATCCGCGCCCGCTTCAATTTTGCGCTCCAGCCTTTGGACGGCTTTGTCCAAATATTTGACGTTAGGATTAAATGCGGCTCCGACAATAAAATTAGCCGTCTTCTTCAGTGCCTTGCCCGAGAAGGCGACTCCTTCGTTCAACTGCTTGATCATACGGATGATTTCGAACGAAGTCAAGTCGTACACCGAGCTGGAGCCGGGCAAATCGCCGAATCGCGCAGGGTCGCCTGTTACAGCAAGTACATGGTCGATTCCAAGTGCGTGGAGACCCATCATGTGCGACTGGGTTCCGATCATATTCCGGTCGCGGCACGCGATATGAATCAGCGGTCGCAGGCCTGTCTGTTCTTTGACCAAATAACCGAGAGCCAAGTTGCTCATCCGGGTTACGGCGAGGGAATTATCCGCCATCGTTAATGCATCGACGCGGGCTTCTTTCAGCGCTTGGGCGCCTTGCATAAATTTGGTGATATCCAAATCCCTCGGAGGATCCAGCTCTACAATGACAGTATGGCGCTGTTTGACCAGCTCCACGATGTTGGGCTCCTGATTGGAAGCTCCTCCATCCGGAAACGGTGCGAACTGGAGCTCGGCCGCCTTCGATTTCTCTTGCTCTGCCGACGACACAGTCCCCGCGTTCTGCAAGCGGCTCACTTTTGTCGCATCCGGTGTGTACTCATGCAGCGATTGCGCCATTGCAGCAACATGCTCTGGAGTCGTACCGCAGCATCCTCCGATGATCCGGACGCCCAGATCGGCAAACTTGAGCGCCGTCTCGGCAAAATATTGCGGTGTCGCCGCATACGTAAACCGCCCGTCCACATAATCCGGTATTCCCGCATTCGGGAATACCGAAAACGGAAGCGGATCGCTCATTCCGGCCACCTTTTCAAGCGAACGGAGCAAGCCGTTAGGACCGCTTCGGCAGTTAAAGCCGACGACGTCCGCTCCATGCTGCTTCAGCTTGGCGAAGGCTTCCGGCAGCGTCACGCCGTCATGGGTCGTCCCGGTGCCTTCCGTGGCAAATTGGCAGATGACGGGAATGTCGCTCAGCTTGCGAATGATTTTGAGCGCAATCAGCATTTCTTCCAGATCATAAAACGATTCCAGAAGCAGACCGTCGACCTGCGTATCAAGCAGTATTTCGATTTGCTGACGCAAATCTTCCTTTACCTTTGTTGTCCGCACATTTTTTCTTTTTCCGGCTCGTATCGACCCGATCGCCCCGACGACGTATGCATCTTCTCCAACCGCTTTACGGGCAAGCTCTACACCTGCGCGGTTAATAGCCTCTACGTCCTGCTCCAGACCGTACTTGGACAGCTTTTCGCGATTGGCAGAAAAGGTATTCGTTTCAATAAGCCGCGCGCCCGCCTCGTAATAACGGCGATGGACGTCCATAATAACATCCGGCTTTAACAGATTCAATTCCTCATAGGAAATTCCAACTGGAAACCCCAATTGGTACAAATAAGTCCCCATGGCTCCATCGCCGACCAATATATGCTGACGGAGCGCTTCTCTCAACTCAAGCTTCATTATCTTCCGCCTCGCTTTTCCCCAATAAATGCGCTCATTACAATGTTACGGTGCCTTCGAACACTTGCTCCGCCGGACCGGTCATGAACACGTGATTGCTTGCCTCGTCCCATTCTATGAATAAATCCCCGCCTTTTAAGGAAACCGTGGCCGAACGCTCCGACTTACCGTTCAGAACGGAGGCAACCAGCGTCGCACAGGCTCCAGTTCCGCAAGCGAGCGTCGGTCCCGCTCCCCGCTCCCATACTCGCATATCCATAGCGACGGGGGATTTGACCGTTACAAATTCTACGTTGACGCGGCGAGGAAACATAGGATGCACTTCAAGCTTGGGTCCCCAAGCGGCCAAGTCAAAGCCTACGGCATCCTCCACATAGATTACGCAGTGAGGATTCCCCATCGAAACGGCTGTAAACGCAAACTGGCGTCCGTCTACTTCGATAGGGTGATTCAATACGACATCGAGGTCGAGCGCCGTCGGCACTTCCGTTCCTTTTAATATCGGCGCCCCCATATCTACACGGACTGCTGTCACCTTCCCATTATCAACCGTGAGCTGCACTTGTTGAGCTCCCGCTCCGATCGTTTCCACCGTGATCTCCCGTCTATCAGGGTCGACCAGACCATGCTCGTAAATATATTTGGCAACACAGCGAACTGCATTGCCGCATTGTTCGGATTCAGAGCCGTCCGAATTTATAATTCTCATCTTGTAATCCGCTATTTCTGAAGGAAGTATATATACTAAACCGTCTGCCCCGATTCCGAAAAACCGGCTGCACAGCCGGACCGCAAGCTGGCTCGCATCGGCAGGGAGTTCCTTTTCTCCTCCGACAACGATAAAATCATTCCCGAGTCCATGCATTTTTGTAAAGTTCATTGCTTCTCCCCTGCTTTCTATCCTGCTCCCGTATTCTTTTGGTTTAGCCATTATCATAACGCAAAAACAAGGTAATGCATAGTTTTTCCGCAAAATTTTAACCGATTTCGGGCTAAAAAGCAAAAAACCGGCTCATGGGCATTTTTCCCATCGCCGGTCTTGCGGAATCTGGTTATCTTGCCGCCGGTTTGGCGCTGCCGTAACGGATCGGTTTGCGCTTGGACGGCTTGCTCATCAGGCTGCCGAAGCCCATGAAGAACGTCGGAATACCTGCGAAAATCAATACGATAATCCAATCCTTCCACCCGAGCGGAACGGTTTTGAAAATCGGCTGAAGCTGCTCTACATACAATACCGCCAGCATAAGGATCAGCGATGAAACGACAGCGAGCACCAGGTAGCCGTTCTGAAGCGGATTGCGGTGGAAGATCGAGCGGGAGCTGCGGCAGTCAAAGACATGAATCAGCTGAGCCATAACCAACGTAGCGAAGGCAACCGTCTGAGCTTTTACCAGTACGTCCGCCTCATTCTTGCCTCCTTGATGGAGCATGATCATGAACGCGGCCAGGGTACATACGCCGATCAGAATCCCGCGGCTAATAATTTTCCAGCCAAGACGCCGGGCAAATATATTTTCCCTTGCCGGGCGCGGCTTTTGCTGCATGAGATCCTTTTCCGCCTGGTCGACGCCGAGAGCCATTGCCGGAAGACCGTCTGTTACCAGATTGACCCACAAAATCTGAATCGGAATTAACGGCAGCGGAAGACCTGCCATCATAGCAAGAAACATGGTCATAATCTCGCCTACATTGGATGCGAGCAAATAACGGATAAACTTGCGGATGTTCTCATAAATTCCGCGCCCTTCCTCTATTGCTGCCACTATCGTTGCAAAGTTATCGTCACTAAGCACAAGCGCCGAAGCTTCCTTCGATACGTCCGTGCCGCTGATGCCCATTGCTATCCCGATATCCGCCGCTTTAATAGCAGGCGCGTCGTTAACGCCATCCCCCGTCATCGCTACGACATGACCTTTTCTTTGCAGCGACTTCACGATTCGCAGCTTGTGCTCAGGGGATACCCGCGCATACACGTAGGTATCGTCAACCCGAGCGTCCAGATCGTCGTCCGACATCTGACTCAGCTGATGACCGTTGAGTGCCAGTCCACCGTTAGGCGGGAGAATGCCCAGCTGCTTGGCGATGGCCTCGGCTGTGGACTGATGATCCCCTGTAATCATGACCGTCTTGATGCCCGCCTTGCGGCATTTGGAGATGGCATCTCGTACTTCCTTGCGAGGCGGGTCGATCATTCCGGCCAAACCGATGAAGATGAGTCCGCTTTCGACCTCCTCCTCTGCATCGCAGCGCTCTGTAGGCTTAACATCACGGTAAGCCACGCCGAGAACACGGAGCGCGTTGTTTGCCATGCCTTCGTTGGCTGCCAGCACCTTTTGCTTCAGGGTCGTTGTAAACGGAATCACTCTATCGTCCCACAGGACATAGGAGCATTGATTCAGAAGCACGTCGGGCGCCCCCTTCGTGCATACCATTCGGCCGCCTTGGTGCTCCACAAGCACCGACATACGCTTGCGCTCCGAATCAAAAGGATATTCCCCTACACGCCTGTACAAGCCTTCGATGGACTGCTGCGTCATCCCGGCCTTCGCTCCGAGAACGACAAGCGCTCCCTCGGTCGGGTCCCCTTTGATATTCCATGAAGAAACCGGCGAATCTTCCTCCTGCTTCTTGCGTTTGGTCTCCTGCTTTTCTTCAACTAGTATCGCATTATTACACAGCACCGATACTTGAAGAAGTCTCCGCAGCATCTGGTTTTTCTTCAGATTGACTTGGGCACCTTTTTGAAGAATGTCACCATGCGGGGCGTATCCGTCCCCGGTTACCTCCAACAGGCTGCCCCCCAGCCACAGATGAGTAACCGTCATCTTATTTTGTGTCAGGGTGCCCGTCTTATCGGAACAAATGACCGATGCGCAGCCCAGCGTTTCGACGGAAGGCAGCTTCCTTACGATCGCCTTGCGCTGAATCATCCGCTGCACGCCCAATGCCAGCGCGATGGTAACGATAGCGGGAAGCCCTTCAGGAATGGCGGCCACCGCCAAGCTGACTCCAGCCAAGAACATGCCGTATGGCTCTTGTCCATGCACGATACCTGCTACGACAACAAGAACGGTCAGCGCCAAAGCGACGATGATTAGTATTTTGCCGAGCTGCTCCAAACGATGCTGAAGCGGCGTATCCATGGATTCCGTGCTTTGAATCAAATCGGCAATTTTCCCCATTTCCGTATTCATTCCGGTACGTACAACAATTCCTTTGGCCGTTCCGCGCGTAATCATCGTTCCCATGAAGCCAAGATTCCGCTGATCTCCAAGCGGCACTTCTTCAGCTTGAAGCGCAGCTGTGTGCTTGCCAACAGGCACCGATTCTCCGGTCAGCGCCGATTCCTCCACGTACAAGCCGTTGGCGTCGATAAACCTCAGATCGGCAGGGATCCGGTCCCCGCTTTCCATGACGACGACATCGCCGGGAACAAGGTGCTTGGCCGGAATATGCTCGATCAATCCGCCCCTCACGACCTTCGCGTTGGGTGCCGAAAGCTCCTTGAGAGCACGAAGCGACCGTTCGGCACGGAACTCCTGAATAAAGCCCAGAATACCGTTCATGATGATAATGGCGATAATGGTGATCGCATCCAAATATTCTCCCAGGAGCCCGGAAATTAACGTCGCCCCCATCAGCACCAGCACCATGAAATCTTTAAACTGGTTTAGGAAAAGGGAGAGCGGCGATATTTTCTTCCCCTCGGACAGTTCATTGTGACCATGCTCCTTTAATCGCCTCTCCGCCTCTTCTGAAGAGAGCCCCTGTGACGGTTCGATCTGCTGGATTTGCAGAATTTCCTCAGCCGTCATTTGATACCACTGCTTGTGACCCATCTGCTCATTCCCTCCCAAAAGGTTGTACCAAAAAGGTTGTTACGATGCCTCCCCTGTTCGGAACATCACCACAAGGACAGCTTCTTTTAGTAAATGTATTCAGACAAGCCGCAAAATAGCACAAAGGAAAACGGACTTAAGTTTTTAGCGAAAATATGGCATGATAGAGAATGGTACTTTACCATTATCTTATTCTTGAATCATCGATTGGAGTTGTCTCAAACATGTCGTTAGACGGACTGGTCGTCCACAGCCTTGTGCATGAGCTGCAGCGTTGTGTGGGCGGCAGAATCAATAAAGTTCACATGCCCTCCGAGCATGATATTGTCCTGCAGTTAAGAGCTCAGGGGAGCAACCTGAAGCTTCTTCTGTCAGCAAACCCTACCTATCCGAGGGTACATCTGACAGAGCAGAGCTTCCTGAACCCGCTGGAAGCCCCCATGTTCTGCATGCTGCTCCGCAAGCATTGTGAGAGCGGAATTATCGAGAGCATCACTCAGCCCGGACTCGAACGGGTCATCCATATGCAAATACGCCAGCGCGATGAGCTTGGCGATATGAGCAGCAAAACGCTGATAATCGAAATCATGGGCCGTCACAGCAACATTATTTTAGTGGACCCTTCAGCAGGGACTATCATCGACGGGATTCATCACGTTACCCCGGCCATCAGCAGCTATCGGATCGTCATGCCGGGAAGTCAATATGTGTCACCTCCCGAGCAGCATAAGCAGCATCCTTTTGACGTGAATAAGGAAGGCTTTATTGCAAGCGTTACAAGCCCGCTGCCTGATCTAGAGCAGGATGAGCTGGATAAGCCCCGTTCGGCGCCTGGCGATGAAACCTGGGAGCAGCGGATCGTAAACCGGTTCAGCGGCTTCAGTCCGCTTGTAGCCAAGGAATTGACATCCCGCTGCCATCCTCCATTAACCGATGCGAATACTCCGGAGGAGAACGCCGCCCTGCTATGGGAGCAATTCCACGCTCTAATCGAGCAGCTTCGCCAGGACCAATCGCAGCCGAACATTTGCGAGCGGGAGGCGAACGGGAAAGCCTATTTTTCCATAACCGAGCTATCGCATATCCAGGGAACCGTAACGCACTACCCTTCCGTAAGCGAATGCCTTGAAGCTTTTTACGGAGATAAAGCCGAGCGGGACACAGTGAAGCAGCGCGTGTCGGATTTGCTCCGCTTTCTTCAAAATGAACGAAGCAAAAACATCAAAAAGCTCGACAAGCTTCAGGAAACGCTGGAGGAAGCGCAGGATGCGGATAAATTCCGGATTCTTGGAGAGCTGCTGACGGCTTCGATGCATCATATCCAAAAAGGCGATTCGGAGATCGAGGTCATCAACTATTATGACGAGGAGCAAAGGCCGATCACCATTGCTTTGGACCCGCTGCTGACGGCTTCCGAGAATGCACAGCGCTATTTCAAGAAATATACGAAAAGCAAAAACAGCCTGATTGCCGTCAACGAGCAATTGGAGCAAACGCATGAGGAAATCCGGTATTTGGAAGGATTACTGCAGCAGCTTGGCACCGCCTCGCTCAGCGATATTGAGGAAATCCGCGAGGA
Organism: Paenibacillus vulneris; assembly: GCF_039543185.1. NCBI lineage: Bacteria > Bacillati > Bacillota > Bacilli > Caryophanales > Paenibacillaceae > Paenibacillus > Paenibacillus vulneris. Next base: position 9,545 of record NZ_BAABJG010000044.1, on the reverse strand, counting down.
ATTGGTGGAGCAGGGGTACATTCGCGACCGCGGCAAAAAATCACGCAAGAAGAAACCGAATCAGAAGCCTTCTCTTTCCTGCTTTACCTCAACGGAAGGCATACCAATCTACGTAGGCAAGAACAACACGCAAAATGAATATTTGACCAACCGGCTCGCCCAATCCGGCGATACCTGGCTGCATACGAAGGACATTCCCGGCTCTCATGTCGTCATCCGCAGCAATCAATTTAATGAGCAGACTCTGCATGAAGCCGCGCAGCTAGCCGCCTATTTCAGTCAGGCCAAGGAATCGAGCCAGGTCCCCGTCGACTATACGTTCATCAAGCATGTGCGCAAGCCCAGCGGCGCCAAGCCCGGCTTCGTTATTTACGATCATCAGAAGACGCTGTTCGTCACTCCTGACGCTGACATGATCAAACGAATGCCTGTAAGTATAAAATAACCCCGTAATGTGGGCGAGTCTGTTTGGAAACAACCTGACCCCACAGAACGGGCATTGCTTTCGATACCTGATTCAGACAATGAAAAAGACAAGACCGGTTGTCCGGTCTTGTCTTTTTCTTAGCCGCGCCACGGCTCTGTTAACTGGGTCAGGTAAGCTTTTAACGCCCCTTGAAGCTCTTTTCTTTGCAGGGCGAATTCTATAGTCGCTTCGATATAGCCGAGCTTGTCCCCGACATCGTATCGTTTGCCCTGAATCGGATATACCACCATCTGCCGCTCCCGGTTCAAGATACGAAGCGCATCCGTCAGCTGTATCTCCCCGCCTCTTCCCGGCTCGCACTTCTCCAATATGCCAAATATTTCAGGAGTGATGATATATCTGCCGATAACGGCCATATTGGACGGCGCATGATCACGATCAGGCTTCTCCACAAGATCGTCAATATAGGAGAATGTGCCTGATTTCTGCGACGGCGATACGATGCCGTACTTGTTCACATCCTCCCAGGGAACTTGCTGTGTTGCTATGACCGCCGTTTCCGTCTGTTCGAACAGGTCGATCATTTGCTTTAGACACGGCGGCTCCGATTGGATAATATCGTCACCCAGAAGTACGGCAAACGGCTCATTGCCGATAAACTTGCGCGCGCACAAGACCGCATGTCCGAGCCCCAAGGGCTGCTTTTGACGAATGTAGTGAACATCCGCCAAATTGGATACCTTGCGTACGATATCCAGCAGCTCCTGATTATCCTTCTCCTCGAGCATCATTTCCAGCTCCACGGATTTGTCAAAATGATCCTCAATAGCCCGTTTATTGCGGCCCGTCACGATCATAATGTCCTCGATACCCGATTCGATCGCTTCTTCAACTATGTACTGAATAGCGGGTTTATCGACTATAGGCAGCATTTCTTTCGGCTGGGCTTTGGTTGCCGGCAAAAAACGGGTGCCGAGCCCTGCGGCAGGAATGATGGCTTTACGAACGTTCATTTGCGTTCCTCCTTGCTTGACGCAGCTGCTCAATGACTTCCACCGAGATTTGGCGCGAGCCGATCGGGGCATGGAATACAACCCCGTTCCGTTCGCCGTGAAAATCGGAACCAGCTGTCATAATCAAATGATATTGCTCAGCCAGCTGCTTGTAATGGGCCTCCTGCTCCGGCGTATGGTCGGAATGGTACACCTCCAAGCCTGCCAACCCTTGTGCGGCAAGCTCGCCTATGAGCTCGTCCTGGTCGTACAGCCCGGGATGAGCCAGAACAGGAACGCCGCCGGACTCCAATATCCATTGGATCGCGGCAGCCGGACCAATACGCGGCGGATTGACATAAGCCGCGCCGTCCTTACCGAGATAGCGATCAAAGGCTTCGGTCATCGAAGCTGCGTACCCTTTTCTTACCAAAGCGTCGGCAATATGCGGTCTTCCGATCGTCTCGTCTTGCTTCTTAGACTGAATAAGCGATGCCTTCACATCATCCATCGTAATTTCCATTCCAAGCTCATTCAGGCGCGCTATCATCATCTCATTACGCCGATCGCGAACCTGACGTATTTCACCCAGCCGCTCCAACAGCAGCGGATCGCGATGATTGATAAAATAGCCGAGCACATGAATATCCTGCCCTTTGGACATGGTGCTGATCTCAACCCCGGGGACTACAATAATCCCAAGCCGGCTGCCTGCTTCCAGCGCTTCCTCAATCCCCGCTACCGTATCGTGGTCCGTCACAGCTACGGCTCCCATGCCCGCTTCGCAAGCGAGCCTTACATTCTCCGAGGCAGACTGCGTCCCGTCCGAAGCCAGTGTATGTGTATGTAAATCTGCATAAAGCAAACGTTTCGTCCCCCTTTTTATGTACAAACAACAAAAGCTACATGCTCCAAAGCATCAAATCCACTGACTTAAATCGCGCTCCCGCAAAAACGATACGAAAGTAACCGCCGCGATCGGCAATATCGTCGAATTCAAATAGATGGCATAAAAGCTTCGCTTGAAGTGGATTCCCTCGATTTGCTTGACTTCAAGCACCTTGAGGGCAACCTCATGCTTCACGGAGGACTGGGAGAGAATGGATATCCCCAAACCGGCTTCAACCGCCGATTTGACTGCTCCTGTACTTCCAAGCTCCATCACGATTTTCATGTTTCCCGGGTCAATGCCCGCCCTTGCCAGCTCCTCCTCCATAACTCTTCTGGTTCCCGAGCCCTGTTCCCGAAGCACGAAAGGATACTGCAGAACCTCTTCCATCTTCACCGTGCTTTTGCCGGATAAAGGATGATCTTTAGGAACAATGAGCATGAGCTCATCGTTCATGACGGCTTCCGTATGGACATCGGGATGGTGAATTTCCGCCTCTACCAAGCCGAAGTTCAATTGATGGTTGAGTACTTCTTCCAATATTTGCCTCGTATTAATGACTTTCATGCTAACGGAGATGTTCGGATACTCTTTGCCGAAAGGACCCAGCAGCCTAGGCAATATATATTCGCCTACGGTCATGCTCGCACCCAAATAAAGCCTATCCTCGAGCATATGGGTAAACCTGGACATGCTGATATCCGTTTCCTTCATCAAGTCTATACTGCGCTTTGCAAAAGGCAGCAGCGTTCTTCCCGCCTCCGACAGTTCAATTTTTTTGGTGGAGCGATTGAACAGCTTGGTGCCAAAATAGTCTTCAAGCGATTGAACCTGCATCGTTACTGCAGGCTGTGTCATATGAAGGGCTTGAGCAGCATGAGAAAAGCTCCCTTTTTCCGCAACCGTATAAAAAATATGAAGCTGGTGAAAATTAAGTGCCATCTCTCCTACTACCTCCAACTTGCATTGTAGCCCTATTATAGCAAAGAAAAGTGCGACTCAAAAGGGAACGCCGCCAACCCCTTGCTACATCTGGTGGAACCATGCTCATAAACAGAAAAAAGCCTTCCGCCCGTTGAAGCGGAAAGCTTTGGCAACCCCTTTGTATGAAGGCGCTTACCTTCTTTTGCGGCTGTTTTTTATTAATGTCATTCTGCGCGAATGTCGAAGCCAGGAATAATAGGACTTCAGGTCTCTTAACTCAATCGTTTCGGACATACGGCCTAAAAATGTAACGATAACCATACGGTGCAGCCGATGCTGACCGTACATTGTATCCGGATCAAAGGTTGTAAATTCTGCGACCATAACAAGATCCTCATCCACCAAAAAAACGTCCTCGCCGTTTTTGTAATAAGATTTAATCCTGCCTTCTTTAAGCTTGCTCCATAAAAAATCGCAGATGTCGTCGAATCCGGTTTTCCGGTTCTCCACCCTATCAGTCCAGCGGATCCGAGCATGATTTGTGATTACGATATCCGTAATTTTTTTATCACCAAGGGCAACAAAGTACGGATCGCAGTTGTTGGAACGGTGTGCTGCTTTATCTCTCATAAATCACAACCCCTCGCCCATTAAATTGGTCCTTTTCGCCTATGTACAAAATCGATAGCACTTTCATTTTACTTGATTTAAAATATGAATCCAAATAAAAAAATCTTTAGAAAAGAAAATAAAAAAGCTTTCTCGAAAGAAAGCTTTTCCCGGTACATTTTGATTTACAGGCTGTAGAATCGGGTTTTATCCGGCATATTGCTTGTATATTCTGTCTTGATTTCGTTACGGTAGGAACGCTCCACCTTTTTTACAAACGGCAGCTTTTGCAGCTGCTTCATCGTCTCCTCCAGCTTGCTGCTGTGGACATACATGGCTGCATAATGCATTCTTTTGGAAATAAAATGGACGCTTCCATAGCGTTCAAGCTGCTTGGCTGCGGCTTTAATATCACTGAACCAAACGATAAGACCGCTTCGATCGATAAACATAGTCAACCCTTCTTTCTAACGGGAGGATAAATATAATGAATTCGGAACTAACGAAGAATCCGATCTTCTAAAATTGGAAGCGCTGGCATCTTTGCTTACTGCTTATGTAAATCGCAAATCGCAAAAGGATGCCGCGGGGAAAAGCAAAGAAAGCGGAGGGGCCTTGGGAAGGCCCCCCGGCAAACCTTGTAAGGAGCTATCCGCAGTTGCCTGAGCAAGAGCCTCCGGAAGAGCAGCTTCCCGAGGAACAGCCGCCCCCGGAAGCAAGAGGATCGTTGCTCGGTACCTTGATCGTGTCCGATACGCTGCGGGCTATCGTCTCCGATACGGAGAAGAGCAATTCGTCAAGACGCTGCTCCGCCTCCTTGAACCTTCTGACGGTCTCCAAGCTGTCCAGCTGTTCCTGAATGGACCTGGCCTGCTCCAGTGCACTGTGGTAATCAGGATGAAAATGCCCGAAGCGCTGGCATTCTTCAAACAGATCCTTCTTCTTCTGAAACAGCTTCAGCAGCTCCTGCACCTGCGGGTCTTCTTCTTTTCTCTTCTTCCAATATAAATAATCCGCCGTCTCCGCGGAGTCTTTAATCAAATCACCCAAGCTGTAAGCCTGCATCAAAATGGCAGACATGTCCAACGTTTGAGCTTCAATAGCTGCCATAATAGCACCTGCCTAATCTTCAATATTTATTCGGGCCAGACAAGTCTATCATATCATACATTGGGCTCATTTGTTGCATCAATATTTATCATTTATCCCAGGCAAGATCATTTTCATTTCCTGCCAATCATCAGCAAGCCAGCATACCTCCTGCATTTCCGACGGGTCCAGCCCGATCATGCTCCAGGTGCCGCGGGTTTCCTGAAGCTTTCTAGGCGCAATAAGCCGGTCCCGCCCGTTATAGCGGACCTGGACTGCCGCCTTCCATTCCATCGCTTTCTCAACCATCTCTCTGCGGGTAGATGCGTGATAGGTACGGTAATCCTTCATCCAGCTTGACGGGATTCCGTTCAAATCAGGGTAAAGCTCGGCGATATGAGGAAGACGCTGCTCCATCTCGTAAAGCCCTATATTATGTCGGGAATACAGGAATCCCTTGACTGTTAAATCCAATCTCCATTCTGCCTGTGCAGATTCGCCGTTCCCGTTTGCGCCCGCCGCCGGCTTTTCCATGCTTCCTTTCGCCTCAGAAACACCCTCAGCCGATCCGTCCAGCAAAACCAGCTTGCCGGGCATCCAGCCTGCTTTATCGAGAATAGCTCTTAAAGAGCCCAGCTGATCCGCTTTTACGATCCATGCCTTGTCACCGACAGCTTCCAGGAAGCAGTCCGATGACGCCGTCAGCTTCCTCACCGTATCAGCCGCTTCGACGGTTTCGCAGCGCAAAAGGATGACCTTGGCAAGCTGAAGCTGGCCAAACGGCTTGGCCCATTGCTCCAAAGTCAGCTTTACATTCTCAGGCACCTCGTACAAGGAGTGAAGCGTCAGAAAATCCAACATCTCCTCCAGAGTACGCCCGTTCTCGAGGGCTCTCTGTATGCTTTCTTTATTAACCTTATATATGGATAGTGCATCAAAGGTATGCTGATCCGAGAACTGGGCCAGCTCCCATCGCAAGGAATAAGAAACATCGGGTGGAACCAGGATTTCAAAATCAGGCTGCACATACAATTTAGCATCCTCTTCAACCGCTAAGGAGGTATTCAACGGATGTCGCCGCCAACGGTAATAAAGGGAGCCCATGCGGTCCATCCCTTTTTCCAGCCAGCCAAATGCAATAAGCGGAAGAAGCCACATGCGTTCGAATGCTTCCGGTCTGGTTTCAGCGCTTTCTCCATCCGGTTCGTTCGGAAGAAGCTGGTGAGTCTGAAGCCACAGTTCCAGCTGCTGCCAAGAGATCCATCGTTCCTCTGTCTTCCCATCCAGCCAAAGAACCGCATGCTGCATCCAAGCTTCGCCCGGAAAAACCGCTGACTTCCATGTTCGGTACAGGGCCGCTGTTTGAACAGTCTCATGCTGCTGCAGCCAGCTTCTTACATTTCCTCCATCCAGCTCGAGGCTTTCTGCGTGGCTCCGTATCAATTGAAGCCGGGTCAGGCATTCCATCATCACCGCTATTTTGTAAGAGTAGAGGTCCGCATAAACATATTTTATGCCGGTTCCTTCTAACCATTCGTCGTTGAGAGAGATGAGCTCGCCCAATTTTTGCAGCTGCCGTTTCGGAATCGATCCGCCCTTGGTTAGCTTGATCGGCTGCTGCCCGAGATAGACTAGCGTTTGAAACAGATCCTCCGTGAGCCCTCTTCCTCCCGTATGCGTAATCTCAATGTCATTACGGGCGGGTTCATCAGAGCCCTCCCCGTCTTCAGACGGGAACAGAATTTGATGCCACAAGGCAAGGGTATCCATCGCCATCCGATATACATGCTCTCCCCACGATTTGCGGAAAGCAAAACAAATGCCTTTTTTCAGCAGCAGCAGCAGTCCGACCTTCGTATCCGCACCTGACATGGTCCGAGCGGCCAGCTTGTCCAGCCTCCCGTTATCAAAAGGCTCACTGCCAATAGCCGATACAATGAGCTGCAGCACCCGCCGTTCCTGCTGTGTCATTTGGTTATAGACCGTTTCCATGATGACCTGGCTCTGGGTTATGTTCTCCAATGTATGTCCCTGTCTCAGCCAAGGGGCGTATACCTCCTCCGCTTCGATTTGTTTGCGCAGGGTTTGCGGTATCCTGGCCAAATAGTCAGCCTGATTCATGGAAATACAGCCTCCTGTCTCTCCGTTGGATGAGCCGTTTGCAAACGGTTTGCTCTCACCGTGTCCACCCCTCTTTCCTCGATACGGTAGGTATAGCCTTGCTCAATTAGGAACAGCTGACGGTTCAATGCAAATTCCTGCTCCTTGGTATCGGCACTGACAATAGAATAAAAGCTGGCTTTATTGAGCTCTTCCTTCGGGCGCAATATGCGTCCGAGTCTTTGCGCTTCCTCTTGGCGCGAGCCGAAGCTGCCCGACAGCTGAATGGCAACCGAGGCATCGGGCAAATCAACCGCAAAATTGGCAACCTTCGAAACGATAATCGTTTGAAGCTCACCGGTTCGAAATTTGCCATACCACATTTCCCTCTCCTCATGAGGCATTTGACCGTAAATCAACGGCGCTCCGGTTACCTTGGAAATATGCTTCAGCTGATCGATATATTGACCTATAATAATCACTTGATCGCCGCGGTGACGCTCCAGAAGCTCATCAACAACAGCCAGCTTTGCCGGGTTTTCGCTGGCAATTCTCATTTGTGCCCTGGCCCCTGCAGCAAGATATTGATCGCGTTCGGCTTCTGGGAGCGGGATGCGGATTTCGGTACAGGTGACGGAAGCTATCCAGCCCTTTTCCTCCAGCTCCTTCCATGGCATATCATATCGCTTGGGGCCGACAAGAGAGAAGACGTCCTCTTCCCTGCCGTCTTCCCGGACAAGCGTGGCGGTCAGCCCCAATCTTCTGGTCGCCTGAATATCCGCTGTAACGCGAAATACCGGGGCGGGGAGCAAATGGACCTCATCGTACACAATCAAGCCCCAGTCCCTTTTATTGAATAAATCCATATGCTTAAACAGGTCATTCTTGGACTTGCGATAAGTTAATATTTGATAGGTAGCGATCGTTATAGGCCTGACGTCCTTCATATGACCAGTGTATTCACCCACCATGTCCTCTGTTGCATCCGTCTTGTCCAGAATTTCGCGCTTCCATTGGCGGACGGAGGTGCTGTTGGTCGTCAAAATTAAGGTGGCACAGTTTAATTTGCCCATGGCCGCAATGCCAATGATGGTCTTGCCGGCTCCGCAGGGCAGTACAAGTACGCCGCTGCCGCCCTGGAGCGTACCGTCGCGGTAGAAGGATTCCACGGCGGAGCTCTGGTAATCTCTCAGCTGAAACGCTTTTCCCGCTTTTCCCTCGGACTTTAGTCGAATCGGAAGCTCTTCCCCGCGGCTATAGCCGGCCAAATCCTCCACAGGATAGCCCAGCTTAATCAATTCCTGCTTCAATGCCCCGCGGTACGCCGCCGAGAAACGGAGTGTTCTCGAGTCTACCTGGCATAAGCCATAAGAACGGAGCGATCTGAATGAAACCATTTCTTTAATCGCTTCCACATCGTCGGAAATCAGCAGCAAATCCTCTCCCAAGCTCTCGATTCTTATCAAGCCGTAGCGCTCTACAAACCTCTTAATGTCTTGTTTGATCGTATGCGGAACGCCGAATTTAGCGTTTTCCTCCAGAAATAATGTGATTTCCTCTGTCCTCATCCCTGCAGCCGCCGCGTTCCACAGCGACAAAGCCGACATACGGTAGGTATGAATATGTTCCGGTGTTTTGATTAAATCTGCAAACCGCGCTAATCCGGCGCGAATGGCATGAAATTGGGGATGGCGAACTTCCAGCAAAATCGTAAAATCACTTTGCACAATTAGCGGCCGTTTGGAATCGATTTGCATTCCTTCAATCCTCCCGAACTTTGTCGTAATTACTCGATTGCCCTATTCATTATAGTATGAGGGGAAAAAGGAATATTTAAACATCCTCTCTTTACAAGCGGATTGGCCAGGCACTACAATAAGGAATTAGCGCGGATTAACAGATGGGGTGACGGAATGAAAAAATGCGGGGTCATTGCTGCGGTACTGCTAATGTGCATGTCGGTCTTTCTGTCCGCATGCAACGAAAAGAAAGCCCTTTCCAAAGAGAGCCGCGAGCCGGTTATGGTAGAACGGGTGATTGACGGTGATACGTTCGAAATCAATCAAGACGGCAAAAAAGAAAGAGTCCGTATGATTGGAGTAGACACGCCTGAGACTAAAAAAGCGGATACCCCCGTCATGTTCTATGGTAAAGAAGCATCGGACTATACGGCCAAGCGTTTGGAGAACAAGACTGTCGAGCTGGAGTGGGACGTGGAGAAGCGCGACCAGTATGACCGTTATCTCGCTTATGTGTGGATCGGTGACGAGCTGTTTAACCGGACCTTGGTGCAAGAGGGATATGCAAGAATGGCAACCTTCCCTCCCAATGTCAAGTACGTAGATCTGTTCAAAAAAGATCAGGAAGCTGCACGTAAAGCTCAAAAAGGGCTATGGAAAGACTACGATGCCGCGTTCGAGAAAAAAAGGAAATAGGGTAACAAAATCGAGTAGGAGGGGGTGATTAACCCCCGTCCTCTCACACCACCGTACATGCGGGTCCGCATACGGCGGTT
>NZ_BAABJG010000043.1:0-589 GCF_039543185.1 Paenibacillus vulneris | reverse complement strand
TTAACCATGCTAATACACGTTGTATTGCTCTACGCATTGTATTTCTGTATCTAGTTTTCAAGGAACAATCGCTCTGTAACTGTCACATCAAATGCTTGATGTCCGCTAACAGAATATTGGTGGAGCCAAGCGGGATCGAACCGCTGACCTCCTGCTTGCAAGGCAGGCGCTCTCCCAGCTGAGCTATGGCCCCATATCATAATATAAAATTGTATGGTGGGCCCTAGTGGACTCGAACCACCGACCTCACCCTTATCAGGGGTGCGCTCTAACCAGCTGAGCTAAGGGCCCTCATGAACTTATTACAAACCCATAATTGGGTTCGCTTGGCGACGTTCTACTCTCCCAGGACCCTTCGGTCCAAGTACCATCGACGCTGGAAGGCTTAACGTTCGTGTTCGGTATGGGTACGCGTGGTTCCCTTCCGCCATCATCACCAAACGAATATGGAGAAGTATTACCCTCTCAAAACTGAGCAACGAGTGAATGCTGTTGCAACTGTTAATCAGTTGCTTATTTGTCCGATGACCTACAGTCATCATGGACTCCATAGAAAGGAGGTGATCCAGCCGCACCTTCCGATACGGCT
>NZ_BAABJG010000042.1:0-611 GCF_039543185.1 Paenibacillus vulneris | reverse complement strand
AGATGGTCCTGCCTGCTTCCCACGAGGTTTCACGTGTCTCGCGGTACTCGGGATCCGTCTAGCGATACGTTCGTTTTTGGCTACAGGACTTTTACCCCCTATGGTGAGCCTTTCCAGACTGCTTCGCCTAACCAACTTTTCGCATATTGACGTCCCACAACCCCAGAGGGCAAGCCCTCTGGTTTGGGCTGTTCCGCTTTCGCTCGCCGCTACTGACGGAATCACTGTTGTTTTCTTCTCCTGAGGGTACTTAGATGTTTCAGTTCCCCTCGTATGCCTCCAATGTAGCTATGTATTCACTACATGGTAACTGAGTATTACCTCAGCTGGGTTCCCCCATTCGGACATCCCCGGATCAAAGCCTGCTTACGGCTCCCCGAGGCAATATCGTCGTTCGCCACGTCCTTCTTCGGCTCCTAGCGCCTAGGCATCCTCCGTGTGCTCTTATTAGCTTAACCATGCTAATACACGTTGTATTGCTCTACGCATTTTGTTGATAACTGCGATAGTTTCACGTATCGAACAGTTACAACCATTTCAGTATCTAGTTTTCAAGGAACAATCTTATTGAAATTGAGAGTTTGTTGTCCTCTCAAAACTGAGCAACGAGT
>NZ_BAABJG010000041.1:0-61514 GCF_039543185.1 Paenibacillus vulneris | reverse complement strand
AACCGCCGTATGCGGACCCGCATGTACGGTGGTGTGAGAGGTCGAGGGCTAGGCGCCCTCACCTACTCGATTAAGTTAACCATTGCTTACGAAGTAACTTTTGCCTTTGGCAAAAGTCAGCAAATGCTTTCGAAGTAAGTTTTGCCCAAAGCAAAACTTTTTAGGAGGGACCACTAATGACCTTGAACAGTAAGGAAACCGAAGTAACCGTTCCGCACCTTGCGGAGAGTCTGGTTTCGGCAACGATCGGAAAATGGCTGAAACAGCCGGGAGATTATATAGAGCAGTACGATGTTTTGTGCGAGCTTATTACAGATAAAGTCACAACGGAGATGCCGGCCCCTGTCGGCGGACGTCTGACCAAGCTGCTGGTGGCCGAAGGGCAAACCGCGGCTGTAGGGGAAGCCATCTGCATTATTGAAGAACCATCCGCGGTTCAAGGAAGCGGCTCGGCGCCACAGCAGGATTCGTCCGCTGCAGGCACAGCAGGTCAACCGACTGCTTCAGCAGGGGGAGAGGAAGGAATGCGTAACCGGTATTCCCCAGCCGTACTGAGGCTTGCCGGCGAGCATGGCATTCGCTTGGAGGATGTGCAGGGCACAGGACTGGGCGGTCGTATCACCCGCAAGGATATCGAAGCTTACGTGGCTTCTGGCATGAAGCGCACGGACAATGCGAATCCGGCTTCGCAGCCGCAGGCCGCAGCCGCAAAGTTGGAACAGCGGTCGGAGGCCCGCACTGCCGAGGATGTGTTCCTTTCGAGTCCGCCTAAAGGACCTCTGCGTTCTACTGGCATCCACTTGTCCGAGAATCCCCCGCTTCCTCGCATCGAGGTGGAAGGGCAGCCTCTGGAAGGAAGAGGCGAGTATTTGGTCGACGTGACGCCGATTCGCAGCGCTATCGCGCGCAATATGCGTCAGAGTGTGACGGAAATTCCTCATGGCTGGATGATGATCGAGGTTGACGTCACGAATATGGTGCTTCTTCGCAACAAGCTGAAGGATGAATTCAAGCGTCAGGAAGGCGTAAATCTAACGTATCTTTCCTTTATGATGAAAGCCGTCGTCAGTGCAATCAAGGATTATCCGATCATGAACTCGGTATGGGCGGTCGACAAGATCATCGTGAAGAGGGACATCAATATATCGCTTGCGGTAGGTACGGAGGATTCGGTATTAACGCCTGTTATTAAACGCGCCGATCAAAAAAATATCGCCGGGCTGGCGAGGGAAATCGAGGAGCTGTCCCGCAAAACAAGAGCCGGCAAGCTGTCGCTGGACGACATGCAGGGAGGCACCTTCACGGTGAACAATACGGGGTCGTTCGGTTCGATATTGACGCAGCCGATCATCAATTATCCGCAAGCGGCCATTATAACGTTCGAATCGATCGTAAAGAAGCCTGTCGTTATCCAGGATATGATTGCAGTACGCTCCATGGCCAACCTGTGCTTGTCCCTCGATCACCGTATTTTGGACGGCGTCATATGCGGACGCTTCCTGCAGCGTGTTAAGGAAAACATGGAGTCGTACAATCAGGAGACAAAGCTGTACTAAGCTTGCTGCCAGAAAAATCGAAGCGGCTTCGTTAATACTAAAGGAACATATTGACTGTAAATAGCACGGTTGATAAAACCATGCAAATCAGCATAACGTAAATAATAACTTTAAACATCATCTTGTTGCGCATCTTCTTATTCAACTCCTTCTCATGCAATCGAGATAATCATATTTTAACTTAAAGTGTACATAGGAGGAAAGAGATGATTCAGGAAAAGCGATTGGTTGACGAATTTATCGAGCTGGTTAAGGTGGACAGCGAGACCCTGTTCGAGCAGGAGATCAGTGAGGTGCTCAAAAAGAAATTCAGCGCATTGGGTTTGAAGGTAGAAGAGGATGACTCCTCTATCCGCAGCGGACACGGGGCGAATAATTTGTTTTTCACGCTTGCACCTACTTCCGATGCTCCCTTGCCGCGCCTATTCTTTACCTCCCATATGGACACGGTAACTCCGGGCAAAGGAATTAAGCCTCAAATTGGAGAGGACGGCATCATCCGCAGCGACGGCACTACCATTCTCGGCAGTGATGATAAGGTGGGATTGGCAGCTATGCTGGAAGCGATTAGAGTGCTGAAGGAGCAGAACATCAAGCACGGTCAAATCCAGTTCGTGATTACGGCAGGAGAGGAATCCGGGCTGAAGGGCTCCAGATGTATGGACCCTAAATGGCTTCAAGCTGATTACGGATATGCGCTTGACTCGAATGGAGAAGTCGGAGCTATTGCGGTAGCCGCGCCTACCCAAGCCAAGATTTATATTTCGTTCTCCGGTCGCTCGGCGCATGCCGGCGTGAATCCGGAGGCAGGCATCAGCGCCATTACCGTCGCAAGTAAGGCTGTAGCGAGAATGCCGCTCGGACGGATCGACAAGGAGACGACGGCGAACATCGGCCGATTTGCAGGCGGGGTTAACGGTGCAACCAATATTGTGGTAGACCGCGTTGATCTCGAAGGCGAAGCCCGCAGTATCGTTCAGGAGAAGCTGGACCGTCAGGTCGAAGCAATGCGTAAAGCCTGCGAGGACGTTGCTGCAGAGATGAATGCCAAGGTTGATTTTAAAAGCGATGTGATCTACCCGGCATTCATGTTCGATGAGGACGCTCCCGTAGTTAAGCTGGCCATGGAAGCTCTGAGGAAAATCGGCTGCACGCCGAGCACGTTCCATTCCGGTGGAGGCAGCGATGCCAACGTATTCAACGGCTTCGGTATACCGACTGTCAACCTTGCGGTCGGTTACCAAAACATCCATACAACCGAAGAGCATATTGCGATTCGTGACATGGTCAAAGTTACCGAGGCGGTAGTGCAAATTATTAAAGAAGCTGCCGAATCGAAATAAAGCGTATAGGAAAAGACGGTCAATCTCTGATTGGCGGTCTTTTTTTATACATTGGTAAATGTCGGCTGGAAAGGGATACCCTACCCGGAGTATATTGGCGATAGTTTAAGCTCCATAGGTTTTTCAACACAATTGCCCCACTTTGTGGGATTACTTACGAAATGTGTGTATAAAAGCTGAACATGAGAAAGGATGTGGTCACATACATTTACTACTACATGGAATTCTCAGGGGAGATGGATTTATTTGATCGAGTGGCAAACAGCGAGGGTAACGGATATACGTAATACGGAAGAATCAAGCGGCAAGCTTGGCGAAATTACGGTTCAATTCAGCAATGGAACCGAAGGTACGGCGGTTTATTACACAGATGAACTTGGCGAAAGGGTGAAGATGGGCGATCAAGTCCTGCTTAATACAACGGCGGTATCGTTAGGTCTTGGTACGGGAGGGGTGCATTTCGTTCATGCAATTTTAGATAGGCAGTACACTCAGGAGAATGGTTCCACGGTTGAAGAGGAGTCTTCGGAACGGGGTGGGAAATCCGATTGCAGCTCATTCCCAGATGACACTTTGGCAAAAGGACATATCATGAAGCTGCGATATACTTCACTGCAAAGGTCCTTTCTTGCCGTGGAGGAACCGTTAAGCCCGCATCACGACCTGTTTACCCGCAAGCTGTCTCTGGAAGGGATGCCGGTCCTTGTTGGAGAGCTTCATAGTATGCTTCCCGCCATAATGTGCAGACTGAAACAGAGGATGAACGAAGAGGGGCGAAGGGTGCGCATTGCTTACGTAATGTCTGATAGCGCTTCGCTGCCTATAGCGTTCAGCAAGCATGTCAGACAGCTGAGACAGCTTCAATGGCTGGCAGGCTGCATTACCTTCGGGCAAGCCTATGGCGGGGACCTGGAGGCTGTCAATAAGTATACAGCGCTGCTGGCTGCCAGGCATGTACTTCATGCCGATCTGGCTATCGCCGTTCCCGGTCCTGGGAGCGTAGGGACGAGCACATTGCTCGGGTTCAGCGGGACGGAGGCGGCGGAGCTGCTGAATGCAGCCGGAGCTCTTCATGGAATGCCTATAGCTGTACCGCGGATCAGCTTTGCTGACAAGCGTGAGCGCCACCGCGGCATCAGTCATCATACTCTGACCATTTTGGGAGAGCTTACCCAGATTCGTTCTTTCGTTCCATTACCGATATTGGATGATGAATGTTCAGGGCACATTCGGCAGCAAGTAATGCTTTCGGAGCTGGCTTTGAAGCATGCCGTGAGCTGGCATATTCCAGTGCCTGAGAAGCAGTGGCAGAACGCCCTTGAAGCATACAGTTTGCCTATTGCCTCGATGGGAAGGGGATTATCCGAGGATCCTGCGTTTTGGTCTGCGGCAGGGGCAGCTGCCGATTTGGCGTGGCATTATTCGTCCCATCCGTAGGTTGAGTTAACCCGCTATCCAACATAAGGCCGCTTTTCGCCTCATGTTTGTACCCTGTCTGTTCGGATAAAAAAGCAAGCAGGCTGACGTCTGTCGTCATTCTAGCCTGCGCTTGCTTTAAATAACGGCGAATCTCCCACACACGGCCTACCAAACGAATTTGCTGCTCGGATAAATAAGTTTTCATAGAGAAGTCCCTCTTTTCCGGGTAATGTTCCAACTGTTACACCCTATGCGCCGGGAGGACAAGTTATGCTAAACCGAAACTATGAATTTGCACGGTATGATATAATAGATATCGGTCCTGTAGCTAGGACGGCAAGAAATTGAATGGAATGTGGAGGGATTTGCGGATGAGCGAACCGTTTCAAGATAAAAAGTTTGAAGAAGTCACCGTGTCCACCGAGCCGATTTTCCAGGGGAAGGTAATATCCTTGCAGGTGGATACGGTAAGGCTTCCCAATGGGGAGTTAGCCAAGAGGGAGATTGTCAAGCATCCGGGAGCGGTAGCCGTTCTGGCACTGAAGGATGATCGTATGCTCGTTGTGGAGCAATACCGCAAGCCGCTGGAGAAAAGTCAGGTAGAGATCCCTGCAGGCAAGCTGGATCCCGGAGAGGAGCCGCTTGAAGCCGCCCGGAGAGAGCTGGAGGAGGAGACCGGATATAAAGCGGGGACGATCCGCCATATTTGTTCCTTCTACACTTCACCCGGCTTCGCTGATGAAATCCTCCATCTCTATGTCGTCGAGAATTTGACCCGGGGAGAGGTTCACCTCGACGAGGATGAATTTCTGGAATGCGACAGCATTACCTTGGAGCAGGCGAAGCAATATATCCACGACCGGCGGATCAGCGATGCCAAGACGATCACGGCAGTCTATGCATGGCAATCGTTTAAGCTGACGGGGTCATTCTGATGCAAGTACGACCTTTTTACGCTGACCTGCATATACACATTGGACGGACAGAAGAGGGACAGGCCGTAAAAATCAGTGCTGCGAACAATTTGACCTTTTACAATATTGCCCACGAAGCTTCCGAACGTAAAGGAATCGATATTGTCGGCATTATTGACTGCCAGTCTCCCTCGGTTCAGAAGGATATGCTGAACTACCTGGATAAAGGAGAGATGGAGGAGCTGCCGGGCGGCGGAATCCGCTACCAGCAGACGACCATTATTCTTGGCAGTGAAATTGAGGTTCACGATCCCGGACTCGGTACGGCCCACCTGCTGGCTTACATGCCTACGGTTGCCGTAATGAGAGAATTTACAAGCTGGCTTTCCAGGTATATGAAGAACGTAGGCCTAAGCTCTCAGCGGATCTATGTTACCGCCAGGGAATTACAGCAGGAAGTGCTGGGAAGGGGAGGCCTCTTGGTCCCCGCGCATATTTTCACGCCTCATAAGAGTGTCTACGGCAGCTGCTCAACTCGTATGGAGCATTTGCTTGATTTGGACGGTATTGCGGCGGTTGAGCTTGGTCTTAGCGCTGATTCCGAGATGGCAGGATACATTTCGGAGCTGGACCGCTATACGTTCCTGACGAATTCGGATGCCCATTCCCTGGCGAAGATAGGGCGGGAATATAATAAGCTTTTGTTGGCGGAGCCGAGCTTTGAGGAGCTGCGCCAGGCGTTGGCGGGGTTGAACGGCCGGGGTGTCGCTGCCAATTACGGGTTGAATCCGCGGCTCGGCAAATATCACCGGACTTATTGCGCCAGCTGCGGGACTATTGCGGACGATGGGGAAATAAGCGTAGAACGCTGCAGGTACTGCGGCAGCCCCAAAATCGTCCGTGGCGTTATGGACCGCATCCTGGAGCTTGCGGACCGGGAAGAAGGGAAGCCCTACGTACCGGACTCGAGGCCTCCGTATTTTTACCAGGTTCCGTTAGAATATATCCCCGGCTTGGGGCCCAAGAAGCTCAACGCCCTTCTAGCGGAGTTCGGTACGGAGATGAATCTTCTGCACCGTGTATCGCCGGAAGAGCTGGAGCGCGCCGCGGGCGAGGAGATCGCCCACTATATTGTCCAAGCCCGTCAGGATAAGCTGAAGCTGCAGGTAGGCGGGGGAGGAAAGTACGGCAAAGTAACCGGAAAGTAGCTTAATGCCGGCCGTACTTCTAAGCTCTACATGTCGTTACCTGTACATCGATTCGTTGGTTTATGGTCATATCTGCCGTTCTCCGATCATATGCTTGTACTAATCGTGCAAGGGGGGATTATGCAGCATGAACCGGAATCGTTCGCTACAGCTCTATATGAAGGAACATTTGCCTCTGTATGTTTTTGTCTTAATTATATTTATCATAGGTGTAGTGTTCGGCGCGGTCATGGTCAATGCGCTTTCTCTGGAGCAAAAGCAAGAGATTATGCGGTATTTGAGCCACTTTTTCTCTACGGTGGACCAGGGAGAGTTTGGCGATGTCCAGCAGTCGTTCCAGCAGTCCTTCAGTCTGCATATCAAGTGGATTCTCATTATCTGGATCTTGGGGATGTCCGTTATCGGACTTCCGCTTATATGGGTGCTCGATTTTTTAAAAGGGGTATTGGTAGGCTTCACGGTTGGTTATCTGGTCGGTCAGCTGTCCTGGAAGGGATTGCTGTTTGCCCTTGTATCAGTCGCTCCGCAGAACTTGATCGTCATCCCGGCGATCATCATATGCAGCGTGACAGCCATGGCCTTTTCCATTCATATGGTCAAACACCGGTTTATGACGCGGAGAGGAACATTCTATGAACCGTTCATGCGATATTCGGCAACGATCTTACTATCGGGCGTGCTGCTGGCCGGTGTAGCACTGTTTGAGGCCTACGTATCGCCTGTCATGATGAAGTGGGTTACGCCGATGCTTATGACGATGTCGTTTTAAATGTTTGACTTTCCGGGCACCCTCAACCTATAATGAAAGAATGAAGCCCAGCAGAAGCTGAAGCTCTTGCCGCACCATTCTGGGCGCAGACTTACGCAGCAGGTTTTGCTTTCGCAAAACCCGTAGGGGGAGTAGCATGGAATCTCGCATTGATAAAATTAAACAACAGCTGCAGTCACAGGGCTACAAACTAACTCCTCAACGGGAAGCTACAGTCCGTGTGCTGCTTGAAAACGAAGAAGACCATTTAAGCGCGGAAGATGTATTTATGCTTGTGAAGGACAAAGCTCCGGAAATCGGTCTGGCGACGGTTTATCGGACGCTGGAGCTGCTCACCGAGCTTCATGTCGTGGAGAAGATGAATTTCGGGGACGGCGTTGCCCGTTACGATCTGCGCAATGACAGCACTCATCATCATCATCATCATTTAATCTGCGTGCAATGCGGCGCCGTCGATGAGATTATGGAGGATTGGCTGGGTCCGCTGGAGGAACGGCTTGAGAAGGAATACCGTTTCCAGGTGCTGGACCACCGTCTTGATTTTCAGGGGATTTGCCACCGATGTATTGATAAGACGGACAAAACTAAAAATTAAAATGACGAAGCCTTCTGCTTGGGATTCCAAGCGGGAGGTTTTTTACGTTAATAAGACCTTTTCGGAAGGGGTCAGACTGGAATGATCTCCAAGGAGATCCATGTATTCATGGAATGAGAAAAGGGGCGTCCCTCCGTCATCTATCATGACTTTGAGACAACCCCGTGGGACGGTTATATCTTTTTGCCTAATACGTGATCCAATGGAATAAAGCCGATATTTCTGCTGTCCTTACTATTGTTCCGGTTGTCTCCCATGACAAAGATATGATCCGGCGGAACGGTCAGCTTCTCGCTGCTGGAGTAGTTCATCGTTTCATTGAGATAAGGCTCATTCAAAGGCTCCCCGTTTCGGTACACCTGATGGTTCTTGAATTCCAGAACATCTCCCGGCTTGCCGATGACTCGTTTTACATAAATAATCTGGTTATCTGCACCGTGGGTAAACAAGGAAATCAGCGGATGCTCTGCCAAATCGTCTGCAAAGGTTCTTTCGCGGTCCACTCGGCTGTCCAGAATGACAATGTCGCCATACTGGGGTTCAAGATGGAACGTATGCGATAGTTTCGAGATAAAGATGCGCTGCTGATCATGAAGCGTCGGATCCATGGAGTGTCCCATAACCTTGGTCGGCTGAATAATAAAGATGCCGATCAATAGGGCGCAGCCAATTGCCGCTCCAATGGAGCCTGCCCAGCTTCGAATCTCAGCTCCTAATTTTTTCATTCGGGTTCCCCTTCCCCAATATCATTTGCTGAATAAAGTATATCATGAGAAAGCGATAAGTTCCAAAGTTGAAAAATGGGTCATTAGGATAGGTCAGCGTAGGTTTCTGACGCGACAGAGAAGGAGAAACGGTTAAGGTAGAGCAATAACGGGGAAATTAAGGGCATCCTGTCACAGCATATGGAAGGAGAGGTCGACGGTATGAGTCGTGCATGTACGATTGGGGTTCCTAAAGAAATCAAAAACAATGAGAACCGTGTCGCTTTAACTCCGGGAGGCGTGGGCTTGCTTAGCCAATTGGGCCATAAAATAGTGATAGAAAGCGGAGCGGGTGCAGGCAGCGGCTTTGCGGATCAGGATTACGCCAAGGAAGGGGCCATCCTGCTGGAGCAAGCGGCTGACGTATGGTCGCAGGCCGATATGATTATGAAGGTCAAGGAGCCGCTGCCGGAGGAATACGGATATTTCCGGGAAGGCTTGACTTTGTTCACCTACCTCCATCTGGCTGCCGCACCTTATTTGACTGAAGCGCTGCTCGACAAGAAAGTAACCGGTATCGCCTATGAGACCATCCAGCTATCTAATGGGAGCCTGCCCCTCCTTACTCCAATGAGCGAGGTTGCAGGGAGAATGTCCGTCCAGGTCGGCGCACAATTTTTGGAAAAGTTTTATGGCGGGAGGGGGATTCTGCTCGGTGGCGTTCCTGGAGTACCGCCTGCGGATGTGGTGATCCTGGGAGGCGGTATTGTCGGGACGAATGCAGCCAAAATGGCATTGGGACTAGGAGCTAACGTAGTGATCATAGACCGAAATGCCGAGCGTCTCCGTTATCTGGACGATGTGTTTCACGGGAGAATACGAACCTTAATGTCCAATCCCCATCATATTGCCAGTGCGGTCCAAAAGGCGGACCTTCTGATCGGCGCTGTACTGATCCCGGGAGCCAAGGCGCCGAAGCTTGTTACGGAGGAAATGGTCAAACAAATGAAGCCCGGCTCCGTTATTGTCGATGTTGCGGTCGATCAAGGCGGCACCATAGCTACGGTTGATCGTGTAACGACCCACAGCGATCCGGTTTACGTGAAGCATGGCGTTATTCATTATGCGGTAGCGAATATGCCGGGAGCGGTCCCCCGTACCTCCACGTTGGCTCTGACGAATGTGACCCTATCCTATGCGGCCGAGCTCGCCGGTAAAGAGCTTTCCCAAATCATCAAGGGCCATCAAGAGCTTAAGCTCGGAGTGAATACGTATCAGGGACAAATTACGCATCCGGCCGTTGCCGCGGCGGTGGGAAAACCATATGTCGACCTGGATTCGCTGCTTCCGCGTTCTTGAGCAACCGAACATAAAAAGGCGAAAGGGATCATAGTCTATCCTAAGAGGGGAGGTACAGGCTATGATCTTTTCTTTACGCAAATGGGTAGGGCGTCTAAAATTTCTGCTTGTCTTCGTTGTGTTCTCTTATGCGATGTATCATATGCTGCTGGCGATTACCCAATGGATCGAGCCGACCCAGCGATATAAGGAGCCGACAGGGAGAGCGGTCAAAGTATTCCAGAATCATGTCATGATGACGGAGCAGGGGCCGATGAGCGAACGGTTGAAGCTCTTTTACTGGATCGGAGAATAACGATTTGAGCAAAAAGCAGGATTATCCTTTTTCATGTTGAATTTAGTAACGGATTGGACGACAAGCGTCCATCGCGGGGACTGACATAGAAAGGGAAATCAGCATGAAAAAGGAACTGGACTCGTTTATTCACTATTTGTCCGTCGAGCGGCAATTGGCGAAGAACACGCTGGACTCATATGAAAGAGATATTATCCAGTATCTTGATTTCTTGGAGAATCAGGATATTGCTGCATTAAAGGATACCAAAAAAATACATATATCGAGTTATATGCTGCACCTGAAGCGAATGGGACGAGCTGCCGCTACACAATCCCGGAGTCTGGTGTCTATTCGGGCCTTCTATCAATATCTGGTCAGGGAGCATCGAATGGACCATGATCCGACCATGCTTATGGAAATGCCTAAGCTGGAAAAGCGGGTTCCCAGTGTGTTGACCATCGAGGAAGTGGAGTCGCTGCTGGATGCCCCTCAAACGGAAGTGCCTAATGGATTGAGGGACAAAGCGATGCTGGAAATATTGTATGCTACGGGGATACGCGTATCGGAATTGATCTCGATTGACGTAGAGAACGTGAATCTGGAGATGGGATTTCTTCGTTGCATCGGAAAAGCGTCCAAGGAACGCATTATTCCTCTCGGGGCTATCGCTTCGGAATATGTCGGGCACTACATCACGGCGGCCCGGCCAAAAATGCTGAAGCAGTCCCAATCCGAGCAGGCTTTGTTCTTGAATCATCTCGGCACAAGAATGACGAGACAAGGGTTCTGGAAAATTATCAAGCGGTATGCAGCAGAGACGCAGATCATGAAGGAGATCACGCCGCATACACTGCGCCACTCCTTTGCCGCTCATTTGCTTGAGAACGGGGCGGATCTTCGGTCGGTACAGGAAATGCTCGGACATGCCGATATTTCGACGACGCAAATCTATACCCAGGTAGCCCGCGGCAAAATGAAGGACGTGTATGACAACGCTCATCCGAGGGCGAAAAAGGCGCTGGCAGACCGGCCATAATGCATGAAAGCTTGCTTAAGGTACAAGCAGGCTTTTTTTGCAAACGAATGAAGGATTTGCGATAATAACATCAGACTTGAGGATGAACAGGAGGTGTACCGCTTGAAATTTCAACGTATATGTTTGATTGTTCTTGATAGTGTAGGCATTGGCGAGCTGCCTGACGCGCCTTCCTTCGGCGATACCGGTTCCCATACGTTGGGACATATTGCGGAGAAGAACCCTTCGTTTGCCCTGCCGCATCTCGAGCAGTACGGGCTTGGCAACATTGCCCCGCTTAAAGGCATTGCGCCGGTGGAGAAGCCGCTTGCTTCCTACGGCAAGATGGCCGAGGTCTCTGTAGGCAAAGATACGATGACGGGCCACTGGGAAATTATGGGGCTCAAGGTGAGCATCCCGTTTAACGTGTTCCCGGACGGTTTTCCGAAGGAATTAATCGAACGGTTCGAGCAGGAGACTGGACGCAAGGTGCTGGGCAACAAGCCTGCTTCGGGTACGGAAATCTTGGACGAGCTTGGCGAAGAACAAATGAAGACGGGCTCATGGATTGTTTATACCTCTGCGGACAGCGTGTTTCAATTGGCTGCACATGAAGACATTATTCCGTTGGAGGAGCTGTACCGGGCATGCGAGATTGCCCGCAAGCTGACGCTTGAAGACCCGTATGCGGTAGGACGGGTGATCGCGAGACCTTATGTCGGACAACCCGGCGCATTCAAGCGAACGCCGAACCGTCACGATTACGCGGTGAAGCCTCCCGAGCCAACGGTTATGAACTATTTGAAGGACGCAGGACTAGATTGTATTGCCGTAGGGAAAATCAACGACATTTATTCCGGCGAAGGCGTTACCGAAGCGCGTTCTACCAAAAGCAATCTGGACGGCATTCAGGCGACCATTGAATACATGAAGAAGCCTTTCAACGGGCTCTTGTTTACGAACCTCGTTGATTTCGATTCCTTGTACGGTCACCGCCGCGACCCGCAGGGCTACGCCCGGGCATTGGAGGAATTCGATGCATGGCTCCCGAAGCTGCAGGAGTGCATCGGTCCGGACGACCTGCTTATCTTGACAGCAGATCACGGCAACGACCCGATTCATCACGGAACGGATCATACACGAGAATACGTGCCTTTGCTGGTCTATAGTCCGAGCTTGAACAACCAAGGCTCCTTAGGTGTGAGAACCACCTTCGCCGACGTCGGGGCCACGATTGCCGATAATTTCGGTATGAAATCGACAGGCAACGGGAACAGCTTTTTACAGCAATTATCCTAATAATCTCAGGAAGAGGGTCAAACGATGGAAGATCAATCGATACTTGTGAAAATTCAAGAGGCAGCAGCATACATACGAAGCCAATATGCGACAGCACCGAGCATCGGACTCATTCTCGGCTCCGGGCTTGGCGTGATTGCCGATCTGGTAGAGAACGCCACGGTGATATCTTACAGCGATATTCCGCATTTTCCAGTGTCCACTGTAGAAGGACATGCAGGCGAATTACTACTGGGCACGATTCAAGGCAAGCATGTGCTGCTGATGAAGGGCCGGTTCCATATGTACGAAGGATATGGAGTGGAGGTCGTATCCTTCCCGGTACGCGTCATGAAGGAGCTGGGTGTGAAAACCCTGGTTGTTACCAACGCGGCGGGCGGGATCAATACGTCCTATGAAGTCGGCGATTTGATGCTTATCAAGGACCACATCAATTTCACCTCCCGCAATCCGCTTATCGGACCTAACCATAACGAGTTGGGGGTAAGATTCCAGGATATGTCGGAAGCTTATAACCGTCAATTGCGCCAAATAGCCAAAGAGGTGGCCGCTGAGCAAGGCGTTAAGCTTCAGGAAGGCGTCTATATCGGCTTGCTGGGCCCATCCTATGAGACTCCCGCGGAAATCCGCATGATGCGCACACTGGGCGCCGATGCTGTAGGGATGTCTACCGTAGCGGAGGTCATCGTTGCCCGCCATGCTGGCATTGAAGTGCTGGGCTTCTCCTGCATAAGCAATATGGCGGCCGGAATTCTTGATCAACCGTTATCACATGAAGAAGTGATGGAAACAACGGAACGCGTGAAGCCGAAGTTCCTGCAATTGATTCTGGGTATCGTAGGCAAGCTGGACTAGGCTCAACCAGCATTTCAGCTTGTACGCTGTGCCGGTGACCGAAGGAATGCCTTCAACCTCATCGAGTATGAGATGAAGGCATGTCCTTGCAGCACCTGCAAGGCTGATGATAGCCGGACATCGCTTTTTCCTCTAAAAAACCTCGATAGAACCCTGGGTGTACCGAAGCTGTAACTCTTCCTTATTCGTCTCCCTTTGTACCAATTGCTGAAGATAGGAAAGCAGCTGCGGCCGCAGCTCCTTGCTCTGCAAGCCGATTTCCGCGATCGCTTTCATATAGCCCAATTTGTCGCCGATATCATAACGGTTCGCCGCCACATCCAAGGCTAGCAGCTGCTCTTGCTTGCAAGCCACGCGAAGCGCATCCGTCAGCTGATATTCATTTCCTGCGCCTCGATCGATTCTTTCAAGATAGGAGAAGATGGAAGGCTTTAATATATATCTCCCCATAATGGCAATATGGGAAGGAGCGGAGCCGGGATCCGGCTTTTCTACCAGATCGCCCACTTCATACACTTGCCGATGCTGCTTGGCAGGCGCGATAATGCCGTACTTATTGACCTCGGACCGATCCACCTGCTGGACGCCGACGACCTGTGCATCGAATGCCTCGTATACATGAATCATCTGCTGGAGGGCAGGTGTATCGGACACCATAATATCGTCCCCTAACAGTACAGCGAACGGTTCATCGCCAATAAATTGCTGCGCGCAAAGAATAGCGTGTCCTAACCCCAGCGGCTCTTTTTGCCGGATATAGTGAATGCTCGCCATTTCCGAAATGCGCTGCACCTCGTTAAGCAAGTCCAGCTTCCCTTTTTGCTGCAGCGTTTGCTCCAATTCGAAGGATTTGTCGAAGTGGTCCTCGATCGATTTTTTATTGCGCCCTGTCACGATAATGATGCTTTCAATGCCGGATTGGACCGCTTCCTCCACGATATATTGAATCGCGGGCTTATCCACAATCGGAAGCATCTCTTTGGGCTGTGCTTTCGTTGCCGGGAGAAACCGGGTGCCAAGACCGGCGGCAGGAATAACGGCTTTTCTGATTTTCATAACATTTCCTCCTTGTTTTCTCTGGTAAATCGAAATACCCATAGACGGCTGCCGGCAAAATTGATGAATGCACCGGCAAAAGCGGAGATGAGCTTGCTTACCGGAAGCGACAGGCCTGCCTCCGTGTACAGAAGTGAAAGCACCCAGGAAGTAAAGAGCAGGACGACGATATTAAGCAATAGAAATTTGGTGAATTCTCCTTTATCCGCCTTGCCTTTCCGCTGAAAGGTCCAGGAACGGTTGAAGGTGTAGCTGTTCAGCACACCGCATAGGAACGAGACGCACTGGGCGATCAAATAATGAGCGCCGAAGCAGCTGAGCACAGCAAAAATGGATAAATCTATGCCGGAATTCATCAAGCCGACGATGCTGAATTTGACCAGGCGCTGAATCGGCTTACTCATAGCCGGCACCGGCTCGTTGGCTGCGATGGCGGTCCTTTTTAGCCAGGCCATAGCTTTCGCGAATAATATACAAGGGACGGCCTTTGGTTTCGTCGTAGATCCGGCCGATATATTCGCCGACGATTCCCAGCATGATGAGAATAAACCCGTTAAAGAAGAGCTGAATAATCGTAATGGATGTCCAGCCGGGGAGGGTCGCGTCGGTAAACAGCTTGGCATACAGCACGTACAGCATATAGATGAAGCCGGAGAAGGAGAAGAGAAATCCCAGATAACCGGCTAATTTCAAAGGTTTATGGGAAAATGACGTCATGCCGTCCAGACTTAGCTTGAGCATTTTTTTCAGCGGGTAGTGGGATTCTCCGGCAAGCCGTTCATCGCGTTCATATTCTATGGCGGTCTGGCGGAAGCCGACCCAGCTGACCAGCCCCCGTACGAACCGGTTGCTCTCGGGAATTCGCTTCATCTCTTCACAGACTCGGCGGTCCAGCAGCCGGAAGTCGCCGGTATCAATGGGGATGGAGATGTCCGTTGCTGCACTAAGCAGTCTGTAGAACAGGCGTGCCGTCTGTCTCTTAAACACCGTTTCACCTTTACGCCTCGTACGTTTGGCATAGACGACATCGTAGCCTTCCTTCCATTTGGAAATCATTTGCGGTATCAGCTCCGGAGGATCCTGCAAGTCCGCATCAATGATGACGACGGCATCCCCGGAGGCGTAGTCCATTCCTGCCGTAATGGCAATTTGATGTCCGAAATTTCTGGAAAAATCGATCAGCTTGACCGTAGGGTCGAACCGGCTGTAATCCAGCAGGATGGAGGCCGTTTGATCACGGCTTCCGTCATTGACGAACAGAAGCTCATAGGTTTCTTTGGTCCGGTTCATGACCGTTTTGAGCCGCCGGTAGGTCTCGTGGATGACGGCTTCTTCGTTATATACAGGGATAATGATGGTATATCGAATGGGGCTATCCATACCATTCTTCCTCCTTATCATCCGTTTACGTTGATTTCATACAAGGTTAAGCTGCTGCTTCTGCTGAAGGATTGAGTATCTGTGTCAGATGAGGCGCCTGTTTGCCATTCGGATGAAGGTACCACCTGACTATTGTCCTTAATCCATTGGAGCACCTCCGAGCTGCCTCCTTGGCCGCCCGGGCCTCCTCCAAATCCGCCTCCAGACGGCAGTAAAAAGTATTTGATTTGCTTGTCGGCAACCATTTGCTTCAATCGGTCTACCGTCATGATGGGGTCAGAGCCGCTATAGCCGCCCATAGCCATGACTGCTTTACCGGATTCGATAATATAAGGCGCTGCTGTAGTTGCGTTAGTTGTGCCGAACAGGAAGGTCTCTCCGGTATTATGACGGGTCACGTAGGACAATAGACCAGCATTGATCTGATCGTCTCCTCCCATCGGCATTCCTCCACGGCCGCTTCCCGATGCTTGAGGCCCTGCTTCCGGAAGCTTGCTGTTTTGTCCGTATAGAATCGGTGTCGCCGTCCAGTACAAGGGTGCGGCAAGCAGGATGAGCAGACTGGCCAGCGCAGCGTAATAAGAGTAAGACTTGTGCTGCTGCTTTATCAGCACGAGGACCAGGGTAGCAGCCAAGCCCGCTGTCCCGACGCCATATAACCACGCTGCGTGGATGGAGCGGATATTCTCGTACAATATAACGACCTCCAGGGCTGTAGTGGCCAGCACGGAAGCGGGAAGAAGCCATGAAGTCCAGCCCGATTTGGCTTTATACAGGTTCCATAAGGCAATCCACCCGGCTCCCGTTAGAGCCGCTATCGGAGGAGCCAGCATAATGAGATAATATTGATGGAAAAATCCGGCGATACTGAAAAAAATCATTCCTGGAATAAGCCACGCCAGCCAAAAGATCGTTTCTTTATGCCGAGGTGTCAAACCGCTTTTTCTTCGGATGCTTCCGAGCAGCCCTACGCAGCCTATGGCGGCTAAAGGAATAAGCCAGCTGATTTGCCCGGACAGTCCGGACTGGAATAGGCGAAGCGGACCCGGGTTACCGGTTCCAAACATGCCTCCGCCGCCCGGTCCGCCTCCTCCCATAGGACCTCCGTCCCCCATAGAACCGCCAGATCGGAGCCTGCCGCCGCCGTCGCCCGAATTCGGCATCTGACCGCGATTCCCGCTGCCATCCCGCATCATGCCATCCGGCTGATTCTGGTTAGCAGCACTGTTGGAGTCGTCCATCCGGTCCGGTGACTGCGATACATTGGAGCCGGCCTCCGGCTGGTTCGGTGTTATAGCAGCTGAACCTTCAGCTCCCGTTTGTCCTGGAACCGAAGGATTGGCAAACCGGCTGCCGGATTGCTGCTCAGACTGTTCAAGCAAGTTTCGATCTTGAGCGGCATTGCTGGGCCCGGTGCTGCCCCGATTTTTTCCGGTCAGCCTTTGAATCCCGTTATAGCCAAAAGCAAGCTCCAGTACGGAGTTGGTTTGGCTGCTGCCGATGTAAGGCCGGTCTTCCTTAGGAATCGAGTCGACGATTACAGGCCATGACAAGGACACGAGAAGCAGGGCAGCCGCTGCTCCCGCCAATAGGGCGGTCTTCTTTTTCCAATTCACTTTGAAGGCAAGCAGATAAAACAGGCCGAAGGCTGGAACCACCATATAGGCTTGCATCATTTTCATGTTAAAGCCGATACCGATTACGGCAAATGCGGCCAAGAGCCACCAGGCCTGCTGTCTTCTGACGGCACGGAACAGCATCCAGGCACCGACCAGCAGTGTAAAGACGAGCAGGCTGTCGACGTTATTGGTTCTGGCGACCGCCGTTGCAACGGGGGTGCAGGCCATTACCAAAGCACTTATACGTGCGGCGCCCCTTCCGAAGCTGGGCTTTACCAGGCAGTACACGAGGAGTACTGAGCCTACGCCTGCCAAAGCCTGAGGAAGAATAACGCTCCAGCCGTGCAGACCGAATAGAGCTGCGCTTAACGTCTGAATCCAGAACGTAACCGGAGGCTTATCTACCGTTACATAGCCCGCCGGGTCAAATGAGGCGTAAAAGAAATTGTGAAAGCTTTGCAACATGCTCTGCACGGCTGAGGTGTAATAGGCGTTAACATACTTTTCTTTCCAAATATTAAAAGTATTCAGGAAAGCGGATAATGCGGCTATGAGAAGAAGGACCGCATCGATATGTTGAAATCGAGTCCGAGGCTGCTTCATTTGTCCATGTTCACTCCGTTCCTTTATGGCTGTTATCAAGTGATGAGCTTAGCTTGGGATCATTATGTACCTGCAACCTTAATTGAACGTGAGAGTCCGCTGAATATTTGCTGAGAGGTGCGGGCTCCAGGAAGTGCTTTTAATGAAATCATTCTTGATTTTCAGCGGACGTTCAGCTTGCGTTCAGATCGTTTTCAGATCGAAGCCGGATAATAGGAGTGCACAAAGGATAAAATGGTGTACAATGGAATCCGGAGGGATCAGAGAATGAATCAGCTAAAAGGAATCAAAATATTGCTCGTTGATGACGAGCCTAATATACTTCAATTTTTGGAGCTGGGACTTACGAATGAAGGCTTCGAGGTTGAAACCGCTCAGGACGGCTTTGCGGCGATCACCGCAGCAAGGCAATTTCAACCGCATATCGCCATCCTCGATGTCATGATGCCCGGCATGGACGGCTTCGAGGTATGCCGGATGCTAAAGAAAACCGAGAATATTGCGGTGATCATGCTGACGGCGAAGGAGGAGGTAGAAGACCGGGTCAAGGGGCTCACGCTTGGTGCGGACGATTACATGTCGAAGCCCTTCAGCTTCGAGGAGCTGCTGGCGCGCATTCATGCCAGGATTCGCAATCATTTTCCGAATTTGCTCGGGGAGGTCGCGATCGGTCCGTTCCGCATCGACGACCGTCGCAAGGAGATCAGCTATGAGAATCGGGTACTGGAGCTATCGCCGACCGAGTATGAGCTTCTTTCCTTTCTTGTCATTAATCACGGGCTGGTGCTCAGCAAAAGTAAAATATTGGACAAGGTATGGGGCTATGATTTCGGCGGGGAAGAAAATATTGTGGAAGTGTATATCCGTTCCTTGAGAGACAAATTGAACGATAAGGAGCATCGGTTGATTCGTACGCTGCGGGGTGCCGGATATCGGGTGGATCTGTCATGAAACGTAACGTTCTAAGACGGCTGGCCCGATTATTCGCGCCCCGTTCTTTGCGATATCAGCTTCTTTCCCGCTCCTTGTTGATATTGGCAGGGCTGCTGCTGCTTATCGGAATTTTCCAATATTTGTTTATGCAGCAATTCGTGTATAAAAATAAGGCGGAGAGCATTCAAAGCCAGATAATGACGATCCCGCGGGAAGCTTGGTCGAATATGAACAAAGAGATGCAGGGGCCAAGAAAGGATCCGCCGATGCGCCTGCTGTTCTTTTCTCCGGATTCCTCGGTTGCTTTTATCGATACGGAAGGCAATTATAAGCTGATCGTTGACCCACCCGAGACAGGGGCGACGGTGAAGCTTTCCCAGCAGGAATATCAGGAAGCTATGGGTTCCAAGCATTGGATTAACTATAAGATCGTCAACGACGAGAACGGAGTCGAGCAGCTTGTCGTTCTGCAGCCGATTGTCAACCGCGGCAAGCTTATCGGTCTCGCTCAAGTCAATACGGGAACGGCTCCGCTGAAGGATGTGCTGCTGCTGCAGCTGGTGACCTTTATAGGCCTATCCTTCCTGGCCCTCGTGTTCGGCTTGCTCACCTTCCTGCCGGTGCTCAAGCGGACATTGGTTCCGCTATCCAAAATGGTAGGTACAGTGGAAAAGATCGATGCAGGCAATCTGGACGAACGGCTTCCGAGTCGGCAAAATCAGCTGGAAATCGACCGGCTGTCCATTTCCTTTAACCGGATGCTTGAACGGCTGGAGGCTTCGTTTGAGGCGGAGAAGGAGGCCAAGGAGCGGATGCGGAGGTTTATTGCGGATGCTTCGCATGAGCTCCGTACGCCGTTAACGTCCATCCACGGATTTCTCGAAATCCTGCTTCGCGGGGCCATCCATCAGCCTGAGCAGCTGCATAAGGCGTTGAAGAGCATGTATTCCGAATCGGAGCGTATCAACAAGCTGGTGCAGGATCTGCTGCTGCTGGCGCGGCTGGATCGCACACCGACATCGGAGATGGAGGAGGGGCATCTGGACGAGGTGGTTCTGAGCATGGAGCCCCAGCTTCGTCTGCTTGCGGGGGATAGGGAGGTCACATTGCATGTAGAGCCTGACACGTCATGCATGTTTGATCAGGACAAAATGAAGCAGATCATCTTGAACTTGTTTCATAATGCCGTTCAGCACACAAATGCCGATACGGGTCATATAACCATCAGCCTGGCCAGAGCGGGTCAAGGGGTGCGGCTCTCTATAGGAGATAACGGCTCCGGCATTCCGGAGGAACATCTTCCTCATTTGTTCGACCGATTCTACCGCGTCGATACGTCCCGGGCACGCAAATATGGGGGAGCAGGGCTTGGATTATCCATCACCAAGACGATCGTTGATATGCATGGAGGCGCGATCCAGGTCGAGAGTGAAGAAGGACGGGGAAGCACATTCCATGTCTGGATACCCGAGCACCAGCCTGCTGTAGAATCTTCAGACCATCACGAATAAGACTGCCGGTCGACGGTTTGCTTGAACAAAGCGAAACGTCGACCGGCAGTCTTTTTTGACGTATTGTTGCTCAGTGTTAACGTTTGTTCGATTTTTTCGAGCCTTTATCGCTGGTTCGGGTCGTTGTGTTTTGGTTTGCATGACCTTGCTGCTTATCGGACATCCTCGTCACCTCCCAAGCCTGTCTCCTGTAATGGACAAGCTTTTTTAGTATGACATGCCTCTCATGAGCATATACATGGTTGTATCACAGGGCCAAATTCGGTTTTCACGGATTTAGACCTATGATAAATAGTTCTTTCGTGCTATAATCTAGGCACAAAGTACTTACATACAAGGTTAGGAAGTGGCGGCGATGAGTATTTTGGCGGTGGCCAATTGTCCGGGATGCGGGAGAGTGTTCCAAAGAAACCTGCGCAACATGTGTATGGACTGCATCAAGTCTATTGACGATGAGTTCGAAGCCTGTTACCGTTTTATGCTATATAACCGTAGAGCTACGACTGAACAATTAAGACAAGCTACAGGTGTCAGCCAGCAGCGTATCACGCAGTGGATGAAAGACCATCGGCTATCGGTTGCCGATTTTCCTAATCTGACCTATTCCTGCAACAGCTGCGGAGCTCCGATCCGCCAGCATCACTTATGCTTGCCATGCAGCAGCAGATTGACTCGCGACATCCGGGAGTTCCACGCCCAGGAGGCGAAGAAAATAGATCCGGGCATCGGCTTTTACAGCAGAGACAGGGTTCGGGCAAGAAGCAAATAAGATAGAGGAAAGCCTTGCTCCAACGGCATTTGGAGGGGCTTTTTGTTTTTGCATAAACTTGTGTTAGAATATCTGGTGAAACGGAAATGTGATAAATTGTCACAAATTTTTCACCGGATTCCCTCGAAAAGGAATAGGTAAAGCACGTTTCATTATGTACAATAAGGCTATACGTCTGTTGGTAAAACTGTAAGGGGGATATTTCCAAATGCAAAAGTGGATCATGTTTACTTTATTTATTGTAGCCTGCCTTCTGGGTGCAGGAGTGCTGTTCCAAAACATTTCGGAGCGTCAAGCGGAAATGGCAGCGGAAGCGAAAGCCGGACCCCAGTTGAAATTCGTGGCTTCGAACTATCAGTTCGATAAGCCTGAATATACAGTCAAAGCTGGCGAAAAGGTGACCGTTTCTCTGATGAACAAAGAAGGTCTTCATGCGTTGGAAATCGTAGGATTGAACGTGAAGCTGGACAATAACACGAAATCCGCTGATGTTACGTTTGACAAACCAGGCACTTACGAAGTACACTGCGTGCTTCCTTGCGGTCCTGGACATGCTGACATGAAAACCAAGCTTATCGTACAATAAGGTAGAACAGCTTAAGGGAGTCGAGAGATCGGCTCTCTTTTCTATTCCGGGCCGGGATGAAATTCATCCCGGCTTTTTCTTTTTCCACGGATTGGAATATTTCAAGGTAAAGTAGTCAACACTGATAAGCAGTAATATAACATTTTTGGAGGGGTAGAAAGGTATGCTCAACAAGGTACTCAAACTGTTCGTTTCTATCTCGCTGCTGGCGTCATTTGCATGGCCTGCGGCGTTTGCGGAGGAGAAGAAGGCTCCGTCCCAAGCTGTTGATTTGGCACCGAATGCGATGTCGGCAATTACCGTCGATGCGGATACGGGAACGGTCATTTTCGAGAAAAACAAGGAAGCGAAATTGCCCCCGGCCAGTATTACGAAAATTATGACGATGCTGCTCATCATGGAAGCGATTGATCATGGAAAGCTCAAGATGGATGATAAGGTTCGCACCAGCGAATATGCGGCTTCTATGGGAGGCTCGCAAATATTTCTTGAACCGGGAGAAGAAATGACCGTTCAAGACATGCTGAAGGGGATTGCCATGGCCTCAGGTAACGATGCTTCCGTCGCTATGGCGGAGAGGATAGCAGGCTCCGAGCAGGCCTTCGTTCAAATGATGAACGAGCGGGCCCAGCAGTTGGGAATGAAGAACACTCATTTTGTTAACTGTAACGGCCTCCCGGCGGATAATCATTATTCCTCTGCCCAAGATATCGCCATCATGTCGCGAGAACTATTGAAGCATGAAGAGATTACACAGTTTACTGGAGCATATCAAGACTACTTGCGCAAGGATACGCCTAAGCCCTTCTGGCTGGTCAACACGAACAAACTGGTCCGGTTCTACAGCGGTGCCGACGGTCTGAAAACGGGTTTCACAGGCGAAGCGAAATTTTGCTTATCGGCTACGGCCAAAAGAGATAATTTGCGAGTCATCAGCGTTGTGATGGGCGAGCCGAATACGAAGACGCGAAATGCGGAAGTATCCAGCCTGTTCGATTATGCCTTCGCTCAATACACAAACCTGCCGATTGTCAACAAAGGAGACACCCTGGGACAAATTAAGGTAAGCAAAGGCGAGCAGCCGGTTATTCCGTTGACCGCAACGCAGCGCTACAGCCTGCTGCTTAAAAAAGGCGATGCTGCCGAAGGCATCCGCCACGAGGTGCAGCTGAATCAGGACTTGAAGGCACCAATCAGCATGGGCCAGCAGGTCGGTAAGCTTGTTGTGTATAAAGGCGATCAGGTGCTCTCGGAGTTCGAGCTTACTTCGCCGGTTGACGTTAAGAAAGCGGGCTTATGGGTGCTGACCAAGCGTACCGCCAAACGTTTGTTCTTTATTGATTAAGGAGCTGCCTGCAGAGGCAGATGTGCGGCTCAAGCGCAATATGTCACATTTCTTCTATTTCTAGCGCATTTCTTCTAGTTTTGTCGGAGGGCAGGAAAAGACAAAATCGATGTAGAAATGAGTGTGCATGAAAGGGAAGGAGTGAGCAGCTTGAGTCTGCATATTGAACTGGAGCATAACCGCAAAACGCTGATCGTCAGGCTTAAGGGAGAGTTGGACCATCATACCGCGGATTCCGTAAAAACGCGTATGGAGGAGGCTCTGCTGAAGGGCAATACGAGCCATATCGTACTGAGCTTGAAGGATTTATCCTTCATGGACAGCTCGGGGCTCGGGGTCATTCTTGGCCGCTACAAGCAAGTTACGGCAAAGGGCGGCAAAATGGTAGTTTGTGACGTCAATCCGTCCGTATACCGTTTGTTTGAAATGTCCGGTTTATTTAAAATTTTGTCTATTCAGGATAACGAAAGACAAGCTCTTACCAGTTTGGAGGTCGTATCATGAGTGAACGAAATTTTATGACACTGCAGTTTGCTAGCCGCTCTGAGAATGAATCTTTCGCCCGCGTTACCGTCGCTTCCTTCGTTTCGCAGCTTGACCCGACATTGGATGAGCTGACGGATCTGAAGACCGTCGTTTCCGAAGCGGTAACGAATGCCATTATTCATGGCTACAACAATCGGCCGGACGGGATTGTTACGATTCATGCCGAGATGGAGGATGACACCGTCTACTTGACCATTGAGGATCAAGGGGCAGGAATCGAGGATTTGGAATTGGCCAAACAGCCGTTGTTTACCTCCAAACCTGAGCTGGAACGCTCGGGAATGGGCTTTACGATTATGGAAAATTTCATGGATGAGATCGAAGTGACTACCGAAGTCGGGATCGGAACAAAAATTAAAATGAAAAAGCGAATTTTATCAAAAAAAGCTTTGTTCAATTAGGGGTCTGATCTTATGGATGTCGATTTGAAACATGCCTCCCACAGCTATTTGGATGATGCCGAAGTCAAAAGGTTAATTGCTTTGAGTCAATCCGGAGATGCACTTGCCAGAGAAACGCTGGTAAACTGCAATATCCGTCTGGTTTGGTCCGTTGTGCAGCGCTTTTTGAACCGAGGATATGAAGCCGAGGATCTGTTTCAAATTGGCTGTATCGGATTGTTAAAATCGGTAGACAAGTTCGATTTATCCTATGATGTAAAGTTCTCAACCTATGCGGTTCCTATGATCATCGGCGAAATTCAGCGCTTTCTCCGTGATGACGGCACGCTGAAGGTTAGCCGGTCCTTGAAGGAGCTGGCGAATAAAATAAGAAAAACCAAGGATGAGCTGTCCAAACGAAATGGGCGCTTGCCTACCATTACCGAGGTAGCGAGTGAGCTGCAGATTTCTCCTGAGGATGTCGTCTTCGCGCAAGAAGCGAATAAACCGTTGTCTTCCATTCACGAGACCGTGTTCGAAAATGATGGAGATCCGATTACGTTAATGGATCAAATTGCGGATGATGGTCAAGACAAATGGTTTGAGAAGCTGGCATTGAACGAAGCGATAGGCAGTTTATCGGAGCGGGAACGGCTTATCGTCTACCTGCGGTATTTCAGGGATCAGACGCAGTCCGAGGTCGCAAGCCGGCTCGGAATTTCGCAGGTACAGGTTTCAAGGCTTGAGAAAAAAATATTGCAGTCCATTAAAGACCAAATAGCCCAATAGGCTGTTTGGTCTTTTTTACGTGCCGGGATCGAGATCCAACCAATAGAAAAAACCGGATCGCTCGCGTTACTTGAACACAGGTCTCCGGCTGCAACGGTGATTTATTTTAAACATGCTCCGCACAATAGGCCGGACTTCGAACTAAAGGTACTTGGGGGAACCCCAAAATGAATGACCCTCTACGACGCTCTGGATTCATCCACGAATAAATATTTCAGGCAATATAATCCGGATAAGCCTACCAGCGTATATACAATGCGGCTTATGCCGGAGGACGTGCGATGAATATCTCCGCCGAAGATAGCGGAAACCAGATCCCATTGGAACAGACCGACAAGCAGCCAGTTTAAGGCACCGATAATTACGAGCGTTAAAGCGATTTTACCCATTTCTACGCACCCTTTCTTGGGATTAAGAGTTATGTCATATTGTTACTTTTTCATAAATGACAAAAGTTTATGCAGAAGGGGCAGTGAATTATTGGCAAGCCGGCAAATGACTATGAGAGATGATTGTTATTCATACTATGGGATAAATGCACAAGGGAGTGAATGGAATGAGTGCTGCCTCCAATCCAACCTTATATATCCGATTGCGCAAACGGGTTTGCGTGCGCCGGGGTGAGGCGATCTACCTTGGCAGGATAGCACAATTGTTGGTCGATAGCGATTATGAAGAGCCTTTGAATCATCTGCTGATTCATCAGCCTAAGGAGAACGAGGGCAACAAAATATTAATCGATATGATGCTGATCGTGGAGAAGGTGAGGAAACTGTATCCATTTTTTCAAATTGAGCATTTTGGAGAACCCCATTGCTTGATCGATATTCATGAATCCCGCAAGCCGCCGAACATAGTCCAGATTATTGTGGTCTGGCTTCTTTTATTTGTAGGCTCCGGGCTTGCCATCATGAACTTTCACGCCGATGTCAGCATGGCCGAGGTTCACCGGCGAATCTATCAGCTGCTGACGGGCAAATGGGAGCAGCATCCGCTGATATTGCAAATACCTTATTCCATCGGGATCGGAATCGGAATGATCGTCTTTTTTAATCACCTTTTTAAAAAGAAATTCAACGAGGAGCCGAGTCCTCTGGAAGTCGAAATGTTCCTGTATGAGGAAAATGTGAACACGTACGTCGTGGCGGAGGAATACGCCAAAATCCATGAAGCGAGGGAGCGGAAATGAACGGGTGGTGGACGACACCGCTTCAGATGTTCATCGGATTGGCGGGCGGTATCGCGGTAGGCAGCGGGATGGTGGCTTTTCTCGTCGTGCTCGACGTGATTCCACGACTGGCGCAAATCACAAGGACTTATCATCTTATCCGATGGTATGAGGCCTCCGTGATTACGGGCTCCCTCTTTTTCACATTATCCGATTTCTTTAACTGGTCCTATTCCTTTCTTCCGATGGCTGCAGGGCTGTTCGGATTATTCGCCGGCGGCTTCGTAGGCATGCTGGCAGGCGCGCTTACGGAAGTGGTCAACGTGATTCCTATTTTGGCAAAGCGCATTGGAATGAGCTCGTATATGATATGGCTTCTTATGGCTATGATTTTCGGGAAAGTACTGGGTTCCTTGCTGGATTGGCTTAATTTTTTGGGATAAGAGAAAGGGAGCTGAAGGATATGAAAAAAATACCGATTAAGCCTAAACAATTATCCGGCCGCGAAGAAGCCGGTGAAGAGGCGAAGCTTGAAATTGACCATGAAGGCAACATTATTTCATCTCATGACTGGCTGCCGCCGGAGTTCCATCACGAGGCGATGGAAGACGAAGCGGAGAAGAGGGAGACGGAGCATCGAGGTCCCTCAAAAGCCGGCGGCTCATCGAAGGAAGACCATATCCCAAGCGATTTTGGACGGCTGAAGAAGCTGCTGGAAAAAGAGGTCGGCCTGAATCAAAGCTTTGATATCGTCTTCCGGGAAATGGTATTCGGAGGGCATAAAACCGGGATTTTCTACTACAACGGATTTGCAAAAGATACGGTTCTGACCATGATATTGGACCGGATGTCGGCCGCGGAAATTCACAGCCGCACTTTGGAAGGCGACATTACGAAGTCCCCCGTCTCACATCAGGTCACCGGCGGTAAAGGGCAGGATGCGGTACAGCTGTTCATGGATGCCATCATTCCCCACATCCAGGTTAAGGAAACGGACAAGCTGAGCGAAGTGATCGATAACGTATCCATGGGAGCGAGCGGCTTTTTCTTCGAGGGGTCGAACACAGCGATTATTGTGGATGCGAAATCATTCCCTGTCCGGACTACGGAGGAGCCGGACCTGGAGAGGGTCGTGCGCGGAGCCAGAGACGGCTTTGTCGAGACGCTGCTGACGAACGTTACCCTGGTGCGCCGCCGCATCCGGGACCCCAAGCTGAAGCTGGAGATGCTGCGTGCAGGGAGAAGAACGCACACGGATATTTGCCTCGCTTATATTGATGACATCTGTGATCCCGCGCTGGTCGAATCCATCCGCGATAAAATTCAAAAGGTGGAGGTTGACGGACTTCCCCTTGCCGAAAAGCAGCTTGAGGAAGCGATTGTAGGCAAGAGCTGGAATCCTTATCCGATGGTCCGCTACTCCGAAAGACCTGATATTGTGTCTGTTCATCTGCTGGAGGGTCATGTCGCTGTGTTTGTAGACACGTCCCCGAGCGTCATTATTTTGCCAACCACCTTCTTCCACCATGTTCAGCATGCGGAAGAATACAGACAGACGCCGACCGTAGGGACCTATCTGCGCTGGGTCCGATTTATCGGGATCGCTGCATCGATCTTCCTGCTGCCGCTCTGGTTCCTGCTTGTTACTTCACCGGAGCTGAAGCCGGCAGGCCTGGAGTTTCTCGGTCCGCAAAAAACGGCCAGACTGCCGTTATTGGCCCAGTTTCTCATAGCCGAGCTAGGCATTGATCTGATGCGAATGGCGGCCGTACATACGCCGTCCCCGCTGGCTACGGCGATGGGGCTTGTTGCCGCCATACTGGTAGGCGATGTAGCGGTGAAAAGCGGGCTGTTCGTGAACGAGGTCATCTTGTACCTGGCCATAGCGGCGGTAGGAACCTTTGCGACGCCGAGCTATGAGTTAAGCCTTGCGAACCGTCTAAGCCGATTGGGGCTGCTCGTATTGGCAGCCGTATTTAAAGTGCCCGGTGTCGTCATCGGGTTTACGGCAATGCTGGTCTACTTGACGACGCGGAGATCCTACAACGCTCCGTACATGTGGCCGTTCATACCGTTCAATTTCAAAGCCCTGAACGAGATTATTGTCCGTCGTCCGTTCATGGCGCGGAAGAACCGGATGAGCTTAACCCAGACGACAGATAATACCCGGCAGCCGAAATCTTAACGGTGTTATCGACTTCGAACCGCACAAAAAGACAATTACAAGTTTCTCTTATTGTCAGCCTGCATTCGATTATGGTAAGTTAGAAGTAATGTTCAGGGGGAAGAGGGAAACCGATAATGTACTTACATGGAACCAGTAAAATTAATGATAAAGGTCACCTCCAGATCGGCGGTTGCGATACAACCGATCTCGTAGCTAAATTCGGAACACCGCTGTATGTGATGGACGAAGCGCTGATTCGCCAAAGATGCCGCGAGTATGTCGAAGCATTCCGCGCGTCCGGCCTGAAATTTCAGGTGGCTTACGCGAGCAAGGCGTTCTGCGTGATGGCGATGTGCCGCATTGCGGAAGAGGAAGGAATGTCGCTGGACGTCGTATCCGACGGTGAGCTGTATACAGCGCTGCAGGCCGGTTTCCCGGCCGAACGCATTCATTTCCACGGCAACAATAAATCTCCGCATGAAATCGAAATGGCGATTGATGCCAAGATCGGCTGCTTTGTCGTTGACAACATGGTCGAACTTCATTTGCTCAATGCCATTGCGGGTGAGAAGCGTCAAAAGGTAAACATCCTGTTCCGTCTTACTCCGGGGGTTGAAGCACATACTCACGAGTACATTTCGACGGGACAAATCGATTCCAAGTTCGGCCTGGATTTGGATAACGGCTCAGCGTACCGCGCGGTTCAAGAAGCGGTTCAGCTTCCAAATATCGAGCTGTTAGGTGTTCATTCCCACATCGGCTCGCAAATCTTCGAGGTCGAAGGCTTCCAGCTGGCCGTGGACAAGGTGATCGCTTTTGCCGCCAAGGTAAGGGATGAGCTGGACGTTGTGTTCAGCGTTGTCAACTTGGGCGGAGGCTTCGGCATCCGTTATGTTGAAGGGGACACTCCTTTGCCGGTCAGCAAATACGTTGAAGCCATTACAAGCTCGATCAAAACCAACTTCAGCAAATACAATTATCCGACGCCGGAAATTTGGGTCGAGCCGGGCCGCAGCATTGTCGGCGAAGCGGGAACGACACTTTATACGGTGGGTACTTATAAAGATATCCCTGGAGTCCGCAAGTATGTTGCTGTGGACGGCGGCATGACGGATAATCCTCGCCAAGCGTTGTATGAATCGCGTTACGAGGCGATGCTGGCGAACCGGGCAACTGAGCCGGAGGATGAGCTGGTATCTATCGCCGGTAAATGCTGCGAAAGCGGCGATATGCTCATCTGGGATATTCAACTGCCTAAGGTGAACAGCGGAGATGTTCTGGCCGTATCCTGCACAGGGGCATACAATTATGCCATGGCTAGCAATTATAACCGTATTCGCAGACCTGCTGTAGTGTTTGTGAAAGACGGCCAAGCGGACGTCGTAGTTCAGCGCGAATCCTACGACAACATCGTTGGCAATGATTTGATTCCTGAGCGTATGAAGCAAGTGACCAAAATGGTATAGTTTTCAAGCCGGCTGGCTCTCGAAAATTTCGGAGAGCCAGCTTTTTTGGCATTCTTTCGGGGCTACCCGCAAAGTTCCTGAATCAGCTCTGATGCCAATCCCCCCGCTTTGCGGGTTTCTTTGGCATTTGAACAAAAAGTGATTTGTGAACGAGGCTTGGTTATAGTACAATAGGACACATTGAAGAATAAAGGAGTGTACATAGAATGGCAAAACAAGCTCATATTACTATGGCAAACGGTAACCAAATCGTTATCGATTTGTTTGACAAAGATGCGCCTAATACGGTCGCTAACTTTGAAAAATTGGCGAACGAAGGATTTTACAACGGTCTGGTGTTCCACCGCGTTATTCCTGGCTTCGTAGCGCAAGGCGGATGCCCTCATGGCACCGGCACAGGCGGCCCTGGGTACAAAATCAACTGCGAAATCAACCCTAACAAGCATGAACGCGGTACGCTCGCTATGGCGCATGCCGGACGCAATACCGGCGGCAGCCAGTTCTATATTTGCTACCAGCCGCAGCCGCATCTGGACGGTCAGCATACCGTATTCGGAAAAGTGGTTTCCGGTATGGAGCATGTTGACGAATTCCAAGGAAGAGACCGCATGGAATCCGTAAAGGTAGTCGAAGTGTAATCTCTCGACAGGAAATGAAGGCCGGAAGCTCTCTTTTACAGGGCTTTCGGTCTTTTTTTCGTGCATTTTCCGTGCTCTCCAGCCCAATTTCTTTTCATTCCCAGTTCATTTTCAGCTTTTTTTCATGGTATTGTTTAATAGACAACTCAGATTACTAGAATGAAAGTAGGTTATCACGTTGGATAGCAATCAAGGCTTATCCCTGCAACAAACCCGCACTTCGACAGGGAAGAATGCCCGTAAGAAGCGAAGGAATCGCAAAATCGCTTATACGCTGCTGGTGTTTATATTTTTAGCTCTTGCGGCGCTGATATGGTTCTACGGTACGGCTTCCGGCTCTACGCTCCGCTACATGATGGCCGATACGCTGATAACGACGCAGCATAGGCATTGGGCCAAGTATTTGATCGGCGAAGACGAGCTGAACCGTAGGGTTGCGGACTACGAGAAGAAATTCGACGAGATGG
The DNA here is from genome assembly GCF_039543185.1 of Paenibacillus vulneris. Classification (NCBI taxonomy): domain Bacteria; kingdom Bacillati; phylum Bacillota; class Bacilli; order Caryophanales; family Paenibacillaceae; genus Paenibacillus; species Paenibacillus vulneris. The sequence goes on along the minus strand of NZ_BAABJG010000041.1, from coordinate 30,778 downwards.
CACAGATCAAGGACCAGCACAATATTGATCTGGAGAATAAAGCGAACAAGAATGTGGAAGTAGAAGATATAGAGGGGAAAAATTATAAAGGGCATATTTTATATGTTCATGACCCCAAGATGATCCGCGTAGTCACAACAAGCATAGTAGGGCAAGGCGAGCAAATATTGAGCATGGTTCAGCGGACGAAGGCAATAGCTGGCGTGAACGGCGGGGCCTTTGACGACCCGAACTGGGACGGCAACGGCTTCAAGCCTGCGGGAATTGTTATGTCCGGAGGGAAGCTCCTGTACAGCGATGTGGGCATGGAGGACCCTGTCAATGTCGTAGGGATTGACAAGAACGGTCTCATGGTGGCAGGACGCTATAAGCCATCCGAGCTGCTCAGCATGGGGGTAAGGGATGCGGTGACCTTCCAGCCCAAATTTATCGTCAACGGAAAAGGGCTGATCAAGAATCAGGCCGACGGATGGGGGATCGCCCCAAGAACCTGTATGGCCCAGAAGCAGGACGGAACCATTATGTTCGTCGTTATTGACGGTCGCCAGCCGGGCTACTCCATCGGCGCAACGCTATATGACGTCCAGAACATTTTGCTCGACAGAGGAGCGGTAACGGCGGCTAACCTCGACGGAGGCTCATCCTCTGTGCTCGTTAAAGACAATCAGGTCGTCAATAAGCCTTCCAGCAGCTACGGAATGAGATATTTGCCAACGGCCTTCCTGGTATTCAGCAAACCGGATCAGGTTGCAGTCAAAAATATCTGGGAAAACATCGATATGGATCACTTTAACTCATCCTATAAGCCGTTTAATCCCTAATTCCGATGGGAATACCCATGCTCTCATCGAGTAATGTCTTGCAATTTTTGTTTCAGGGTGTTATGATTTCTGACAAACGTCGGTTATCATCGGCGCATGAAGATTCATAAGAATTTCCTTCGGGGCGGGGTGCAATTCCCCACCGGCGGTGATGTATTGCAGCTGACTGCAATACTTAGTCCGTGACCCGCGCAGTGGCTTCATGCCGCCGCTCGGCTGACTCGGTGCAACTCCGAGACCGACAGTATAGTCTGGATGGGAGAAGGAAAAATGCAAACGGCGAACTATCGTCGCGGCAGTTAATGAAACAGGGGAAAGTCATTTTCACAACTTAGGAAATGTTTCTTTCCGCATGGCAGATTTAAGAAAAAATCTGTCGGTTCATTAACTTTATTTAGCTGTGCCGTAGATTGCTTTAGTTGTGCGTTTTTTACGTATGCCTATCAAAGTCAGGCCCCTTTTCTCGTGGAGGAAAGAGGGCCTTTTCTGTATGTCCGCAAAGGAAATAGCATGCCAGAGACAAAGAAAGGAGATGCAGCGGTGGAGCTGATCAACGACGAGTTCTACATGAAGCTGGCTATCCAGCTTGCCGAAGGGGCTTCGGGCCAAACGGGAATCAATCCCGCAGTAGGCTGCGTACTGGTTAAGGACGGACGCATCATCGGAATGGGATCGCACCTAAAGCGCGGAACTCCCCATGCCGAAATTCATGCTCTGCAAATGGCCGGCTCTGAGGCGGAGGGGGCAACGGCCTATGTGACGCTTGAACCATGCAGCCATTACGGCAAGACGCCTCCCTGCAGCGATCGGCTTATTAAGGAGAGGGTGAAGCGTGTCGTCGTTGGATGCACCGATCCGAACCCGCTTGTCGCAGGAAGCGGCGTAGAACGGCTGAGACGGCACGGGATTGATGTTACGGTAGGCGTGCTGCAAGAACGCGCCCTGTCGTTAAACGAAGCGTTCAACAAGTATATCGTGACGAAGATGCCGTTCGTTACGTTGAAGACGGCAAGCACGCTGGACGGCAAGATTGCATCGCGGACAGGGGACAGCAAGTGGATAACGAACCCCGAATCGAGGTCGTTCGTCCATACGCTGAGACATCGCAATCAAGCCATCATGGTGGGTGTTGGAACGGTGTTGAACGATGATCCTTTGCTGACGACCCGACTGGATGTTCCTGCGCTGAACCCCACTCGTATAATCGTCGATTCGAAGCTCAAGATTTCCCTGGATGCCCGTGTCGTCAAGGATCGGTCTGCCGAGACGCTGGTCTTGACAACGGGAGATGCCGATACAGCCAAGCGAAGGGCACTGGAAGCGGCCGGGGTGACGGTTCTTGAATGCGGAGAAGGCCCTAAGGTTGATTTGCCAAAAGCCATGGAGCTGTTGGGCGAGAGAGAAATTGCATCGATCCTGCTCGAAAGCGGGGGACAGCTGAACGGCTCCATGCTGGAAAATCGCTTGATTGATAAGGTGCTGCTGTTCTATGCCCCCAAAATTATAGGCGGAGGCGCCGACGCGCCGTCCAATTTTGACTTTGCCGGCTTTGAGAAGATGAAGGACGCAGTTCAACTGGAACGTATTCAGGTTCAACAGTTTGGCGAGGATGTATGTATATCCGGCTATCCGAAATACGGATGAGAGGTGAATGTGGCGGATGTTTACGGGCATCATTGAAGAAATAGGCTCCATGAGAAGAATAACCAGGCAAGGACAAGCAATGATTCTGACCATAGGTGCCAGGAAAATCCTGGAGGATGTACATTTGGGCGACAGCATTGCTGTTAACGGCGTTTGTTTAACGGTCGTTCAGTATGACGAATCGTCGATTACGGTGGATGTCATGCCTGAGACCTTCCGGCGTACGTCGCTCCACAAGCTGCATGTCGGGGACCCTGTCAATCTGGAAAGGGCGATGCTTGCGGGAGGGCGCTTTGGCGGCCATATCGTTCAGGGCCATGTAGATTCAACGGGTCTCATAACGAACAGATACCAGGAAGAGAACGCCGTTGTGTTTCAAATCGAGCCTTCGGAGCTTTCCATATTGAAGTATATGATTCCGCACGGCTCCATTACGATTGATGGCATCAGCCTGACACTAGTGCAGGTAACGGAACAGAGCTTTACGGTGTCCATTATCCCTCACACGCTGGCTCAGACGATTCTTCAGCATAAGAAAGCCGGAGATGAAGTGAATCTTGAAGCGGATGTTCTGGGCAAATATATGGAAAAGCTGATGAATCACCGGATGCCGGGGAGCGGTGAAACGGCTCGCAAAAAGGGAACACTGACGGAAGCGTTTCTGGCTGAGAACGGTTTTATCTAAACGATCAAGAAAGGCGGGAGTGAGCATGGATACATCGTTTCAATTCCATACGATTGAAGAAGCCATATCGGATTTGATGCTTGGAAAAATCATTATCGTTGTCGATGATGAAGATAGAGAGAACGAGGGAGATTTTATCGCTCTGGCCGAAAAAGCGACCCCGGAGATCATCAATTTCATGATCAAGGAAGGCCGCGGTCTCGTATGCGCCCCTATTACCGAGGAACGTGCCCGGGAGCTGGAGCTGCCCCCGATGGTAACGAGAAATACGGAATACCATGGCACGGCCTTTACGGTTTCGGTAGACCACGTCGATACGACGACAGGCATTTCCGCATCGGAGCGCTCTATGACGGTGAAGTCGCTGATCGATCCTGACACGAACCCTCAGAGCTTCCGTCGTCCGGGGCATATCTTCCCTCTTATTGCCAAAAAGGGCGGAGTACTTCGCCGGGCGGGACATACGGAGGCAGCCGTTGATCTGGCTCGTCTGTGCGGTTCCTACCCTGCCGCGGTCATTTGCGAAATCATTAAAGAAGATGGGGAAATGGCCCGCGTTCCCGAGCTGATGGAATTCAGCCGCAAGCATGATATGAAAATCATCACCATTCAGGATCTGATTCAATACCGCAACCACAAGGAGAAGCTGGTCAAACGAGAGGTGGCGGCTAAGCTTCCGACAGATTACGGCTTGTTCACGGCTATTGCATATTCCAATGCTGTGGACCAAAAAGAGCATGTAGCCTTGGTCAAAGGAGAAATTGACAGCTCCGTGCCAACGCTGGTTCGCGTTCATTCGGAATGCTTGACCGGAGACGTATTCCATTCGCATCGGTGCGACTGCGGTCCACAGCTGGATGCGGCGCTGAAGCAAATTGACGAAGCGGGGTCGGGCGTGCTGCTGTATATGAGGCAGGAAGGCCGCGGCATCGGTCTGATCAATAAGCTTAAAGCGTACGTCCTTCAGGAACAGGGTCTGGACACGGTCGATGCGAATTTGCAGCTGGGCTTTCCGGCAGATCTGAGGGACTATGGAATCGGCGCTCAAATATTGAAGGATTTGGGCATCTCACAAATACGGCTGCTTACGAACAATCCACGCAAGATCAAAGGTCTTGAAGGGTACGGTTTAACGGTTGTGGAACGCGTCCCGATCCAAATGAAAGAGAATGAGTCGAATACGAACTACTTGCACACAAAGCAGGAGAAGCTAGGTCACATGCTGCGGTTCTGACCTTTGTCGAAACCTACACATTTTTTTTATAAAATAACGACTACAGCGGAAGGATGTTGTAAAAACATGGCGAAAATATACGAAGGACATTTAATTTCTAAAGGATTAAAATACGGTATTGTTGTTGGACGGTTTAATGAATTTATTACAAGCAAGCTGCTTGGCGGTGCGCTGGATGCCTTGAAGCGTCACGGTGCAGCGGATGAAGAAGTTGAAATTGCGTGGGTACCGGGGGCCTTCGAAATCGCGTTGATCGCTCAAAAAATGGCCGAAAGCGGCAAATATGACGCTGTAATCACCCTGGGAGCAGTAATCCGCGGCTCCACTCCTCACTTTGACTATGTGTGCAATGAAGTTGCCAAAGGAGTTGCGGCGATCAGCCTTAAAACGGGTGTTCCGACCATCTTTGGCGTATTGACTACGGATTCCATTGAGCAGGCTGTGGAGCGTGCGGGAACCAAAGCCGGCAACAAGGGATGGGAAGCGGCTACCACCGCTATTGAGATGGCGAATTTGACCAAACAGCTTTCCTGAACTACAATGATGTATTAGGGCGATTTGCAGACGATGTCATATTTGCGCGAAATTTATCGCCCGAGATACTAGCGAAGTCGATTTTTCTTACGAAAAATCTTAGCGTACGCTTACGAAGTTGATTTTTCTAAAGAAAAATCTTAGGGGGAAATTCTACTTGGAAAAGGTTACATACAAGCTGGATACGTTTGAAGGCCCCCTCGATTTATTGTTGCATTTAATAGATAAATCAGAAATAGATATCTACAACATCCCGATCAAAGAGATTACGGATCAATACATGGAATACTTGGATGCTATGCAGGAGCTGGAGCTGGAAGTCACCAGCGAGTTTCTGGTGATGGCCGCGACGCTCTTGTCCATTAAGAGTCAGATGCTCCTGCCTAAGCCTCCCGTTATTGAGATGGAATATGATGACTATATGATGGACGAGGATTATGACCCGCGTGCCGAGCTCGTTGCCAAGCTGATTGAATATCGCAAATACAAGGCGATTGCCGATCATTTGAGGGACAAGGAGCTGGAGCGGAGCTTAATATATACCAGGGAACCCGAGGACTTGACGCCTTATGTTCCCGCCATCGTTGAAAATCCGGTCAAAGGCCTGCACATAGCAGATTTGGTACGTGCGTTCCAAAGGGCGATGAACCGGATGTCCAGCCGCAATATGGTTGCCAAAATCCGCAAGGATGAGATTTCTGTTAAGGACCGGATGAGAGAAGTAGTGGAGTATCTGGAGAAGGCCGGGGGCAAGGTGTTGTTTTCCAGGTTGGTGGACAACAACATGACCAGGGAAGGGATCGTAACGACCTTTTTGGCGCTGCTGGAGCTGATGAAGGTGAAGGTTGTCATCTGCTATCAGCATAAATTATTTGAGGATATCGTGATTCAGGCAAGAGAGGAAGGAATAGCACATGGATTTTCAACAGATGAAATCAGTTATTGAAGGCTTGCTGTTTGTGGCGGGGGACGAGGGTCTGGATGCCAAGCAACTGGCTGAAGTGTTAGAGCAAAACGCTGATTTCATCAAAGAACTTGTGCTGGATCTTCAAGCGGACTTCAAGAGAAGCGGCCGCGGCTTGCAAATTGTTGAGTTGGCAGGAGCTTACCAGCTGACGACGCTTCCGGACCATGCTCCTTATTTAGAGCGCTTGGCGTATTCTCCGTCCCGTTCCTCCTTATCACAAGCGGCTTTGGAGACCCTGGCCATCGTTGCTTATAAGCAGCCGATCACAAGAGTCGAGATTGAGGAAATCCGCGGCGTCAAGGCGGATCGTGCCCTCCAGACATTGGTGGCTAAGGATTTGATTCAAGAGGTTGATCGCGCAGATGCGCCGGGCCGTCCTATTTTATACGGTACAACCAAAGCGTTCCTTGATTACTTTGCTCTTAGTTCGATTGATGAGCTGCCGGAAACTTCATTATTTCAAAATGATGATAATTTGGAAGAAGAGACAAGATTGCTTTTCGACAAGCTGGATGAAAAGCAAATCACCTTCGAGGATGTATCCCAATCCGAATAATAAAGCCTGTATATAGCTGCGCATGTTTTACCATCACAGGGCTATACTAACTCCTGAATGAACAGAAGCTGTGCTTCTTGAGCATAAGGAGTTATTTGCGCTTTGCGAAAATACATCTATCCTTGCTTGCAAAGGATTATGGATTTTGGCAGCGCGATGCATGCGGGAGGTAGAACATGATTTGGCCTTGGATTGTAGGAATAGTGTTTGTCCTTATCCTTCTTTTTGCTTGCAGCAGTATGCAGTGCAGATTCACGGTGGTGAGACAGCGGCAGGACGATGAAATCGTGCTGGATTTGCATACACTGTACGGTTTGGTGAAACGTAGATTCGCTATTCCTGTTATCAAATTTTTGAATGTTCAAGAGGGAGTCCATTTTAAGGCGGAACAAGTTAATAAAACCAATAATGAGCTGACGAACGATAACAAGAGCCATATCACCAAACGGACCATTCAAGAGGCGTTCGCGAATTATCAGGTGCTGCTGGCCCATTGTTTCCAATTTAACCGATGGTTCCGAGAGACGCTGCGGCATGTACGCTGTACCGAGTTATTTTGGAAAACGAACGTGGGCATTGGAGATGCGGCAGAAACGGCCATGACGGCAGGAATGGTCTGGGGACTCAAGGCTTCCCTTTTAGGTTACGTATTCCGGTATATTCAGCTGCAGACGAAACCGGTTATTCAAGTGGTCCCTCAGTACAATATAACTACTTTTTCCTCGGAAGTTCAGGTTTTGCTCAAAATCCGCGTATACGAAATCATGTACGCCAGTCTTCGATTGCTGCTGCGCATCATGAAGATTAAAGGCGGTTTACGGATGTGGCGTAAAGTGCTGTTCAAAGCGTCATAATGCGAATCGACTTCTTGAGGGCTTGTTAAATAAATTTACCATTACATAGGCACCTCTTCTTCTGGAGATGATAAAGATGCGACAGGATTCCCTTAAGTATTGTGTCACACGAAGAGGAGGAGACTAAATGACAACACATCCGATCGAAGGCTTAATGAAGGTTGCAATGGAAAACATTAAGGAAATGGTCGACGTGAATACCATTGTCGGCGATCCTGTAGAAACCCCTGACGGCAGCGTCATTATGCCGATTTCCAAGGTGGGCTTCGGTTTTGCGGCAGGGGGCAGTGAATTTTCATCCGCCGAAGAGAACAATGCGGGAGGCCATCGCAACGATGCAATGAACGCGCAAGTAGCCCTTCCTTTCGGCGGAGGCAGCGGCGGCGGTGTGTCGATTACCCCAATAGCGTTCCTGGTGGTTGGCAAGCATGGCGTAAAAATCGTTCCTTTAGATAACCAAACGCACTTGCTGGAGCGTCTCATTGATTCCGCACCGACGGTGGTGGACCGTATCCAAAGCATGATGAAAGGTAACAAAACCGGCATGCCGGAGAGCGGTAGCCACGTGACAAATAATATCGAGAACCAAAATTTTATTGTTTAGCGGCAATTTTATAAGTGATTAGTATGGTTCCAACTTTTGCCGGCTGCTCAAATTTGTTTGGGCAGCTTTGCTTTTTGTTTATGGTTGCTCTTTAAAAAGCTTTCTTTTATAGTTAGGTTATGAGTCAATAATGAAAGAGGTTTTTTTGTGCGTTTACTTCCTACTCGATCCTGTATTCCTGGTATGAAGCTAGGGAAATGCATTTATAATGAGGAAGGTGTCATCCTGCTTAAAGAGCATGTTGAGCTTTCACAAACCGTTCTCAACCGGCTCGAGCAGCTTGGCATCGATTTTTTATACATTGAAGATGAAGCGACTAGCGATATCGTCATAGAAGATCCAATCTCAGATGAAACGAGGGTTAAAGCCCTTAGCGAAATACGAACACAATTTAGAAGCATGATCGAAGGTAACAGCAGACCGAAATTTTCAAAAAATCATTTTATGGGAAAAGCCTTCGGCAATGTGATGAAGATGATTATCGAAGATCTGGATTCCAGAGAAGATGCCCTTATTATGTTGATGAATATGAATGTCACGAATACATATTTATACCAGCATTCTCTTAATGTTTGCATTTATGCTACCATGCTGGGCATGGCTAACGGATACAGCCGGGATGAAATTTTGACACTTGGTCTGGGAGCGCTATTACATGATATCGGAATAATCAAGATTAATCAGGACTTGCTGAAAAAACCGGGACCTCTGACTGATGCCGAACGCGCAGAGGTTCAGACTCATGCGGAATTAGGCTTCAAATTATTGAAGGACGAGCCTAACATACCGTTGTTGGCTGCCCATTGCGCCTTCCAGCATCACGAGCGTCTGGATGGCAGCGGCTATCCGCGAGGAATTAAAGACAAGGAAATTCATGAATACGCCAAATGGATCGCCATTGTAGACAGCTATGACGCGATGACGATGCATCGCCCGTACAGGACAGCCATGCTGCCGCACCAAGCGATGGAGACACTGTTCGCAGGCGTAGGGACATTATATGAGCACAAGAAGGTAGCTTTATTCCGGGACAATGTCGCGATCTACCCGCTCGGACTATCCGTTGTACTAAGTACAGGCGAGAAGGGAGTCGTTGTCAATATTAACCCTGCGGTACCTCAGCGTCCTGTCATCCGTATCTTTGAGGATGCTGAAGGGCAGAAAACACAGCCGTACGAAGTGGATCTATCTGAAAAGCTGACTGTGTTCGTAAGCAGTGTGGATGCTGGGGGTGGCAGATAATGTGCGGGAGGTATACGGTCACCGTTACACTGGAGGAGCTGATGCTCCATTTCTTATTAGGCGAGAACGTGGCAGCCCGATATGCTCCCCGGTATAATGTAGCTCCGGGCCAATGGATTCCCGCTATCATAGGGGGAGAGAGCCAAGGAGATCGCCGGTTGGGCGAGCTTCGCTGGGGGCTTGTGCCGAGCTGGTCTAAGGATGAGAAGGCTGGTGTCACCCCTATCAATTTACGAGCGGAGACGGTGACGGAGAAGCCGTCCTTTCAACGTCTGTTAAGCCGTAAACGATGCATGATTCCGTCCGACGGATTCTATGAGTGGAAGAAGGCGGGGAAAAGCAAGCAGCCTATCCGGTTTACGATGAAAGACGGCGGTCTTTTCGGCATGGCGGGTTTATATGATACCTGGGTACAAGCTAATGGTGAGAAGCTGCATACCTGTACTATTCTTACTACGGAACCCAACGATCTTGTGGCCGCCGTACATGATCGGATGCCGGTTATCTTAACCAAAGAATCGGAATCGCTATGGCTGGACCGTACTGTAACGGAGGTCTCAAGACTCAAGCCGGTGCTGGCTTCTTATCCCGCCAGCCTTATGACTTCCTATGAAGTCGACCCCAAGGTGGGCAACGTACGCTATGATGAACCGGATTGCATCGCTCCGATGCGATCCTTGATATAACGCTAAAAATAGCTCTGCAGGAACGATACCTCGTTTCCGCAGGGCTATTTTATTTGCATGGCAACTCATAACCATGGTGGATAAGCATATACTTGTACAAGATGTTCCGTAAACGAATCGAGTCACGTTTCCTTAACAGGAATCAAGCCATCCGGAAATGGTATGCCGGAGGCTGCAATAAAATTAGGAGGATCGGACCACATGAAAAGACTGGGTTCATTGTTGATAATGGGGATCTACCTGATAATTTCGGCAGGCTGGCCGGCAGCTGTACAAGCCGCTCCCCCTGTATCCACGCATGCGGAGGCGGCAGCGCTGATAGATGTAACCTCGGGCCGTATTTTGTATAGTCAGCAGGGAGACAAGCAGATGCGGATTGCCAGCTTGACGAAGATCATGACGGCGATTGTTGCGATAGAGAACAGCAAGCTGTCAGATATGGTGAAAGTAAGCAGAAATGCCGCCGGCAAAGAAGGCTCCTCCATCTACTTGAAGGTCGGTGAGGAAATGAGCCTGAATCATTTGCTGTACGGGATGATGCTTCGTTCCGGCAATGATGCGGCTACCGCGATCGCGGAGCATGTAGGAGGAACTGTGGAAGGATTCGCCTACATGATGAATGAGGAAGCCAAGCTGCTCGGTATGACCCGCTCCAGCTTCAAGAATCCTAGCGGACTTGATGCGGAAGGACATTATTCAACAGCGAATGATATGGCCAAGCTTGCGGCCCACGCGCTTCAAAATCCGGTTTTCCAGGAAATCGTAAAAACAAAGGTGAAGAAGGTGCCAAATCCTAACGAAGCCTGGGATTATACTTGGCTTAACAAGAACAAGATGCTGAGCTTGTACGAAGGCGCGGACGGAGTCAAGACCGGCTATACCAAGACCGCGAAACGCTGCCTCGTCTCATCGGCCACCCGCAACGGACAACAGCTGGCTGTCGTCACACTGAATGACGGCAATGATTGGGCTGATCACGCCAAGCTTTTGGATTACGGGTTCAAGAATTACCCTCTGCAGCAGTTTATCGGCAAAGGCGATGCGGTGCAAGGCACCGACCTGGTTGCCGGCAAAAGCTTTGCTTATCCGGTGCTGGAAAGCGAAAAGGGCCAATTCTCAACCAAGATCCAATTAGTTGACCCTGCTTCAACGAATTATCGTCTGGGTGAAAGAGGGTCACTCACCTACAGCTTGAACGGCAAGCCTATTGGCAGCATTCCGCTGTACGACAAGGATAGTCCGAGGTTAAATCAGCAGGAGCAGTCTGCATTTTTCTTTCAGGCCTCCGATCAGGGAACGGCGACATACGCGGATAAATGGCTCTATATTGTACAGTTCCTGGTCCGTGTCTTATTCACGGGACAAGCGGCTTAACAATTAGGAAGGGAGACGCCTCTTCTATGGTGAATCTTATATGGTTGTTTTTCATTGTCGCCGGTTTTGTAGTGGCTGCCGTCAAGGGAAATATTGAAGTTGTCACGCAGGCGGCGTTTGAGGGTGCCAAGAGCGGAGTAACCGTTTGCTTCGGCTTGATCAGCGTGATGGTGTTCTGGCTCGGCATGATGCGAATTGCGGAGGATGCGGGACTGCTGCAGAAGCTGGCTGTCCTGCTCCGGCCTTTCGTGCGTTTCTTATTCCCAAGCATCCCCAAAGACCATCCCGCTATCGGATACATCATGTCCAATATGAGCGCCAACATTTTGGGGCTGGGCAACGCTGCCACCCCGATGGGGATCAAGGCCATGCAGGAGCTGCAATCGCTCAATCCGGACAAGGATAAGGCGAGCCCGGCCATGTGTACACTGTTAGCGCTTAATACAGCCAGTATTACTCTCATTCCTACGACACTGATTGCCATACGAATGAATTTTCAATCGGCGAACCCTACCGATATCGTCGGAACGACGCTGGTGGCAACCTTCATATCGACCTTGGCAGCAATTATAGTCGATAAGTGGTACCGGAGCCGAAGCGCACCCCTGTTTCGGAAGCCTCCCGCCAATCCGCCAGCTACTCCTCCAGGGAAAGGATGATCGCGTTTGTACTCCTTCGTCAATATCATTTCGGCTTGGGCCATCCCGGTCATCATTGTCTTTATTCCGTTATTCGCCGCCTACCGTAAAGTGCCCGTCTATGAATCGTTCGTAGACGGGGCCAAGGAAGGCTTTGATACGGCGATCCGGATCATTCCGCATCTGGTCGGCATGATGGTTGCTATCAGCGTCTTCCGGGCATCCGGGGCTATGGAGCTGCTGATAGGATGGGTGAAGCCATTCTGTGCGATGATCGGCATCCCGAGCGAAGTGCTGCCACTTGCGATCCTTCGTCCGCTCACGGGCGCCGGCTCGCTTGCTTTTACGACAGATCTTGTTCAACAGTTTGGGCCTGATTCCATGATCGGCCGCATTGCCTCTACAATCCAAGGGAGCACTGACACGACGCTGTACGTCATTACGGTATACTTCGGTGCCATCGGTATCCGCAAGGCGAGCTATGCTCTTAAGGTCGGCTTAATATCCGATGCCGTAGGGTTTATAGCCTCTATCGCCATCTGTTATTTAGTCTTCGCCTAGAACCCCCAAAATTCTCCGCACATATACTGTACCAGCTAACAGATAAGAGGTGAGCTGAGTGCAGTATTACGGCATTATTATCCACCATTCGGTATGTCCCTCCATTAACGGTAAAGGCTATGATTTCTTCATCTCCCGGGATGGCACCATTATCCCGGCTTCCGAGCAAACCGACCCCCTGTATATTCACATTTGTGTGGAAGGTGATTTCTCCGAGCCCCGTTACAGCTATACGGTTAAGGAGAAAGAACAGCTGTTTATTTTGAATAAACTGATCATCCGGCTTGCGGAAGCATGGCGTTTTCAACCGGATGACATATTTCCGCACAGTATTTCGTGTCCGGGAGCTTTTTTCCCATGGTCTCAACTTGTGATTTCACCTGATGATAGGTATCATTAGGTTGAGGTGAATACAGTCCAATGGAACGATTACAAAAAGTATTGGCAGAAGCGGGAGTGGCCTCCCGGAGAAAATGTGAGGAATTGATCACTGCAGGCCGCGTGCAGGTGAACGATAAGGTAATCACAACTTTAGGGGTAAAGGTTGATCCCCAAAAGGATGTGATTCACGTAGATGGACGGGCTATTCGACAGCAAAAGAAGGTTTACGTCCTGTTCAACAAGCCGAAGGGCGTCATTACTAGCGCTTCCGACCCCGGCGGCCGCAAAATCGTTACGGATTTCATGAAAGAAATTAAGGAACGAATCTACCCCGTAGGCCGGCTGGACTACGACACCGAAGGCTTGCTTCTGTTGACAAACGACGGCGATTTCGCCAATCTGCTAACGCATCCGAAGCATCATGTTCCACGTACATATCATGCAACCGTCAAAGGGGTGCCGCACGGTTCACTTCTGGACAAGCTCCGCGAAGGGATTCAGCTTGAGGACGGAATGACAGCTCCTGCGGAGGTTGAATATTACGATGTCAATCCGGAAAAAAATGAAACTATAATCTCCATGACCATTTACGAAGGAAGAAATCGTCAGGTTCGGCGTATGTTTGATGCGATCCAGTTTCCGGTTATTAAGCTGAAGCGTGTTCAATTCGGTCCTATACCTTTGCTCGGGGTACCCAGAGGCAAATTCCGGCTTTTAAAACCGCAGGAAGTGAAAGAACTGATCGATAGCGCTCTCAAGACACATAAAATTCAAAAAGGCAAATAATCGCTGACGCCAAATTTCGATATAATGGGGATAGAATCGACCGAGATGGTTTGGGGTGTAAAATAATGGGAAAACATAAACGTTGGGTTCAGATGGTGATATTTGCCGCGGTGATTGTTATCGGTGCGCTTACGATGTTCAACAATTTGTATGCTACGGATAAAAAGCCGGTCGAAGGCTCCAAAGCACCCGACTTTACGCTTGTAGGCCTGGACGGCAAGCAGCATAAGCTGTCCGATTATAAGGGAAAGTCCGTTATGGTTAATTTCTGGGGTACGTTCTGCCCGCCTTGTAAGAACGAAATGCCGGCCATTCAGCATCATTACGATAAGATGAACAAGGATACGACGGCAATACTCGGATTAAATCTGGGGGAGAGCAAGGTTACGGTTCAGAGCTTTATTGATCAGTACAAAATTAATTTCCCCATTCTGCTGGACGACAACGAAGAGACTCGTAAGCGGTACGGCGTTATGCAGTACCCTACTACCTTTTTTATTTCTCCGGACGGCAAGATTGCGAAGATTAAAATCGGCGAAATGGACGAAGCTTATATTGAGCAGACTTTCGCTTCCATAGCAGCTCCCGGTAAATAATCATCCAGCGGTGATGCTCATAGCAGTGATTTCATTACGTAAAGGCGTGCTATCCTTCCGATACTCCCTTTACGTAATGCTGTATGAGCGCAGTAACGTAGACGGATATCGATTCTCAATGAATCCAGTTAGTCTGGCAAGGCGGATGTTCCAACGAATCATCGGCTTTGGCACAAGAAGCAAGCTTTCCATGAAGCTCTCAGGAGGAACATCATGATTCAGAATACAAAATGCGAATGCGGTCATCAAAATTTGGTCGGAACCGTGCTGTGCGAGTCTTGCGGCAAGCCGCTGTTTGACGATGATGGTACAGAACCGCTTGAAATGCGTTATGACGGTGTCGCAAGACGTTCGCAGAAGGCCAATCCGGGTTTGCTTGACAAGGTGTGGAATTTTTTCTCTTCCGTGAAAATCGCCATCTATATTATCATTATCACACTGTTGGGGGCCGCCCTGGGTACCATCTTTACGCAAGAAAGCAACTTCATTAATTTCGACCCGTCGACCTATTACAAGGAAACGTACGGAATTATTGGGGATATCTATTACAAGCTTGGCTTATCACGTACATACGAATCATGGTGGTTTATTACACTTCTTTTTATGCTAGGCACTTCGCTTGTGGTCTGCAGTCTGGACCGTGTCCTACCGCTGTACCGGGCGCTCAGCAAGCAGCAAATTCGCAAGCATATCAACTTTATTTTGCGGCAAAAAGTATCTTACAGCGGTCCTATTACGCAAAGCACGGAGAAAGCCGATATAGAACAACAGTCAAGGGCGTGGATTGAACAAACGGCCCAGCTTCTCAAGAAGAAGCGCTACCGAGTTCATACGGACGGTACAGCGCTCCTTGCGGAGAAGAACCGATTCAGCCGATGGGGACCATACATTAATCATATCGGGCTGATCATTTTTTTAATGGCCGTCCTTATGCGCAGTCTTCCAGGATGGAATATGGACCAGTACGTTGCTTTTCCGGAAGGAACTCCTATAAAAATCCCTTCTACTTCCTACTATCTGAAAAACGAGAAATTTACCGTAGACTATTACTCGGAAGACGAGATGTCCGCCGATTTCCGGGCCAAGCAGCAAGCCGTCGCCAAAATCTACGAGACCAAGGCCGTTCTCTACAAATGTACGGCTAACTGTGATGACCCGCTCAAGGAACCAACCCTAGAGGAAGTTCATCGTCAGGATATCATCGTCAACAAGCCGCTTAATTATAAAGGCCTGCTGGCATACCAGTACGACTACAAGGAAGATCCGCTCTTAATTTCCGTGAAGCCTTCACTGAAAGATAAACAGACAGGAGAAGTATACGGCAGCATGGAATTATCAATGACCCGGCCGGAAGACGAATACAAAGTCGGTCCGTACCAGTTCAAGCTGAAGGGCTATTTCCCTGAATTCGGCCTGGACGACAAAGGGACTCCAATGACGAAGTCCAATGTAGCAAAGGCTCCCGCGTTTATCTTTTACATAACCGGGCCTGGACTATCTCCGGAGGGCCAGCCGTTTATCTATTTCCCGAGACAAGTGGATAAAGAAGCATTTGCACAAGATCAGATTAACGGGGAGATTGCCAAGAAGTTGGACCTCTCCGTCAATTCGATGTCAGATGTACAATTCTCTTCCTATACAAGCTACTTGAATATCCGCGTGGACCGAGCGCTTCCTTTCATATGGGTAGGCGCAGCCATATCCATGATCGGCCTGGTAATGGGCTTTTATTGGCACCACCGCCGTGTCTGGGTAAGAATTGACGACGGGCAGCTGTCGTTAGGTGCGCACACCAACAAAAACTGGTTCGGCATTCGAAAAGAAGTGGCGCACATTCTTCATAAAACCGGGATTCAGGTAGATCCCAAGACATTAGAGGCAGGGGTGTTGAAGTAGTGGACAGCAGTTCTTTGTTATTGCTTGCTTTCATTGTGTACAGCGCAGCATTTTTAGTATTTGTAATTGGCATTACGGGCAAGAAGCTAAACCGGCAGGATGCGGAGGCCAAAAGCGAGAAGTGGGGGAATGCAGGGATTATCTTATCCATTATTGGATTCCTCTGTCATCTGGGCTTCTTCTTCAAGCGCTGGGCGGAAGCAGGTCATATACCGACAAGCAACATGTTTGAATTTATGACCTTCCTTGCGATGATGATCATGCTGGCGTTTATTATCGTGTACTTCATTTATCGTTCGCAGGTGCTTGGAGTGTTTGCATTGCCGGTAGGCATCATTATCATTGGGTATGCATCGGTATTTCCAAAAGAGGTGCAACCGCTGATCCCGGCCTTGCAGAGCTACTGGTTGAAAATTCACGTGACCACGGCAGCTGCCGGTGAGGCGTTCTTTGCAGTAGGCTTCGCCGCCGGATTGATGTACTTGCTTCGAACCATCAATTTCAACAGCAGCGATCAAGCCGGCAAGAAGGAGAGAGTCGGCGTCGAGATCACGATGTTCTTCCTGGTAACCATCGTAGCGTTCGTAGTTATGATCTTTAGCTTCAATGCCGCAGGCTACAGCGCCAAATTCGCGATGCCGGCAGCAGAAGGAGCCGTACAGCAAACGACGGAGTACGTACTGCCTCCGATTGTTATGCCTAAGGATTCTCAAGTGCTCGAGATGAAACCGTTTATTGGATTGACCGAGCCTTTATTTGAAGCCCCGGGATGGTTTAAGGGCAGCGGAGCGGCGAGAAAGCTGAATACCGTGATCTGGTCATTCCTCGGCGGCCTCATTCTTTATGCGGTGCTCCGTTTGATCGCAAGAAAGCCTTTGTCGGCGGCAATCAGTCCGTTGATGAAGGAAATTGACCCTGAAGATATTGATGAAATCAGCTATCGCGCCATTGCGATCGGCTATCCTATCTTCACCTTAGGCGCACTTATTTTTGCCATGATATGGGCCGCGGAGGCCTGGGGGCGGTTCTGGGGCTGGGACCCCAAAGAGGTGTGGGCACTTATTACATGGCTCTACTATGCGGCATACTTGCATTTTCGTCTGTCCAGAGGCTGGCAGGGTAAAAGATCCGCTTGGCTGGCTGTTATCGGATTTATCGTCGTTATGTTTACGTTGATCGGTGTTAACCTGGTCATTGCGGGATTGCACTCTTACGCGGGTGTATAATGCAGGGATAATGGAACAGGAAAGGGATGAAGGTTCATGACAGAAAGAAAGATGAACATATTGGTTGTCGATGATGAAGAGCGCATTCGCCGGTTGCTGCGGATGTACTTGGAGAAGGAGAACTTTTCTATCGAGGAAGCGGAGGATGGAGAAACGGCCTTGAAGAAGGCGGTTGAGAACGACTATGATTTAATATTGCTCGATATTATGCTTCCAGGTATAGATGGCAACGAGGTATGCTCGAGATTGCGTCAGGTGAAATCCACTCCGGTCATCATGCTGACAGCCAAGGGTGAGGAGACCAATCGTGTGCAGGGCTTCGAAATGGGAGCGGACGATTATGTCGTGAAGCCATTCAGCCCTCGTGAAGTGATCTATCGGGTCAAAGCGATATTGCGCCGTTCCTCGGTTACAGCGTACTTGTCCAAAGATGTTAACACGAGCAATAACATCGTGTTCCCGAATCTGGTCATTGAGCATGATGCACACCGTGTTACGGCCGGAGGACAAGAGGTGGCGTTGACACCTAAGGAGTACGAGCTATTGCATTACCTGGCGGTCTCGCCGGACAAAGTATTTTCTAGAGAAGAGCTGTTGAAGGACGTATGGAACTACGAATTTTTCGGTGATCTTAGAACCGTGGACACCCATGTCAAAAGACTGCGGGAGAAGCTGAATAAAGTATCGCCGGATGCTGCCGCCATGATCACGACGGTTTGGGGCGTCGGCTATAAGCTTGAGGTGCCTAAATAAGGTGTTTATTTTAAAAAGTATTGTCGGAAAGCTCTGGCTGACTATTATCGGGCTGGTTGCTGTTATCTTGATGGTATTAGGCCTGTTCCTGTTTCAATATATACAGACCTCATTCCCCAAGTCGCAGGATCAGATTGAAAGCCTGCATAAATTGGGCTCGAAGGTTGCAGAGGGCATTTCCCTTCATAGCGAGGACAATCACTATATTACGATGGTCAACGATTTGCTGAGCGCTCAGGAAGCGACCGTGTTTATTCTAGACAAACAGTTTAACCAATCCGGTTATTTTGAGCCTGGCAGTCTGGGGGATCTTCATTATGACGATTTCTTCAGCAAGCAGGACATGCAGAAGGTATTTGCAGGTCAGATCATCGATAATAAGGTTATCGGAAAGGCGGGGGGCAAACAGCGAGCCAATAATTTGTATTCCGCTGTAGCCGTCCCCTTGAAGGATGCGTCCCAGCAAACCATTATCGGTGCGGCAGTGCTGTATCAATCGACCCAGTCGGTAGAGGAGACTCAAGCCTATGTCATGCGTTTATTTGCGTACGTATCGCTCGCTGGGTTCCTCATGACAACGTTCTTCGCCTTCTTCCTGTTGACCAAAATTACGCAGCCGCTGCAGCAGCTGAAAAAAGCCGCGGATTTAATCTCGCATGGAGAATACGGTACTCGGGTACCGATTTCCTCGGATGATGAGATCGGCGAGCTGTCCAAAACGTTCAACCGGATGGGAGAAGAGCTGTCGGATACGATCAAGGCGCTGAATCATGAGAAGGAGCATCTGTCCAGCGTGCTGCGAAGCATGGCGGACGCCGTTATTACTTTTGATGCAGACGGTCAAGTGATCCTTACGAATCCCCAAGGCTATAAAATCGTTCGCGATTGGGGGCAGCTTCAATGGACCGACTTTGGTCAGGAGAAGGATCCTGAAGGGGATCAAAGCTTGCATATCGATATGATTCCGCCGCCCGTTCGACCGTTATTCGAAGAAGTCATCAACGGAGCCGCCGAGATCACATCCAAGCTTCATGTTCGTAATGAAGTCTGGTCGGTTGTAATGGCTCCGTTATATTCGCGCGATGTCGTCCGCGGAGTCGTTGCCGTTATGAGGGACGTAACGGAAGAGTTCGGGCTGGATAAGCTGAGGAAGGATTTCGTAGCCAATGTTTCCCACGAGCTTCGGACGCCGTTATCTATGCTTCAAGGATACAGCGAAGCCCTTGTGGATGATATCGCTTCATCACCGGAGGAACGGAAAGAATTGGCCCAAGTCATCCATGACGAGTCCCTTCGCATGGGCAGGCTGGTACGCGATCTTCTGGATCTGGCCAAGATGGAAACCGGCAATATGGAGATGAATTTCCGTGAAGTGGATATCCTTCATTTCATGAGGCGGATGCACCGGAAATTCGCCGTACTGTCCAAGGAGCGGGGCATCACGATGACGGTGGATCTTCCCGAGGAGGAATTGCTGCTGGCCCATGCGGATGAAGATCGATTGGAGCAGGTCATGACCAATCTACTCGATAATGCGATACGCCATACTCCTCCGCAAGCGCAAATCCAATTGCGTGCCGCAAAGCATACCTATGAGGGCAAGGATGCCATCTTGCTCGAGATTTCGGACCAGGGACAAGGGATTCCTGCTGGAGACTTGCCTTATATATTTGAGCGGTTTTATAAAGCGGATAAAGCCCGTACGCGGGGAACGAGCGGAGGCACCGGACTTGGCCTTTCCATTGTGAAGAGCATTGTGGAAGCCCATAAGGGTACCGTGCAAGTAAAGAGTACGGTAGGGCAAGGGACGACCTTTTCGGTTATTCTTCCATGCGATCCTAGGTAGGTAAGCAGGATATCGGACGATTCTACACGGATCTGCATCACATATCGACAAGAAGAAAGAGAGCTTCCGACAGAAATTATCGGAAGCTCTTTCTTTTTGTTGAATGCAGGAAGTAAATCTTGTTGTCCGTGAAACAAAGTGAAATTATTGCAGAGTAAGGTCGGCTACTTTCTCGATTTCCGGAAGCTGTGCAAGCTGTTCCAGTACGTCTGCAGGAGCTGCTTTGTCCGTAGTCAGAACCATGATCGCGGAGCCGCCGAATACTTTACGTCCCACTTGCATCGAGGCGATGTTCACGTCGTTGCTGCCAAGCAAGGTTCCCACTTTACCGATGATGCCCGGTTTATCATTATGGGAGATCAGCAGCAGATGACCGTGAGGGGCAATATCAACAGGATATTGATCGATTTGCACGATACGTTCGCCGTAGCCTGCAAGCAGGGTTCCAGCCAATGTGCGCTCTTCATTTTTCGTTTTTAAAGTAACGGATACCAAGTTCGTGAACGTTTTGGATGCCGTCGATTTTTGAGTCACGATGTTGACGTCACGAGTTTTTGCCAAATGCATCGCATTTACGATATTTACGCCTTCCAGCTGATTAGCCAAAATGCCTTTGACGATGTAGCGGGTAAGCGGAGTAGGATCCACATCGCTCAAATCGCCGGAATAGTTCACTACGATTTCGTTGACGGCGCCTTCGGTCAATTGTCCTGCGAATTGTCCGAGCTGTTCGCCTAGGTTGAAGTAAGGCTGAAGCTTATTCAACACAGTCGGAGGAACAGGAGGCATGTTAACGGCATTTTTAAACGGCTGGTCGCGCAGAATATGAAGGACTTCCTCGGAAACGTCAATCGCTACGTTCTCTTGTGCTTCTACAGTGGAAGCTCCCAAGTGAGGAGTCACGATAATTTTAGGGTTGTTCAGGAATGGATGATCCGGTTTTGGCGGCTCTTGTTCGAATACGTCAAATGCAGCACCTGCTACAATACCCGATTCGATAGCTTCAACCAAAGCCATTTCATCAATAATGCCGCCGCGCGCGCAGTTAATGATGCGTACGCCTTTTTTCATCAGCTCGAACTGCGGGCGGGAGATCATATGGCGGGTTTCGTTAGTCAATGGCGTATGAACGGTAATGAAGTCGGCTTGTGCGGCGATCTCGTTAACCGTACCTAATTTGACACCGATTTTCTCAGCGCGTTCTTCTGTCAGGAACGGGTCATATCCGATAACATTCATGCCGAATACTTTAGCGCGCTTCGCAACCTCGCTGCCGATGCGTCCCATACCCAGGATACCCAAGGTTTTGTTGCGCAGCTCTACGCCGACGAAGGTTTTGCGGTCCCATTCGCCGCCGACTGTTTTTTTGTAAGCTTGAGGAATGGAGCGCGCGACCGACATCATCATGGCGAAGGTCAATTCACAAGTGGCGATGGTATTTCCGTCCGGAGCATTGATAACCACGATACCGCGTTTGGTTGCAGCTTCCAAATCGATATTGTCAACGCCAACGCCTGCGCGGCCTACAACTTTTAATTTAGCAGCGGCATTCATGATTTTCTCGGTTACTTTCGTCTGGCTGCGTACCATCAAAGCGTCATAATCGGCGATAATGGCGATCAGCTCGTCTTCGGACAAACCGTTTTTCTTCTCAACGGTAACATCCTCTGCGTCATACAGCATTTGAATTCCCATGTCACTAATGCCATCCATTACTAACACTTTAAACATTGTTCAGACCTCCAAATATAGTATAATGTCTAACAGCTCAAATGACGGACGATAGGGAGGGTGGGCTGCACCTCGAGCCATATCACCTTGTAAATGAGCATAAAAAAACTCCTCATCCCCATACGATTGCCCGTATATAAGGGACGAAGAGTTACTTTCGTGGTACCACCCTAATTCGCTGCGCGTTCACACGAGCAGCCTCGCGAGTCATAAGACTCAGAAAGGTAACGGTTCCTACCCGGCTGCACCTACTTTGCCCGTTCACACGAAGCGGTAGCATTTCAATACAGCAACTCTGGAGTGCTCCGTATAAAGGATAATGTCCGACTCGCACCAACCATCGGCTCTCTGCGCATTACCGGATTATACTGTCTCCGTCAAAGTCGATTGTTAAAATGAATTTTCATTAGCGTACCATGACCCTGTAATTCGTGTCAATAGGTGTCGAATAGGTTGTCCGACCTAATTTGACAAGCCTGCTAGGGGACGATATCTACGTACGCTTTGTGCTTGAATGGCGATTATTGTTCGCCTTTCACTAGCTACAAACCATATTTTATGGCAATTTCGTACGGATTGCAATGGTTTTTACTTGATCAATTGTGAATTTTTCGTTATTGTTCTTTACGAGGCAATCAAGAGAAGGAGATGGGCTAAATGGAACCTTTTGAAATGATAGATCCGAAAGCATTCGTGGAAAAGTTGAACCAAGAGGAGATGGGAGATTCCATTATCATTGATGTAAGAGAGCCTATGGAATGGGAATATTACCATCTGGACGAGGCGAAGCTGATTCCTATGAACACTATACCTGCCCGTTTATCGGAGCTTCCCACGGATCGTAAGCTCTATATCGTGTGTGCTCACGGTGTGAGGAGCGCCAACGTGTGCTATTACTTGAAGCAGCAAGGGTATGACAATGTCGTGAATGTGGAAGGAGGCATGGCAGCCGTAGCCATGCTTCGAGGCTTCCAATACGATTAATGATTTGACAAAAAAAGCCGTTTCAAAATGCAAACCCGCGGGTCTGCAATGAAACGGCCTTTTAATTTCTGGCTTCCCGTAAAGCACTTCAATGTGCTTCGAAGCCGCGGCACCACCTTGTAGGGTTACCTCAATTTTGTCCGGTAAAGAAGGGGATTTGCGGCAGGGTTTCGTTCGGATACCATCTGCTTTTGTTACGGGTAAAATCTCCGGAGCGAACGGCGTCCGTTGCCAGAAGCACTTCAATAACCGGTTGAATCTGAGTCAGATTGTATTTCGCGGCTTGCCCCGTTGCGATCATCTCGTCGATTCGGATGGATAGATCCTGCGGTGTAAACGGCTTATACAGCTTGGTATTTACCAGAACACCGGATATGTAATCATTCTTGACATTAAGAGGGAGTGAGTTCCACTCCTGTATGGTTAACGGCTTTCCGGCATCGGCGGTTTGAATGGAAGCGGATGCAGATTGCTGCCATTTGACGATGGAATCGTAATAGTTCTTTTGCGCTGCCAAAGCAAAGTTTTTCGCTTCGATCAAGTATGCATTGCTGTCCATATCCTTCAGCAGCTCCGCAGCCGGCATGGAATTGGCTCTGGATTGAAGGCTGCTCAAAGCTTCGCTAAACAGCTTCAGGCTCTTGGCATAGTTTTGCTGTCCTTCCTGCAGAAGAGGCGAGGATTCCGGCATGGATTTGTCGATGATTTCATCGTACTTGTCTTTAGCCAGCTTGGACAAATCCTTGAGCAATAAAGAGGCATCCGCGCTCCGGTTGACTTCAAGCACGTCTAATTTATCAAACCAGCTCGTTTGAAATTCCCTGTAGTGTTGATAAATGGTATGATAGAAAGACACCAGATACTGTTGATGATAAGCGGAATACGCTTTGGCAGCATCCTGCTGCCGGGAGATCTGACCTTCGTACTTTGCGGCGGAACGTTCCTGACCCAATTTGACTCCGAGGAAAAAAGTGCCGAGAGCGAGTACGAGCATAAAAATGAAGATGAGGACAAATAAGTAATCTGTACGGGTCAACCTTTTCTCCATGTTCAAGCTCCTTGATGTTTTTTATTGATAGTATAGGTGATCCTGTCGAAAAAAGGAATAATTTGCATGAAAAAATTTAATTTTAAACAATTTAAGTTCAGGCACGTCCAGGCCGATGAAATCGACGAACGGTTTCTCATCATGAATTTATACATGACGCAAGTGCTGGTGCTGCTGCTTGGAGCCATTATTATGTTTTTTCAGAAGCCTTCCTTGTCTCAGATGTTTTCTTGGAAGCATGGAATCTGGATCCCTGTTTGGGGAGTTGTCTTCGCCTTAGCCGTGTTGATTGTCGACTTGCTAATTTCGAGATGGGTGCCTCCCGAAGTGACAGACGACGGCGGAATTAACGAGCTGCTGTTCAAAAACCGCCCTTTATGGCATATTACCCTTATGTCCCTTTTCGTTGCCCTATGTGAGGAGCTTTTATTCAGAGGCGCCGTTCAAGCTTCATGGGGGCCTTATTGGACAAGTATATTATTCGCGGCCATTCATATCCGGTATTTGCAGCATTGGCTTATGACGGGTCTGGTATTCAGCATCAGCTATGGCCTGGGCTGGATTTATATTCAGACGGGTTCCTTATGGACGCCTATCATAGCCCATTTCGTCATCGATTTTATAATGGGATGTATTATACGTTACAGGAGAGAGGATTAAATGCATTTGAGTCAACAAGATATGAGCGCACAAAACAAACAAGGCCCGGAAGAGGAATGGGAGGAGGAACACTTTCTTCCTCCGCGCAGCACCATACATCCTACGGAAAAGGAAAGATGGCTCCCTGTCTTTTACCGGACCTTGCTGTGGTTATTTATCTTGCTAGTCATCGGACTTTTGATCTGGGGCTGGGATTATCTGAAGAAACACAGCTAACAAACCATAGAAGATATCTTGAATCCGTCCTGGGGAACGGATCTTTTTTTTGCCCGCGGATCTGAAGAACGGGGTTAAGGCGTGATTTCTATCGTCGCCGGATCGATAAAGCCGTACTGCTTCTGCTCCAGCTCGGTGAGGAGCTTATCCAGCGCCTTATCGGTCCAAGGAAGCTCATGCATCAAGATGTTGCTTCCGGGCCGAAGCTGCTCCAGCACATTGGCGACCACTTGATCGGGATTGTTGTTTTTGGTGCTCATCTCCCAGTCCTTCGATCCGTTGGACCAGGTCATAAAGAGCATTTGCTCCTCCTTTACCTTGGCCTTGACGATATCACCGCCGGAACCGAATGGAGGACGGAAGAAGCGAGGCGCTTCCCCAATGGCTTCTTTTACGATAGCCTGAACGTCTCCGATTTGCTGATTGACCTTTTCTTCGTTTTCTTTTTTCAAGTCAATGTGATCCCAGGAGTGATTACCAATCGTTTGCCCCCTTTCATGAATCAGCTTGAGGAGCTCCGGCTTTTGCTTCACGCGGTACCCATTGACGAAAAAAATCGCCTTGGCATAGTGCTTGTCCAATGTGTTCAGCATCGATTCGAGCATTTCTTTATCCTTGGGTCCGTCGTCGAACGTAAGCAGCACCATTTTTTTCTCGGTCACTGAGGGATCGATGGGCTGGATATCATAGCTTTTCGTATTTAACCGGTAGGTTGTCTTCGGCGCTGTGGACGGCGCGGCTGATGGCTTCGGCGATGGCGCAGTTTCGGCAGATTGGACCGTAGGCGGCTGCGAGGGAGCGGTATCCGTCGGCTTGGTTGTTTGAGCTGGGGTATTTTCGGAATGCTCCGTCGTCCCTACGGAAGGGCTGGGTTGCGCACCTGTGATGGTACCGGAAGGCTTTGCGTCATTTTGGCAGGCTGTTGCTGTCAAAATAAGAAGGGCTGCAAGCCCTGTAAGCAGCTTTTTGTTCATGTCTGACTTCTCCTGTTCTGTGTTGGTTTCCTAATTTTATCATGCATGCTTCGCTTCTTCATAGCGGACAATACGTATGTAATCAAACGGATGGAGGGATAGCCATGAAGTTCGGATCATTCTTGCTTGGGGGATTGGTTGGAGCTGCCGCTGTTGTTTATTTCAATAATAAAAGCAAATCCATGCTCTTTTCAGCAATTAGCAGCAAAAACCAATCGCTCGGCGGCTTTGCGGACAAAGCAGGCGCTTCAAATCACTCGGACGTTAAAAACCAGCCTGCCTCCGGATCGGAATCCATACATGCTAAGAAGGAAGCGGGTTCCACCCATGAAGGCCTCGCCAGAGTGGAAGCCCTTATTAATAAGGATGCCGAAATCAAAGCCGCAGTCGATGAAATTCTGACAGAGAATCAACAAAAGGAAGTATATCAGACTCAATGAAGTCTGTAGATGGACCGGAAGTACCAGACATGAGCAGAACCTGTGCTCGTGTCTTTTCTTTTTTTCAGGACATTCGTACATTTCTTGTTATGTTGTGATATAATAGTCATATAATTGAATACAAGCTATAAATGCTTACTCACCTTTTTAACCTTACTTCATAAGCTATAATATATGCGTCGGCAAGGAGGAATCCTGTATGAAAATGGAGCGTTTAAGTCAGGACAAGATACGGATTTTCCTCACATTCGACGACTTGACGGAGCGAGGCATTCAAAAGGATGACATGTGGAGAGAAATTCCTAAAGTGCACGAGTTGTTCAGCGATATGATGGATCAGGCTTATTCCGAGCTAGGCTTCGAGCCTTCCGGACCGCTTGCCGTTGAGGTGCTCCAGCTCCCGGCGCAAGGTATGGTCGTTATCGTTACGCGCGGGAAGGTCGATTTCCAACATTCCGTTGAGTCCTACGACGAGGAAGTCGAAGAAATGTATGAGCTTGAAGTCACGCTGGAGCAAACGGACCAAATCTCCTATATGTTTCATGATTTTGAAGACTTACTGCGCATGGCGAAAGTGCTGAATCCGTTGGTTACTGACGGTGGAATCCTGTTTTCGTATAAGAACAAGTGGTTTCTGCAATTAAATGCCGATGAACTGGATGAGAGCGGATACCAGGCTGTGATTGCTGTTCTGTCCGAGTTTGGGGATGTGGCTACCGTAACGCGTGCGGTTCTCGAGGAGTATGGCAAGACGGTTATAGCGTCTGACGCTGTGAAGGTGCTGTGTTCCCACTTTAAATAAGCTGTCACAGTCGGCTTGACCTAGATGATAAAAGCGTCCAACAAAAACTTGATGTTTTTGGGGGATGCTTTTTTTTGAATTTGTTACTCCGGGGCTTCCCGCAGAGTCCTTCGAATGAATACCGAAGCCAAGGCTCCATTCGGTGGGGGTTATTTTGGCGTTTTCTTTCCCCTTTTTTGGGAGAAATGGGGAGTGCATGAGGGTGTTTCGATAGTGCAACAATAGGGGAATGAACCGTTCAGGACTAGACCAATCAACTTCAAAAGGATGATTCTAGATGACAGAGAATTTGAATGTGCTTCATTCCACCCAAATCATTATTGAAAAGGCTTTGACCAAGCTCGGCTATTCCCAAAGTATGGTGGAGCTGCTCCGGGAGCCTATGAGGGTATTAACTGTAAAAATTCCGATTCGTATGGATGATGACTCTATCCGGATCTTCACCGGCTACCGTGCCCAGCACAATGATGCTGTTGGCCCTACCAAGGGGGGCGTTCGCTTCCATCCTGATGTCAATGAGGACGAAGTCAAAGCGCTGTCCATCTGGATGAGCTTAAAATGCGGTATCGTCGATCTTCCTTATGGAGGCGGCAAGGGAGGCATTATTTGCGATCCAAGGAACATGTCGATGCGTGAGCTTGAAAAGCTAAGCCGCGGATATGTGCGGGCCATCAGCCAGATTGTCGGGCCGACCAAAGATATTCCTGCCCCCGATGTGATGACCAACTCCCAGATCATGGCGTGGATGATGGACGAATACAGCCGCATTCGCGAGTTTGATGCGCCGAATTTTATTACAGGCAAGCCGATTGTACTCGGCGGCTCTCAAGGCCGGGAAACGGCTACAGCCAAGGGTGTAACTATTATGATCGATCTTGCGTTGAAAAAGAAAGGAATCTTGCTGAAGGACGCCAAGGTTGTTATTCAAGGCTTCGGCAATGCGGGCAGCTTTCTGGCGAAATTTTTGCATGATGCGGGAGCCAAGGTTGTGGGAATCTCCGATGTATATGGGGGACTGTACAATAAAGATGGGCTTGACATCGATTATTTGCTCGATCGCCGAGATTCCTTCGGTACGGTAACGAAATTGTTCCAGAATACGCTGACGAACAAAGAGCTGCTCGAGCAAGAATGTGATATTCTTGTACCGGCGGCGATCGAGAATCAGATTACAGCGGAGAATGCAGACCGCATCCGGGCTTCCATCGTTGTGGAGGCAGCGAATGGACCGACGACTCTGGAAGCGACCAAGATACTAACGGACAGAGGCATCCTGATCGTACCGGACGTGCTGGCAAGTGCGGGCGGGGTGGTCGTGTCTTATTTTGAATGGGTGCAAAACAACCAAGGATATTACTGGACAGAGGCGGAAGTGCATGCCAGACTGCAAGAAGTGATGGAAAAAGGGTTTGAAAATGTCTATAATATTCATATTACAAGAAATGTTGATATGCGCTTGGCCGCCTATATGGTTGGCGTACGCAAGATGGCAGAGGCCGCCCGGTTCAGAGGGTGGATCTGATTCTGGATAGGAAATGGAGGGGGACACATGAGCGTCTTCTCAGTCTTAGCGGCGGCGATAGCGCCCGGTGTCGCTCTACTTGCATATTTTTATTTGAAGGATCGCTACGATACGGAGCCGATTCATCTGGTGATGAAAGTATTTTTGTTCGGGGTGCTCCTTGTATTCCCGGTCATGGTACTGCAGCGGGCATTTGTTCATGCGCTCGGTGAAAATCCGTTCGTGTTCAGCTTTATCATTTCGGCTGGAATTGAAGAGTTTCTGAAATGGTTCCTTGTCTATTTCATTATTTATAAGCATACATCCTTTGATGAGCCCTATGATGGCATTGTCTACGCGGTTGCCGCATCGCTTGGGTTTGCAACGCTGGAGAACGTATTTTACGCGCTGCTGAATTCCTCGTCCATATCCAGCCTTCTGTTCCGAGCGCTGCTTCCAGTATCGGGGCATGCGATGTTCGGCGTTATTATGGGCTATCATTTGGGGAAAGCGAAGTTTGTACCCCATCGGTCTGCAAGGCATTTGGCGTTTTCTCTGGCGTTTCCGATTTTTTGGCACGGCGTGTTCGATTATGTGCTTGCGACGACCAAAACCTACTGGATCTGGTTTATGATCCCGCTCATGGTCTTTCTATGGATTCGAAGCTTGCGCAAAGTGGAGAGAGCTAACGCAACCTCCCCCCTCCGGGTCGTTCAAGCGGATGATAGGGTTAAAATTTAACCGGTTTGTCTATACTTGACGTATCGACTTTAATAAAACCGGAGGGTATGCATGTCTGTAAATGAACGAGTCAAGGTAACCATACGCTGCAAAAACTGCGGGGAACGATTTATTCTGCGGGGTAAAAAGGATAAGGGCAAGATCGATACCGGGTTCAAACAGTGCATCTGCAACAACGCTAACGATTTTGATATTGAGACTCATGATTTTTGATGAAAGAAGCTTTGGAAGCTGTGTGTCGCAGCACCTTTCCGAGCTT
Source organism: Paenibacillus vulneris (assembly GCF_039543185.1). Classification (NCBI taxonomy): domain Bacteria; kingdom Bacillati; phylum Bacillota; class Bacilli; order Caryophanales; family Paenibacillaceae; genus Paenibacillus; species Paenibacillus vulneris. The sequence continues at coordinate 1,538 of NZ_BAABJG010000041.1, read as the reverse complement.
CTTTTTTTGTGCATAAGACTTCTTCCTTGAGCGAAAACTAAAGCCAAGTTTGGCTGAAGAAGGGAGATTCCACTTACATGTACAGCAGATTAAGTATTGTTATGTTTCCGATTCTACTTGTTGCCTTGATTGGCGCCGGTGTATGGGGGTACTTGGAGCATCAGGAAAAAAACTCGATCCTAATTAAAGCCGAGAACCAATACCAAAGAGCATTTCACGACTTATCCTTTCATGTCAACAAGCTGCATAGCGAGCTGGGGAATACATTAGCGGTGAATACGGCGTCCCAGGACAGCTATAAGAAAGGATTAATCAATGTTTGGCGCATCACCAGCCAGGCTCAAAGCGAGATCAATCAGCTTCCGCTGACCCTGCTGCCGTTCAATAAAACGGAGGAGTTTTTGGCCAATATGGCTAACTTCTCTTATAGGGCCGCGTTAAGGGACCTGAACAAGCAGCCGTTGACCCAGGAAGAGCTGGGCACCTTGAACGCTTTGTATCAGCATTCCTCTGAAATCTCCACAAACCTTAGGGATATGCAGTCCAAGGTATTGACTAACAACCTCCGCTGGATGGATGTCGAAACCGCCTTGGCGACGGAGAAGGAGCCGCTCGATAATGCGATCATTGACGGTTTCCAAACCATGGACAAAAAAGTATCGGAATACTCTGACGTCAAATGGAGCCCGTCGGTAATGAATATTTACCAAAAGCGGGATATGAAGATGCTATCCGGCAATGATGCTACCGCTGAAGAGATCAGACGGAAGGCAGCCCAATTCCTGAATCTCCAGGATCCATCCGTGCTGCAGGTTGTCGAGAATGGCGCGGGGACGGAGTTCCATTCCTTTAGCGTAACGGCTCCACGCAATCAATCGTCGGATGGGGTCCATATGGACTATAGTACAAAAGGCGGACAGCTGCTGTGGTTTGCAGCGCCTCGTGATGTCACCGAGAAAAAACTGGACGTACGCAAGGCCCGCGACACGGCCGCCGAGTTTTTGGACTCGCACGATTACAAGAATATGACGGCTGTTTCTTATGACGAATACAATAATAACGCCAATATTACTTTTGCAAGCCGTAAAAACGATGTGATCAACTACCTGGACAAAGTATCGGTCAAAGTGGCTTTGGATAACGGGGAAATCCTGGGCTTGCAGGCAACCGACTACGTATTCGATCATAAAGACCGGGAGCATAAGGCGCCTAAGCTGACGGCGGAAGAAGCGCGCAAATCGCTGAACCCGAATTTGAAGGTCGATAAAGAAGCGAAGGCCTTGATTCGCAACGATGCTCAGGAAGAAGTACTGTGCTACGAATATACAGGCCGAATTAACGGCGGCGTGTACCGGATCTATATCAATGGCGAGACCGGAACCGAAGAGAAAATTGACCGTCTTGGGAAGGACGAGCAGCAGGTAACACAATCTTAATCATAAGAGGAAGAAGCGCCGAGCTTCTTCTCAGATTGTCGAAAAAGTCCCTCTGTGTAAAGAAACTTCATCGCATTAGGTAATAAATGGATTGCATAAAAA
>NZ_BAABJG010000040.1:0-736 GCF_039543185.1 Paenibacillus vulneris | reverse complement strand
TTTCTTCTCCTGAGGGTACTTAGATGTTTCAGTTCCCCTCGTATGCCTCTGCACATCCTATGTATTCAGATATGAGTAACTGAGTATTACCTCAGCTGGGTTCCCCCATTCGGACATCCCCGGATCAAAGCCTGCTTACGGCTCCCCGAGGCGATATCGTCGTTCGCCACGTCCTTCATCGGCTCCTAGCGCCTAGGCATCCTCCGTGTGCTCTTATTAGCTTAACCATGCTAATACACGTTGTATTGCTCTACGCATTTTGTTGATAACTGCGATAGTTTCACGTATCGAACAGTTACAACCATTTCAGTATCTAGTTTTCAAGGAACAATCGCTCCTGCTCAACAGCAGGAAGACTTAACATGCTGTACTTACCGATGCAAGCATCAAGTTTTTCCAGCAAGTTTGAGAGTATTTCGGGGCTCCCCGGAAAGTAATGTCTAAACAATACAATATATATTCATTGAATGTTTAGACGCCGATCAAGCTATTGCTTGATGCGGACGGAATACGCTTCAACGCTTCTCTTCACTTTTTGGGGACCTTTATCCTCTCAAAACTGAGCAACGAGTGAATGGTGTTGCAACTGTTACATAGGCAAAGCCATGTCAGTTGTCAACTATGTTGCAACCGTAGTTGCTTAGTGTCCGATGACCTACAGTCATCATGGACTCCATAGAAAGGAGGTGATCCAGCCGCACCTTCCGATACGGCTACCTTGTTACGACTTCACCCC
>NZ_BAABJG010000039.1:0-970 GCF_039543185.1 Paenibacillus vulneris | reverse complement strand
TACTGACGGAATCACTGTTGTTTTCTTCTCCTGAGGGTACTTAGATGTTTCAGTTCCCCTCGTATGCCTCTACACATCCTATGTATTCAGATGTGAGTAACTGAGTATTACCTCAGCTGGGTTCCCCCATTCGGACATCCCCGGATCAAAGCCTGCTTACGGCTCCCCGAGGCGATATCGTCGTTCGCCACGTCCTTCTTCGGCTCCTAGCGCCTAGGCATCCTCCGTGTGCTCTTATTAGCTTAACCATGCTAATACACGTTGTATTGCTCTACGCATTGTATTTCAGTATCTAGTTTTCAAGGAACAATCTTAGCTTCATCGCCATCTCTCAATAGCGACAAAAAGCATCTTATCACAAAACCTCACTCGAAAGCAAGAGTTTTTTTGGTGGAGCCAAGCGGGATCGAACCGCTGACCTCCTGCTTGCAAGGCAGGCGCTCTCCCAGCTGAGCTATGGCCCCATATCATAATATAAAATTTCATGGTGGGCCCTAGTGGACTCGAACCACCGACCTCACCCTTATCAGGGGTGCGCTCTAACCAGCTGAGCTAAGGGCCCTTAAATGTTTTGGATTAACAAAACGATTATTCAAAACAAAAACCCACTCAAGGTGGGTTGCTTGGCGATGTTCTACTCTCCCAGGACCCTTCGGTCCAAGTACCATCGACGCTGGAAGGCTTAACGTTCGTGTTCGGTATGGGTACGCGTGGTTCCCTTCCGCCATCATCACCAAACGAAGTCTTGCTAATACAAAACCAACTTCGCGAATAACGCTAAGCGCTCTCTCTAGAAAGCATATTTCGCAACCTTATCTTCATGAGAGATATTGCCCTCTCAAAACTGACCAACGAGTGAATGCCGTTGCAACCGTAGTTGCTTAATGTCCGTTACCCTACAGGTAACATGGACTCCATAGAAAGGAGGTGATCCAGCCGCACCTTCCGATACGGCTACCTTGTTACGACT
>NZ_BAABJG010000038.1:0-588 GCF_039543185.1 Paenibacillus vulneris | reverse complement strand
ATTACAGCCGAGATCAACTCGTATAAGCAAATCGCTGGCAACGCTATTTTCGAAATAGGGAGGCGGTTGAAGCACGTTAAGGAATCGAAGCTGGCTGAGGGACGAGGTGGATGGACACGTTGGTGTACGTACGATGTAGGGATGGATCGTGCGCAGGCGGACAAATTCGTAAAAATCGTCGATGAGCTTGGAGAAGCCGAGTGTACGTACACTACTTTGGGGCTACGTGCTCTTTACGAAATCGCCACACTCCCGGCAGAGGAACGTGAACGCCCTCATACGCTAAAGTCTGGCGTAACCAAAATCGTTGAGGAAATGACTGTGCGCGAACTACGAGAGGTTAAAGCGGCATTGAAGAAGGCGGAGGAAGCTGCAGAAGCTGAGCGAAAAGCACGGGAACGAGCCGAGAATGAAGCGGAGGTACTTCGCCAGACTATCGATAGCATCGAAGAACAGCCTCCTAGGATAGAGTACGTGCGCGATGACTCCGAAACTGAACGATTAAAAAGATACGAAAATCGGTTTGGCGATATTGAGACGTAAGATGTGCGCGAAACACTTCGGCGGGTGCGTAATAACTTTTGCGCC
>NZ_BAABJG010000037.1:0-61963 GCF_039543185.1 Paenibacillus vulneris | reverse complement strand
CGAAACACAAATTGCTCAACAATACGCATGCATTTCGTATCTAGTTTTCAAGGAATAAGCCTTGAGCTGCAGGTCCTTTCTAAGGACGGATATTTTCTAGCAGTAATTTCGAAGGTGTAGCGCTTCGAAAAAAGCGTATGCTTACGAAGTGAGCTTTCTGACGAAAGCTCAGCAATCCTTACGAAGCCAGTTTTGCTAAAGCAAAACTCTTAGTTTGGTGATGATGGCGGAAGGGAACCACGCGTACCCATACCGAACACGAACGTTAAGCCTTCCAGCGTCGATGGTACTTGGACCGAAGGGTCCTGGGAGAGTAGAACGTCGCCAAGCACAAATTGAAACAGTCTTTCTGGATGTAGGTCCGGAAAGACTGTTTTTTGTTTTTCTGTCCGAAAGCATGGTGGGTTATGGGGCGAATAGAACCGATGACGGGGACTGATAATAACTCGTGAAGCTGGTGCCGTCCTTCACTTTGAGCTTATCGGAGGAATACAATGAGACATTATGCGTTAGTACTATGTATAGGTTTCCTTATTATGCTGATCGCTTTTCCGGCCGCTGCGGACGCTAATTCCGAAGTAATGCCGACGGAGTACAGACAGGATCTAAGACAAGCCCCCGCTATGGACGGGGAGGTTACTCCTCAAGGCTATCGCTCGGGCCGGGGGTCGTTTTCCGGGGTAAGAACTCCTTCAGGCAGGGGCACTACGACCACTCCGAACCGTAATCCTGCGAATGTTACTACCAATCCGCGGACCAACCCCCCGACTACAGGGACTCCTGCCCGAGGAGGATGGGGAAGTTTATTCGGCGGCTTCGCGGCAGGGGCCTTAATCGGGAGCTTATTTAATCCGTTTGGATTTATGGGCTTCGGTCCGGGAGCAGGAACACCGTTTTCCTTTATTGGGCTGATTTTTTGGGCTGTTGTGATTTATTTGGTTTATCGGTTGTTTACAAGATCCCGTAGAAACGAATCCTGATTTAGGGAACGATTTTATTGAGCGTAGCAGGATGTGTCCTGATCGTTAATTTTCAAATATCCGTTCTCCATGTGGTGTCTCAATTGAAAGATGAGTACAAATCTGGGAAGAAGGATCCAGACGTGTACGAACATTGCATGGAGAATCAAATCCAAGGATACCCAAGGGAAAAAGCAGCCGCAAATAACAACGGTAACCCATAGCAGGTGAGCGGTCAGATTACGCATGCGATATAGAGCAAAGTAGCTTAATGGAACGTACCCCAGCCAGGGAAGCCGATAAAGAAGTCCCCACTGATGCAGCGGGCGTTTTTCCTTAAAGGTAAAGTATACGTAAATGATGAACGTATGCAAAAGAGGAATCAGTACTGTGCTAATAATCATTGGCAGAGGATTCCATCGTATCAAATCCCAAAGTAATAAAAGACCGGGAATGCACCAGTAAGCTATAAGTAACCAAGGCTTATACCGAATTCGTTGAAGCAGCCGGTAATGATAAACGGTTGATTCCTTTGATAATCGTTGTTCCTTCACTTGATCTCACTCGTCCATTTTCATAGATTCTTTTTTGCAAATACTATATCGGTTATTTTAGCTTGAAATATAAGCGTTTGGAACCATGTACTAGCTTTTTTCATAAAAATAGATCATCCGCGTTTACTTTAAGAGAAACAGGACATACTGGTAGAAAAGAAGAATAGAGGTGAGTTGTGTGGGAGACGCTTTACATGAACCTACGGTGGCCCATAACTGCATCATCTGCGGACAATTAAAGGAAGACGGCATTATGATTATATCCGAATTCATCTGCGAAGACTGCGAGCATGAAATGATCTCAACCGACGTCAGGGATGCCAAATATCCTTTTTTTATCCATCAAATGAGGCAAATCTTTTATAAGAAAAATGCATAGGTTGTCTATGAAACATGAATTCGGCTCTGATGAACGGAATTTTTCCCGTTGGTGAGAGTCTTTTTGTTTGTTACAATAAAGGGTATATCAACTTTTATATGCAAACAGGGAGATTCACAACATGGACAAACAGAGCGCTCCTTTATTCGAGCGATTGGTACACCATTCTCAAGGGAAGCATGTCAGCCTGCATGTTCCCGGTCATAAATCAGGACAAGGCTTGGATGAAGAAGCCAGAGCTTATTACGAATCTATTATGCGTCTGGACGTAACGGAAATTACCGGGCTGGACGATCTTCATCATCCGGAGGAAGCGATTCGGGAGGCGCAGCAGCTGGCTGCCGAATGCTTTGGTGCGGAGGAAACTTTTTTTCTAGTAAACGGAAGCACAGTGGGCAATTTGGCTATGATCCTAAGCGTATGCCGCAGAGGAGATTTGCTGCTGGTTCAGCGTGATGCCCATAAATCGGTGATACACGGCCTTATGCTTGCGGGCGCAAGGGCTGTGTTCTTGAATCCTGAGATCGACCCGGCAACAGGGCTCACATTAGGGATTCGCCAGGAAGATGTCCGTCTAGCCTTGCAAAAATATCCCGAAGCGCGTGGGCTTCTCATTACCCGGCCAAGCTATTACGGCACGGCCATTCCTCTTGAAGGGATCGTACAGCTTCTGCATGAATACGACAAGCCTCTGCTCGTGGATGAGGCGCATGGAGCGCATTTCGGATTTCATCCGGCCCTTCCCAAGTCGGCTTTGTCCTGCGGGGCGGATGTTGTGGTACAGTCAACGCATAAGCTGCTGACCGCTATGACAATGGGAGCGATGCTTCACGTGCAGGGGGATCGGGTCGACCGGAAGGAAGTAAAGCGCTACTTAACGATGCTTCAAAGCTCAAGTCCTTCCTATCCTCTCATGGCGAGCCTGGACCTAAGCCGCAGACAAATGCATGTACAAGGCATGGAGCTGCTGGAGCAGGGGATTCGTATTGTCGATCAGGTGATGGAGCTGATGAAGGATAATGAACGGTTTGTGCTGCTTCAGCCGGAGCACGATAACGAGATCGTCCGCGATCCGTTCAAACTGATCGTCAAGGACGCGACGGGCTCTTTAAGCGGCTTTGAACTGAAGGATGCCCTGGAAGAGCGCGGATGTTTTGTCGAGCTGGCAGACCCGCAGGCGGTTTTGCTTGTCCTGAGCCTGGCGTCCACGCAAGAGGATGCGCATAGGCTGGCGCAGTCTTTTAAAGAAATAGCCGAATCCAGCCCGCCTGTTAACCAACAAGGGAACGCCAGGCTTACCGCAACCTATTCTGCGATGTCCGGCTTATCGGAGCCGGTATCCTTCGATGAGTCGGTGTATCGCCAAAAAGGGACGGCGCAAGTGCCTTTGGAGGATGCCATAGGCTTGAGATCTGCAGAGATGATGGTTCCCTATCCTCCTGGAATTCCGGTTCTATGCCCCGGCGAAATTATTTCTTCCGAAGTGGTTCGCTATTTGAAGCAATTGGTTCAGATGGGGGCCCGTATTCATGGATTAATCGACGGCGAAGAGCCGATGTTGTCCGTATTGATATCTTAACTAAATAACCCCACTCGGGAACTTGTCTTCCATGCTGAATCAAGTGTTTTGCTGGGAGTCCCCGCTATGTTATGTCTTTCATCCGGAAGTTAGGAAAACAAGCTAGGTATTGCAAGCCAAACAGTATATAATCATAATATCCTTAAGGGTATGCTGAGCCTGCAATCGGGCAATAGTGACCTATTACATGATTGGAGATAACCGAATGCAAAAAGGGTATTTTATAACGGTGGAAGGCGGCGAAGGGGCAGGCAAAACCTCCGTTATCGAACTCATGACTCAATATTTATCCACGCTGGGCCTGGAAATCGTCTCTTCACGGGAACCTGGCGGGATCGACATAGCGGAGCAGATAAGAGCGATTATATTAGATAAAAGCAATACGAAGATGGAAGGGAGAACGGAAGCCCTCCTCTACGCAGCCGCGAGAAGACAGCATTTTGTTGAGAAAATTCAACCGTCCCTGGCTCAGGGGAAGGTTTTCATATGCGATCGGTTTATTGATAGCAGCTTGGCATATCAAGGCCATGCCAGAGGCTTGGGAATGGATGAGGTGCTTACGATCAATCAGTTTGCGATCGAGAATGTATTCCCCGATCTGACGATCTATCTGGATGTAAACCCTGAGGAAGGGTTACGGCGCATTCATGCCCGGAGCGACCGGGAAATCAATCGGCTTGATCTGGAATCATTGGCGTTTCACCAGAAGGTTCGCGAAGGATATTTGATCTTGGCAGACCGATTCCCCGACCGCATCGTACGCATTGATGCTAACGGGGGCATAGATAAGGTTTATGAAAGCGTGAAGGGCTGTCTGGACAGCCGCTTCAAGAAAAGCAGCGAAGCCGATTAATTCCGGCAATGACGCAATCTTGCAGTCGATTTCGCACACCGCCCGTTATCGTGACATATACTGCCATAGATCGGACAGAAGGCTGCTTTGGGAATGGCGATGAGAAGTCAAATTACGGTTCCCAAAACAGCTTTCCAAAGAGAAAAGCAGGAATCGAATGAACCGGTGTCAAATTAATAAGATATGAACTAATGTATCATTCGACATCATTCTAAGTTATCCATTGCTGCAAGGGTCAACCGAGTCATTTGTAAAAATGTAAAGGAGGGCAATGCCATGAAATTAGTTGTTGCCGTTGTACAGGATAAGGATAGCAATCGGCTTTCGAATGCTCTGATCAAGGAAGGCTTCCGGGCTACCAAGCTGGCAAGTACGGGCGGGTTTCTACGGGCCGGCAATACGACCTTTATGATCGGTATCGAAGACGATCGTGTGAATGAAGTGATGCAGGTCATCAAGTCGAACTGCAAAATTCGTGAACAGATCGTTACTCCTGTATCTCCTATGGGAGGAACGACCGACTCCTACATTCCGTTCCCGGTCGAGGTTCAGGTTGGCGGAGCTGCGGTATTCGTGCTTCCAGTTGAACGGTTTGAGCATTTCTAAATCGGAGAGGCAGGTTGCACTGTGAAAATAAATCCGGGCTGGCGCCCTTTCGGTAAAGAAATTCAAAGAAACGAGACCTCAACGCCCCAACAGCTGCAGCAGAAATCGTTCTCAGATATGATGCATCAGCACGACGAAAGGGCATCGCAGGAGCAGCTTCAGCGTATTTTGCAGCAGATTCATTTGCAAGGGGAACGCTTGTCGAGGTCGATGACGGTCCGTGAATTGCGCCAGTATAAGCTTCTCGTGAAGCAGTATTTGGAGGAGACGGCACGCCGCGGGGTACAGCTGCGCGATACGCGCGGCTGGGACCGGCGGGGGCGCTCCAAGCGGTACAAGCTTTTGGAGGAGATAGACGAAAAGCTTCTGGCCCTGGCGGACGAGCTGTTAGAAAGTGAGCAGGGAAGAATTGATCTGCTGCATCAAATAGGCGAAATTCGCGGCATGCTAATCAATCTTGCTTTTTAGGTTTTGTAAGAATCGGACAATGCAAAGGTCAACACTGACCTCTATATAATAGGAAAGGATAGTACAGGAGCACAATGTCTTTCCAATCCATACCCGGGCAAGAACGTGTCAAACAGATATTGCAGAACAGTTTACGTACAGATAAAGTATCCCATGCTTATATATTTACAGGTCCATCCGGAACTGGCCGTAAGCAGATGGCGCTTGCTTTTGCACAAGCTCTGTACTGCCAGGTGCTGCCGGACGATGCCTGCGGAGAATGTCTCGACTGCCGTAAGGTGGAGCATGGCAACCATCCGGACCTGCATTGGGTCCGCCCAGATGGGGCTTCTATCAAGATTGAGCAAATTCGGGAGCTTCAGAAGCAGTTCTCCTATCGTGCATCCGCTTCCGGGCTAAAGATGTACATTCTGGAAGATGCCGATAAGATGACGGTTCAGGCTGCCAACAGTCTGCTGAAGTTCCTAGAAGAGCCGACCTCCCGTGTCGTTGCCATTCTGATTACAGATAATGGACAAGCCCTGCTTCCGACGATCCGGTCCCGGGCGCAGTGGGTTCCCTTTGCTCCTATGAGCCGCGATCGTATGATAGCCGTGCTTCAAGAGGAGGGGCATCCCTCGGTTCTGATTCAAGCGGCGGTTCGGCTGGCTGCAGGTCCCGATGCGGCGAGAGAGCTAATTCAAGGAAATGGGTTTGCAGAAATAAGAAATCTAGTGATACAATTAACAAAGGAAAGTATGTCCCGACTGCCTACGGCGCTTTTGACGGCTCAGCAAAAGCTGGCTAAGTCCGAGCTGACGGAGCAGCTTCCCTTATTCATGGATCTGCTGATTTTATGGCTGAAAGATATGGTGCAGTTAAACATCGGCAATCGGTCCGGGCTCGTATATGCCGATCAAACCGATTGGATGGCAGGATTGGCCTTATCTTACGATATGAAGCATTGGGTGCGGTGTTTGGAGCAAGCAGTCGAGCAGCAGAAAAGACTCCGCTTTCATGCAAACCCGCAGCTGGTGTTGGAAAAAATGTTAATGCAGCTGAAGGGGGTGTAAATTTGTACTCGGTTGTTGGTGTCCGCTTCAAGAAAGCGGGAAAAATCTATTATTTCGACCCGATCGATTTACCGGTGGATAAAGAGAGTGCGGTTATTGTTGAAACGGCTCGAGGGATTGAGTACGGAAAAGTAGTTATCGGGAGACGGACGGTTCAGGAATCCGATGTCGTTCTTCCATTAAAGAAAGTCATTCGCATAGCGGATCAAACTGACGCACAGCTTGTGGAGGACAATAAGAACGCAGCGAAAAACGCATTTGCGCTTTGTCAGGATAAAATAAGGGATCATCAGCTCAAAATGAAGCTGGTTGACGTTGAATATACATTTGATCGCAACAAAATCATTTTTTATTTTACAGCCGAAGGAAGAGTCGATTTCCGGGAGCTGGTGAAAGATTTGGCCGGAGTCTTCCGGACCCGCATCGAGCTTAGGCAAATCGGCGTTCGAGACGAGGCCAAAATGCTGGGCGGTATCGGTCCTTGCGGGCGCATTCTTTGCTGCTCATCCTTCCTGGGGGACTTTGAGCCGGTATCCATCAAGATGGCAAAAGACCAAAATTTATCGTTAAATCCGACAAAAATTTCCGGGCTTTGCGGCCGGTTAATGTGTTGTTTGAAATATGAGCACGATAATTATGAAAGTGGTAAAGAGGATATGCCGCGCGTAGGAAGCGAAGTCATTTCCTCCCTGGGCAACGGCCGTGTCGTATCGCTAAATATTAACGAGCGTACCGTAAAAGTGCAGATTTATGAGCTCGGTAAAGTCATGGAGCTATCCTTTGACGATGTAGTGGAGCAGCAGCTTTAACGGTTGTTAGCTTTCTTGAGGTGAATGTGTGGATAAAAGAGACGTTTTTGTTCAAATTGAGCAAATCGAAGAACAGATGGGTGCTATCTACTCCGAGCTGGGGCTGATGAAAAAGCAAATTATCGAGCTCCTCGAGGAAAACAAACGCTTGAGCATAGAAAATCAGCAGCTGCGCAAGCTGCTAAAGAAGGATGCGGAGCCGCCTGTTGAAGTACCCCATATTCATGTCACCGCCGCACAGGCCAAGGAGCTTACAGGTGAGGGGTACGACAATCTGGCCCGCCTGTACCACGAAGGCTTCCACATCTGTAATGTCTACTACGGTCATTTGCGTACGGAAGGCGATTGTTTGTTTTGCTTATCGTTTTTAAATAAATAAAAAAACCGCCGTAGGGAGCAAGCTTCTCTACGGTTTTTTTCAAGAAAGAGGAAGCGTGCGCTGATGGAAAAGGTACCTTTGCAGCCTAGTGAAAGACTAGACGATTTATTAACGAATGATCTGAAAATCATCCAAAGCGATGAAGTGTTCAGCTTCTCGATGGATGCGGTGTTGTTAGGCAGATTTAGCTATGTTCCGCCGAGGGGAAGGATGGTCGACCTCTGTACGGGGAACGGAGTGATTCCCTTGCTGCTGTCGACGCGCACGAAGGCTTCGATCGTTGGCGTAGAGATTCAGGAGCGGCTCGCGAATATGGCGGAGCGCAACGTCCAGCTGAATGATTTAGATCACCAGATTCAGATTATTCACGGGGATTTGCGCACGATTCATCAGCAGCTGGGGAACGGGACCTTCGATGTAGTGACCGTGAACCCGCCATATCTTCCCGTTCCGAACGGGGAGCAAAATGGGAATGAGCATGTGGCGGCTGCACGGCATGAGGTGTTCTGTACGCTTGAGGATGTCGTCAGAACCAGCAGTAGGCTGGTACGGAGCGGAGGCCGCGTAGCGATGGTGCACAGGCCCAGCCGGTTAGTCGAAATTTTTTGCACGATGCGTCAGTATAAACTGGAGCCCAAAAGAATCCGGTATGTACACCCGCGTGCAGGCGAAGAAGCGAATATGGTGTTGATTGAGGCGCTCAGAGACGGGAAGCCGGAGCTTAGGACGCTGCCGCCGCTGATCGTATATAAAAATAAAACGGACTATTGTGACGAGCTGATGGAGATATATTACGGCAAGCGTGACGAGCTCATCCAGCCGACCGTTACATAGTGAGGGACAAACGTGGACATTCAGAAAAGCTATCAGCAGGATAATGGAGTAGGGAAGCTATATCTGGTCGGAACACCGATCGGCAACCTGGAGGATATGACGTTTCGTGCGGTGCGCATCTTAAAGGAAGTGCAGTGGATCGCCGCAGAGGATACGAGACAGACACGCAAGCTGCTAACCCATTTTGATATCGCAACACGGCTTGTAAGCTACCACGAGCATAATAAGCATGCAAGCGGGCCCGAGCTGATTCGTCTTTTGCAAACAGGCGAAGACATTGCGCTTGTCAGTGATGCAGGGCTGCCTGCCATTTGCGATCCGGGAGCGGATCTGGTTCGACAAGCTATCGACGCAGGAATAGCGGTTATACCCATTCCAGGCGCCAACGCGGCCTTATCGGCCTTGATCGTATCGGGGCTATCGACAGAACGTTTCACCTTTCTGGGCTTTTTGCCGAGAGACAGAAAGCCGCTGCAGCAGGAGCTTGAATCGCTTAAGCAAAGGAACGAAACGATGCTGTTCTATGAATCCCCTCATCGCATAATGAAGACGTTGGAAGCGATGCTGGAGGTATGGGATCCGGAACGGCAAATGTGCCTGATGCGGGAGCTGACCAAGAAATACGAGGAAGCGGCAAGAGGGACGATCCGAGAATGCTATGAGCTGCTGCAGGAGCATCCTCCCCAGGGAGAATACTGCATCGTCGTACAGGGCAGCACCGATTCGGAGAATGAAGTTTCGGACGCCTGGTGGGAAGGCTTCAGCCCGGAAGAGCACGTCGAGCATTATACGACTCAAGGGCTTGACCGCAAGGAAGCGATAAAACGCGCGGCAGCGGACAGACAGATACCGAAGCGGGAGCTGTACAATTATTTGCACCAAAAGTAGATCGCGAATGCGGAAGCGGCGAAATCAGCCGGTCGGCTCATTGCCGGATCGGCTGATTTTTTATTGGCTTACGCAGGCCGTACAAGCCCGTCGATGATGTGCCCGTGCTTTCCCGCCGCCAAACTGTAGAAATGGAGGCTTGGCGGAACTTTTGTGACATGTTCTTTCTATTATAATAGGTGACGCTAACACAAATAAAAACGGAAAAAAAATCCCCAATCTCATGAAATTTCATGGATTGGGGAATAGAGGAGATATGAAAAAGGTTAGAATTACCTTAGTAAGAAGTGCTATCCTTATTATAACCTATTTTTCTTATTTTGTCACAGGTATTGGCATTTCCGATAAACATTCGTGACAAACAATTTTACCTTTGAAATAAGAGACGTTTTCTGCATTGCCACAGAAAATACAGGCCGGCTCATATTTCTTCAGCATGATGCGCTCACCGTCGACATAGATTTCCAAAGCGTCTTTTTCGCCGATGCCCAATGTTCTGCGAAGCTCGATAGGGATAACAACACGTCCCAGCTCGTCAACCTTTCTAACAATACCAGTAGATTTCATCATATATAAAAGTCCCCTCTCGAATTAGATAAATCGTCATTATTCGACAATATTCTTAAGATTTATGATACCAACCATTCCCAAAATAGTCAACTAGAAAATTGCATTTTTTGCCGTTAAAATATGGTAGTCTATCCTTCTACTTCAATATAAAACAGAGTGGCTGCTGAAAAACCTTGCAAATATGCACCTTTTCTATAGACACCAAACATAGTATTATGAATATATTCCATACTAAAGAAAAATTTAGAAGACATATTCTGTTCACATTTGGAAGTTTTATACGACAAAGTTCGACAAAAACATCATTTTCCTGCTCATTCCGTGTCGAAAATACAAGAAGCTTTAGGGAGGTTACGCATCATGTCGAGTCCTTTACAGGAAGAAAAGGTATTCAAAGACCCGGTACATAAATACATCTACGTGCAGGACCAAACGATTTGGGATCTGATTAACACCAAAGAATTTCAACGCCTCCGTCGTATACGACAGCTCGGCACTTGCTTCCTGACGTTTCACGGCGCCGAGCACAGCCGATTTTCCCATTCCCTCGGGGTTTACGAAATCACGCGCAAAATCATATCGCAATTCGAACGAAACGGCTATGAGGATTGGCCGCGGGAGGAGCGGCTGCTCTCCTTGTGCGCGGCCCTTCTGCACGATGTCGGACACGGCCCCTTTTCCCACTCGATTGAAAAAACGTTCGGGACCCATCACGAGGAATGGTCCTGCCGGATCGTTCTTGGAGATACCGAAGTGAACAAGGTGCTTAAGCGCGTATCCCCCACTTTTCCACAAAGGGTGGCTGGGGTTATCGCCAAAACGTACAAGCAGGAAATCGTCGTCAGCCTCGTCTCGAGCCAGCTGGATGCAGATCGGATGGACTACTTGCTCCGCGACGCCTATTATACCGGTGTCAATTACGGGACGTTCGACCTGGAACGCATTCTGCGGGTGATGAGACCGTTTCAAGGCCACATTGTCGTGAAAGAGAGCGGCATGCATGCTGTCGAGGATTACTTGATGTCCCGGTACCAGATGTATTGGCAGGTATACTTTCATCCTGTTACCCGCAGCGCGGAGGTTATTCTGCATAAAATTTTTGAAAGAGCGAAACAGTTATATGAAGAAAACTATTCTTTCTCGTTTATGCTGCCGCCGCTCTTAAACCTGTTCCGGGGGACATTGTCCATACAAGAGTTCCATTTGCTCGATGAAGCCTTTATGCAGACGGTGCTGATGCAGTGGACCAACGAGCAGGATGCCATTCTGGTTGACTTGTGCTCTCGCTTCCTTAACCGCAAACTGTTTAAGTATGTCATGCTGGAGAGGATCGACGCGCTTCAAATAGAGCGGCTGCGCGATACGATGCGGGCTCTGAATCTGGATCCGTCCTTCTACCTCGAAATTGATTTTCCGTCGGATCTTTCGTATGATGTGTATCGGCCGGGAGTCCATGACGAAAAATTGCCGATTTTGCTGCTGGACCAAAAGCATACGTTGACGGAAATTTCGCGCAAGTCGGAAATTGTCCGGTCCATCAGCGGTATTCATATGGGGAAATACCATCTGTATTTCCCGGAGGAGCTCTTATCCGCTGATCCGGGCTCCATTCATCCGGAGCACCGCAAGCTGCTTGGCATGGAATAAAAGCTCGTCTATCGAACTGCAAGGACCAAATTGAACTTACATATGAAGGAGTTAATTGCCGCTATGCTGATAGACACGCACACCCATTTGAACGCCCCTCAATTCGATGACGATCGACATGAGGTTATCCAACGGGCATTAGAAAGCGGAATCAGTCGAATCATCAATGTCGGATTTAATCGCGAAACGATCCCTACCTCGATTGCGCTTGCCGAGCAATATGACTTTATTTATTCAACCGTCGGATGGCATCCCCAAGATGCCAAAGATATGATGCCGGGCGATCTGGAATGGATCGAAGAGCTGTGCAAGCACGAGAAGGTGGTGGCCATCGGAGAGATAGGCTTGGATTATTATTGGGATACCTCTCCCAAGGATGTACAGGATCGAGTATTTCGGGAACAAATCCGTCTGGCCCGCAAGCTGGGTATGCCTATCGTGATCCATAACCGGGACGCACACCAAGACATTATCCGGGTTCTTCGAGAAGAGAAGGCTTCGGAGGTCGGCGGTGTCATGCATTGCTTCTCCGGCAGCTGGGAGACGGCCAAGATGTGCCTCGATATGAACTTTTACATCTCCTTCGGCGGCCCTGTCACATTCAAAAATGCCAAGCAGCCCAAAGAGGTGCTGGAGAAAGTTCCGCTGGACCGTTTATTGGTTGAAACCGACGCGCCTTATTTGACTCCGCACCCCTATCGAGGGAAAAGAAATGAAACCGCATATGTGAAATTAGTCGCAGAAACCGCTGCACAAATCAAGGGGTTAACCCTGGAGGAGCTGGCTCACGCGACTACGAAAAATGCAGTTACATTGTTCGGATTACGGTGAAATAAAAGGGGGGTTGGGACAGCCCTATTTTCGTCGAAAACGTGAAAACGAGAGAAAAACAATCCAAAAAATACGTCAAGTTGAGAAATACATGGGTTATGCTCAAGAAATCGATCAAAAAAATCGGAATTGAACAAAAACGGACCTTTTTTGCCGAGTTTGTATACTTTACAACTTTATATCCGACAGCGTAAACTCAATATTAACTTAATACGATTACCAATTTTCCATTATCGCTGAGTTTCCGTAAGGGAAACGGGGGAACCGCAAAAGGCCAGTCTTGATTTGAAAATAAGGCTAAGGTCACATTTTCTGGGGTGAGTCTTGGATGGGTAGATGTTTGTTTACCCGGATCCAAGTAGGGCGACTCTCAAGTCCGAATCCGTCAGCTAACCTCGTAAGCGTTAAGAGAGAGGTATGATTGTCGTGTGCTTTATTTCATTACTGATGAAATAACCTAAAGTCACGGGAAGAGTCCTCTTTCCGTGACTTTTTTTGTTCTCCCGTCATTGTGATAACTATCCGACAACATAATCATTACCTACAGCCAAGAGGAGGTGCTGGCCGCACGCAGGAGAAACGATATGGATTGCTAGTTGCAGCCCTTAGTTGACCGCACAGGAGAAGCTTTTTCGAGCAGAATGAGTGTTCGTGAAACCTTCAGTGCTTCCAGGATACGTTTACTCAACGATCATGGAGGTTGTTCCTGGGTGAAAGAACGTCGTTAGGCGTTGTTCTTTATTAACCAACAGATTGCAAAACTTAACCATAGTCGCGTCAGATCAATCATGCGTAACACTCGACGGCGGGGCTTTGAAGGAGGACCGAACTAGTGGGAGCTATTCAACACGAGCAAACCCATGTAAGACGATCATCCAGCATGTCCTTCGCATTGCGATGGAGGCATGAAAACTTGCGTTTGATATCGATCATAGCAATTATTTCATTCGCGTTGACTTTCATGTTTTTATTAATGTTATACGGTACGGCTACCAAGAAGGTGACCGTAGTCGTGAACGGAGAAGAAACCATTGTTTACACCAAGCAATGGGATTTGAAGCATTTACTGGATGAGCAAGGCGTCACTGTAGGAGAGCATGATCGTCTCTCTGCAGCGCTGGATTCGAAAGTAAAATCCGGGGACCGGATTACGATCGAGCATGCAAGGCCGATTCAGCTGACGGCTGACGGAGAAACGAAGACGCTGTACACGGTGCAAAAGACGGTGGGCGGCGCATTGAATGATTTACAGGTTCAGGTAGGAGAGCTTGACAAGGTAACCCCTGTCGTGGATGCCGATCTGCCTGACAGCGGTGAGATTCAAATCGTACGGGTAACCAAAGAGGTTGAAGAGGTTCAAGAAAAGATAGCCTATGACGTTGTGAAAAAGAACGACCCTCAATTGGTAAAAGGCAAGGAGCAAGTGGTGCAGGAAGGCCAGGAAGGCCTGGTTGTGAAGAAAAAGGAAAAGATGTACGAAGACGGTAAGCTTGTATCCGAAGAAGTAGTGGACCAAAAGGTTCAATCAGAGAGCGTCAATAAAATTGTCGCGGTAGGCACCAAAAATCCGGTTGTTGTATTATCAGCATCATCGCCAAATCTACAGGAAGTAACAAAAGGCGGAGTTTCCTTCGGCGTCAAGCAGGTCATTAACAATGTGACATTGACCGCTTATTCAGCGGGCGCTGCTTCGACAGGAAAGAGCACAGAGCATCCGCAGTACGGACTTACGTCTACAGGCACGAGAGTAACGGAAGGTCGCACAATTGCAGTGGATCCCAAGGTGGTTCCGCTGGGCTGGTGGGTTTATATTGACGGGCTTGGATTCCGCAGAGCGGAGGATACCGGAAGTGCAGTCAAAGGAAACATTATCGATGTGTATTTTGACAGCAACGATTATGCCAACCGATTTGGCTTGAAGCGCGGGTATACCGTTTATGTGATAGGACCCAAGAAACCAACCGCGGACTAAGGACCTGCAATTGGGGAAGACTCATTATATATATGCTAAAGGAAGAGAAGAGGGCTACCTCTTCTTTTTTATGTGATCAGGGCAAGTTCACGCGGACAGGCTTCGTCATCACTTGAAAGTGGCGGGAACAAAGGCTAGTATAAAGAAAGCCGTATGGATGATTCTGGTATAGGGTGAAGGAAGGTAAGCAAGATGATCAAAGAAATTATAGTGGTAGAGGGCAAAGACGATACAACCGCCATCAAAAGAGCCGTAGAAGCCGAGACCATAGAAACGGGCGGCTCCGCGATTAATAAAGACGTTATCCGGCGCATCAAGCTGGCTCAGCAGCGCCGCGGCGTCATCATATTGACGGACCCCGACCATGCGGGTGAGCGCATCCGTAAAATCATTACGGCGCAGGTGAAGGGCTGTAAGCATGCTTTTATCACTCAGGAAGAGGCGACGGCCAAAGGGGACATCGGGGTAGAGAATGCTTCGGTTGAGGTCATCCGCAAGGCTCTTGCGAATGTAAGAACCGATTATGAGGCTGAAGAGTCGGACATTACTTGGGAGGACTTGATTGACGCCGGCTTGATCGTCCATCCGCAAGCTGCTGCCCGTCGTATGGAAATGGGCAAGCATTTGGGTATCGGGTACTGCAACGGAAAGCAATTTTATAACCGCTGCCGAATGTTTCGAATTTCCCGCGAGGAGTTCGCGGAGGCATGGAAGCAGCTTGAGAAAAAAGAGGGCGAATCATGACAAATATCCATTTCAATATGCAGGAGGACATTGCCTCCCCCAAAAAAACGAAAGAGCTTCTTCAAAGGCATGGCTTTACGCTGAAAAAAAGCTTGGGTCAAAACTTTTTGATCGATCCGAATATATTAAATAAAATCGTTACCGCCGCAGATCTGGATGCTTCCAAAGGAGCGCTGGAGATTGGCCCCGGGATCGGGGCTTTAACCCAGCAGCTGGCCAAAATCGCCGGCGGCGTCGTTGCCGTAGAGATCGATCAGCGACTGCTCCCGCTATTGGAGGAGACCCTGTCGGCCTATCCGCATGCGAGTGTCGTCCATGGCGACGTACTGAAGGTCAATTTGAAGGAATTGTTTGAACAGCATTTCGCGGCATTCTCCAAAGTGAGCGTAGTCGCAAATTTGCCGTACTACATCACGACGCCGATTATTATGAAGCTGCTTGAGGAAAAGCTGCCGCTGGAGAACATTGTCGTTATGATCCAGAAGGAAGTGGCGGAGCGAATGTCGGCCAAGCCGGGAGGCAAGGATTACGGCAGCTTGAGCATTGCGGTGCAGTACTATTGCGAGCCTGAGATTGTTACGATCGTTCCTCATACGGTATTCATTCCTCAACCGAATGTCGATTCGGCCGTCATCAAGCTGAAGGTTCGGAGCGCGCCTCCTGTGACGGTGACGGACGAGTCCTTCTTCTTCGAGGTCGTTCAGGCTTCTTTTGTGCAGCGCCGTAAAACGATCTATAACAACCTGGCTTCGCGGTTCTTTACCAAAGAGACGAAGAGCCAGCTGGAGGCTATTTTGCACGAGGCGGGCATCGAGCCTTCCCGACGGGGAGAAACCTTGTCGATCGAGGAATACGCTCGTCTGAGCGACTGCTTGCTCCGTGCACGTGGGAGCGAAGCATCGGCAACGTGATTGCGGATTTCATGAAAGGATAGGCTTGATAATCACCAAATGCCTATTGACGCCATAGGATACACGAGGAGGCGATTTGGCCATGAAACAGGGAGACCTCGTTATTCGTAGATCCTATGGCGGTGATATCATATTTAAAATTCAGGATATTATGCAGAATCAGGCTATTCTGCGTGGTGTGGATTACAGGCTGCTGGCCGACGCACCGCTTTTTGACCTGATCAAGGCGCCGCTGGATCCGTACCAGTACACGATCAATACCACCCGGCCGTCATGGATGGAATCCATGCGTCGGGCAAGAGAGAATCAAACGGAAGCCCCCCAGGCATACGGGGCGGTAGGAACTGCCGGTAATCCAACTCCGGTATATTTTGAAATGCCGGGGAAGGTGCTGCATTTGGACGGCGATCCGATGTATTTGCGCAAATGTATGAACCTGTACGGTGAATTAAGAGTCCCCGCAGAGGGATACTATGTACCGGAGCCTCAGATGGCGGATGCCATGTACCGTTTACTGCCCCAGGTAAAGCCGGATATTGTGGTCGTGACCGGCCATGACGGCATTCTGAAGCATCGCAGAAACGGCGACGTGACGCATCTGAGCAACTATAAGAACTCCTACCATTTTGTGAATGCCGTCAAAATAGCAAGGCAGTATGAGAAAAATAAGGATACCTTAACGGTCATCGCAGGCGCTTGCCAATCCCATTTTGAGGCGATTATGCAGGCCGGAGCTAATTATGCCAGCTCACCGGCCCGGGTGCTGATTCATGCATTAGATCCGCTCTGTGTGGCGGTTAAGGTAGCCTATACGCCAATAAGGGACACGGTCAATATAGTGGATGTCATAGGACTGACTCACAGCGGACTGGAAGGGCTTGGCGGTGTGGAGTCTCGGGGCAGCTACCGTAGAGGCGTTCCCACTATGCAAAAAATGACTCCTAAAGAAGCGCCATAAGGCGCTTTTTTGGTTTTGTTTGACAATTTTGTGAACGGGAATGAGGGGGATTCCTCGAAAAAGTCGTTGGAATAAGGAAAAATCCCGTTGACAACCGCTCAACATGGCTGATATAATATTTGTTCTAATTTGACATACTACCTCTATTGGGTTATAATTAACAAGGAAAGAGGTGGTAGTGGTCAATGGCTAAAAACGCGCTATTGGAGATCAAACGCAGTTTGGAACCTCATGTCGGACAGAAAATCATGTTAAGAGCAAACGGCGGTCGCCGTAAAACGATCGAACGCTCCGGTGTATTGGAGGAAACCTACCCTTCCGTTTTTATTGTGAAGCTTGATCAGGAACAGAACGCTTTTAAGCGCGTTTCCTATAGCTACGCAGATATACTGACTGAGTCAGTTGAGGTCATGGTTTGTAACGATGATGGACAAGTACGTATCACTATACAGCAATAAAGGGGTTACTTGAACGGCATGCTCTGACAAACAGAGTGTGCCGTTTTTGGTAAGTGAGCCTTCGTCTATCCGGACTGCATGAATAAGCGGCGGCCGGGTATACTACGGTTATCTTACCTGAAAAGGAGTGTTCGCGTATGGCACGCAGAAGAAATGGAGTCATGTCGGAACAATTCAAATACGAGCTCGCCAAAGACCTGGGATTTCACGATACGATACAACGTGAGGGCTGGGGAGGTATACGTACCAAAGATGCGGGCAACATGGTAAAGAGAGCGATTCAGATTGCCGAGCAATCGATTTCGAAGCAGCCGCCGAGAGGTTAAATAACGGTTCTAACGGAAGCTGGAGCACGCGAAGCGCTGCTTTAGCTTTTTTTTGTTTCTTTTTTGTTATAGTATTAGGGAATAGACTAGAGCTGCAAAGAAGGTGTCCTATGAAAGTATTTGAAAAAGCGCCGGCCAAAATCAATTTGTCGTTGGACGTCCTGCGGAAGCGGGAAGACGGTTACCACGAGGTAGAGATGGTGATGACGATGGTGGACCTTGCAGACCGGATTGAAATGCAGGAGCTGCCACGTGATACGATTATCATCTCCAGTCAAGCGGGGTATATCCCTCTGGATGAAAAGAACTTGGCCTTTCAGGCAGCCAAGCTCATCAAGGACCGTTATGATGTAAAGCAGGGTGTTTACATACATTTGGATAAAAAAATACCAGTAGCTGCAGGCCTTGCGGGCGGTAGCAGCGACGCGGCAGCTACGCTGCGGGGACTTAACCGGTTATGGAAGCTTAACATTCCTTCGGAGGAGCTTCAGCGCTTGGGAGCGGAGCTGGGCTCCGATGTGCCCTTCTGCGTTACAGGGGGTACAGCGATTGCGCGAGGGCGCGGCGAGAAGCTGGAACCGATCGAGTCTCCTCCTCAGTGCTGGGTTGTTTTGGCCAAGCCCCCTATCAATGTATCCACTTCGGAGATTTATGGCAAATTAAAAGCCAATGCGATTCAATCGCATCCTTCCACGGAACGCATTGTCCAAGCGATTCGGAATAAAAGGTTCGATCTGTTATGCGAAAACCTCGGCAATGTGCTGGAGGAAGTGACACTGGATTTATACCCGGAGGTTCGCCAGCTGAAGGATTGCATGATGCGGCTTGGGGCTGACGGAGTCCTGATGTCGGGCAGCGGGCCGACTGTATTCGGATTAGTATCCAAAGAAGCCAAAGTCCCAAGGATTTATAACGGCCTTCGCGGCTTTTGCAAGGATGTTTATGCCGTCCGTATTTTAACATGATCGGTTTGTGTTAGTTATATGTAAGAATAATTTGCATCGATCTCTTGAATAAATACGGATAAAAATGATATATTCACTATATATTATTCGGATTTTTGTGTATTTTCATGAAAGATCTTACAGTGCTGGCGGTTCATCGTACATAAGCACGAAGAAGAACGTATGTTACCTCTGGCCGGGGTCTCTTCACAGGGGGGCCGGCAGAGGGCTATCTCAAAGGGGGCATTCAGATGAAAAAGTTAAAAAGAAGCGCAAGGTTGGTCGAGATGACCCAATACTTGCTTTTTCGCCCCCATACCCTGATTCCTTTAACGACATTCGCGGACAGATATAATTCGGCTAAATCTTCGATAAGCGAAGACTTGGCAATCATTAAAGAGGTGTTTGAGGAAGAAGGGCTTGGCGAGCTGATGACGCTGGCCGGAGCAGCCGGTGGCGTCAAGTTTATTCCGAAGGTGACCAAGGCGGCCTCGTTGCAGTTTATTCAAGGCATCTGCCGTCAGCTGGAGCAGCCGGAGCGAATATTGCCGGGCGGTTATATGTATATGTCCGATATTATGGGACAGCCGATGATATTGAACGAAGTAGGGAAAATGTTTGCGACGGCCTTTGCCGGGAATGAAATCGATGTCGTCATGACGGTAGAAACCAAGGGGATTCCGCTGGCTTATGCTACGGCGTCGTTCTTGAATTTGCCTGTTGTCATCGTGCGCCGCGATAACAAAGTGACGGAGGGCTCCGCCGTCAGCATCAATTATGTTTCGGGCTCGAACAAGCGGATCCAGACGATGTCGCTTTCCCGCAGAGCCTTGAAGGAAGAATCCAAGGTGCTCATCATCGATGACTTCATGAGAGTGGGCGGAACGGTGCACGGGATGATGGACCTGTTGAAGGAATTTAATGCTACGGTCAAAGGTGTAGGCGTTTTCGTGGAATCCGGAGAAGTGGAGGAGCATTTGGTGGAGGATTACATTTCTCTCGCCAAGCTGTCTGCCGTTGATCCGAAGACAAGACAAATCACCGTAGAACCGGGAAACTATTTCAGTGACGGAGAGTGAATACAATGACATTAAAAACCATTGCAACGACAGAGGCCCCGGCGGCCATCGGACCTTATTCGCAAGCCATTCAATTCGGCAGCCTGCTGTTTACTTCCGGACAGATTCCGTTAAATACGGACGGGCAAGTGGTGAGCCAGGATATTGAAGAGCAAACGCACCAGGTATTCCGGAATTTGCAGGCGGTGTTATCCGCAGGCGGCTCCTCCTTCAGCCAGGTGATTAAAGCAACGGTGTTCATCAAGGACATGAACCAGTTTGCCAAGGTCAACGAGATCTACGCATCGTACTTCGGTGACCATAAACCGGCCCGCTCTACGGTCGAAGTAGCCCGTTTGCCAAAGGATGTCCTTGTCGAAATTGAACTGATAGCGACGACCAGTGTCGAAATTTAATAAATTAATCAAATATTTATAAAATTATACATTTTTGATTAAAAAAAAGAAGGATTTTGCCCTAAAATGTGGAATTTTATATCCCAAGTCTCCTAGATGGAAAAAGGTGGTGAACACTAATGCAGATTACAGACGTTAGACTCCGTCGGGTTAATTCCGAGGGAAGAATGAAAGCCATTGCTTCCATTACCATCGACAACGAATTTGTGGTTCACGACATTCGTGTGATTGACGGTAACAACGGCATGTTCGTCGCAATGCCAAGTAAGCGCACACCAGACGGGGAGTTCAGGGATATTGCACATCCGATCTCTTCCACAACTCGTGAGAAAATTCAAGCCGCTGTATTGGCTGAATACGATCGAGCAGCAACGGAGGAAGAAGTAATCGTTGAAGGGGCATAATTCAGCTGAGAGAGGGCCGAGAGAGGCTCTCTTTTCTTTTTGCATGAATTCAGATATATTGGGTTGAGGGACCATGTTCATGAATATGTTTGGCTGGGATGGTCCCAAGCGGGAACGTCCTTTCGAAGGTTTTTTTAGTGAGAAATCGCAGTCTCCTCTTGAAGGAGCCTCTCTTTGACTTGTTTTCATAAGTATAGTTGGTTAGCATGGAAGTAGAAGTTTCATAGACATAATAGGGATAACAAAGGAGTGGACTGGATTGAACGTGATGGGGATTGTCCTGGCGGCAGGACAAGGCAAACGTATGAAATCGAAGCTGTACAAAGTGCTTCACCCGGTATGCGGGAAGCCGATGGTAGGCCATGTTGTTACCGTGCTGGAGCAGCTGCAAACACAAAGAACGGTTGTCGTGGTAGGCCATGGAGCTGAATCCGTTAAGGCATACCTTGGAGACCGCGCCGAATATGCGCTGCAGGAGAAGCAGCTGGGTACGGGACATGCCGTGCTGCAGGCTAAGGAATTGCTAGGAAACGAGGACGGGTTAACCGTCGTGCTATATGGCGATACGCCGCTTGTAACCACAGAGTCCGTACAGGAAATGATCCGTGTCCACCAAGAGAAGGGCGCTGCCGCAACGGTGATGACGGCTATCTTTGACAATCCGTTCGGGCTGGGCCGCATTATCCGCGACGCCCAGGGGCGTGTTTCCCGAATCGTGGAGCAGAAGGACTGCAATGCGGAGGAACGGGAAATTAAGGAGATTAACTCCGGAATGTACTGCTTCACTAACCGAAAGCTGTTTGATGCTCTTTCCAAGGTGAAGAATGATAATGCGCAGCAGGAGTATTACTTGACGGACGTCATCGGGATTCTGGTGAATGAAGGAGATATCGTAGAGGCTTACTGTACGCCGGATGCGATGGAGACGCTCGGCGTAAATGACCGGGTGGCGCTGTCGGAGGCGGAACAGCTGATGAAGGCAAGGATCAACCGCGGTCATATGCTCAATGGGGTCACGCTGATCGATCCGGCGAATACGTATATTGAAGCTGATGTGCAAATCGGTTCGGATACGGTCATTTTGCCCGGAAGCGTACTGAAAGGGCACACCGTAATCGGTGAGGATTGCATCATCGGCCCTCAAGCGGATATTACGGATTGCAAGCTCGGCAATCAGATCCAAGTGAAGCATTCGGTTCTTTCCGAAGCTGAGGTCGGCGACGGCACGGCCATCGGTCCGTTCGCTTATTTGCGTCCGGGCTCCAAGCTGGGCTCCAACGTGAAGATCGGAGATTTCGTGGAAATCAAAAACGCGAAGCTGGACGATGATGTGAAAGTATCCCACTTGAGCTATATCGGCGATGCGGTCGTAGGCAAGAACGTCAACTTTGGCTGCGGAGCGATTACGGTCAACTACGACGGCTTCAATAAACAGCTTACCGAAGTTGAGGAAGATGCGTTTATCGGCAGCAACGTCAATTTGATCGCCCCGGTCAAAATTGGAAAGGGCGCCTACGTCGTGGCCGGATCGACCATTACGCATAATGTCGAAGCGAATGATTTGGCGATTGCCAGAGAACGTCAGGTGAATAAATCCGGCTATGCCGAGAAGCTGCGCAATAAATTTCGCGCGAAGAAACAGCAATTGAAGAACGACAAGTGATTGGTTTTTTCCTTATTTGGGTAAAGTAAGAATAGGCAGGCTATTTCCTGGACCCAAATGAAGGAGGATTCACCCAATGGAAGCTACATTGAAAGCGGAAGTCCGCGGTACCAATACCAAATCAGAACGTAAAGGTCTGCGGGCAAAAGGAAAAATTCCGGCGGTTGTGTACGGAAGCAAGGTGACCAATACGCCTATCGCTGTAGATGAAAAAGAGCTGCTGGCACTGCTGCGCTCCAATCCTCACGCCATCATTCAGATGGAGCTGCCGGATTCGGGCAAGCAGCCCGTGATGATCAACGAGGTTCAGCGAGATGCCATTTTGAAAAATGTGCTTCACGTTGATTTTCACCAAATTAACATGGACGAACCGGTTACGACAACAGTGCGGCTCGACTTTACCGGAGAGCCTGTTGGCGTAAACATGGGCGGTATTCTGCAAATTCAGCATCATGAGATTGAAATTCGCTGCTTGCCAACTCATATCCCTGCTTCGATTGAAGTCGATATTAGCGGGCTGGAGATCGGCGGCAGCATGCTGATATCGGATCTGAAGGTGGACCCGTCTATTGAGATCAAGTCCATCGCCAATGATGTATTGGTTACCGTGCTGGCGCCTCAGAAAGAGGATCTTCCTGCCGATACGGAGGAAGAAGCAGAGCAAAAGGCGGAGGCCCAGGCCGAGGCGACTCAGAACCATGCGCAGGAAACGGTGTAACGTTAGTTTGGTGGAGAGTTCTCCCTTGTTTGCGGAGCGTGTCGAACGCGTGTTCGATGCGCTCCTTTGTCACGTTTGGCGTCTTCCTGCTAAGCAGATAGCTTCTACAGCATCACTTGGTTACATCAGCTGGAGTGGGAAGGGGAGCAATGAAAATGAAATGGTTTGTCGGATTGGGCAACCCGGGCAAGCAGTATGAAACGACCCGGCATAATATCGGTTTTATGGCATTGGACCGTTTTGCAGACAAGCATGGGATTACAATAACCCAAAATAAATGCAAAGGGCTCTTGGGAGAAGGTAATGTCAACGGAACGAAGGTGTATTTGCTGAAACCGATGACGTATATGAATTTATCGGGGGAATCGATAAGAGCATTCCTTGATTTCTATAAGGCATCTATAGACGATTTGGTCGTTATTTACGATGACCTGGACACGAGCTATGGACAAATCCGGCTTCGCTACCAAGGAAGCGCTGGAGGCCATAACGGCATCAAATCCACCATTCAGCATCTCGGCACTCAATCGTTTAACCGGATCCGGATGGGGATCAGCCGCCCGGCCCCGGGGTACAACATTGCAGACTATGTGCTGTCGACATTTTCCAAGGAGGAATTCAAGACCATGCCGCAGGTGCTGGATACGACGTGCGAGGCCATGGAATATGCGCTGGACAATCCGTTCGAGAAAACCATGGCAAAGTTCAACGGCTAATCTATGCCAGAGCGAGGTCTAATTTATTGATCGGGTGAGTGTCGGCTAAAATCCCCCTTTTTGGGTCATAATGTAATGAAAAAGGAGGGATTGCGTCATGGCTATCCGATACGTCTGCCGGCACTGCCGGACAATGATAGGAGAACTGGAGCAGCGTCAGGTAAGTGAGGAGCTGCTGGGCTTCCATTTCTTGACCCCCGAAGAGCGTCAGAGTATAATATCGTATAACCCGAACGGAGATATGACCGTCAACGTGGTTTGCGATTATTGCAAGGAAGCGCTGGACAACAATCCGGAGCTGTCGCTTGTGGCAAGTCCGCTTCAATGACAAGGGCGGCTGCAGCATTCGAGTATACGTGCCTGGGCTAGTTGAAGTCTGGGTTCTTTTTCGAGTACTTGAGTTACGGGCTTCTTAAGCGGGCCTCCCCGCCATATGATTTAGATGGAAGCCTTGCGTGACATCCATCCCTATTGGAGCTTTATTAGGTATGTGAACATGGATAGTGAATAATAAAAAGGGGCGTCACCCTGATATGGTGTCGCTCCTTGTACCCGTTGGCGGGAAACAGGAGAGCCACTCGGCCGTTGGCGAAGCAGCCGCGGCTGACTTCTAGAGGGCGATAGATGAAAGAGGTTTTGTTGATGGGTGAGAGGGGGTACGTTTTTTGCAAGCTTTAATCCAGGCGTTCTCTGCGGACCCGGATTTGCAGAGTATTGTTTCGGGCATTCAATCGGGGATGAGAGAGCAATTAATATCCGGGTTGTCCGGATCTTCCAGACAGGTTATGCTGGCTGCGTTATACCAGGAGCTTCAGCAGCCGTTGTTTATCGTAACGCACAACATGTTTTCGGCACAGAAAATATTCGAGGATTTGGTGGAATGCCTGCCGAGCGATAAGGTGCTGCTGTTCCCGGCTCAAGAACTGCTGGCCGCAGAAATGGCAGTTGCCAGTCCCGAAATGCTGGCTCAGCGGATCGATGCGCTGACCCGGCTATCCGAAGGTTTCCGAGGCGCCGTCGTTGTGCCGTATGCAGGTATGAGGCGGATTCTTCCGCATAAGGAGATGTTTGCCGAAGCCAGGATTCCCGTTCAGGTGGGCCAGACTTTGGATTTGGATGCGTTTGTAGCAGAGATGGTGCATCTCGGGTATGAACGCGTAGAGCGTGTGGAAAGCAAAGGCGAGATGAGCGTTCGAGGCGGGATCATTGACTTTTATCCGCTGTCGGCCGTGAATCCGTACCGAATTGAGCTGTTCGATGTGGAAGTGGATTCGATCCGCACCTTCGACATAGCCGATCAGCGCTCTATGGATAAAATAAATGACTTGGTGATAACCCCCTGCCGCGAAATTATCGCCGAAGGAAAACGGTTACAAAGCGCGGCGCAGCAAGCCTATGAGCTGCTTCAGGCCCAGATGGAGAAAATGGCCGACCGCAACGCCAAGGACCGCCTGCTTGAGGGCGTAGGGCATGATATTGAACAAATGCGGGAAGGGCAATATTTTCCTGGCCTTTTCAAATACATTTCTCTGCTGTTCCCGGAACGTCAAACGCTGCTCGATTATATGCCGAAGGATTCGGTGCTCTTGATCGACGAGCCGGCAAGGCTTCTGGAGACAGCCAAGCAGCTGGAGCGGGATGAAGCTGAGTGGATGACAATGTCTCTGCAGGACGGCAAAAGCATCCCGGCGCTAACGCTGTCCAAACCTTATGAAACGCTGCTGCAGCGCAAGCCTTATCCGATGCTGTACATGTCTTTGTTCCTGCGGCAGGTTCCGCAAACCCAACCGCAAAACATCGTAAATTTCATGTGCCGCGTCATGCAAAATTTTCATGGGCAGATGAATGTGCTCAAATCCGAAATGGAGCGCTGGAAAAAGTCGGGCGCGAAGGTGCTGATTCTGGCTAACGGAGAAGAGCGGGTAGAACGCGTGCGCCGTGTTCTGGCGGATTACCACATTGAAGAACCCGCGATTTTGAACGGCAACCTGCAGACCGGCTTCGAGCTGCCGAATATTCATTTGGTGGTCATTACCGAAGGGGAAATGTTCACTCAGAAGCAGCGCAAGGCGAGAAAAGTAGAGAAGAAAATGGCGAATGCCGAGCGGATCAAGAGCTATCAGGAGCTCAAGGTAGGCGATTATGTCGTTCACGTCAACCATGGGATCGGGAAGTTCGTGGGCATCGGCACGCTGGAAGTCGGCGGCATTCATAAGGATTATTTGCATATTTTATATGCCGGGGGAGATAAGCTTTCTGTCCCTATCGATCAGATCGATCATATTCAGAAATATGTAGGGTCCGAGGAAAAGGAGCCTAAGGTTTATAAGCTGGGCGGAGCGGATTGGAACCGTGTGAAAAGCAAGGTGCGTTCCTCTGTTCAAGATATTGCCGATGACCTGATTAAGCTGTATGCGGACCGCCAGGCGACGACAGGGTACGGCTTTAACCCGGACACGACGTACCAGCAGGAATTCGAAGGCATGTTTCCTTACGAGGAAACGAGCGATCAGCTGCGGGCTATCAGCGAAATCAAGGCGGATATGGAGAAGCCCCGTCCGATGGACCGGCTGCTGTGCGGCGATGTGGGTTACGGCAAGACTGAGGTTGCAATCCGGGCCGCTTTTAAAGCGGCGATTGACGGTAAGCAGGTAGCTGTTCTTGTGCCGACCACGATTTTGGCCCAGCAGCATTATGAAACGTTCCGTGAGAGATTCTCCGGATATCCGTTTAACATTCAGGTGCTGAGCCGCTTCCGGTCGAAGAAGGAGCAATCCGATACGATGAAGGGCGTCAAGGCCGGTACGGTGGATGTCGTTATCGGAACGCACCGGCTGCTGTCCGCGGATGTGAAGTTCAAGGACTTGGGTCTTCTCATCGTTGACGAGGAGCAGCGGTTCGGCGTATCCCATAAGGAAAAGCTGAAAAAGCTAAAAACCAATGTGGATGTTCTGACGCTCACGGCGACGCCGATCCCGCGCACGCTGCACATGTCCATGTTGGGAGTACGGGATTTGTCGGTTATCGAAACGCCGCCTGAGAACCGCTTCCCTGTGCAGACTTATGTCGTCGAGCACAGCAATGCGCTTGTGAGGGAAGCCGTGGAGCGGGAGCTTGCCCGGGAAGGTCAAGTCTACTATTTATACAATCGGGTTCAAGGTATCAATCAAATGGCCGAACAGATTTCCATGCTCGTTCCCGACGCGAGAGTAACGGTAGCACACGGTCAGATGTCGGAGCAGGAGCTGGAGAAGACGATCCTCGACTTTTTGGACGGGGAGTACGACGTTCTGGTTAGCACAAGCATTATCGAGACCGGGGTGGACATCCCTAACGTGAATACGCTGATCGTTCATGACGCTGATAAAATGGGCTTATCCCAGCTGTATCAGCTCCGTGGGCGCGTCGGCCGTTCGAATCGGATCGCTTATGCGTACTTCACCTATCAAAGGGATAAGGTGCTGACCGAAGTAGCCGAGAAAAGGCTGCAGGCGATAAAAGAGTTTACAGAACTTGGATCAGGGTTTAAAATTGCGATGAGGGATTTGGCCATTCGCGGTGCAGGTAACCTGTTGGGCGCCGAGCAGCATGGATTCATTGCTTCGGTCGGCTTTGACTTGTACTCGCAAATGCTCGCCGAAGAAATTGCCAAGAGAAAGCACGAGATTACTGGGGAAGAGCCGGAGGTTCAAAAGCCTTGGACAACCCAGCTCGATATTCAGCTCGACGCTTACATTCCCGGAGATTACATTTACGACAGCGTACAAAAAATCGAAATCTATAAAAAAGTGGCTGCCATTAAGACGTTGGAGGAAGCTGCAGAGCTGCACGACGAACTTGTAGACCGATTCGGCGATCTGCCTCAGGCGGTTCTCAATCTGCTGGCTGTTGCGAGATTGAAGGTATATGGTTCGATGTATGCGATCGAAACGATTTCGCAAAAGGGAGTGGATTACGACATCAAAATTCATGCCGACCAAACCGGCAATTTGGATGGTCAAAAGCTGCTTGCGGTAACAAGTGAGTTTGAAGGCAGGATCAAGCCCGTTTCCGGTCCGCAAATTCATTTCCAACTGAAAGGCAAGGGATTAAAGCCAGAAGAATCCATCGATTTGCTGGAAAGGTTTCTGGTACAATATAAGCGTGCGCTGAAATCGAAGGGAGAACTACAGGATGTTGCAAAATAAATGGAAGACGGCCAAGAAAGGGCTTATCGCTCTGCTGGCTGTTACGACAATCATTGCGGCCGCAGGCTGCGGTAAGAAGACCGATACAGAAAATACAGGAAATGCAGGCACTGCAAGCAAAGACGCTAACGAGGTTATAGTAACGTATAAAGATGGCGGTAAAGTGACACGCGGTGAATTTGATACGTTCATCGACACGAACCTGTTGTTCTATAAAGAGTACGCGCAATTTAAAGAAGAGCCTGCGTTCCAGCAGGACATGATGAAGCAGCTGGTTACATTCAAGGTATTGTCCGCGCGTGCGGATGATAAAGCCAAGGCTGAAGCGGCTACGAAGTCGAAGCAGCAGCTGGACCAGATCAAAACCTTCTTGGGTATGCAGGAAGGCGGCATGGAGAAACAGCTGAAGGATAACAATATTACGGAGAAGGATCTGGAATCGTTCGTTGACCGCAGCTTCCAAGCCATTGCCGCTATGGAAAGCAAAGTGACGGATGATGAAGTCAAGGCGGAATATGACAAACGGATTGCCGCGGATAAAAATGTGTATGATGTGGCGACGGTAAGACATATTCTAATCGGGCTTACCGATCCGGCTACGGGCAAGGAAACCCGTTCGAAGGAAGATGCATTGAAACGTGCGAAGGAAGTTGAGGACAAGCTGAAAAACGGCGGCGATTTCGATGCGCTGGCCAAAGAATATTCAGATGATCCGGGCTCCAAGGATAACGGAGGCAAATACGAAGATGCTCCGATCTCCCAATGGGTTCCTGAATTTAAAAAAGCAGCTGCCGAGCTTCCGCTGAACCAAATCAGTGATCCAGTAGAAAGCAGCTTTGGTTATCACGTGATGAAGGTGGAATCGCGCAAAACCAAGACGTTCGATGATGTGAAGGGCGATTTGCGCTCTGAGCTTGCCGAGCCTCATATTTATGATTTTGTGGAGAAAGAGCTGCCTGCTATGATAGAGACGAACAAGCTTCCGACTCCAACGCCTGCTCCGACACCGACACCACAGCCTTCTGGGGCGCCGCAGCCATCTGCGACTCCGGCAGCACCGGCCAAGTAAGATATTACCAGGGTACCCGCAAGGGTGCCCTGTTTTTATTTCTCAAATATGGACATAATGAAAACAACGGCGTCACGGATATGGGGTTCGCGAACGGGCGCTAACTACTTAGCAACAGATGTATAAGCTTCTGGGAATCGAAGAATACTATGGTTACTAATTGAATTCCCTCCATTTGTATACACCGTGCTATCCAGTCGAATCTAACTCTTCAAGGAAAGCGAGGCATCTAGAAATATGAAAGCAACTGGAATCGTTCGTCGTATTGACGATTTAGGAAGAGTGGTTATCCCTAAAGAAATTCGCCGCACACTAAGGATTCGCGAGGGAGACCCGTTGGAGATTTTCGTGGATCGCGACGGGGAAGTTATTTTAAAAAAGTATTCTCCTATCGGAGAATTGGGCGATTTCGCCAAGGAATATGCGGAGTCTTTATTTGAGAGCACGAATCATATTACGATGATATCCGACCGGGACACCATTATCGCAGTGGCCGGAGGATCGAAGAAGGACTACTTGGAGAAGCAAATCGGTCCCTTGGTGGAAACGTGCATGGAAAACCGCAAGTCGTCGATGGAGAGCGGAACGGGTCAATACGAGATATGCAAGGATATAACGGAAACGTACTCCTCCTATGTCATCGCCCCGATTGTGGCCGGCGGAGACCCTATCGGCTCCGTTATCCTTGTAAGCAAGGACGAGAATGTGAAGATGGGGCAAATGGAAACGAAAATGGCGGAGACCGCCGCTGGATTTTTGGCTAAACAGATGGAGCAATAGGTGATTCACGCATGCGCAGTTCATAAGCTTCCTGACAAGCGGATCCTTTATGGGAGACGAAAGTTGGGAAGCTTTTCGCTGTTAGAGCGGGGGTGCGGAGCCCGTAGCGCGAATGGACAGCCCTTTCGTTACAACAGACGATATTATATAATGATGAAATTAACAGGGCTGTACATAAGGAGCCGGGATGGGGAATGAACGAACCGGATGAAAGAAGAACCGAATAATGCAGGCGGCCTGAAGGCAACCGCCGTACCTTCCTTACTGCGGGGGGCAGCCGTGCTGGGCATCGCCGCTATCGTATCGAAGCTGATCGGAACGATGCAAAAAATTCCGCTGCAAAATATAGCGGGCGACGGCGTATTCGGCATTTATAACGCTGTGTATCCGCTCTATATATTAATATTGTTTTTGGCTACGGCCGGATTTCCGCTGGTCGTATCCAAATTTGTGTCCGAACAGGCCGTTGCCGGGCGGCATCGGGAGGCGCGACGCGTACTCAAGGTAGCGTCTTCGGTGCTGGCCGTCACGGGCATGCTGTTCTTCGCATTATTGTACTGGGGAGCCGATTGGATTGCTGCCCTGATGGGAGCCGAACAGACGAGCCCGGCGATCCGCAGCGTCTCGTTTGCCCTTTTGTTTGTGCCGGTGATGTCGGCCTTGCGCGGCTATTATCAGGGCTACCAAAATATGATGCCGACGGCGGTTTCCCAAGTCGCTGAGCAGACGGCACGGGTAGCTGTGATGTTCCTGCTGCTGCTCCTGTTCGTCCATTGGCAGTATGGGCCGGAGCTGATTGCTGCGGGGGCCACCTTCGGTTCTGTCGCCGGCGCGGTGGCCGGGCTCATCGTCATGCTGTGGTTTTGGAGGAAGGCCGATCCCTCTCGCGAGCGGCAGGAATCGCTGCCAGGCGCGGACGACGGCCATGCGCCGGAGAGCAATGGGAGATTGGTTCGGCGTCTGCTTGCCTACGCGATTCCGATTTGCCTCGGTACCATCGCCATGCCGATATTGACGCTGGTCGATTCTTTTACGGTTCCGCGGCTATTGAAGCTAGGCGGAGCGGATGAGTCGGAGGCGCTGCTCCGCTTCGGGCTGTACAATCACGGGCTTCCGCTAGTGCAGCTTGTCGCTATGATCGCTTCCTCGATGTCGGTGGCGCTCGTCCCGTCCATCGCCGAAGCCCGGTGGCGGGGCGACAAGGAGGCGCTGCAAAGCCGCACGCGGATGTCGATCCGGCTGACGTGGCTGATCGGGATGGCTTCGTCCTTCGGCTTGGCCGTCCTGGCGGAGCCGATCAACGTCATGCTGTTCAAGAGCCCCGAAGGCTCGTGGACGATGTCGATCCTCGCCTTCACGGCCTTATTCAGCACGCTGAACATCGTGGCGTCCAGCGTGCTGCAGGGCTTCGGCGCCGTCGCTGCTCCGGCGCTGTATCTGCTCGCCGCGGCGGCGGTCAAAACCGCGGGCAATATCGCCCTCGTGCCCCTCTGGGGCATCGATGGCGCTGCCGCCGCGGCTGTGGCCGCCTACGCGCTCGCAGGCTTGCTCGCGCTGGCGCACGCGCTCTCCGCCGCCGGCGTCAAGCCGGCCCTAGGCCGCGCGGTCATCAAACCGGTGCTGTGCACCGGCTTGATGATTGCGGCCGTGCTGGCCGTGACGCACGGGCTGCCCGCGCTGCTGGGCGCGCTCCGCCTGAGCCTGCCCCCGCGGGGCATGGCTACGGCGGTCGCGCTCGCAGGCGTCGCGGCCGGAGCGCTCGTCTACGCGCTCGCGCTTCTGCGCCTCGGCGTCATTACCGCCGCCGAGCTGGAATCGGTTCCGAAGCTGGGCGGCAAGGCGCTCAAGCTTCTGCGCAAATGCAGGCTGCTGCGATAAATTAGCCGGTCGTCCTCGGTGCACGGACCGACGGAAGAGTCCCCGCAGCGCATGATTCACAAGGCATATCCGGCTCACGCCGATAACAGATATGAACAATTGAAGGAGGCGAATGCCGACATGAAACCGCACATTACGGTAGTCGGACTAGGGTCGGGCGACGAAGATCAATTGACGCTCGGCGTTTGGAAGAAGCTGAAGCAGGCCGATCGGATCTACCTTCGCACCGATCAGCACCCGATGGTGAAGCTGCTGAGGGAGAACGACATCGCATTCGAGTCGTTCGACAAGCTCTATGAAAGCCGGGATACGTTCGAGCAAGTGTATGAAGCCATTGCGGACGAGCTGCTGCGCAAGGTGAAGGAGGCCGGCGAGCTCCTGTATGCCGTTCCCGGGCATCCGATGGTAGCGGAGATGACCGTCCAGCTGCTGAGGGCACGCTGTCCGGAAGCCGGTATCGAGCTTACGCTGCTTGGGGGAGAGAGCTTCCTGGATCAGGCTTTTATCCGTCTCGGCTTCGATCCGATCGAAGGCTTTCAGCTGCTTAACGGAACCGAGCTGTCGGTTCACGCTCTCAATCCGCAGCTCCACACGATAATCGGGCAGGTCTACGATACGTACTCCGCCTCCGATGTGAAGCTGACCCTGATGGAGCTGTACCCGGATGATTGGGAGGTTGTCGTCGGCCATGCCCTGGGCGTACCGGGAGAAGAGGCCATTCACCGCATTCCGCTTTACGAGCTGGATCATTTGCAGGATTACGGCAATTTGTCGCTGGTCTGGATCCCGCGTTCGGATGAGGACCGGCTGCGCAACCGTACCTTTGCCCGTTTGCACGAGATTGTCGAAATATTGAGAAGCCCCGAAGGGTGTCCATGGGACCGTGAGCAGACGCACCAGTCGCTGCGCAAAAACCTGATCGAAGAAGCGTACGAGGTGCTCGAGACGTTCGATGAGGACGATCCGGACCATATGGCGGAAGAGCTTGGCGACCTGATGCTGCAAATTATGCTTCATTCCCAGATCGAAGCGGAGGAAGGCGGGTTTACCGTATGGGACGTCATAGCG
Source organism: Paenibacillus vulneris (assembly GCF_039543185.1). Lineage (NCBI taxonomy): Bacteria > Bacillati > Bacillota > Bacilli > Caryophanales > Paenibacillaceae > Paenibacillus > Paenibacillus vulneris. The sequence continues at coordinate 29,285 of NZ_BAABJG010000037.1, read as the reverse complement.
GGGCTCAATGAGAAGCTGATTCGACGCCATCCTCATGTATTCGGGGAAATGAAGGCAGAGGATGCGGACGAGGCGTTAAGCAACTGGCAGCAGATCAAGCAGGAGGAGAAGCGCCGTAAGGGCATAGATCCTGATGAGCTTCCTATTCTATCCGGCGTTCCTCGCGAATTGCCGGGACTCATGAAGGCCTACAAGCTGCAGAAGAAGGCGGCGGCCGTCGGCTTTGACTGGTCGGAGCTGGGCGATGTGTTGAAAGTTGTCGAATCTGAGCTGGTCGAATTGCAGGAAGCTATTAGCTCCTTGTCGAAGAAAGAACAGCAGGAAGAACTCGGCGATCTGCTGTTCTCGATTGTAAATTTGGCTCGTTTCCTGAAGATCGAGCCCGAAGAAGCCATGTCTGACGCCAATCGCAAATTTTTTGACCGTTTTGGCTATATCGAGCGGCAGCTGCGTTTAAAGGGTAAATCTTTTGACCAAACTGATTTACAAGAGATGGAATCTTTGTGGCAGGAAGCAAAAAAAGTTTTATAAATCGACAACGGCTAGCAGGAATTTCCTGATGAACAAAGAATACATAGCATTAGTGTTATTTTGAGGAGGAAATGTATCCATGAACAAAACAGACTTGATTAACAACATCGCTGAGAAAAGCGGCATGACCAAGAAGGACGTTGAAACCGTTCTGAACAACTTCCTGGGCGAAGTAACCGAAGCTCTTTCCACCGGCGACAAAGTACAACTTATCGGCTTTGGCACCTTCGAAACTCGCAAGCGTTCCGGACGTACGGGCCGCAACCCGCAAACCGGTAAAGAAATCAACATTCCTGAATCCGTAGTTCCGGCTTTCAAAGCAGGTAACAAGCTTAAAGAAGCGGTAAAATAATGCGCCTTGATAAATTTCTCAAGGTGTCCAGGCTGATCAAGCGTCGTACGGTCGCCAAGGACGTGTCCGATCAAGGACGTGTTTGGATCAATGGAAAGGACGCCAAGCCAAGCAGTGCGGTTAAGGTCGGCGACGAGCTGAAAATTCAGTTCGGCCAGAAAATCGTAACCGTGCGTGTAGAACAGCTATCCGAATCGACCCGCAAGGAAGATGCGGCTGCTATGTACACGCTGCTTAGCGAGGAAGCTCGTAAAACCGAATTATGGTAACGCTAAAGAGACTGAATCCTTCAGTCTCTTTTTTGACCCCCCTAATAGAGTTAGAAGATGTCTATTTGGCGGTGAATCAGCTTCCAATTCCGGGCCTCACTTTGTGGGGTTATTTTGGTTCTATTTCGGGACATCCCTCCATATTTTTAAGTAAACAAGCTTTGCTCGTGAATGCTTGATGATTCCATGTTTCATAAGGCGGAGGGCAGTGTAACGAACCGGAGAGTTTACGTGTCGCCTTTGAAAACGGGTTGTACCAGAAAAAATCTTATGATCAAGGAACCCGTTTTCAACAGCGACCGGAGGTCGTTACACTGGCCCGCAGCCTGGCCGAAACATGTAATCCTTTGTTCATTCACGAGCAAAGCTGCCAGGAGGGATCGTATCATGGCAATCGAGCCGGGAAAAGTAAAACGCCAAGAAATCAAGATGCTGAACCGTAAGCTGCTTGAAGTATCCGGCGTCATGAATGTAGAGAGCTTTGATAGTGAGGAATTTTTGCTGGAAACCGAGTTTGGCTATCTTATGATTAAGGGGCAGAACCTGCATATCAAAAACTTGAGTTTGGAGCAGGGATTGGTTGCGATTGAAGGTTTGGTGAACGAGCTGGCCTATTTGGACACAAACTCCCAAGGTAAGCCCAAGGGATTTTTCGGTAAGCTGTTTAAGTGACCCTTCAGGTTCAATTCGTCACGATGGGTATGATGCTTCTTGGGGGACTTTCGCTAGGCGGACTTTTCGATCTGTATCGGGTGCTGGCCGGCCAGCTTCGAGCGCCCCGGTATGCCTATTACCTCCTTGACATCTTCTTTTGGTGCATCGGGACGCTCCTTATTTTCAAGCTGCTCTACATGAGCAATTTGGGACAAGTGCGGATGTTTATTTTTATCGGCTTGCTTGTTGGGGTGGGGATTTACTTTCTGCTGTTTAGCCGAACGGTGATTCGTGTCATTATGTGGATGATCCGATTGGTTCAGGCAACGATCCGTTTGGGAATACGGCTGTTCCGGGTATTTATTATCATTCCGTCGATTTGGCTATATAGGGCTACTGTCGTGTTTTTAGGATTTTTACTGGCCATAGCTATTTTCCTGTATAAAGTTATGCTACAATTACTCTATCCTATGTGGAAATTGCTGCTATGGCTCGTGAGGCCGCTCGGCAAGTGGTTCCGTATGCCTACATGGGTAAACCAAGCAGGTCGAAGCATTGCGTCATTCTTTCGTCGCTTTTTTTGACCGGATAAGGAGGATTGCACAGTTGACGCGAGCAGTTCCGGCAGTAAGCAAAGAGACAAAACCGAAACCGAATAACAAAGGCTCTTTTCGGAGACGCCGGTTAGTCCTCATTATTTTTGCATGCTTTATGAGCTGGGCTGGTGTAACTCTGTGGAATCAGATCGATAAGCTAAAGGACCGCAGCGAGAAAGTGATTGCTCTGGAGCAGAAGAAGAAGGAAACCGAGCAGGTGAACCAGGACAGCAAGCGGGAGATAGCAAGATTGAACGATCCTGAATATTTGGAACAAAAAATTAGAAAAGAGCTGCACTACGTGAAGCAGGGAGAAACTCTCTTTTATGTCCCGAAGGAACAAAAGTAAACAAGTGTCATAATCCTTCTGTTGACCGTATTGCGGCCAGTACGTTATAATCTGCATTGTCAGGGTTTTTGTTACCATCGTAAGAATGGTCTCGTTATCTTTTTACGGGCTGTATCTTATTGGCAATAAGGCCTACCTCTAAGCGCGGTCGCTCATCTTCGAAAGGCCTCGATAGAGGTTTTCTCAATTATTTAAGGGAGGAACATTTTACTTTATGGCAATTGAAGTGGGCAGCAAGCTGGAAGGAAAAGTAACGGGCATTACTCACTTTGGGGCGTTTGTAGAGCTGCCTGAGGGCGGTACCGGCCTTGTGCACATCTCGGAGATAGCAGACAACTATGTTAAAGATGTTAATGATCATCTGAAGTTGAATGACATGGTTACCGTCAAAGTGATTAATGTGGACAAAGACGGCAAAATCGGGTTATCGATTAAGCAAGCCGTAGATAAACCGGTAGAAACAGCGAGGCCCGCTCGTTTTGAAAGACCTAGTGGCGGTTCCAGTGGCGGCGGCAATTTTGGCGGCGGTGATCGTGGAGATCGTGGACCACGAGGCGGTGGCGGCGGTTTTGGTGGCCGTGGAGGCGACCGTGGTGGCCGTGGGGGTAAACCTCCTGCTGGCAAGTTAACATTCGAAGACAAAGTGTCACGCTTTTTGAAAGATAGCGAAGAACGTATTTCGTCCCTGAAGAAGAATACAGAAGGTAAACGTGGAGGCCGAGGAGCACGACGCGATTAATGATACAAAGTAAGCCGTACGGGCATGTGAATGCTTGTACGGTTTTTTTAACTCTATAAGACTTCACGGAAAAAGATCTGAATCAGCATCGAAGCCAAATCCTCACTTTTGTGGGGTTCATTCGGGGCTCCCCGCAAAGTACTTGAATCAGCATCGAAGCTAAAACCCCACTTTGTGGGGTCTAACACCAGCTATCTTGACAAACGCTGCGGCGGTAGTATATAATTCTGATTGTTGTGGCGGTGTAGCTCAGCTGGCTAGAGCGTACGGTTCATACCCGTGAGGTCGGGGGTTCGATCCCCTTCGCCGCTATAGAAGATACAAGAAGACACCCTTTCCGAAATCCGATTTCGGGAAGGGTATTTTTCGTTGTCATGTAGCATTTTGTGGCTCATCCAAAATACCTGAACCAGCTTCGATGCCAATGCCTGCTTTGCGAAGCTATTTTTTTTCAGCAATTTCGTTATTAGCTCCGTGCTCTGGCAGAATTCGTGTCATTCCATGGCAAGTGGTGAGACGTTTCGGGCGAATCTTGACCATGTGACCATTTTAAGCTCAGGGGAGTGGAAAGTTGTGGAATAATATCCCAATCCATGTCGGCCGATGAATCCTGTTTCAGTTGTTTTGTCGTATCGTTAAAGAGCCCCCGGTGAATCGACACCATGTAACGGCAATAGAGGAGGCTTGACCAGTTCATAAGCCGAACGCTTGTTTGGATATGTGATAAATTCCGTACCCTGCCATAGTCCTTCACGGCCGTCTATATAAGGGCTGGCGCCGACTCGGCCCGGCTTCTTTTTTTTGTCGGAAAAAACTTTTGCTCTACCAACTCATTCTGACAAACTTTATAGTAGACTGCCCATATACTAGAACCACTAAATAGTCTATGGGTGGTGTTCAGGAAATATGCAAAGAAAATTAAATGCCGGTCAAGTTGGAATCGTTTGGAGTCGTTGGATGCAATCAGGGAAAAGCCGTATTACCAGCATCGTCGTGGAAAATCGCTTGGTTCAATCCGTCGTTGCCAAAAAATGGTCCATTCTTCTTTTGTTTATGGCATTTTTATTGGGAAGGGCAATGATCCTGGATCAGCTGGCGCCGTTCGCCGTAGCCTTCTTTGCGGTCATGTATTTCTTGCGAAGGGAGCTGCTGTTCTGGGCGGGGACCTTCCTGCTGGCCGGCAGCATCTTCTCGGCTGCTCCTGCACACGCAGGCTATATTGCTGCACAGATGCTCGTCTTTCTTCTCATCCAAAAAGGGGTCGAGAGGTTTGAACGATCCGATATTTCTTATGCACCGGTCATTGTATTTTTCTCCACCTTCTTCGTCCAGCTCTTTGCCAGCTTGGTCAATACGCAGCTGAGTGGTTATGCGTTCTTGATGATTGGAGTGGAGTCGCTGCTCAGCCTCATACTGACGCATATCTTTTTGCAGGCGATTCCGGTGTTTACCTTAACCCGCAAAAATTACAGCTTAAAGAACGAGGAAGTCATATGCCTTATTATTCTTCTCGCTTCCGTGATGACAGGGACTGTGGGCTGGTTGGTGGGGCCGGTTACCGTAGAGCATGTACTGTCACGCTATCTCATATTGCTGTTCGCCCTGGTGGGAGGGGCTCCGTTAGGGGCATCCGTCGGGGTCATTACCGGATTAATCCTTAGTCTTGCCAATACCAATGCCATCTACCAGATGAGTCTTCTTGCTTTTGCCGGTATGCTGGCAGGCTTATTGAAGGAGGGAAACAAACTCGCGGTATCGCTCGGCATGCTGCTGGGCTCATCTATTCTCACGATTTATATCGGGAACCAATCGGAAGTGTTGAATTCAACCTGGGAATCGCTGGCTGCCGTTATTTTATTCATCTTTACACCGAAAGCGGTAATTCAAATGCTGGCCAAATATGTGCCCGGCACTCAGGAAAATTTGAAATCCCAGCATGACTATGCCAAACGGGTGAGAGATGTTACGGCAAGCCGCGTGGAGCAATTCAGCGAGGTGTTCCGCCAGCTGTCGCGCAGCTTCAAGCAAATTACGGCGGATGTGCAGCCGCTTCAGAAGGAGGAGGAGGTCGGGCATTTTATGAATTCGGTCGCTGAGCAGTCCTGCAAGGGCTGCTGGAAGCGAAGCCAATGCTGGGATGATAAATTTTATCAAACCTATAAATTTATGACCGATATGATGACGGAGGTGGAGGTCAGGGGGCCGCTCGCAAGAAAGCATATTTTGCCTCAATGGAAAAAGCACTGCATTAAGCCGGATCAAGTGCTTGAGGTGATGAAGCATCAGTACAGCCTGTACAAGAACGATCAGCATTGGAAAAAACAGATCATGGAGAGCCGCCAGCTGGTGGCGGAGCAGCTATCTGGGGTCTCGCAGGTGATGGAGGACTTGGCCAAGGAAATCAAACGGGAGGGCCAGGAGCTGTTCATGCAGGAGGAACAGATTCGCAGCGCATTGGAGGAGCTGGGGCTATCCATCCACAGCATCGACATTATAAGTCTGGACGAAGGGAACGTGGAAATCGAAATTATCCATCAATTCACGAAAGGATTTGATGAATGCCGCAAAATCATAGCACCATTGCTTTCTGAAATATTAGGAGAGCATATTGCCGTCAAGAATGAACAGGCGCTTGAACGCAAGGAGGGGTACAGCACTGTAGTGTTCGGCTCGGCTAAGGAATATGAAGTCGAGACCGGTATTGCCGGCGCCGCCAAGAACGGCGATTTGCTGTCGGGAGACAGCTTCAGCGCCGTAGAGCTCGGCAACGGGAAGTTTGCCGTCGCTTTAAGCGACGGCATGGGGAATGGTGAACGGGCCCGGGCGGAGAGCAGCGCGGCACTCAGCATATTGCAGCAGCTGCTGCAATCGGGCATGGAGGAGAAGCTTGCGATCAAATCCGTCAATTCCGTTCTGATGCTGCGCTCGTCTGATGAAATGTATGCGACAGTGGATGTTGCACTGATCGATTTATATAATGCGAATACGACCTTCTTGAAGATTGGTTCGACGCCAAGCTTTATTAAGCGCGGCTCGGAGGTATTCCCCATTTCGGCAAATAATTTGCCGGTAGGGATCGTGAACGACATTGATGTCGATCTGGTAAGCCTGCCGCTGCAGCCTGGGGATATTCTGATTATGATGACCGATGGGATTTACGATGCGCCGGGCCATGCTGTCAATAAGGAGCTTTGGATGAAGCGGGTGCTGTCGGAAATCCATACTGATGTTCCGCAGGAGTTTGCGGATATTTTGCTCGAGCGGGTCGTCCGCTACCATCACGGCAATATATATGACGATATGACCGTCGTTGTCGCCCGCGTGGAGAAATACCAGCCGGAATGGGCAACGTTCCGATGGCCCGGGCTGCAGCGGATTGAACGCCCCAAGACGGTCAGTTAACCTATGGACAGGCGCTTTCTTCTCTGACTGAGAGGAAGTGCCTTTTTGCCGCGGCCTGTCGACTTCTCCCTTAAGTTTAGGAATCTCGCAAAATGGAAAAACTAGAGATCATACTATTCGTTATAGGGAGGAAGAGGCATTTATGAAGCAAATTATTTTAATAACGGACGGCTGCTCCAACGTGGGCGTCAGTCCTGTCATTGCCGCCGCACACGCCAAGGCGGAAGGGATTATCGTCAATGTTATCGGTTTGATCGATTCTAGTGAAATCGGGGAGCATGGCATAGAGGAAATCAACGAGACGGCCAGCGCGGGAGGCGGGCTCAGCCGTATAGTGAACGCATCCGAGCTCTCGCAAACGGTTCAAATGATGACGCGTAAAACGGTAGTGCAAACCATTCAGCAGGTGGTTGGGAAAGAGCTTCAGCATATTTTGGGAGACTCCAAGATTGAAAGTCTTCCTCCGGACAAGCGGTCGCAGGTCGTGCAGGTCATGGATGAGCTGTCCGAATCGTCTTCCTTGCAGGTAGCGCTGCTCATCGATACGAGTGCCAGCATGAAGCCCAAGCTGCAGGCGGTGAAAGAAGCGATCTATGATTTGCAGCTAAGCATTCAGGCGCGCAAAGGGGACAGCGAAATGGCCGTCTTTCATTTTCCGGCATCGGTTTCCGGCGAGGATGAGGTCGAAATGGACCTCGGCTGGACGCGGGACCTTGCAAATCTGAACCGTTTGTTTTATAAATTAAACATGAAGGGTACGACCCCGACCGGGCCTGCGCTTCTCAAGGTCATCCAGTTCATGACAGGAGCCGGGGAAGGGCTGCACCGGGATCAAACCTTCGGGCGCGAGGAGCCGTCCGGAACAGCGAGCAAGCATAAAGGCGAGGATGGGATTCTGAGTGACTACGTCGTTTGAGCCGTTCGCGGTTTCCGGAACGGTCGTTATCGGCAAGTGGAATAAGCGGCAATACCGGATCGAGCGCCTGCTGGGCGCAGGGGCCAACGGCAAGGTATATCTGGTCAGGCGGGGCAAACTGCATTACGCGATGAAGACCGGCTTTGACGCTGTGGATCACCAGTCGGAGGTCAACGCGCTGAAGGCATTGTCGCGGTCGAATACATCGTTTCGGCAATATTTGCTCGACGTGGATGATTATCAACGGGACGGCCAGGATATTCCGTTCTATGTCATGCCTTATTTCAAGGGATCATCCATCGGCGATTTTATGAAGCTTAACGGCCGGGATTGGATTTATCTGATAGGCTTGAACCTGCTGCGCAAATTGGTAGAGCTGCATAAGGAAGATTACATATTCGGCGATATCAAGATGGAGAACCTTATCGTCTCGGGATACGGTGACGTTGATTTGATCGATTTTGGCGGAGTTACCCCCAAGGGGAATGCCGTCAAGCAGTTTACAGAGGTGTACGACCGCGGGTTCTGGGGAGCTGGAAGCCGCACTGCGGATGAGGCATACGATTTGTTTGCCTTTGCGGTGCTCCTGATCAGCAGCACCGATGCCGAGCGCCGGCTTGCGGGAATCAAGCAGGTGCTGCCGCAAAACCGGAATGCGGACATGCTGCTCGACATGCTGCAATCGAACAAAGCCTTAAGCCAGGCTGCCCCTGTGCTGCGCAAGATGCTGCTCGGGAAATATTCGACATCGAAGCAGGCTTTGGCGGATTGGCGGAGGCAGAGCTACCCGAGACCGGCCAAATCTCCGCGTTCTACAGGGGGAACCTGGCTCAAAGTTTGCTTCGCGGCTTCGCTCGTGGTCTTCGGCTTGACGGTTTATATGTATTGGTCGTGAGGAAGCATAACGGCCGTATGAAAGGATTTATGGCGATGGATCTGGTATCAAGGATTGAGAGGCAATTGAAAGACGAACAGCTGCTTTGCCGAGGGGACAGTATCGTTGCTGCGGTATCGGGGGGACCTGATTCCATAGCCATGCTGCATGTCCTTTTTTTGCTGTCCGAACGATGGGAGTGGCGATTAACGGTAGCGCATGTCAATCATCAATTCAGGGTGGAGGAGTCCGCAAGGGAAGCGGAGTTCGTCAAGGACTTTTCCGACAGGCTTGGCCTTCCGTGTGAAGTTGCCGTCATCAACGTGCCCCAGTATATTCAGGATACCGGGATGAACGCGCAGGCGGCCGCCCGCGAGCTGAGGTACCGTTTCCTGCAGGAAACGGCCGCCAGGTTGGGCGCGGGGAAGATCGCTCTCGCCCATCATGCGGATGATCAGGCGGAGACCATGCTGATGCGGCTGCTCCGCGGTACGGGACCCTCCGGCCTGGCAGGAATCCCCATTCGGCGGACCGAACGGAATGTGGAACTTGTGCGCCCGTTGCTCCGTATATATAAATCAGAGCTGCTGGACTACTGCCATCATCATCAGCTTACTTATTTTATGGATAGCAGCAATCTGAGTACGAAGTATCTTCGGAACGAAATCCGTCTAGAGCTGCTGCCGATGCTTCAGCAAAGATATAATGATCAGCTGCCGCAGGCGCTCAATCGGCTGTCAGTTACAATGGCTGCAGAAGATGATTTTCTGGATCAGCAGGCATCCGCCATATTTGAACAAAATGTGGCCGTAGAAAGCGATTTCGCACAATGGTCAAGAAATTGGTTTGCCGGGGTACATGTTGCTTTACAAAGGCGATTGATTAAACTAATATTAAATTATCTTTCTTTTGAGGCCGATTCCCTTGATTTTACCAAGCTGGAGCAGATGAGGGAGCTAATCGTCAAGGAAGAGCCTTCCAACCAACGTATCGATATAGGACATAATCTGACGCTAACAAGGGAATATGACCGTATCCAATTACATACTTATGTGGTACCGCCTAAGCCCTACCTGTACACGCTACAGCCCCGTCAAGGAAGCTTGACCGTTTCCGAAACGGGAGCGGTTATCGAATGCGCTTTGTTGGAAGAGGCGGGGAAGTACGAGCGTAATTCCGGGGACAGAGCCTCGGAGTGGTTCGATGCAGATTTGCTGGCATTTCCGCTGACGGTGCGCAGCCGCGCTGACGGGGACAGAATGAACCTGTTCGGACTAAACGGGTCGAAAAAAGTAAAAGATATTTTCATCGACGCCAAGATTCCGCCGAGTCTCAGAGCCAGAATACCTGTCATCGAGGATGCGGAGCATCGCATTATATGGCTGCCGGGGATTAGAAGATCCTCGTGGGCTCCGGTAACCGGGAATACGAAAGCATGGCTTCACTTGAAACTTTGCATGGAGGAAGGTTTTTTGTCCACTGTGTTAAGATAGCATTACAAGATCATTTTATTCCAAGTAGGAGGTTCTCTCTTGCAAAACGACATTCAAGAAGTACTTTACAGCGAGCAACTGATTCAGGACAAAGTAAAGGAGATGGGCCAACAAATAAGCCGCGATTTCGAAGGACGCAATCCGCTAGTCATTTGTGTACTGAAGGGTGCGTTTATTTTTATGGCGGATTTGGTTAAACAGATTACAGTGCCCTTGGAAATTGATTTCATGGCGGTTTCCAGCTACGGTCAATCGACCAAATCGTCCGGGGTCGTCAAAATTATTAAGGATCTCGACGTTCCTGTAGAAGGACGGCACATTATTATTGTCGAAGACATTATTGATAGCGGATTGACCTTGAGCTACTTGATCGACGTATTGGAGCGCCGCAACGCTCTTTCCATTACGGTGGCCGCACTTTTCGATAAGCCTGGGCGTAGAACTGTGGAATTGGACGCAGACTATAAAGGGTTCGTTATTCCTGACGCGTTCGTTGTTGGATATGGTTTGGACTACGCGGAGAAGTACCGCAATTTGCCGTATGTCGGCATACTGAAGCCCGAGGTTTACTCCCATTAGCATTTCTTGTGATGCCAAGACTTGCTGTGGTACAATATACAAAGTTGCCGTTTTTGAGAGGAGGTAGGGGATGAATCGAATTATTCGCAATACAGGCTTTTATTTGCTCATTTTTTTGGTCACTGTCGGTATCGTTCACTTTATCAGCACACAGAATGACCAGAAAGACGTAATCAGCTACGATAAGCTCCGACAGGCCTTAATCAGCAAAAATGTGGAATCGGTCAGTTTGAGATATGACGGACAAACATACTTGGTTCGTGGTAAATATAAAACTCCAGAGTCGCCGGATAAGAAGAATTTCGAAACCCGGGCGCCTTACGACCAAGAAACCGTTACTTTGATCGAGAAGAGCGACGTGCCTAACATCGTCATCGAGAAAATGGAAGGGGACAATGTCTGGATCAGTTTCCTTACCTCCATTATTCCGTTTGTCATTATTTTCATCCTGTTCTTCTTCCTGTTGAATCAGGCGCAGGGTGGCGGCGGTAAGGTGATGAATTTCGGAAAAAGCCGCGCGAGGCTTTATAATGAAGAGAAGAAGCGCGTGACCTTTGAGGATGTAGCGGGGGCAGACGAAGAAAAGCAAGAGCTTGTGGAAGTAGTCGAATTTTTGAAGGATCCTCGTAAGTTTGCTGCCGTAGGAGCCAGAATTCCTAAAGGGGTTCTGTTGAATGGTCCTCCGGGAACGGGTAAAACTTTGCTGGCGCGAGCGGTTGCCGGCGAAGCGGGAGTTCCGTTCTTCAGCATAAGCGGTTCCGATTTCGTAGAAATGTTCGTCGGTGTGGGTGCATCCCGTGTCCGCGATTTGTTCGAAAACGCTAAGAAAAATGCACCTTGTATTATATTTATAGACGAGATTGACGCTGTAGGCCGTCAGCGCGGCGCCGGTTTGGGCGGCGGTCATGACGAGCGGGAGCAGACTCTCAACCAGCTCCTCGTGGAGATGGACGGATTCGGAGCGAATGAAGGGATTATTATCGTCGCGGCTACCAACCGGCCGGATATTCTAGACCCTGCGCTGCTTCGTCCGGGACGCTTTGACCGTCAAATTACGGTGGATCGTCCGGATGTCAAGGGTCGTGAAGCGGTGCTCAAGGTACATGCTCGCAACAAGCCTTTGAATAAAGACGTTAAACTGGATGTGCTGGCGAGATACACAACAGGCTTTACAGGCGCTGACCTGGAGAACCTGCTCAATGAGGCTGCATTGATCGCGGCCCGCCGCAACCGGAAAGATATCTCTATGGAAGAGCTGGACGAAGCGTTCGACCGCGTTATTGTCGGTACGCAGAAGAAAGCTCGCGTCATCAGCGAACGCGAGAAGCGCATGGTGGCTTTCCACGAAGCCGGGCACACAATTATCGGCTACCATTTGGAGAATGCCGATATGGTCCACAAGGTTACGATTATTCCTCGCGGTCGTGCAGGCGGCTATGTCATGATGCTGCCTAAGGAAGGCGAAGACCGGATGATGAATACCAAGAACGAGCTTCTTGATAAAGTTACCGGTTTGCTGGGCGGACGCGTATCCGAGGAGCTGTTTATCGGCGAGATCGGTACTGGCGCGTACAGTGACTTCCAACGGGCAACCGGCATTGTACGCAAGATGATTATGGAATACGGCATGAGCGATAAGCTGGGTCCTATGCAGTTTGGTAATGTTCAGGGGCAAGTGTTCCTGGGCCGTGATTTCGGACATGAGCAAAACTACAGTGATGCGATTGCCTATGAAATCGACCAAGAGATGCAGACGATCATCCGCAGCTGCTATGCCAGAGCAAAAGAAACGCTCGAGAAGTACGCGGATCAGGTTCGCCTGATTGCCGAAACCTTGCTCGAGAAGGAAACACTCGAGAAAGAACAAATCAAGCAGCTCATCGAGAACGGCAGGCTGGATGATGCCGGCTCTGAAGTGAAGGTGAACATTGTCGGTCAACAGCAAACGGCAGATGCCAACAAGCTGGACTTCGACAAAGGTACTTCCGATGAGGAAGATAAAGAGAACAAATAAAGAGACACAGAACCGGAAGGCGAATGCCTTTCGGTTTTTTTTGCGCCGTAGCTGTCTAGACACCACTTTCCCGTTAACAGATAAACAACTTGTTTACGAAACGGGGGGTTGCGGAAGCGAAGCCTTAAGGTCTCAACTTGTGTAAGTACATCAGCGAGACAATGCACCCATTTTCACTGTCTTTATTTAGCCTTAACATAGAAACTGGACACTAGAGACCAAAGCACGGAACAACACCGTCATCTGCTGAATGAATTCGGGTATTTTGTTGTTATTTGAGCATTGACACCACCGGGGATGTTGTGTAAATTAGTTGTAAATCTTCAAACAATATGTGAACATTTTCACGACTTAGTTGTTAAATAAAAAGGGGCATAGGGACGGAAAGGATGGTAATGCGACGATGGAAGCATTAGCTCTGGAGCGCAAGGAAGAACAGAAAAGGGAGCTTAAGGAACGAATTGCTCAATTGAAGAAGGAACGCAACGCTATTATTCTTGCTCATTATTACCAACGTGATGAAATCCAGGAAATTGCTGATTTTCGCGGCGATTCTTTTTTGCTGGCCCAAAAGGCGGCATCGACCGACGCTGACGTTATTGTATTTTGCGGTGTTCATTTTATGGGCGAAAGCGCAAAAATACTGGCTCCGAACAAAACTGTTCTGATACCGGATGAGAGAGCGGGCTGTCCGATGGCCGATATGGTCAATGTGGATGGACTCCGTGCACTGAAGAAGCAGCATCCGAATGCCAAAGTGGTAGCTTACATTAACACTTCGGCAGATGTGAAATCCGAAACCGATATTTGCTGTACCTCGGCTAATGCTATCAAAGTCATTAACTCCGTCGACTCCGATGAGATCATCTGGGTGCCTGATAAAAACCTGGGTGATTACGTTTCCAAATTTACGGACAAAAAAGTCATTATTTGGGAAGGATATTGCAACACTCATGACATGTTAACCGTCAAAGATGTAGAGGAAATGAAAGCTCTCCATCCGAATGCCCAATTTGTGGTTCATCCGGAATGCCGCCCTGAAGTGGTGAAACTGGGTGATTTTGTAGGCAGTACGACAGCCATTATCAAGTACTGTAAGGAATCTGACTGCCAAGAATTTATTGTTGGCACGGAAGACGGTACAGGATATCAGCTTCGCTTGGATAGTCCGAATAAGAAGTTCCATTTCGCAACAAAATATTTGGTTTGTCCGAATATGAAAGTCAACAACCTAAAAAAGGTTGCCAAATGTTTGGAGACGATGCAGCCGCAAATTTATGTACCGCCGCACATCGCAGAACAAGCCAAGGCGTCCCTGGAGCGCATGCTACAAGTGAAGTAGCATGCGCTACTCTCTTGTTTGTGTCAGTATGCATAAGCTCTATTTCCTTTGAAGCTTTTAACCATTTTTGGGCATTAAAGAAGGAGAGCGTATCATGATTCCACGTTATTTAGTCGACTTTCAACTGGACGAGCTGCCTCAAGTACATACAGATGTCATCGTCATCGGTGCGGGTATCGCCGGGCTTTTTATCGCTATTAAAGCCAGTCAGCATTTTAAAGTGCTGATGGTCACCAAAAAGTCGCTGTTGGACAGCAATACACGCTATGCTCAGGGGGGAATCGCCGCCGTAATTTCCGACGAGGACTCCCCGGAATACCACCACCAGGATACGCTGAACGCCGGGGCCGGGTTGTGCTCCTCAGCCGCGGTCAACGTCTTGGTGCATGAAGGCCCTGCCGGAGTTCAAGACCTGATTCAGATGGGGACGCAGTTCGATCTGGAGGATGGAGTGTTTGCCCTGACCAAGGAAGGGGCGCACAGCCAACGCCGGATTTTGCACGCTCATGGAGACGCAACGGGTGCGGAAATCGTCCGCGCCTTATCGGAAAAGACGAAGCAGCATCCGAATATCGAGCTGTGGGACGATCATTTTGTTATTGATCTGATTACGCAAGACGGGGAATGCTATGGAGCATTGGTTCAAAAGCCGGACGGGCAAAAAGTATTTGTACGGGCTAACGCAACCATCCTGTGTACTGGAGGAGCCGGGCAGCTGTTCCGGTATACGACGAACCCGGATATTGCGACTGCCGACGGAATCGCTATCGCGTATCGTGCCGGGGCTCTCATTCAGGATATGGAATTTGTTCAATTCCATCCGACAGCGTTATGCTACCCGGGCGCTCCAAGGTTTTTGGTTTCTGAAGCGGTACGCGGCGAAGGGGCTATATTAAGAAACATTAACGGCGAACGCTTTATGGAGAAGTACGATCCTCAGCTGGAGCTGGCCCCCAGGGACATTGTAGCGCGAGCGATTGTCAACGAAATGGAGCAGACGAAGTCGACCTTCGTTTATATTGATTTTACCCATGAATCGGAAGAAACGGTGAAGCACCGGTTCCCGACGATTTATGAGTTTTGCTTGAATTACGGCCTGGACTTGTCCTCCGACTGGATTCCGGTCGCTCCTGCCGCTCACTATATGATGGGCGGGGTCAAAACCGATCTGTACGGCGAAACCGAGGTTGCAAGGCTGTTTGCTTGCGGTGAGGTTTCCTCTACAGGAGTTCACGGGGCCAACCGGCTGGCGAGCAATTCCTTGTCGGAGGCAATTGTGTTCGGGCGCAGAATCATAGAAAGAATTCATCAGCTTTCCCCTGTCGGATCCGTTCCGTCCATTTCGTCCGAGTCCAATCGGACAGAGCATGCCAAGCAGCCGATTGTGGAAAGAAGGCTTAAGCTGCAAAAGGTTATGCTGCGCTATGTAGGTCTCAAAAGAAATGCGGCAGGGCTGGAGAAGGGCTACGAGGAGCTGAAAAGGCAGATTTCGATCTATGATACCTGCTTGTCGAAGCGCGAGGATTATGAATTCGCCAATCTTCTTACCTGTGCGCTTCTTACGACGCAAGCCGCTTTGATTAGAGAGGAAAGCCGAGGGGGACACTATCGGGAGGATTTCCCCGAAAAAGATGACCTCCACTGGAGAAAGCATACGGTGTTCCATCGCGAGCACGGCATTACGGAGGGACGTATTGACGATGTATGAGCTGCAAATGGATTTAGTGAAGAAAAGCTTGAAAATGTGGCTGGAAGAGGATATCGGTATGGGCGACGTAACGACCATGTCGACCATTCCTCCCGGTCAGCAATCCAAAGGGATTATTCATCTTAAGGATAACGGGGTTATCGCAGGCCTGCCGATTGCTGAAGCCGTATTCTCCCTTGTCGACGAACAGCTTCATTTTGAGCCCAAGGTGCAAGAGGGACAAGCTGTCAGTTACGGAACTGTATTGGCCGAGGTGACAGGAAGCACCCGCAGCATTCTGCTGGGCGAGCGGCTGGCATTGAATCTGATGCAGCGCATGTCAGGCATTGCGACTCGGACGAGACAATACGTAGACGCCCTGCAAGGATTGCCGGTCCGTCTTGTGGATACGAGGAAGACGACGCCCGGTCACCGTCTGCTCGAGAAATATGCGGTGCGTATCGGCGGCGGTCATAACCACAGATTTGGCTTGTACGATGCGGTCATGATTAAAGATAATCATATTAAAGGCGCAGGCGGGATTAAGGAAGCGGTTCAGGCCGCACGTTCCCAGATTCCGCATACGATGAAGATCGAAGTGGAAGTCGAAAGCATGGAGCAGCTGGAGGAGGCTTTGAGCGCGAAGCCGGATATCATTATGCTGGACAACATGAAAACGGACCAAATGCGTGAATCGGTTGTACGCATGAAATCCCAGGCTCCGCATATTCTTGTAGAGGCATCAGGATCTGTAACCCTAGACACTATACATGCCATTGCTTCTACGGGGGTAGACGTCATTTCCGTCGGTCGATTAACCTATTCGGTGCAAGCCTTGGATATCAGCCTGGATTTGAATGAGCGGAAAGGGGGAGCATCATGATACTGGCGGTGGATGTAGGGAATACGAACATCGTATTAGGCCTTTATGAAGGGGACCAGCTGCTGCATCATTGGCGATTAAGCACTAACCGCTCCAGCACGACCGACGAATACGGAATGATGATTTACAATTTGTTTCAGCATTCGGGGCTTGAGCTGGATCAGATCGAGGGCATTATTATTTCCTCCGTCGTTCCGCCGCTCATGTTTGTTCTCGAACAGTTATGTTCAAAATATTTAAAGAAAACCCCGCTTATCGTCGGACCGGGTATCAAGACAGGACTGAACGTTCGTTACGAGAATCCGCGCGAAGTCGGAGCGGACCGGATCGCGAACGCAGTCGCTGCTATCGAGCTTTACGGCGCGCCATGCATCGTTGTTGATTTTGGTACGGCAACAACCTTTGATTATATTGATGCATCCGGCCAGTATATTGGGGGAGCAGTCGCACCGGGTGTCGGCATTTCTACCGAAGCCCTGTATCAGCGTGCGGCAAAGCTGCCGCGGATTGAACTTGTGAAGCCCAAATCGGTCGTTGGACGCAACACCGTCGCTTCGATGCAGGCAGGTATCATTTATGGCTTTGCCGGGCAAGTGGACGGAATTGTGGGACGTATTCGCGAGGAGCATAACGCCCAGGCGAAGGTTATCGCTACAGGAGAAATGGCCGAGCTTATAGCGAGCGAGTCCCGTACTATAGAGAAGGTGAATCCGCTTCTGACGCTTCAGGGGCTGCAGATGATCTATCAGCGTAACCAATAGGAATTGGATGAACGCATCCTAATCAAACCAACCAGCATAGAAAGGGAACCTCAATGCGTGATTATTTAATTCGAGCAACGGCGATGGGCGGCAAGGTAAGAGCCTTTGCTGTATGCTCTACCGGAATAGTAGATGAGATTAGCAAACGGCACCAAATGACTCCAACCACAACGGCGGCGCTGGGAAGAACGATGTCGGCAGGCCTGATGATGGGGGCTATGCTGAAGGGTGAGGAGAAGCTCACCATCATGATTAAAGGCGGAGGCCCCATCGGTCAGATCGTAGTGGACGCCAATGCCAAGGGAGAAGTACGCGGCTATGTAGCCAACCCACAGGCGGATCTCCCTCTTAACGCGGTAGGTAAACTCGATGTAGCAGGTGTGGTCGGCACCGAGGGCTACATTAGTGTTGTGAAAGACCTGGGGCTGAAAAAGCCATACAGCGGGAGCGTTCCTTTGATCTCCGGAGAGCTTGCCGAAGATTTTACATACTACTTTGCCACATCGGAGCAAACGCCTTCGGCGGTTGGCTTAGGGGTGCTTGTGGGCGTAGATTATGCCGTTACTTCTGCAGGAGGCTTTGTGATCCAGCTTCTGCCCGGATTGAAGGAGGATGAAATCTCGCTCATCGAGCAGCTGCTTTCGAAAGTTGAGCCTGTATCCGCCCTACTTGAACAAGGGCTGGATCTGGAGCAGATTTTGCAGCGTATTGTTCCTGATGTTGAGGTGCTGGAGGAAATGGACGTATATTTCCGCTGCCAATGCTCTCGGGAACGCGTGGAGCAAACCTTGATCTCATTAGGACGTGACGAACTGGAGCAGATCCTGGAAGAGGACGGGAAATCCGAAGTCGTCTGTCATTTCTGTAACGAACATTACACCTTTGACGAAGAGGATTTAAAATCTATCATCAATCAGCTTTAACCGGACGATATAAAGGTTGAGACAACCTATTGGAATACCAATAAAGCAATAGTGACCATACGAGGGGATTAGGAATGCGAAACATTAAGATACTGTGGGGAGTCGTAGCGGTTTTGTTCATTGCCGTTGTCATCCTTTCCTCCGTATTGTCTGCCGATCTAATCAACCAACGACATGTCGACATGAGCCCGGATCAGACGAAGCAGAACCCGTCAGTAAAAGTCATCGCAACTATCGGAGATAAGACCATTACCAGCATGGAATTGGAACAACAGCTGCTGCAAAAGCATGGCCGGGAATTGTTGAATCAAATGGTGGATCATGAAGTCATTCGCATGGAAGGCAAGGCATTGGGCTTGTTTGTGGAGGAAAGCGAAATCCAGAAGGAACTAAAACGCATGCAGCAAGGCTATGATAATGAAGGACAATTCTATGAATCGATGAAGGTCCAGCTGGGACTGACGCCAGAGGCTCTTAAAGCCGATATTTACGACAAGCTGCTTCAGGAGAAGATCATTACGAAGGATATTATTGTTTCGGATGAACAGGTCAATGCCTATATCCAGTCCCATCCCGAAGAATTTAAAGCGGCGGCCCAGCTTCGTTTGCAGCAGATCGTCGTAAGCAGCAAGGATCAGGCGGCCAAAGTAACGGCTGACGTAAGCAAGGGGATTGAATTTGCCCAGATTGCCAAAGACCGGAGCTTGGATGATGCGACACGCGATAACGGCGGGGATCTGGGATGGGTGGAGGAAGACGACCCTTTTATCGCCCCGGCCATTCTGAAAGCGGCTAAACAGCTTAAGCCAGGAGAGGTAAGCAAACCGATCGACTTGAACGGGCAGCTTTATATTATCAAATTGAAGGATCGGAAGGAGCAGCCTAAGGAGAGCAAAGAGACGATCATGGAAAGTGTACGCAAAGAGCTCGCTCTTCGTGCAGCGCCGCCGCTTAAGGACGCGATAAAAAAGCTGCGGGAAAAATATAAAGTACAGGTTATGCTGTAGCTGGGGCAATCCTTTCTGGTAAACACATCCACAAAATGATATTGACAACCTAAGCTCCGGTTGATAAGATATTATTATAATACCTACCAATTTACTCGGATATTATACATCATATCTATTTTAGGAGGAACGTCAGGATGGCAAAACTAGTTCAGAACATAACACAATTAATCGGTGGAACCCCGTTAGTCAAACTGAATCGCGTTGTGCCGGAAGGCAGCGCAGAAGTGTATGTTAAGCTGGAGTATCAAAATCCGGGTGCGAGCGTAAAGGACCGTATCGCCATCAGCATGGTGGAAGTAGCCGAGCAAGAGGGCAAGCTGAAGCCGGGTGATACCATCATTGAGCCGACAAGCGGTAATACGGGAATCGGCCTGGCCATGGTAGCTGCAGCTAAGGGTTACAAAGCCATTCTGGTGATGCCTGAAACGATGAGTATAGAGCGCCGCAACCTGCTTCGTGCATATGGTGCTCAATTGGTACTGACTCCTGGAGCGGAAGGCATGAAAGGCGCTATCAAGCGCGCGGAAGAGCTGCTGGCCGAGAATCCGACTTATTTCATGCCGCAGCAATTTAAAAACCAAGCGAACGTGAAAATCCACCGTGAAACAACAGGTCCGGAAATCGTGGAAGCCATCCAATCCCATGACGGTAAGCTGGATGCATTCGTGGCCGGTATCGGAACTGGCGGTACCATTACGGGTGCGGGCAGCGTGTTGAAAGAGAATTTCCCTAACATTAAAATTTATGCGGTTGAACCAAGTGCATCTCCGGTATTGTCCGGCGGTAAACCAGGTCCTCATAAAATCCAGGGAATCGGTGCAGGCTTCGTTCCTGATATCCTGAACACTTCGGTGTACGATGAGGTCATTCCTGTCGAGAATGACGACGCATTCGAGACCTCCCGCCGTGTGGCCAAAGAAGAAGGGATCCTTGGCGGTATTTCTTCCGGTGCGGCTATCTTTGCAGCATTAAAAGTTGCCAAAGAATTGGGTCCGGGCAAACGGGTCGTCGCTATCCTTCCAAGTAACGGTGAAAGATACCTCAGTACGCCATTGTATCAATTCGAAGACTAATAACGAAAAAGCAAAGGCCCTTCCATCGAGAGGGGCTTTTTTTCGTTTGCAATATCAAGTATACTTAGTCCAAAACTTATGAATGAGAAGCAAGGAGGGGCGTCCGTTACGATGATAACCTACGAACAATGGCGGCAATGGGCGGGCCGCTATACGATGCTTCCCTACGTACGGCGTTACCCCTTGGAGGAAGATCGGTTGATTTCTTGGGAAACGGCCTGGGAGCAGGCATCACCGGGTTCCTTTGTACTGGAGAGCGGAAAGGGAGGAAGGTATACCTTTCTAGGGTTAAAGCCGGTATCTGCCATCCGCGGCAAAGGAATGCGAACCGTCGTTCAGCATGAAGACGGCACCGTGACCGAGGGAGAAGGAGCGCCTCTTGAAGCGGTAAAGCAATGGATGGCTGAATACCGCTCACCTGCTGTTCGCGGTCAAGGGCTGCCCAAATTTCTGGGAGGCTGCGTCGGCTATTGGGGCTATGATGTCGCCCGTTCTATCGAGAGGCTCCCGGAGACAGCCTCGGACGACCTGCCGGTGCCGGACTATGCTTTTGCCAGATTCGACCGGATTTGGATTATCGACCATGAGGAGCAAGTGCTGTATTGCGCCGTTCACAAGATGAGCACGGAAGAGGCTGACGCCTTGGCCGAGCTTTACCGTGAAGCGGAAGCGGACGCAGACCGGATGAAGCGCCAATGGGATCTCGTTGCAGCCGCGAATCGAACGGAGAAGTATAGGGCCCTCCGTGATGGCATGATGGAACGTATACATCAAGACCTGCTTCATATCGACGTCGACTCCATTGAAGGCATTCAGGCGGATTTCCCGAGAGAAGCCTACATTCAGGCGGTTCAACAGATTCAGCGCTATATCGGGGCTGGAGATGTGTTTCAGGTCAATTTGTCTGTCAGACAGCATAAACGGCTGCATGCTTCGCCTGAGGCAATCTATGAATGGCTGAGGGTCGTTAATCCGTCTCCTTACATGGGACTGCTGCGGTTCGGGGACTTTCACATTGTATCGGGATCGCCGGAGCTGCTGGTTCAGCTTGAAGAGGATACCGTGAGGACCCGGCCTATCGCCGGAACCCGGCCGAGAGGGAAGGATGCCGAGGAAGACCAGCGCCTGGCGGATGAATTGATCCATCATGAGAAGGAACGTGCGGAGCACATTATGCTGGTCGATTTGGAGCGCAATGATCTGGGGAAAATATCTACCTACGGTACGGTAAAGGTCGAAGACTTCATGGTCATCGAATATTATTCCCACGTCATGCATATCGTCTCGCAGGTAGAAGGGAAGCTGGCGCCGGGCAAAGAAGCTTACGATGTCATTGCGGCGGCATTCCCCGGCGGAACGATTACAGGGGCTCCCAAGGTTCGCACGATGGAAATTATCGAAGAGCTTGAACCTGTGCGCAGAGGCCCGTATACAGGGTCTATCGGATGGATTGACTACAATGGCGATATGGAATTTAATATTATTATACGGACTTTGGTCATGGCGGAAGGGATAGGCTACGTGCAAGCCGGAGCCGGCATTGTGATAGACTCCGTCCCTGAGAAGGAATATACAGAATCCATCAACAAGGCTAAAGCGATGTGGAAAGCAATTCAATATAGCGAATGGAATGAAAAAATGGAAGCGCGGGGGGTATAAAGCTGTGATCCTAGTCATTGATAATTACGATTCGTTTACTTATAATTTGGTGCAATACTTGGGCGAGCTCGGTCAACAGGTGGAGGTTCGCCGCAATGACGAAATCGACTTGGCCGGTATCGAGGCTCTGAAGCCGGACCATATTCTGATATCTCCGGGGCCGTGCACTCCGAACGAAGCGGGAATCAGCCTGTCGCTGATCGAGCATTTTAAAGGGAAAATTCCGATTCTTGGCGTATGTCTCGGACATCAATCGATCGGCCAAGTATTTGGCGGTGAGGTCGTTCGGGCCGAGCGGCTCATGCATGGCAAGACCTCCCCGATCCTGCATGACGGGAAAACCCTTTTCAAGGATATCCCATCACCTTTCACGGCCACCCGATACCATTCCCTGATCGTCAAGAGAGAGACGCTGCCCGATTGCCTGGAAATCAGTGCAGAGACGGAGGAAGGCGAGATTATGGGGCTCCGCCACAAGGAATATCCTATTGAAGGCGTACAATTCCATCCCGAATCTATCATTACCGATCACGGATTGCGTCTTCTGCGCAACTTTTTGAATGAAACGGCAGTGAAGCAGGCGTGAACATCTATGTCAACGGAAGCTTAATAGCGGAAGAACAGGCCGTGGTCTCAGTATACGATCACGGTTTTCTTTACGGCATAGGACTGTTTGAAACGCTCCGTACGTATAACGGGCAGCCTTTCTTGCTCAAGGAACACCAGGATCGGTTGATTGCAGGCTGCGAACAGCTGGGCATGGATTATCAGCCGGGGACCGGAGAGTGGGAGGGAATTATCGAATCGCTCCTTAAAGCGAACGGGTTAGAGGATGCCTACTTCCGCTTTACGGTAACGGCGGGGGAAGATATTTTGGGGCTTCCCGCCGGGGAATACTGCAAACCCAATTTGATTGTGTACGTCAAAGGATTGCCGGCTCGGGACGAGAAGCTGTATCGAGAGGGGAAGCCGCTGCAGCTGCTAACCTTGCCTCGAAACACGCCAGAAGGAAGCGTAAGATTCAAATCCCTTCATTATATGAATAATATATTAGCCAAGCGTGAAATGAAGCGGTACCTATGGGCAGGCGGAGCGGAAGGCTTGCAGACCGACAAGCAGGGCTTTCTTGCCGAAGGGATCGTAAGCAATCTGTTTTTTGTCAAAGACGGTCAGCTGCATACTCCAACGCTTGATACGGGAATATTGCCGGGCATAACGAGAGCTTTTGTTATGGATCTGGCCAAACAGCTCGGTATAGCAGTAGAAGAAGGCTGGTACCGATGGGGAGATTTGCAGCTGGCGGATGAAGCTTTTATTACGAACTCCATTCAAGAGATCGTTCCGGTGACGACACTGTATGATCCGGAGGGCCATTCCCGCATGGTAGGCAGCGGTACGTCCGGACCGGTGACGAGGCGGCTCATAGAGCAGTACGGGCATCACACAATAATACGGAAATGACGGTGAACGCTCATGTCGAAATCAGTCAATGAGCAGCAGCCTTACATAGACTGCCGCGGAATAGCTTTGGATGTATATCACGAAACAGTCATTATGGGGATTTTGAATGTTACTCCGGATTCCTTCTCGGATGGGGGGAAGTTTACCGATCTTTCCGCCGCTGTCGACCATGCTAAACAGATGGTGGCCGACGGAGCCGGGATTATTGATATTGGAGGAGAGTCGACCCGCCCGGGCGCGGAGTTTGTTACATTGGAGCAAGAGCTGGAGCGGGTTATTCCTGCTATCCGGGCTTTGAAGGAAGCCGGCATTCAGGTGCCCTTGTCGGTGGATACCTACAAGACAGAGGTGGCAAGACAAGCGCTGGAGGCGGGGGCCCATCTATTGAACGATATTTGGGGACTGAAGAAGGACCTCCATATGGCGAAGCTTGCCGCCGAATACGGGTGTCCCATCGTGATTATGCATAATCGCGTGAAGGCGGAGTATGATAATTTCATTCCCGATGTGATCGGGGATTTGCTGGAAAGCGTCCGGATAGCCCACGATGCAGGCGTGAAAGACCATCAGATTATTTTGGACCCGGGAATCGGGTTTGCCAAATCCTACGAGCAAAATTTGCAGCTGATGAACGAGCTTCATCAAATTGCTGCAATAGGCTATCCCGTCCTGCTTGGAACCTCCCGCAAAACGATGATCCGAACCGCTTTGCAGCTTCCTGCGAACGACGTAGTGGAAGGAACTGCGGCTACGGTAGCCATGGGGATTGCACAAGGCTGTCGAATTATGCGGGTTCATGATGTCAAATCCATGAAGCGCGTCGCTGTCATGGCAGACACTATTATCAAGCACCGTCTTCCAATCAAGAGCGATGAGAAATGAGGTAAATGATGGATAAAATCATATTGAACGGTATGCAATTTTATGGGTATCACGGCGTGTTTCCCGAGGAAAATAAGCTGGGTCAGCGGTATCACGTCGATGTAGAAATGCATATGCCCTTGGACAAACCGGGAGCTACGGATCATCTGGAGGACACTATCAACTACGCGGAAGCATATGAGCTCATTAAGAACACCGTGGAGAAGCGAATTTTCAAGCTGATTGAAGCTTTAGCCGAGCAGGTTGCATCTGAGCTTCTACAAACTTATACTAGTATAAATGCAATTACTGTACGCGTCAGGAAGCCGCATCCGCCGGTTGCAATGGTGTTCGATGGCGTTACAGTTGAAATTCATAGAAAGCGGGCATAAGTTCATGGGCTCACAGCCTTCACATCGCGTATACATTGCGCTTGGCTCCAATATGGGGGACAGAGAACGTTTGCTGCTTGAGGCGATTCGCCTGCTGGCAGAACACGAAACGATAGAGGTTAGCGGCTGTTCCGGTATTTACGAAACGGAGCCTGTAGGCTACGTAGACCAGGCGGCTTTTCTTAACATGGTCATTGAAATCAGGACGTCCCTGGAGGCGAAAGAGCTGCTAGGCGTTATGCAGCATATTGAACAAAGCCTCGGGCGTACACGGGAGCTCCGTTGGGGACCGAGAACGATCGATTTGGATATGCTGCTGTACGATGATTTACGCCAGGACGATCCGACGCTTATCCTTCCCCATCCAAGAATGCTGGAACGAGCCTTTGTCCTTGTGCCGTTGGTCGAGGTCATGCAAGCGCGGCGTGAGCAGCAGGCTGCCGAATGGGCGGCTCACCTAGAAAAGCTGGAGGGAAAGGAAGGCGTTGCTTTATGGAAAAAAATGCAATAGCACAGCGCATCCGCGCTTTTCGTAAGCTTAAGGGGTTCACCCAAAATGAATTGGCGGATCAGCTCGAAGTGTCCATCGCCGTGCTTGGTGCCATCGAACGAGGGACGCGGAAGCCTGATCCCAAGATCATCCGAAAAATATCTGAAGTCCTGGGCATCGACCCGGATGAATTGCTGCCTGCTGCGAAGTAGGAACGAATGCGGAAGGAGGGAATTAACATGTTGAAGATAGGAAATGTAGAAGCGCCGAACCAGGTGGTATTGGCTCCGATGGCGGGTGTATGTAACCCTGCGTTCAGACTGATTGCCAAGGAATTCGGCTGCGGGCTTGTTTGTGCGGAAATGGTGAGCGATAAAGCCATTTTGCATGGCAATCACCGTACTATGGAGATGCTTTATGTGGATGACCGGGAGAAGCCGCTCAGCTTGCAAATTTTCGGCGGGGACACGGAATCTCTTGTCGAAGCGGCCAAATATGTAGATCAGCATACCAATGCGGATATTATTGATATTAACATGGGGTGCCCGGTTCCCAAAATCACCAAATGCGATGCGGGGGCACGTTGGCTTCTGGATCCCCCCAAGATCGAGCAAATGATATCAACCGTGGTTAAATCGGTAACTAAGCCGGTAACGGTGAAGATGCGTATCGGTTGGGACGATGAGCATATTTATGCCGTAGAGAACGCCAAGGCCGTAGAGAATGGCGGAGGCGCAGCTGTATCCGTACATGGACGCACACGCGTACAAATGTATACGGGACACGCTAATTGGGACATTATTAAGGAAGTTAAAGAATCCGTGTCGATTCCTGTCATTGGCAACGGCGATGTTTGCACACCGGAAGACGCCAAGCGAATGCTGGATCAGACAGGTGTCGATGGGGTAATGATCGGTCGGGCTGCACTCGGGAATCCATGGATGCTGTACCGGACCATACAATACTTAACGAACGGCGAATTGCTTCCTGAGCCATCAGGGCAAGAGAAAATGCGTATTGCTCTTCTTCATATGGACCGTTTGGTTGCGCTCAAAGGAGAGCATGTAGCCGTGAAAGAAATGCGGAAGCATCTGGCGTGGTATTTGAAGGGACTGCCGGGAGCTGCTCGTGTCAAGGACGTAATTATGGAGCAAACGAAGCGGGATGAGATGGCCCGTGTGCTGGAAGAATTCGTGGCTTCATTGGGTCAGGAATCCCTTAGTGATACAGCCTCGGAGACGTCCGCAGCGGTACAATAATTGGGCTTTTTGCAGCATTTGGTTCAGATTGACATTTGAATGGGGTTGCAATATAATCAGTCAATAGTCATTACAAGCGGATCAGGCATCAGGATCTCGATCGTTAATATATTATTTATAAGTGAATTCATAGTCGAAGGAATCAGCTCGAAATATGAAAATCTTTCACATGACAGGAGATTGTTGCAATGAGTGAAAAAGAAGTCATCCTGACTCAGGAAGGTTTGAAAAAACTTGAGGAAGAGTTGGAGCACCTCAAATCCGTCAAGCGCCGCGAGGTTGCCGAACGGATCAAAGTAGCAATCGGCTACGGTGATATCAGCGAGAACTCCGAATATGAAGATGCGAAGAACGAGCAAGCGTTTATCGAAGGCAGAATTTTGACGCTGGAGAAGATGCTCCGGAATGCTCGGATTATTAATAATGATGATGTCGACACAGACACCGTCAGTGTTGGCTCTATCGTCACCCTGAAGGACCTGGAATTCGGCGATATCGTGGAATACAACATTGTAGGTACAGCGGAATCGGATCCGTTCCAAAATAAAATCTCCAACGAAAGCCCGGTAGGTAAAGCTATTCTTGGCAAATCGAAAGGCTCTTTGGTTGACGTTAACGTACCTGCGGGCGTGATTCAGTACGAAATCATCGATATTAAGAAATAAGATGGGTTTTATGCGGTATTATTGTAAAAGCCGTCGATAGAAAGCTTCCTTTGGAAGCTTTTTTAACGTATAGACAGCAAATTATAAGGAGCTGGGAACTAGCATGACTGTAGAACAAGAAATAAACGAATTGCTTCAGATCAGAAGAAACAAATTGGACGAGCTTCGCTCGCTTGGCATTGACCCGTTTGGGCAAAAATTTAACCTTACCCATCATGCGGCCGATCTGCTTAAAGCATATGACGAGGTTTCCAAAGAGGACTTGGAAGCACAGGAGATTGAGGTCAGCATTGCCGGACGCATTATGCAAAAGCGCGGTATGGGCAAGGCGAGCTTTGCCCATATCCAGGACATTACCGGCAAAATTCAAATTTATGTCCGGGAAGATGCGGTCGGAACGGTGAAATACAAAGCCTTTGATATGCTTGATATCGGGGATATCGTCGGTGTTAAAGGAAGCATGTTCAAAACAAAGACAGGCGAGCTGTCCGTAAAAGCGCTGGAGGTAGAAGTGCTCTCCAAATCGCTGCTGCCGCTCCCTGAAAAATACCACGGGCTGAAGGACGTTGAGCTTCGTTACCGCCAGCGTTACGTGGACCTGATCATGAATCAGGAAGTGCAGCAAACGTTCATTACACGCTCCAAAATTATTCAATCGATGCGCCGCTACCTGGATTCCCGCGGGTACTTGGAAGTAGAGACGCCAACGCTTCATGCTATTGCAGGGGGAGCGTCCGCACGTCCGTTTATTACGCATCATAATGCGCTGGACATGCAGTTGTATATGCGTATCGCCATCGAGCTTCATTTGAAGCGCCTGATTGTCGGGGGCATGGAGAAGGTATATGAGATCGGCCGCGTATACCGTAACGAGGGGATTTCCACCCGTCATAACCCTGAATTTACGATGATCGAGCTGTACGAGGCTTATGCCGATTATCAGGACATCATGAAATTGACGGAAAACATGATTGCCCATATTGCTCAGGAAGTATTGGGTACGACCAAAATTCAATACCAAGGCCATGAAGTCGACCTGGCTCCGCAATGGAGACGTGTTTCAATGGTGGATGCTATTAAAGAGGTCGTAGGTGTCGACTTCAGCAAGCATATGACCGATGAGGAAGCTCATCAATTGGCCAAAGAACATAAAGTGCCGGTAGAGCCTATGATGACATTCGGCCACATCGTGAACCAGTTCTTCGAAACGTTCGTTGAAGAAACACTGATTCAGCCTACTTTTGTATACGGGCATCCTGTTGCTATTTCTCCATTAGCGAAAAAGAATGAACAAGACCCGCGGTTTACCGACCGTTTCGAATTGTTTATTGTTGCCCGCGAGCATGCCAACGCCTTTACGGAGCTGAATGATCCTATTGATCAGCGGGAGCGGTTTGAAGCTCAGCTGTTGGAGCGCGAGCAAGGCAACGATGAGGCGCATGAAATGGACGATGACTTTATTCGTGCTCTGGAATACGGTATGCCGCCGACAGGCGGACTGGGCATCGGCATAGACCGTCTGGTCATGCTGCTGACTAACGCTCCTTCTATTCGCGATGTGCTGTTATTCCCATTAATGCGTGAGCGTCAAGGCGACTAAGCTTTATATTTCAACGAAACGTATCTTCCCTTTGTGGAAGGTACGTTTTTTCTATATAGACTTTATAAACCTCTGGGTTCTCACAAAGCACCTGAATTGGTTTGAGCCAAGGTCCGCTTCGCGGGTTTTCGGGAAACGAATTTACAGGATAAGGAAACAAAAAAAGGTTGCATTTTAGGTTCGGTTTTGGTATATTACTCTTTGTCGCTTTTGAGGCTCTGTTGGTTAAGTGCTTGATTTCATCAGATGATGAAGTGGTAATAAAAAGTACTTGCAATTGAGCAGGCGAATGTGATATATTATAAAAGTCGCCGCTAAACAAGGTGACGATAAACAAGAGAAGATTGTCCTTTGAAAACTGAACAACGAGTGAATGTTTTAACAGAGAATGAAAATTCTCGCTAGCATTGAATTTTGAGCTTAAGACAAGCTCTATTATAGATCACTTCGG
>NZ_BAABJG010000036.1:0-154580 GCF_039543185.1 Paenibacillus vulneris | reverse complement strand
AGGGCTTATCCATTACCCAAGAAAGTGAAGAGAAGCTTCGAAGCTGATTCCAAATACTTTCTCGGGGCCCGGGAAAAACCGGGAAACTAATTCACGAACTTTACGCATGCATTTCGTATCTAGTTTTCAGGGAATAAGCCTTGAGCTGCAAGTCCTTTCTGAGGATGGATATTTTCTCGCAGCATTTTCGAAGAAGCATAACCTTCGAAAAATCCAGTTTGGTGATGATGGCGGAAGGGAACCACGCGTACCCATACCGAACACGAACGTTAAGCCTTCCAGCGTCGATGGTACTTGGACCGAAGGGTCCTGGGAGAGTAGAACGTCGCCAAGCAAAAAGCAGTTGATCTTTTAATCAGATCAGCTGCTTTTTTTGTGTACTTGAACCAGCATAAGCAAGAGTGAAACCTGAAGACTTAAAAAAGAGGCCGTTTTCGAAAGAATCGATTTCCGAAAACGGCCTGCGTTTTATTCCTTTACCAATCGATAGGTCTTGCCTTTTTCGGCTTCAAATAGGATACACTCCTGCTTAGTTCTGTCGACTTTGAAATCGATAAGATCGCCTGTATTGATCTCTACGACTGTTATATTCTCTGCCGGCCATGGGTTCATAATCTTGCACAAGGTGGAGCGGCGGGCTTCTATCTCGACGAAAGTCACCCCGGCTGAAGTTCGTGCGGCGGATACCCAGAAGCCGCCGCGGGCCTGAAATCGTCGGAACGAAATTTCGGCCCAATCCGGCACAGCCGGGAACAAATGGATCCGTCCGCTCCGGCTGTTAATGACCCGTTCCGGGTCTTCGTTAATTGCGATGCACAGGTCGGCATAGGTTTCGATTGTTCTTGGATGCACGCCGTCCACCGTGGGGAACCTATCCTTACACTCTCCAAGCAGTACATAAACCGGCCGGTTATGACCGGCAGGCACGCTTCGAACGGTGCGCAGCATCATCTCCTTTTCCTTCGGACCGCTATCCAGGTGGATTTCATCGGCTAAGGTAGTTGGGTAGACACCGATATACCAAGGATGACAGCCTTTGGACCACCGCGGCTTGATACCTGGAACGCCCGCATAGATAAGACCTTCCTCCGTTTCGTAAGTCGGATAAGGAGGGAGGTTGTTGGCCGCATACAGCCAATCCGCCTTCAAATCTTGATCCGTACCTAAATAATCGGCGAGCTCGGCAGCTCTGTGAAAGGTCCAGCGGAACATAGAGATTGCGCTGATCGTATCCCGGTTGTATTCGAACTTCGGCTGGATGCCCCAGCTTTCCGCTTCGACGGCAGGGACGATGTGGAAGAGACCGTCCTCCTGCAGCTCGAGATAGGATAGGTAGAAGATCGCGAGATCACGCAAAGCCGGGTATAACAATCGCTGCATTAAGGCTTCATCTGCCGCGTAATCCCACATATCCCATAGTACTTTGAGCACCTGAGCTCCTGTTTCCAGACAGAGCTCCAGCGTCGAGTTCGTGTGGACGTAACGGTCCGGCTTGACCGGAGGCAAGTACCCGTGCACAAGGATCATGCCCGGAAGGCCGTATACCTCGGAAGCATTCTTCCGAGCCGCCGGGAGCCAGTGCTCGACCAGCTGCCACCACATATCCAGAGCGTCCTCCCGGGAACGGACGACCATGGGCGTATAAAACAGCTCATTATAGCATGGCAGGCTGTGCCATGGTTGAATGTCTGTTTCGATACCTGCATAGGAGGCGCTTGCCTCAAATTTGCGGGCATCGGTTCGGCACCCGCCGCTGTGCTTGCACGCCCAGCTGTTGAACAGGTGGGTTATTTCCTTCTCATAATACGAATCTCCGGGATACAGTACTCGTCCATGCTCCCTTTTATCGTATAACGCATCATACCAATCGGTATTCTCTTTCAGTAAAGCTTCGAATCCGTCCGTTACGGCTTCCAGAAGCTGCCGTTTCGCAAATTCCATAATGTCGGCAGCATCATTGGAGGTGACGACAACGGTATAGAGCGTGGCCTGACCGGAGCTGAGCCGGTTCAAGGCCGCTGTAGCCGCGGCGCCCGGTGCCTGCCGAATGCGGTCATAGTCCTTCTCGTGAAATGTCCAGCCTTCATCGGCATATGGTGGCGTGCCGAGACCAAAGCCATTTTCGACGGTTTCAAGCTCTGCATCGCTGCCGCTGACAAGTCCCATTACTACATATTCGAAGCCATCGGGAAAAGTTTTCTCGGCAGGCAGCCGCTGCCGAATCCAAAAAAATCTGCCCTCGCTGCCGCTCTCGGGAGGCTCTATCGGGCCGTTCCATGCGGCGTCACGTTCATAATGATAGTATTCAACGGGCTGATCGCTGCCTCTAGGCAGATAGACGGGCTGCCGTTCCTCCATAGGCTTGAATTCCGTACCTTCGACATTCATATACATGCGATGCGCCTGATCTCTATGGCGGTACAAGCGGAACGAAAGAGGATGAGACAATCCGGAGAACTCCGTCCGCATCGCAATAACGCTGCGCTTCATCGAGAGAAGCACATCTAGCTGAAGAGAAGCTTTCCCATGAACCAGAGTGCTGCTTGTTAATCCGCTGCTGCACTGCTGAACGGTTTGTACCGGATCGCATCCTTGGAAATCGTTGCAGCGGACGATGATCTGCCCCACCGGCTTTTGGCAAGGAAACGGGTAGGCGCGAAAAGCGGCATAAGGCTCTCTACGGCCGCCTCTCGGGTCAAGGGAGCCGTATTTGGGCCTGGTATTGCCTGACGGCTGAATGTCCAGGAAGCCTTCATTCGCTTGGGAATAAGCTCCCTCCCGAAGCTCCTTCAGAGTCAGTACAGGTGGATCCGCTATTCTTCGATCGAAGACATCCGACTTTATCATGCTTAATGTGATTTGCTCCGGAGGGCCCCATAAAGCCGCCTTGATGGACGGGTGGTTTAGGTACAGCTTCGAGTCCATCGACCAGGCCGCTTGAGGCTGCGGACAAGTGGGGTGCAAGGTTCTCCGGATTTGCACTTGTTTAGCCATATCCTTTAGAGGGAGATAGCCCTGCCAAGGCAGCTGATTCATTCTATTTGCCGCCTCCTCCCTGGGCCTTGGCGTCCGTCAAAGCTTTGTTGATCGTTTCCTCGGCCTCCCTTAATGCCGTATTAATATCCGTTTGGTTTTTAAGCATTTTGTCGAATGAATTGCCGGGGACACCGGCTACATCGGCGAACGTCAAGTTCGCATCGCGGATCGGTGCAGGGGCCGCGTAACGGTTATAGAAGACAGCCTGCAGGTTTTTCCCTTTTAGCGATTCAATATCCTGGCCGAACACGCCTTGGATCTTTTTATCCGCAAGAGGCGTGAGCAGCGCTTTTTTGGATAACTGCGTCTGCACTTCATCCGACAGCAGGTACGCGATGACATCGAATGCCTCATCTTTATGCTTGGATTGCTTGGTCACATACATCGAGTAGAAATTAGGCTGGAAGCCGACCTTCGGGGCGTCCTTGAAGACAGGAGCTGCAGTAATGTCCCAGTTGGCGCTTGGATTTTTTTGAGACCAGGTGATCAGCTTCTCGGTAACGTTCAAGTCCATCGCTTCGGTTCCTCCGGCAAACTCCCCCGGGATGGAAATCTCGTTATTGGGCACGTCGTAGATTCGTTTGAAGTTCGCGAACAGATCCTTCCAGGCATCCGTATTGACTGCCGCCTTGTCCTCTTTTTCGCTCATAAAGCCAAGCGATCTTTGGTTATATTTGAACACAAGAGGGCTGTTGTAACGAAGACCGACGTAATTTACGCCGTTCTCTGCCCGGGACACCTTGCGGACCAAATCATACACTTCGTCCCAGGTAATGCCGTCCTTAGGGTAAGGAACGCCGAATTTATCGAATATATCCTTGTTATATCCAAGAATCAGGTTGCTTCCCATGAAAGGAAGACCGTACAGCTTTCCGTCACCCCAGTTTTTCAAAACCTGAAGCACTGTGGAATCAATCCTGTTCAAATCGAAATTATGCTTTTTGATCAGCTCCGACAAATCGTAATGAAGATCATTCGCCATAATTCTGGGCTTTACGTTGGTGCTGCTTTCTAGAATAATATCGGGAATCGTGCCGGCGGCAATCAAGTCAGGATAATCTTGTCCTTTGCCCTTATGGATATGCTCGACCTTGATATGAGGGAATTTCGCCGTAATAAAATCGCCGATCTCCTTGGAGAAGTTGTCCTCATTCGCATAGTTGCCGTTTTGAGCCGTGTAAAACAGCAAGGTAAACGGTGTGTTCGCTGCAGCGGCTTCAGTCTTACCAGGGTCCCCGGAGCTTTTTGCGGAGGAACTTTCTTGAGTGCTGCAGCCGGACATCATGACAGCCGTGACGAGCAGAAGCGAGGTTATAGCTTTCTTATTTACCAAACATGAACCCTCCCCATTTTTACCTGTGTGGATTTGAGTTCATCTTATAGTAAACTGAATATCACAATGCCATAGAAAAGTATCAAAATGCTATCCTAGATATGTAGCGCTTACAATAGGTCAATCTTTTTCTCGTAGCTGATGTATCAGCTTTTTCACCCCTGCCGCGTACTGATGGGGAGTCATACCGAATTTTTTCTTGAACGAGTAGATGAGATAGGACGGGGAATGAAAGCCTGTCTGGACACTGATCTGCTTGATGGACAGATCCTCGGAATGAAGCAGCGCCCGCGCTTCCTCCAAACGTTTTTCGCTTGTATATTCGGTTATGGTTTTGCCGATCTGCTCTTTGAACAGCTTCGACAAATAATTGGGAGACAAATGCAAGTCCCGGGCGATGTCCTCCATTTTGAAGTGCGTTTTGTAATGATCGTTGATCCATTTCAAAATGTTGTTAATATGCTGCGTCGAAGCTTGAGTGAACGGTTCTTTGGACAGCTCTTCGGCTGTGTACAGCTTTCGTTGAAAATAGGAAAAGAACTGGTAAAAAAACAAGAGCACTGCTTCACGATGCATCATTTCCGGGGCGTTAGACAGGATGTCATTCATCTCACTGAATTGACTCTCGAGGTATGCCGCCTGTTCATCGGTTAAATAAAACAGCTGCCGGCTCATTTTATTATCCAGTAGTTGCGTCAGGAATGAAGACAGGTAAGGAAACGAAGAAGCGAACGGTCCGATGGACGATACTTTGATCTTCAATATGCTGCGAGTATAATCCGGGGGGGATTCCATGCGCATGTAATGGATTTGAAACGGCTTGATCAAAATCAAGGTGCGGGGACGCACCTGAAAGACCGAATCGTTGATAACGAACGTTCCGCTGCCTTCATGGATATATAATAGCTCCAAACCGTCATGGGCATGAAAATGCTCGATAGATGCGGTGTACGTATGTTTGTAATTAAAAAGGTATAAATTGTTGATCCACCTTCTAAATGTCACAATTTGCATCCGATGCACCTCCGATCCTTTTTCTACCTTATTTTAATTCCATGCCTGGGAGCAAAAAACCTTTGTGACGGCAGTAAGAAGTGTAGAAATGTGTCAAAAAGAATCTGAAATAAAATTTCAAAAATGTATTTACTTTAGGAAATTTTATTTTATAATGAGATTGTAAATGTTCTTTTCCTACTTGTAAAGAAACGGGCACAAAGGAGATATCCCTTATGTTAAACGGCGGTCTGATTGGAATAAAGGAAGCTCTGCAAACGTTAAAGCCGACAGAACAGAAGGTTGCACAATACATCGTGGATCATCCGGAGACGGTCGTCAATGCTTCCGTGCAGAAAGTAGCGGAGCTGGCGGGGGTCAGTGAAGCCACTATTGTCAGACTGGCCCGATCTCTTCATCTTAAGGGGTTCCAGGAGCTGAAGCTGCGCATTGCGGCGGATCTGGCCAAAGCCGTTCACTCTGAAACGAACTCCTATCAGGAAATACAAATTGACGGATCGGTGCAGGATTTAATCCAATCCATCTCCCATAACAATACGCTTTCCATTCAAGATACGTTGACCGTGCTTTCGCCTAAAGATGTGGAGCGGGCGATAGACTGCTTAAGCAGCGCAAGAAGGGTGTACTTCTTTGGAGTGGGGGCCTCGGCGGTTATTGCCCAGGACTTCAAGCAGAAGCTGTCCCGGATTAACCGCTGGTGCGAGGCAGCGCCGGATTTTGATTCCCAGGCTACGCTGGCGGCTAACATGACCAAGGAAGATGTAGCCTTTGGTATTTCCTATTCGGGTCAGACGGAAAATATTATTCAGTCGCTGCAGATTGCCAAGGAATCCGGCGCAACCCTCATTTCCTTGACGAAGTTCGGGAGCAATCCGGTGGCGGAAATGGCCGATATCCGGTTATTCACGAGCTCATTGGAGCAGAGCATAAGAAGCGGCGCCATGGCATCAAGAATCGCGCAGCTGAACGTCATCGACATCCTCTATGTAGGTATAGCCAGCCGGACGTACGAGGAGAGCATCCAATCCCTGGAAAGGACGCGTAAAGCGGTGAGCGGGTCCAAGCGAAATGGATAACATAATACAACTTATTGAAGGCTGGGTAGCTGCCGGGAGTATCCCCGGGGCTGTAATCGATATTTCCGTTGGCGGCCATACAAGGCTGCAGCAGGCGTTTGGAGGCTACAGGCTTTCAAGCTCCGAAGAGAAGAAAGCGCTAACACTGGATTCGCTTTTTGATATCGCATCCTTAACCAAAGTGACGGCGACACTGCCGGCGGTCATGCTGCTGGTGTCCAGAGGACAGATGAAGCTTGAAGACCAGGTACAGCGGTACTTCCCTGAATTTCGTCACCCGCAGGTTACGATTCGTCACTTGCTGCAGCACTCATCCGGCCTTCCGCCGGATTTGCCGAAGGTGGACCGACTGGAAGCCCGGGATGTGATGCGCGAAGTATTCGAGCAGGAATTGATCTATGAGACGGGGACGCAGGTAAAGTACAGCGATCTGGGGTTTATTCTTCTTGGTACCGCGGTTGAACGGATAACGGGAGAGAGGCTGAACGAATTCGTCCGCCGGGAAATTCATCTCCCGCTCGGAATGGACCATACGACGTTCTTGCCGGAAGCGAAGGATAGGTACCGCATTGCTCCGACGGAGGAGTATAACGGAGCCTTCATTCACGGCGAGGTACATGACGAGAAGAGCTATCAGCTCGGCGGGGTGTCGGGAAGTGCGGGGCTGTTTGCCACGGCAGCCGACCTGGCGCGATACGGGAGAAGCTGGCTGCCGGCGAACCCGGGCGTTCTGCCGGAGGAGTGGCGCAGGCGCTGTATAACGGAGCCGTTTCTGGGACGCGGGCTTGGCTGGGAGATATGGCACGGGCAGGCGTCTGCACCGAGCTGCAGCAGCCATTGGCCCCATGGAAGCTTCGGACATACCGGCTTTACCGGAACGAGCCTGTGGATAGAGCCCGTAAGCGGGCTGGTAGTAGTGTTTCTGACGAATGCCGTTCATTACGGAAGGGCAACTCCGATAAGAGAGCTGCGGCCGCTGTTACACCAAAGTATTTATTCCTCGATTCATGGGGTTAAATAAAAAAAGAAGAACAATAAAGGGAGGAATAATCAACATGAAACATGCTTCTCTGGTTCTTGCAGCAATATTGGCAGCGTCACTGGCCGGTTGCAGCTCATCGAACACGCCTGCGGCCACGACGGCTCCAAAGGATAACAAGGGGGAGGCATCAACGCAGCCGCAGCAAAAAGTGAAGCTGACGATGGGCAGCTGGCGGACCGAGGATAAGGATGCCTACGAAAAAATTATTAAAGAGTATCAGAAGAAAAATCCGAACGTGGAAATTGAGTTCAAGCCGACCAAAAACACGGAATATAATACGGTATTGAATACGGCGCTTCAAACCGGCAGCGGTCCGGACATTATTCAGCTTCGTCCTTATGCGGCGGGCATTGCCCTGGCGGATGCAGGGTACCTGGAGCCGTTGGATTCGGTCAAAGGGTTAAGCGTCATGTCCAAGGATACACTGGCGGCGGCGACCGGCAAGGATGGCAAGGTATACGGCGTTCCCACCGTGTTCAGCTCCACGCAAATTTTTTATAACAAGAAGCTGTTCAAGAAATTCAATATCGAGGAACCGAAGACCTGGGATGATTTGATCAAAGCGGCGGATACGCTGAAGCAAAACAAGGTGACTCCGTTTGCGTTCGGCTCCAAGGAAGGCTGGATTTTGTCGTTGACGCACGGAGCTCTGGGGCCAGGCTTTTATGGCGCTAACGATTTTGTAAGCAAAATAACGTCGGGCCAAACGAACTTCAAGGATAAGGCGTTTGTCGACTCCATCCAGATGATGCAAGGCTTAACGAAATATTTCCCGGATAACTATGTCGGTATTTCCATGGATGACATGCGCAATCTGTTCGTTACCGAGCAGGCCGGCATGATGGTCATGGGAGACTGGGAGCTTGCGGTGATGAAGAAGATGAACCCGGCGCTGGAAATGGATGTTTTCCCGGTACCTGCTCCTGCAGGCGGCAAAGCGACGGTAACCACCTGGGTAGACGGATCGTTCTCGGTCAACAAAGCGTCCAAGAATAAAGCGGAGGCCATGAAATTCATCGAGTTTTTGACGACCAAGGATTTCGGCCAGCTTGTAGCGAACGAGCTGATGAAGCCTAGCACCATTCCGGGTGTGGAAGCGTCGGATCCGATCGTCACGAAGATTTCCAAATTTGCCAACAGCATCTCTACTCCTTATATGTTTGTCGTTCATTTCAGCTCCGGCAACCCTACAACCAAGGTCACACTGGAAACGGCGCTGCAGGGTATGTATTTGAATAAGCAAACGCCGCAAGACGTTGTGGAGGAAGTACAAAAAAGCGCGGATACCTGGTTCAAGCCTGCAGGCAAGTAAGTAAAATACAGATGGAAAAGGCGGCGAGGCGCACATGAATGGAACGAATGTTCAACTGCAAGCACCCAAGCATAAGCCTAAATCATTCAACTGGAGAAAAGGATTTATTCATCTGTTTCCGATTCCGGCCCTCGCCGTCTTTACGCTGTTCATCGTTTACCCGATTCTGGCTGCATTCAGCTACAGCTTGTTCGACTGGCAGGGCTTAAGGAAAGGCGCTTTTCTCGGTATCGGAAATTTCGTCACGCTGTTTACGAAAGAACCCTTCAATACGTATTTCTGGAATTCCCTTGCCCATAACGCGTATTATTTTGTGCTGGAAATGATTTTCCAAAACGGCATCGCTTTTGTATTGGCCTATATCATTTTCTCGAAGGTCAAGGGCGCAGAGCTGTTCAAAATGGCCTACTTTTTGCCGAGGCTCTTGTCCGTCATTGTTGTAGGCTTTCTGTGGAAGCTGATGCTGAATCCGAACTTCGGAGCCGTCAATGTGTTTCTGAAGCAAATCGGCCTGGAGCAGTGGGCGAGACCGTGGCTCGGAGAGCCGGTCACGGCGTTGACAGCCATTATTCTGGCGAACTGCTGGTTCGGTATCGGCTTCGCGGTATTGATTCTGCTGGCTGGCCTGCATTCCATCTCTCAAGAGGTGCTGGAAGCGGCCCGGCTGGACGGGGTTAAAGGATTCAGGCTGATCCGGTCGATCATATTGCCGATGATGATGCAGTCCGTCGTTATTATTACGGTATTCACCTTCGTGCAAGCCTTTGAAGCGTTTGAGCTGGTGTACGCAATGCAAGGGTCGCAGGGGGAACCGGTTCATTCTACGGATACGCTGGCCGTGTTCTTTTACCGTACGGCATTTGGCTCCTCAAGCGGGGACGGAACGGCTATCGGTCTTGGTTCGGCGCTGGCGGTCACATTATTTTTCATTATCGCTTCGTTATCGGCGATTTTCATGGCACTGATGAAGAAAAAAGACATCGAGTAGAGGAGGGCTTGCATTGAAACATTCGCTTGGAATCCGCATTGTGCAGTATGTTATTGCTTTCTTGTTCGCCGTCTTAAGTCTCTACCCGATCTTCCTCATGCTGCTTTCATCGCTGAAAACGAACATCGAAATTTTCAAAAACCCGCTCGCTTTGCCTGATGTGTGGAGTCTTGCGGCATACCGCAAGCTGCTGGAGCAGGTCCATTACTTCGACTACTTCTGGAACAGCGCGGCTGTTAGCATCATCTCCGTCGCATTGATCATCGTATTCGGCTCGCTCGCTTCGTTCTATATCGCGCGTTTTTCGTTTAAATGGAATGGGGCGCTGTTCTTCTACTTTCTATTAGGCATGATGATACCGATCAAGCTGGGGATTGTACCTCTGTTTATGCTAATGAAAAATTTGCAGCTGCTGAATACGCAATTATCGCTGATATTGGTCTATGTGGCGATAGGTCTCCCTTTGGCGGTTCTCATCTTGACGGGATTTTTCCGGACGCTGCCTAAGGAGCTGGAGGAAGCAGGGAGAATCGACGGCTGCTCGAATCTGAATATTTTGGTGCGCATTATTGCGCCGTTGATGAGGCCGGCGTTGGGCACGGTTATGATCATGAATTTTATTACTGTCTGGAACGATTTCTTCTTTCCGTTAATCTTCGTTCAAGAGGAAGCGAAAAAGACGATTCCCGTAGGTATGCTGACGCTGTTCAGCGAGTACTCCACGGACTGGAGCGTGCTGTTCGCGGGGCTGACGCTGTCGTCGCTGCCGATGATCATTTTGTTCGCCGTGGCATCCAAGCAGTTCATGGAAGGGATGACTGCCGGAGCCGTCAAATAGGATGGCAAAGCAGCCGGTATTGGCCGTATCCGACAAGGGTAGTAAACGAGGCTTTCGATGAAAGGGGGATTGCGGCTGATGGATAAGAGAGAACAAGCAGAGGAAGAGCTCAGGAACCGAAGATATATCGGGATCGATGGCGGAGGGACCAAGACCGCCTGCATCATCGGCGACGGCACCGGCCGCATATTGGCCATCTGCTATGGAGAATCGAGCAGCATCAAATCCCGTCCGTGGGACGAAGTAAAGCGCGTGCTGAAAGAGCTTATTGAACAGGCGATGGAGCTGTCTAGGAGTCCTATGGACCAATTGGCCGGAGTGTTTCTCGGCTTGGCCGGGGCGGACCGGCCGGAGGAGAGGAAACGCTTGTATGCGTTCATGCGGGAGCTGCTCCCCGAGCATGCCACCATTACGGTTCATAATGATGCGATTACCGCGTTGGCGGCCGGCACCTGGGGGGAAGGCGGCATTGTTCTCATCTCGGGAACAGGATCTATCGCCTACGGCTATTTGCCGGAAAGCGACACTTATGTCCGTGTAGGCGGATGGGGATATTTGCTGGGTGATGAGGGCAGCGGCTATGATATTGGCAGACAGGCCTTGGTGGCTGTCATGAAGGAGCATGACGGGCGAGGAGTGAAGACCCGGTTGACGGAGCAGCTATTGGCATATTGGTCGCTGTCCGACCCTAATCAGATCATCAGCTATGTGTACAGCCAGGCGAATCCTCGTACGGTGATTGCCGATGCGGCCAAATGGACCTTGATGACAGCAGAGCAAGGGGATGAAGTGGCGGAGAAGATTGTGCAAGAGGCTGCGGCCGAGCTGGCCGAGCTTATCATTACGGCAAAAAGAAGGCTGACAGAGCTGCGTCCGGATGCCGATGTATCCCGGCTGCCGGTTGTACTAAGCGGGGGATTATTCGCAAACGAGGGGTTCGTGCGCCGGCTGTCAGCCCACGAAGCTGTCGCGGCAAGCGGGCTAAGCTTAAGAAGGCTTGGCATCCCGCCTGCGGCCGGCTGCTATATTCTTGCGTTAAAGCAAGCGGGGATACAAATAACCGATAACATCAAACAGCATATTGCCGACTGGGAGGCAGGAGGGGAAGCGACAGTTGGATAAAAGCACAGTACAACCCGTAACCGAGCAGAGGAACGCCAAATCAGCACAATTGGACCAGCTTAGCGTTCCTGAAATTATCCGATTAATGAATGAAGAAGATCAGACGGTTGCCAGCTCCGTGCAGCGCTCGCTGCCACAGATCACTCGTGCTGTCGAAACGATAGTGGAAGTGATGAGGCGCGGAGGGAGGTTATTCTACGTAGGAGCCGGAACCAGCGGGAGATTAGGCGTACTGGACGCCTCCGAATGTCCGCCGACATTCGGCGTCGACAGGTCGCTTGTCACCGGACTGATAGCCGGGGGAGAGACAGCCATTACGACGGCGATTGAAAATGCGGAGGATGACGATGAAGCGGGAGCGAGGGAGATCGAAGCGCATATCACGGCTAACGATGCCGTAGTAGGCATTGCAGCCAGCGGCAATACGCCCTATGTCATCGGCGCCATCCGTCGTGCGCGGGAGATAGGGGCAATGACCGCAGGTATCTCCTGCAATGAGAGCACTAAGCTTAGCCAGGCCGCAGAGTATGCCATTGAAGTGCCGGTAGGCCCGGAGATCGTCACCGGCTCCACCCGTCTGAAGGCGGGAACGGCAACCAAGATGGTGCTGAACATGATTACGACGACGGCCATGATCCGGCTTGGCAAGGTATATGGCAACCTGATGGTCAACGTGCAGGCGACCAATGAGAAGCTTCGCGACCGGGTAGTAAGAATCGTAAGTGAAGCTGCCAAGGTGGATCGCGAGGTGGCCGCGGCCTTTGCCCATCAGGCAGATGGCGACGCCCGAGTGGCGATCCTGATGATCCGCTTCGGCGTAGAGAAGGAACAGGCGGTAGAAGCGCTGACGGAGTGCGGCCAGCATTTTGGTGAAGCGATCAAGTGGCTGGAGAGGAAAAGCTTGGCCTAGCGGCCAAGCTTGAGCCTTTTTGGAAGCCTGAAGTGCTTGAACTATTCCGATACATTCCGGTGGGGTATACCCCTCCAGCCGCTGTTGAAACCCGTGAAAGTTGATTCTATTTTTATCAGTATTTTTACGGGTTTCAAAGGCGGACGCTATTGCTCCTCCGAGGCATACCCCACTCTCCATTTATAGCATAGTTCTCGCAAAACAGGATTTCTCAACAACCTGAAGCTTGGCCTAGTGGCCAAGCTTTTTTGTTGGAGGAGGAAGAGTAAGGCAGGGACATCGGCTCCGGATGTGGAGACCGAATCGCTGTTTCAGCTTCGCCTTATACAATGGGCAAATCATGTATGGACTAAGCAATAAAAGAATTCGCCGTATGAAGCCCATCATCGTTCGTGAACGCGTTAAGTCGAGGGCAGGTTTCAATCAGGCTTTTCGGAGCGCAAGTCACGAAAACAGGAAGAAGCAGGCTGGCCATGATGATAAGTGGCACAGCCTGCTTTGTATTAAGGTGTGGCAGATGATGGCTCAGCTCTTATCTTCCGCTGAGGTATCTACCACCGTGCAGCTACCGGGATAGCCGTCGTTTTGGATCATTTCATCTAGATGCTCCCGCATCGCTTCATCTCCGGCTCTATCGGCCACGAGCTTCGCAGGCGGCTGGTGAAACTCCACAAGACCCTTCGGTTTCGCGTCGGTCATTTGTATCCCTCCTCTTCTATGTTCTCCTTTGAAGCATAAAACGTCTTGTAGCATCTGAAATCATCCTTAAATTTCAACTATAACCTTCCCTGCAGGATTGACTTTATTCATAGGGGATGCCAGCGTATAAATAAAACGCCATGGAGCTGATACGGATGCTCCCTGGCGTTTGAGTATTTAAGAATGATGAGTACAAATTTTTTAGCGAATTACGCGTCCTTGAATCCAGACGCGTTCCAGCTCGAGCTCCTTGTTAAGCAGCAGCACGTCCGCTTGCTTGCCAGCCTCAATCGCTCCGGTCTCGGATTCGATGCCGAGTCTGCGGGCCGGGGTGCCGCTTGCCATACGGCTTGCATGCTCGATACTGATGCCGGCCTCGCGGACGGCATAACGGAATGCTTCAATCATGGTCAGCGTGCTGCCTGCCAGGCTGTCGCCTTCCTTAAGCCGCGCAACGCCGCCATGTACGATGACGTCGAGACCGCCGAGCTTGTACTCGCCGTTCCCGAGACCCGCAGCGGACATGGCGTCGGTAATGAGCAGCAGATTGTCCGGGCCCTTCATTTGCGCCAGCAGGCGAATGCAGGCAGGATGGACATGATGGCCGTCGGCGATAACTTCCGCCATGATCGCCGGATTGGTGAGCACCGCTCCGACGGTTCCTGGCTCGCGATGATGCAGGCGGGTCATAGCATTGAAGGTATGCACGGCATGGCTCAAGCCATGCTCGGCGGCAAGCATCACTTGATCATACGAAGCATCCGTATGACCCAATGCGGCCACGATGCCTTGCTGGGCCAAAGCCTCGATGTATTCCAGGGCGCCTTCGGACTCCGGCGCCAGTGTCTGCATCTTGATCAGACCAGGGAAGCGCTGCGTCCAATCCTCCAGCCATGCAGGCTGTGGAGGGACGATGAACTGCGGATTTTGCGCGCCGGG
This sequence comes from Paenibacillus vulneris, assembly GCF_039543185.1. Classification (NCBI taxonomy): domain Bacteria; kingdom Bacillati; phylum Bacillota; class Bacilli; order Caryophanales; family Paenibacillaceae; genus Paenibacillus; species Paenibacillus vulneris. The sequence goes on along the minus strand of NZ_BAABJG010000036.1, from coordinate 140,271 downwards.
CCATTTGGCGCTGATGTAGGGTCCTTCCAGATGAACGCCGTGCAGCTGGGCGTAAGGCATTCCTGCCTCGCGGTAGCTTTGAACCCGCGTGAGTACTTGATCGATATCCTCCTTGGAGGCGGTAACGGTGGTTGCCAGCATGATGATCGTACCATTCTGAGCATGGAAGCGGGTGATCGCATCGAGTCCTTCGGCATCCGCATCCATGAAGTCATGTCCGTAGCCTCCATGAACGTGGACATCGATGAAGCCCGGCAATATATAGCCGCCTTGGCCGTCAATCACTTCGCAATCCCGGGCTAACGTCCGGGCGTGCTCGACGCTCCCGGTTTCTTTGCCGATAGCGGCGATGCGTCCATCGGATAGCAGAATCCATCCGTTCTTCACGGTGGTATCAGGCGTGACGATTCTTACATTATAGAGATAGGTACTTTTGCCTTGGCTCATTTGAACAGCCTCCCAGCTTCCGAATCTACCAGTACGACTAAGTGAGGATGCGTTTGCAGCAGCGATGCAGGGCAATCCGTAGTAATAGGTCCCGTCAGGGCACGATGGACGATCTCGGCCTTGTCCGCGCCCTTCACAACCAGCAAAATCATTTTGGCTTTAAGAATCGTTCCTACTCCCATGGTCAAAGCATGAGTAGGGACCTGATCCATGGAATCAAAAAATCTTGCGTTCGCCTTACGGGTTTCTTCACGCAGCTCCACAACATGAGTCCCGCTGATCAAGGCATGGTCCGGCTCATTGAAGCCGATATGCCCGTTATGTCCGAGACCGAGCAGCTGCAGATCAATTTGTTTGGCCTGCTCCAATAGCTTATCGTACCGCTTGCACTCGGCAGCCGGATCTGCGGCATTGCCGTCAGGGATATGCGCCTGGCTGCGAGGCAAATCGATATGGTTAAACAGATGCGTATTCATATAATTCCGATAGCTTTCGGCATGATCCTCCGGAAGTCCCACATATTCATCAAGGTTGAAGGAAGTCACGTCACGGAAGCTTACCAGACCGCGCTGGTAGCTCTTGACGATTTCTTCATAAATGCCGATAGGCGTTCCTCCCGTGGCCAGGCCGAGGACGGCGCGAGGGTTTGTTTGCACGAGTCCGGTAATAATGCTCGCCCCGGATTCATGCAGCTTTTCATGAGAGTCAAAGGTCAGTAGATTCACGAGTTATCTGCTCCTTGTGATTAGCGGTATTTTTTAACCATGTGAAAAGATGTTTCAAGGCGGGGAACCAGTTCATCGAACCGGTCGCTGATAAGTCCGACGAATAAAATATCGATGACATGCAGCTGGGCAATGCGCGATGCCATGTCGCCGCGGCGCATTCCTTCCTCCAGGGTGGAGGTGAATAAAGAGATCGAGGCAAGGGACGTCAACGTATTCGTGCCGAACTTGGTCAACGAAATGGTAGTCGCTCCGTTCTCGGCCGCGCATTTCAGCGCTGCGATCGTCTCCCCCGTTTCCCCGGAATAGGAAATTCCTATAGCGACATCCTCGCTCGTCAGATTGGATGCGGAAGTAATCTGCATATGCGGGTCGGAGAAGGCGAAAGCCCGTTTGCCGATACGCACCAGCTTTTGATAAAAGTCCTGCGCAACGAGCCCTGACGTAGCAACGCCGTACAGATCGATCTGTCGTGCCGATTGGAGCGCGTCGATCGCCTTCTGCAGCTGCTTCAGGTCCAGCATGCGCGTGGTGTCGGTGATTGAGCTTACGTGATTGGCCTCCATGGCGGCAACGATGCTTGAAAGCGGATTGCCCGCAATAATGTCTTGATAAGATTGAACCGAGGGCAGCTGAGCCAGCTCGGCCGCAAGCTTGACTTTAAATTCCGTGTAGCCGGAAAAGTGAAACATCTTGCAGAAGCGGGAGATGGTAGCCGTGCTTCCTCCGGATTGCTGTGAGAGCTCAGTGATGCCCATTTGGACGATATTTTGCGGGTGGGCCAGGACATAGGCGGCAATCTCCTTCTCCTTCGGGTTCATCGATTCCATTTGCTCTTGAATAGCGCTTAATATTCCGGCCATACTTACCTCTTTAAAAGAAAATTATTTTCATATATATTAAAAATAGAAGAAAAACTTTTACATCCTAACTATAACGAATTTCCAAACCAATAGCAATAACCTCCGACCCGGTTTAAGAAATTGAAAAGATAGCGGTTCCAAAATTGAGAATCCAATTCCATACTTTATAAGACGTTCCCTGACGGCGGGTGTAGAATGAAGCTTGCCTAACCTGACGAGACAGGTTGACATGTACATCAAAACCGAAACTGAGGTGAGGAAATGAGTGCAAAACAAGTATCCATCCTATTAGTAGGCATTGGCGGCTACGGTAATACCCATGTCAATGAGCTGCTGCGTGCTTATGATGACAGCGACATACGTCCGGTGATTGCCGGTGTAGTCGACGTTTATCCGGAAAAAAGCAACCATTATCAGGCACTTCAGGAGTTGAACGTTCCCTTTTATACAACGATGGAGGAGTTCTATGCCCATCACAGAGCGGATCTGGCCGTCATCAGTACCCCCATCCAATTTCACTGCAAGCAAACCTGCCTTGCTCTGGCGAACGGCAGCAGCGTCTTATGCGAAAAACCGATTGCCGCTACGGTACAGGAGGTGCGCCAGATGATGGAGGCACGCGACCGTTCAGGCAAGTTCGTTGCCATTGGCTTCGACTGGTCCTTTACCCCTCAAATTCAGCAGCTGAAGCAGGATGTCATGTCAGGGCTGTTCGGCAAGCCGGTCCGTCTCAAAACCGTCGTGCTCTGGAGAAGAACGGACAGTTATTTTTCAAGCGGATGGAAAGGACGGCAAAAGAGCGACCAAGGCGAATGGATCTTGGACAGTGTAGCTCATAACGCAACGTCTCATTATTTGCATAATATGTTTTACATTTTGGGTTCCAAAACGGATGAAAGCCTGCGTCTGCAAAGTGTGGAGGCCGAGCTGTACCGTGCGAACCCCATCGAGAATTTCGATACGTGCGCCGTAAGAGTTCAGGGAGAAGGCGGAGTTGAGGTGCTGTTCTACGCTACGCATGCGGTCAGCCAAAACTTCGGACCTTCTTTTTGCTATGAATTCGAAAAAGCCGTCATTACCTATACTTCCGGTCAGAACGGCAACCGCATCGAAGCCGCGTTCCAGGACGGAACGGTTAAAGTCTATGAAGCCCGCAAAGCGAGTAAGCTGAGAACCTGCATCCAGGCAGCCGCTTCAGGTGAGGCAGGCATTCCCTGCGGCTTGGAGGCCGCCTACGCCGAAGTCCTGTGCACCAACGGAATGCTGAGCTCCATGCCGGATATCCACTCGTTTCCCGTTGAAAGTATCCGGCGCGATGAAGAGATCGGGTATACATGGGTGGAGGGACTGAAGGAAGCTTTGCTTGATAGCTATCACCGGTGGTCTCTTCCTTCCGAGCTTGGATACGAATGGGCCGCGAAGGGGAACCGGACGGAATTAGGCAACTATCGTGCTTATGTAGGATGATGGACAGCCGCGGGAACGATGGTATAGAAAAAAATGTGACACTGCAGGATGATTTTGCAGAATAAAAATCGGTTGAAGACTGAAATAGAGTTGAAGAAAAGAAGATGAACTGAAAAAGCTGCAGTGGAGAAGTTGCAGTAAAAAGAAGTCGAAGTAAGCAGCAGCGTAGAACAAAAGAGGGAATGGTTGCGGGTGGAGAAGCGATAGCGTCCGCCTTTGAAGCTCGTGTTCCAACCGCTGCAAGCATATAATGAAAGGAACACGACTTCAACAGCGGTCGGAATCCTGCAACCAATTCCCTCCCTTTGCACAAATGTCTGCCTACGATTACTTGTATGTAAACCATCCTGGCCCAAGGCCAGGTTTTTTCTTTTCCCCTACGCAGCTTCATTTTTTCCAATTTCCATCACCATACAGTACAATAAGAAGTACATCTGTACAAAAGATAAGGCATGGGAGGGATCCGCATTGTACCGCAGAGATTACTTGATGCGAATGATCGAGCAATTTAGCGTATCCATGGGACAAGTCCTGTTTCAAAGACAAAACCGCCGGTTCGCGGAGGCCATGGAGCTGTTGACGCAAGCGATGAAGCAGCTGCTTGGCTTAAACTCCAAAATGGTTCGGGCGCTGTCCGTCAAGGACATCATTGGACTGCTGTCGACAAACGGATATTTCGACGTGGGCAAAGGGCTTCTCTTAAGCGATATGCTCGTCGCAGAGGGCGATGTACTGAACGAGGCGGGGGAGGAGAGGGAAGGGACAGGCTGCCTTCTGAAATCTCTGGAGCTTCTGCTCCATATTCGCCGGATGAAGGAAGCGGAGCAGGGGCTAAGCGATGTGGACGAACGGATCGCCGCTGTCCTGCCGAAGGTGCAGCATGTTCGGATGACTGCATTCATGAGGGAGGTACTGACGGAATATTACGATGATGCCGGGCTTTTATCCAAGGCGGAGGACATGTTGTTTTTCCTGCTGGAGGACGATCCGGGAAACGCCGCCGCGATGGAACGGGGCATGGCCATGATGGAGCGGTGGCTTAGCTTGCCCCCGGAAGCGATCGAGAAGGGCGGCTTAAGCGCGGAGGAAATTCGGGAAAGTTACGATTTACTGAATAAAATGAAGCATTCGGCGAGCTAACCGTCATGAATGTTCGGAATTGGGAATTGAAATGCGAACTTTATGTTGTCCTTTTTCACATAATGTTCGCCTTTTTTTGTTGACACAGGGCTTTTATCACTGGTAAACTAAAGATGTCATCAGACAAGATTCATAGCTGAAAATGTCAAAGTTTCTCGTATAATGCCGGGGATATGGCCCGGAAGTATCTACCCAAAAACCATAAATTTTTGGACTACGAGTTAGCGTAATTCATGAAGGTCAGCGCGAAGGCGCTAGGCCTTAGCTTGCGCTTGGGGAATACTCGTCGTCCTGCAGATAGCTTGTATATGCATGCTGTTTGCCGGACGTTTTGTGTTTATAGGGGATTTTAATAATCTGTACCGTCAAAAAAAGCGCATATCACGGAGGTAGGAAATGTCTGCTCTTGTTGGAGTGATTATGGGAAGCAAGTCGGATTGGGAAACCATGAAGCATGCATGCGACATGCTGGAAGAGCTGGGGGTTCCTTACGAAAAGCAGGTCGTATCGGCTCATCGCACCCCGGACTTGATGTTCGACTATGCGGCTTCGGCTGCGGAACGCGGATTGAAGGTAATTATCGCAGGAGCGGGCGGGGCCGCTCATTTGCCCGGCATGGTTGCATCAAAGACGGAACTGCCGGTTATTGGCGTTCCTGTGAAAACATCCACGCTGAACGGCTTGGATTCGCTGTTATCCATCGTACAGATGCCCGGCGGCATTCCGGTAGCGACGGTAGCGATCGGCCATGCGGGCGCGACGAATGCAGGCCTGCTGGCTGCGCAAATTATCGGAGCCTTTGATCCGGAGCTGCAGCAAAAAGTACGCGATCGCCGGGAGCGGATTCGCCAATCGGTGATAGAAAGCAGCGTGCTGGAATGAGTCAAGCCGCTGACAGCCGTAACGATGCACCGGTTATTCGTCCCGGCGGAACCATCGGCGTCCTGGGCGGAGGCCAATTAGGCCGGATGCTCGCCTTGTCCGGACGGGCGATGGGATACCGCTTCGTAACCTTGGATCCGACTCCTGACGCTCCTTGCGGGCAGGTAGCCGACCGGCAGATCGTAGCGTCCTACGATGATGCCGAGGCGGCCCAGGCTCTGGCAGAGCAATCCGACGTGATTACTTATGAATTTGAAAATGTCGATGCGGACGTGACCCGGCTGCTAATGGCCGAGTCCTATGTGCCTCAAGGCAGCAGGCTGCTGTATACTACGCAGCATCGTTTGCGCGAGAAGCGCGCTATCGAAGCGGCCGGCGTACAGGTAGCGCCTTATGCCGAGATCACTAGCGCTGAGCAGCTGCGGGAAGCGGTCGAACGCTTCGGTACGCCTTGCGTGCTCAAAACAGCGACCGGCGGATACGACGGCAAAGGCCAATGGGTCATTCGTTCCTTGGACGAGGTGGAGGAAGCCTACGACACACTCAGCAAAGCCAAGACCGAGCTGGTGCTGGAACAGTTTATCCATTTTGAGAAGGAAATATCCGTTATCGCAGCCAGAAGTCCCCGTGGAGAAGTCCAAGCCTTCCCTGCGGCGGAAAATATTCATGTTAACAATATTTTGCACCTATCCATTGTGCCAGCAAGAACAAGCGAAAGCATTCAGCAGGAAGCGGAACGGCTGGCTGTTCGCATTGCCGAGTCCATGGACGTCGTCGGTCTGATCGCCGTTGAGATGTTCCTGACGAGGGACGGGCAGCTGTTCGTGAACGAATTGGCCCCTCGCCCTCATAATTCAGGACACTACACCATGGAAGCATGCGCTACGTCGCAATTCGAGCAGCACGTACGGGCCATTTGCAATCTTCCGCTCGGATCGACGGAGCTTTTGACTCCGGTTGTCATGGGGAATATCCTCGGACAGCATGTGGAGCCGCTTCTGGATTGGATCGTCCGGCCTGAGTCGGAGCAAATGCCCGGAGTTACCGCCAAAGTCCATTTGTACGGCAAGCACGAAGCCAAGCATAACCGCAAAATGGGACATGTGAACGTGCTGGCGGAGTCGGCCGATGCGGCACTGAAGTGGATAGAGGCTTCAAACATATGGAAAACTAACGAATCAATAGCAGATTGAAGCGGAGGCGGAGAAAGTTGATCGAGCGTTATTCAAGGCCCGAGATGGCCAGGATCTGGACGGAGGAAAACAAGTTCAACGCATGGCTCGAGGTGGAGCTGTTAGCCTGTGAAGCTTGGGCGGAGCTTGGGGTTATCCCCAAGGAGGATGTTAAGGAGCTTCGGAAGAACGCGTCCTACGATATCGACCGCATCTATGAAATCGAGCAGGAAACCCGCCATGACGTTATCGCCTTCACCCGTGCGGTATCGGAGAAGGTCGGACCGGAGCGCAAATGGGTTCATTACGGCCTGACCTCCACAGATGTGGTGGATACGGCATTGGGCTATCTGCTGCGTCAAGCGAATGAAATTTTGGAACAGGATATCGTGAATTTTATTGAGATTTTGAAGCAAAAAGCGATTCAATATAAAGACACCCCGATGATGGGGCGCACGCACGGCGTTCATGCGGAGCCTACGACCTTCGGCTTGAAGATGGCTCTCTGGTATGAAGAGATGAAACGGAACCTGGAGCGTTTCCGCTTTGCGGCCGACGGCGTGCAGTACGGCAAAATATCCGGAGCGGTAGGCACCTACGCCAACATCGACCCGTTCGTCGAGGCCTATGTTTGCGATAAGCTCGGCACCAACCCGGCTCCGATTTCAACGCAAACCCTGCAGCGCGACCGTCATGCCGAATATATGGCTACATTGGCGCTGATCGCCACCTCGCTCGATAAGTTCGCAACGGAAATCCGCGCGCTGCAAAAGAGCGAATTCCGCGAAGTGGAGGAGCCGTTCGCCAAAGGGCAAAAAGGCTCCTCGGCGATGCCTCACAAACGCAACCCTATCGGCTGCGAAAGCATCTCGGGCTTATCCCGCGTCATCCGCGGTCATATGATCTCCGCTTACGAGAATGTGACGCTGTGGCATGAACGCGATATCTCGCACTCCTCGGTGGAACGGATCATACTGCCGGATGCGACCATTCTTCTGAATTATATGCTGAACCGCTTCGGCAACATCGTGAAGAACTTGACCGTGTTCCCTGAGAACATGAAGCGCAACATGCAAAGCACCTACGGCGTTCCGTTCTCCGGCCGCGTCATGACCAAGCTGATCGACAAAGGCTTCAGCCGCGAGCAGGCTTACGACACGGTACAGCCTAGAGCGATGCAGGCTTGGGAAGAGCAGCGCTCATTCCGCGAAATTATTGAGAATACGGCGTCGATTCGTGAAACTTTAAGCCTTGAGGAGATAGAGGACTGCTTCAATCCTAGCTGGCATTTGAAGCATGTCGATACGATTTTCAAACGTTTAGGACTACTTTAATATATCAATCCGGGTGAGAAGCTTCGTCGGAACCGGCCATCTTAGGGAATGACGCACGGCTTTGACAACCCGTATTCCGGGGAGGACCTATCGACCATGGTCTCTACAAAAGCAATTTCAAGTGCCGAGCAATATGTCAAAGCGCCTTTGCTTTACAAAGGGAAGGTTCGCGAGCTGTACGATTTGGGAGAGCATTATTTGATCGCCGTCACCGACCGCATCAGCGCCTTCGATTGGGTGCTGTCGCCAGCCGTTCCCGATAAAGGCAGCGTGCTCAACAGCCTCAGCAAGTTCTGGTTCGAGCAGACGAAGGATATGGTGGCGAACCATCTGGTTCATGGCGACGTCGAGAAGCTGGGCGATCTCATTACGGACCGCGAAGTGATGAAGGACCGCTTCATGGTTACGAAGAAAGCGCAGCGCATCGATATTGAATGTGTCGTTCGCGGCTATATTACCGGCGGCGGATGGCGTCAGTATGAGAAAACAGGCGAGATCAACGGCCACAAGCTGCCAGAAGGCCTACGTAAAAACGAACGGTTTCCGAAGCCCATCTTCACTCCGGCGGCGAAGAACGACGTCGGTCATGACGAGGATATCTCCATCGAACGGATGAAGGAGCTGGTCGGCGCCGAGCTGACGGAACAGCTGGAAGCAAAGAGCATCATGCTGTATGAATTTGCTCGTCAATTCTGTGAAGAGCGCGGCATTATTTTGGCAGATACCAAATTTGAGTTCGGTCTTATTGACGGGGAAATTATTCTGATTGACGAAATCTTCACCCCGGATTCCTCTCGCTTCTGGGCGAAAGAAAACTTTGCCTACGACATCGAGATCGACAGCATGGATAAAGAGCCTGTACGGACTTACTTGTCCGGTACCGATTGGGATAAAAACAGCGAGCCGGCTCCGCTGCCCGCCGAGGTCGTCGAGGAGACGTCCCGCCGCTATAGAGCGATTTACGATCGTTTGGTGAAATAATTTGCGTATGTAAAGATTAGCCGGGTCAATGACTAGCCCTGCAAACCATTTACAGTCTGAATCATTAGCGGGGCTAAGAGCTCATGAATGCCTTAATGTCCAGCCGGACGGTGCCTGAGCTCGGAAAAGCCCTTGTCATTTACAATTCACACTCCAGAGGAGGATTCACCCCCATGTTAAAAGCAACGGTATATGTAACGATCAAACAAAGCGTACTCGATCCGCAAGGGGTTGCAGTACAAGGCGCTCTTCACTCGATGGGCTTTGACGAAGTAGGTAAAGTGCGTGTAGGTAAATACCTGGAGCTGGAGCTTGGTACAAGCGACCGTGCTGTAGCGGAAGAACGGGTAAAAGCAATGTGTGAGAAGCTGCTTGCGAACACCGTTATTGAAGATTACCGTTACGAATTGGTTTAATCCACAGCATCCATTGTTCGGATAGTTTTACGAATAGACAGACATCGACCTAAAGTGAAGGAGGAGCACATGATGAATTTCGCTGTACTGGTGTTTCCTGGTTCCAATTGTGATATCGACTGCTACAAAGCGGTAGAAGAAACGATCGGCCAGCCTGTTAGCTACGTTTGGCATACCGAAACGGATTTATCTCAATATGACTGCATTATCGTTCCAGGAGGCTTCTCCTACGGGGATTACTTACGCTGCGGTGCTATCGCGCGCTTTGCTCCTGTCATGAACGCGCTGGTTCAAGCGGCTGAGCAAGGCAAATATATTATCGGCATTTGCAACGGGTTCCAGATCTTGCTCGAATCCGGCTTGCTGCCAGGAGCAATGCTTCGCAACGAATCTCTGAAATTCCGCTGCCATGCGGCTATGCTGCAGGTGGAGAACACATCGACTCCATTTACCTCGGAGTACAAACAAGGCGAACTCATCAACATTCCTATCGCGCACGGCGAAGGCAACTACTATTGTGACGATGCGACATTGGCCGAGCTTAAAGCGAACAATCAAATCGTGTTCCGTTACGAAGCGGGTACGAACCCTAACGGCTCCGTGGACGATATTGCGGGTATTTGCAACAAAAACGGCAACGTTCTCGGCATGATGCCGCATCCGGAGCGCGCGGTGCATGAGCTTCTCGGTTCAGCTGACGGCAAACGGATGTTCACATCGATCTTGAGCACTTGGAGGGAAAAACATGGCGCAGCAACTATCGGCTAAGGAGCCAACTGCACAACAAATCGCAGAGCAAAAAATTTACAAGCAGATGGGCGTTACCGATGCCGAATACGATAAAATCTGCGGATTCTTGGGTCGTCAACCGAACTATGTAGAAATCGGCGTATTTAGCGTTATGTGGTCGGAGCACTGCTCTTACAAAAACTCCAAGCCGGTGCTTCGCAAGTTCCCGGTTACCGGTCCTCGCGTTTTGATGGGTCCAGGGGAAGGCGCTGGTATCGTAGACATCGGCGATAAGCAAGCCGTCGTATTCAAAATTGAAAGCCATAACCACCCGTCCGCTATCGAGCCTTACCAAGGCGCTGCGACAGGCGTAGGCGGCATCATTCGCGACATCTTCTCCATGGGCGCACGCCCGGTAGCTCTGTTGAACAGCTTGCGTTTCGGCCGACTCGAGAATGAGCGCGTGAAATACTTGTTCGAGCATGTCGTTTCCGGTATTGCCGGCTACGGGAACTGTATCGGTATTCCTACCGTCGGCGGCGAAGTCATGTTCGACGAAAGCTATGAAGGTAACCCGCTGGTTAACGCTATGTGCGTAGGGATTATCGATCATGACAAGATTCAAAAGGGTGTAGCTAAAGGCGTAGGCAACCCTGTATTCTATGTGGGTCCTGCAACAGGCCGCGACGGAATTCACGGAGCAACGTTTGCATCGGAAGAGCTGACAGCGGAATCCGAAGCTAAGCGCCCTGCAGTGCAGGTGGGCGATCCGTTCATGGAGAAGCTCGTTCTCGAAGCTTGTCTTGATCTGATCAACTCCGGTATCGTGTTGGGAATTCAAGATATGGGCGCTGCGGGCTTGACCTGCTCCAGTGCGGAGATGGCAAGTAAAGCAGGCAACGGGATGGAGTTGTATTTGGACGAAGTGCCTCAGCGCGAAGAGGGCATGACTCCTTATGAAATGATGCTCTCCGAATCCCAGGAGCGCATGCTGTTCGTTGTAGAGCCTAAGCATGAGGCGCAAGCCAAGGCGATCTTCGAGCGTTGGGGCCTTCACTGCGCGAAAGTCGGTAAAGTATCTGACGACGGCCGCCTGAAGCTGTTCCATAAAGGCGAGCTGGTCGGCGATATGCCGGTAACGGCGCTGGTCGACGAGTGCCCGGTATATAACAAGCCATCTCAAGTGCCTGCTTATTATATCGAAAATGGTTCCATCGACACGAACCGTTACGCGGAAGTGACCGATTTGAACGACGCCTTGTCCAAGGTGCTTGCTTCTCCAACCGTTGCAAGCAAAGAATGGGTTTACAACCAATACGATTACATGGTGCGTACCAGCACAGCGGTTCGTCCGGGCTCCGACGCTGCGGTCGTAACGATCCAAGGCTCCCGCAAAGCCTTGTCGATGTCCACGGACTGCAACAGCCGTTATGTATACCTCGATCCGGAAGTGGGCGGAATGATCGCGGTTGCTGAAGGTGCGCGCAATAACGTTTGCTCCGGCGCCGAGCCGCTGGCGATTACGGACAACCTGAACTTCGGAAGCCCCGAGAAGCCGGAAATTTTCTGGCAGCTTGAAAAAGCGGCTGACGGTATGGCAGAGGCTTGCCGCAAGCTGGAAACGCCGGTTATCGGCGGTAACGTAAGCTTATATAACGAAAACGCAAAAGGCGCGATCTACCCGACGCCGGTTGTCGGCATGGTCGGTCTTGTTCACGATACAGATCACATTACAACCCAAGCCTTCAAAAAAGAAGGCGACATCATCCTCCTGCTCGGCGAAACGAAAGCCGAACTCGGCGGCAGTGAGTTCCAATATGTCATTCACGGCGTAACGGAAGGACGTCCTCCGCAGCTGGATCTGGATGTTGAGAAAAAGCTGTTGAACACCGTATTGGGCGCTATTCAAAAAGGTCTTGTCGCTTCTGCTCACGACTTGTCCGAAGGCGGTCTGGCGGTAGCCTTGGCGGAGAGCTGCATCAGCGGACGTCTGGGCGCGAAGGTGAATTTCTCCACGGAATTGCGCAACGATATCGCGTTGTTCAGCGAGAGCCAATCCCGTATCCTGCTAAGCGCATCGTCTGAGAAGGCCGAAGCCTTGAAGCAATGGATTGCCGAGCAAGGCGTTTCTTACCAAGAGCTGGGCAAAGTTCAAGGCCAAGAGCTGCAAATCGAAGTCAATGCTAAACAAGTCATCCAATCACCTGTTGCACAACTAGAAAAGGTTTGGAAGGATGCGATTCCATGTCTGATGAAATAAAGCAGCAGCTATGGACAGGACGTTTCTATAATGATGGAATCAACAGCCATGACGGGCTGTTCGACAAGCTTCGCGAGGAATGCGGCGTATTCGGAGTGTTCGGTCACTCCGAAGCCGCTAACCTTTCCTACTACGGTCTGCACGCGCTGCAGCACCGCGGTCAGGAAAGCGCAGGGATTTGCGTGGCTAACGGAACCGACTTTCACTACCATCGCGGGATGGGTCTGGTGAAGGAAGTATTTAATAATGACAATCTCAGTACGATGGTCGGTTCTTCGGCTATCGGTCACGTGCGTTATTCCACGGCAGGGGAAAGCAAGCTGGCGAACGCACAGCCGCTCGTGTTCAAGTACCGCGGAGGCGATCTCGCTATCGCTACCAACGGAAACCTGCACAATGCCGGGGATATTAAAAAAGAGCTTGAAGCCTCGGGCTCCATCTTCCAAACGACAAGCGATACGGAAGTGGTCGCTCACCTGATCGCCCGTTCCAAGCATGATGACATTGTGCTGGCTGTGAAAGAAGCGCTCCTTCGAGTCGAAGGAGCTTACGCTTTCTTGTTCCAGACAAAGGATAAAATCATCGCGGCCCGCGATCCGCATGGTTTGCGTCCTTTCGTGATGGGACGCCTCGGCACCGCTTATTTGTTCGCATCGGAAACCTGTGCCTTCGACGCGGTGGGCGGCACGTATTACCGCGACGTAGAACCGGGAGAGCTTCTGGTTCTCGATGGCAAAAGCGGACTGGTCGAGGACCGCTTTGCACCGATCAAGCAGCGCGCTATCTGCGCGATGGAATACATCTACTTCGCGCGTCCGGACAGCGATATCGACGCGATCAATATCCACTCCGCGCGCAAGCGGATGGGCCGCCAGCTGGCGCTGGAATCGTTCGTGGACGCCGATGTCGTCACCGGTGTGCCGGATTCCAGCATCTCGGCGGCGATCGGCTATGCCGAGCAGACCGGTATCCCGTATGAGCTCGGGCTCATCAAGAACCGGTATACCGGCCGGACGTTCATCCAGCCGAGCCAGGAGCTGCGCGAGCAGGGCGTGAAGATGAAGCTGAGCGCGGTGCGCAGCATCGTAGCCGGCAAGCGCGTCGTCATGATTGACGACTCGATCGTGCGCGGCACGACTTCCTTGCGCATCGTGAACCTGCTTCGCGAAGCAGGCGCCACGGAAGTGCATGTGCGCATCAGCTCGCCGCCGTTCAAGAATCCTTGCTTCTACGGCATCGACACGCCGGACCGCAAGGAACTGATTGCCGCTCAGAAGTCGATCGAGGAGATCCGCAAGGCGATTAACGCGGATTCGCTTCACTTCCTGAGCAAGGAAGGGCTGCTAGCCTCTATCGGCCGCCCGAATGTCGAGCTGAACCGCGGCCATTGCACCGCCTGTTTTGATAATAGCTACCCGACCCGCGTTACCGAGGAATCTTCCATTGGCTGCGGCTGTGATTAAACCGACGATGGAGATTTATCGTCGGATAAGGCGAGCTTGCGATGCCTAGGGTTTTGGGGTTTTGGGTTTAAGATTTTAGGGGGTTAAGGTTTAAGGGTTTAAGGTTTATGGTTTTAAAGGTTTAGGTTTGATGATTTTAAAGGTCTAAGGTTAGGCGGAGGAGATCATAACGACTCCGCCATTCAATAAATAAACGCAGCCGAGTTGGGGATGCGTTGGAAGCGAGCGCGGCGAAGCCGCCGAGGCGAAGGTCCATGGCCTGCCGGAGAAGCGCATTTGAATGAGTGTCCATTGGTTTCGGTGATCCGACAGCGAAAGAGAGCGGAATCGTTCCGCAGAAGCGAAGCGTTCCCCTTTGTCCCCGAATTTCAACCGTTAAACGCGGTATCTGATCAAGAAATTCGGGGACAACAGGGATCGGAGGAATGATCCGCTTTCGTAAGCTGATGGCATCACCAGCCTTCACACACTCATTCAATAGCGCCGCAGGCTCCCCCTGGACCTGAGCCGAGGCATAGCGGCTGAGCCACCATTTTCTTCCACCCATCCTCCAATCTCGGCCCACAAGGAGTGTAACCAAGTGTCGGATGCATATAAAAAGGCCGGAGTCGATATCGCGGCAGGCAACGAAGCGGTTGAACGAATGAAAAAACACGTGAAAACGACATTCCGTCCGGAGGTAATGACGGATTTGGGCGGATTTGGCGCGCTGTTCGGCTTAAACAAAGACAAGTACGAAGAACCGGTGCTAGTGTCCGGCACAGACGGCGTCGGCACCAAGCTGAAAATTGCTTTTGCCATGGATAAGCATGATACGATCGGAATCGATGCCGTAGCGATGTGCGTGAACGATATCGTGGTTCAAGGCGCGGAGCCGCTCTTTTTCCTGGATTATTTGGCGTGCGACAAGGTCGTTCCCGAGAAAATCGAAGCGATCATCAAAGGCATCAGCGACGGCTGCGTACAGTCCGGCTGCGCCCTGATCGGCGGCGAAACGGCAGAAATGCCGGGGATGTACTCCGAAGGCGAGTACGACATCGCAGGCTTTACTGTAGGCATCGTGGACAAGAAGAAAATCATTGACGGCTCCACGATCCGTCCTGGGGACGTAGTATTGGGCTTGGCCTCCAGCGGCGTGCACAGCAACGGATTTTCTTTAGTCCGCAAGCTGTTGCTCGAAGAAAAAGGCTACAGCCTGCATGATCATATCGACGCGCTTGGCGGCAAGCTGGGCGATGTTGTATTGGAGCCAACAAAAATTTACGTGAAATCCGTTTTGGCAGCGCTGGAGAAAGTGCAGCTTAAAGGCCTGGCTCACATTACAGGCGGCGGCTTTATTGAGAACATTCCGCGCATGCTTCCGGCGGATGTGAATGTCGAGATCGATTACGGCTCCTGGCCGATTTTGCCGATTTTCCAATTGATGCAGAAGGACGGCAATATTAGCAACAACGATATGTTCCGTACGTTCAATATGGGCATCGGTATGGTCATTGTCGTATCCGAAGAGCAAGCGGCGGAAGCGGCTGCTATCTTCGAACAGCACGGAGAACAAGTATATACGCTCGGCAGAGTGACCGCAGGGGAACGCGTCGTAACGTTTACCGGAGCGGAAGTATGATGGAACCCAAACGCATAGCCGTATTCGCGTCCGGAAGCGGGTCGAATTTTCAGGCTATCGCGGATGCGGTTCGTGCAGGCAGGCTCGATGTTCGCATCGAGCTATTGGTCTGCGACCGGCCTCAGGCCAAGGTCGTGGAGCGTGCACAGGAGGCCGGAGTGCCGGTACATACGTTCCGGCCGAAGGAATACCCGTCTCGCGAAGCCTATGAGCAGGAGATTTTGGAGCTTCTCCAGAATAAACAGGTAGATCTAGTCGTACTGGCTGGATACATGCGCATTTTGACTCCTGTGCTGGTTAACGCCTATTGGGGGCGGATGATTAATATTCACCCGTCGCTCTTGCCGTCCTTCCCCGGACTTCATGCCGTTCGGCAGGCGCTTGAGCACGGAGTGAAGGTGACCGGTATTACGGTGCATATTGTGGACGGCGGTCTGGACAGCGGACCTATACTAGCCCAACGCGCGTTGGAGATTTTGCCGGAGGATACGGAGGAGTCGCTCAGCGAGCGCATTCATCCGATGGAGCATGAGCTGCTTCCGGAGGTTATCAGGCAAATTGCATCAGGACAAATCGATTTAGAACGGATCACGAACCTTAAACTGAAGGATGGGATAAAATCATGAGCCAGACGACAAGCGGGACGAACGTACTGGAATTGCGATACGGAATGAATCCGCATCAAAAACACGCCAAGCTGTACAGCCAGGGAGAGCTTCCGATCAAAGTGTTGAACGGGGACCCCGGATTTATTAATCTGCTGGATGCGCTGAACGGCTTCCAGCTTGCACGTGAGCTGCGCCAAGCTACAGGTCTGCCTGCGGCTGCATCTTTCAAACACGTAAGCCCGGCAGGTGCTGCCGTTGCGTCTCCTTTGACGGATGACTTGAAAAAAGCGTATTTCGTGGAAGGCCTGGAGCTTTCCCCGTTGGCAACAGCTTATGCGCGCGCACGCGGTGCGGACCGCATGTCCTCCTTCGGCGATGCGGCTGCGCTCAGCGATATCGTAGACGCATCCACTGCATTACTGCTGAAGCGCGAAGTGTCTGACCTGGTCGTAGCTCCGGGTTACACCGACGAAGCTCTTGAAATCCTCAAAGCGAAGAAAAACGGCGGCTATTTGATTCTTCAAATCGATCCTGACTATGTACCCGATCCGGTGGAGACTCGTACTTTGTTCGGTTTGACGATGCAGCAAGAGCGTAATAACGGCGTGATCGACGCGTCCGCATTGGACAAAATCGTAACGGAGAATAAGGACCTTCCGGACAACGCTAAAAGAGATCTTCTGATCGCGCTGGTGACCTTGAAATATACCCAATCCAACTCGATCTGCTATACTCTGGACGGACAAACGATCGGAATCGGCGCTGGCCAGCAATCCCGTATTCACTGTACCCGACTTGCCGGAGACAAGGCAGACCGCTGGTTCCTGCGTCAGCATCCGCAAGCCTTGAACATGAAATTCCGCCAAGGCCTTTCCCGTGCGGAACAAAACAACGCTATCGATCTGTGGCTCGAAGAAGAGCTGACTCCTGTGGAGCAGGCTGCATGGGAAGCTTGCTTCGATGAAGTACCGGCCCGCTTGTCCCGCGAAGAGAAGCGCGAATGGCTGAGCAAGCTGCAAGGCGTATCCTACGGCTCCGACGCTTTCCTGCCTTTCCGCGACAACCTGGACCGTGCCAGCCGCAGCGGCGTGAAATACGTAGTTCAAGCAGGCAGCTCCATGCGTGATGAAGAAGTCGTAAAAGCCGCGAATGACTACGGCATGGTTATGTGCTATTCCGGCGTACGCTTGTTCCATCACTAATCAACCATCGGGGAGGAGAATCCATCGTGACAACGACTAGAGCCGCACTAGCGGATCAATATATCAATGCATTAAGCAGCAACGCTTACCCGGGACGCGGTATCGTGATCGGCGCAACGCCGGACGGTACTCGCCTGGTTCAGGTGTACTGGATTATGGGACGCAGCGAGAACAGCCGCAATCGTGTCTTTATCCAAGAGGATAACGGATTTGTTCGTACGGAAGCTAAAGATCCGGCTAAATTGACCGATCCTTCTCTAATCATTTACTATCCAGTAAGACATGTGAACGGTGCCCATATCGTGACGAACGGCGACCAAACGGATACGATCTATGAAGCGCTGCAATCCGGCGGTTCTTTTGAATCTGCTTTGGCAACCCGTACGTATGAGCCGGACGCTCCTAACTTCACGCCTCGTATCAGCGGTCTCGTTGACCGGAACGACGGACAGTTCTCTTACAAGCTGTCCATCTTGAAATCGAACGGCAATGTGGAGGATCAAACCCTCCGCCATACTTACACGTATGAAAAAGCGATTCCAGGCTACGGCCATTGCATTCACACGTACCAAGGAGACGGCAATCCTTTGCCATCCTTCCAAGGGGAGCCTCAGCTGGTTCCTTTGGCGAATGACATTCGTGAAATCGCCGATCTGTACTGGAAGGCGCTGAACGAGGAGAACAAAATCTCCCTGCTGGTCAAAACCATTGATATTGCAAGCGGCGGCACCGAGCTGCTCGTATTGAACAAAGAGTAGAGGGGAGCAGTAACCGTGCGCGTATTAGTCGTTGGCGGCGGAGGCCGTGAGCATGCGATTTGCTGGGCGTTGAAAAAAAGCCCTAAGGTACAGGAGCTCTATTGCGCTCCGGGCAACGGAGGCATTGCCGGTGTTGCGGAGTGCGTTCCTATTCAGGTGAACCAATTCGAGGAAATCGGCGAATTCGCTATCGATAATGCGATTGATCTTGTCGTCATTGGACCGGATGATCCGTTGTCCGAGGGCATTGTCGATCATCTGGAAGCGAAGAACATTCCGGTATTCGGTCCGCGCCAAAATGCGGCGATTCTGGAATCGAGCAAAGTATTTTCCAAGGATTTATTTAAAAAATATAACATTCCGACGGCGGCATACGAATCGTTCGACGATTATGAAGCAGCGCTGGCTTACCTGCGCAAGCAGACGATCCCTACGGTCATTAAAGCGGACGGCCTGGCTGCAGGGAAAGGCGTTATCGTTGCGCAATCGATGGAGGAGGCGGAAAAAGCGCTTCACGACATCATGGTCGCCAAAATCTTCGGCGATTCCGGTAATCGCGTGGTTATTGAGGAATTTTTGACTGGGCAGGAAATGTCCATCCTCTCCTTCGTAGACGGTCATGTCGTACGTCCGATGGTGCCTGCGCAGGACCATAAAGCCGTATTCGATAACGATAAAGGGCCGAACACGGGAGGCATGGGCACTTATACGCCGCTGCCGCATATTCCTCAATCGGTAATCGACGAAGCGATCGAAACGATCATTAAGCCGACGGCCGCTGCTATGGTCAGCGAAGGACGCCCGTTCCGCGGCGTGCTGTTTGCCGGTCTTATGATCACTCCGCAGGGACCTAAGACGATCGAGTTCAACGCGCGCTTTGGTGATCCGGAGACGCAAGTCGTGCTGCCCCGCCTAAAAACGGATCTGCTGGATATTTTCCTTGCTGCCGTCAATGGCCATTTGGAGCAGATGGATATCCAATGGTCCGATGAAGCGGCTGTATGCGTCATTCTCGCCTCCGAGGGCTATCCGGGGTCTTACCCTAAAGGACTGCCCATTGAGGGCTTGAACGACGTTCAAGAATCCATTGTATTTCATGCCGGAACGGCATTAAAGGATGGCCAAATCGTAACCAACGGCGGACGTGTTATCGGGGTTACGGCGCTTGGCAAGGATATCGCCGAGGCTCGTGCAAAGGCTTATGCCGATGCGGACCGCATCCGGTTCCAAGGCAAGCATTACCGTACCGACATTGCCAAAAAAGCGCTTGTATAGCGCATGCCAACAATGCCTAGGGGATTTCCCTTAGGCATTGTTTTTTACAGCCTCAGCCCCACTTTGTCGGGGCTATTTCCCCCGATAGTGCTGCAAACTTTTCATTGCCATCCGTCTGCGCCAAGAGTATAATTTTACCAATTATTTCTTGTGGCTGAGGAGGAAGCAATATTGACAATCATAACGCGAACCAAGGATTACGAAACGATTGCTTTGCTGAATGAACAGGTTCATCAAGTCCATGCCGAGCTCTGCCCGGAGCATTTCAAGCCTTATCACTATGAAGCGGTCCGCGACTTTTTTCAAAGTATCATAGAGAAGCCCCAATTTGTTTTCCTGCTTCTGGAGCATGATGGAAAGCCGCTCGGATACGCCTGGATAGAAGTGAAGCAGTATTCAGAAAACGCGTTTAGGAAGGCTTACCGTTCCGTATTCATTCACCAACTCAGCATCTCCAGCGGTCATAGAAATAACGGCTATGGTACTTCTATGATGGATTACATCGGACAATTCGCGAGAGAGAACGGGATTCATAAGATCGAGCTGGACTATTGGGCCAGTAATGAGCATGCGGCTAAGTTTTATGAGAAGAATGGTTTCCAGATTTACCGGCAATTTGTTTTTAAAGATATCGCTCCCGGCTAGCAGCTCAGGGTGCAAGGTTTATTTTCTGCCGCTTCCCTTGATGACGATTTTGTCCCAATTTTTATAGACGAAGTACACGGCGACGGCAATTCCGATAAGAAGTACGGCAGACAGCGCGTAATGGTGGAAGAAATAAGCAAAGGCTTTCATGGCACATCCTCCCGTCTTTTTCTTCTTAAGGTCCCCCAATCAGCCTGGAAGATTCCCGTTAAAAAAAGTTCACGGGTCATTCATCATCTTTTACCCTAAAAACTGTTATACTAAAAGGATGGACAGGATTTTAGGAAGCGGGAGTGAACGTCATGGTCGTTATTAAAACAAAAGAAGAAATACAATACATGCATGAAGCGGGTAAAATTCTTGCAGCATGTCATAAGGAGATTGGCAAGATGATCCGCCCCGGCGTTTCGGGAATGGATATAGACCGTTTTGTAGAAAAGTTTTTGGCCGAGCACGGGGCTACCCCGGAGCAAAAAGGATACAGCGGATACCCGTATGCCACCTGTGCATCGGTCAACGATATTATTTGCCACGGGTTTCCTAACGAAAATCCGTTTCAGGACGGCGATATTGTCACCATTGATATGGTGGTGAATTTGAACGGCTGGCTGGCCGACTCCGCGTGGTCCTATCGGGTCGGCAATGTGTCGCCGGAGGCGGATAAGCTGCTTAAGGTGACGGAGGCTGCGCTGTACAAAGGCATTGAGCAGGCCATCGACGGAAATCGGATCGGGGATATTTCCCACGCGATTCAGGTATATGCCGAATCCGAGGGACTATCGGTCGTACGTCAATTCGTCGGTCATGCGATCGGCCAAAAGATGCACGAGGAGCCTCAGGTGCCCCATTACGGACCGGCAGGGAAAGGGCCCCGCTTGAAGGAAGGCATGGTCATCACCATCGAGCCTATGCTGAACATCGGCGATTATAGAGCGAAAATCGACGCAGACGGATGGACGGCCCGAACGGTGGATGGAAGCTTGTCCGCACAATACGAGCATACCATTGCGATCACGGCGGAGGGACCCGTTATTCTCACCCAGCAATAATCAACGAATGGAAAATCAAACAGCTCCAAAGTCGCTGCAGGGCGGCCTTGGAGCTGTTTTTGGTTATCCAGTTGATTTATTTTGTTACCGGAACGGCATTCAAGTATTCTTCCAGTGTAATGCCCTTGGAAGCTATTTCTTTGGCAGCTTGCGTTCCTACGTAGCGAATATGCCAAGGCTCGTATTGATAGCCTGTGATAGATTCCTTGCCTTTCAAATAACGGATGATGAAGCCGTATTCCGCTGAATGTTTGGCAAGCCATTCCGCTTCCTTCGTACCTCCGAAGCAATCCTGGGCCGCACATTTGCCGTCGCTGCCGGAGACATCGATTGCGAGCCCCGTCTCATGCTCGCTGTGTCCTGGCACGGCACTGTAGGTTTTGGCCTTTTCTTCGCCGTCATTTTTTACATAGTTATTAAATATGCTTTTTTGCGTCGCATTGGAGCGATACGCGGACACGCCTGCAAGAGAGATACCGTCTTTTTTGGCGCCGGCAAACAGCTTCTCCAGAGCAGTTGCCGCTTCCTTGCGCATTTTGCGTTTTTCGATTTTTTCCTTGAACGTGAACGGCACATCAGGGTAGACAAGATCGGATGGCTCGTACTTCTCCGGCAGGGCGAACTGCTTGTTTACCAGGACCATCGTGCTGTTAGGCTCGGCAACTACTTGATTGGCTCCGCTTTTGCCCGAATCCGGCGTTTTGGCGGTACTGTTCCCCGCAGGTGTTGTGGACGGAGTTGGAGAAGCCGTTGCCGTTGATTGTCCCGGGGCAGGGCTCGGGGTTCCCGTGGCAGCGTTATCTGCAGGCTTGGCGGGCGGCTGGCTGTTAGAGCCCTCACAGCCTGTGAATAGAGCGAGAGATGAGGCCAAAAGTAGTACGGTAAGCGATGATTTGTTCATAACTTCCAAATTTCCTCCATTAGTGGGTTTAACTAAGGGCGCTTCTATGAAAGAACGTCGATAGATGTATTTATCATCATACTATAGACTGGTGATTTCAATCAAAAGTTACATTCCGCGGGCAAAAAAAGGGCCGGGCTATTGACTTGCTCTATGATTTGCTTAAAGCTATTAGTACGGACAAGGACTAGAAGGGAGATACCAACATGACGATCCACTATGGCGTCCTGAAATGCAAGGTGATCGGCCGAAGGCAGGGTACGCGGGAAAATCCGCATTACCAGCTGCATGCCGAAGCGGGAGGAACCCATTACCGGATTGCGATTAACGTGAAGTCGCAGCTGTCTCCCTCAGAGCTTCTCTATTACACGGACGAGCATTTTGAGCATGAGGTGACAAGCGACCTTCCGGGGCTTCCATATGGCTTCAACCGGCTGGACAGCAAACCTGGAGGGATGGCTCTCGATTACATTCGAGGCAATCTGTTTGACCGACGCAGGATGGTTCCTCTGCCGTTCGAGGTACCGGGACACGATAATGATTTGAACGGCAAGCTGGATATGTATATGAAGCAAGCGATGGATTGCGGCGATGCGGTGCTTTATGCTTACGGCGATGTGTGGGGACCGGAGATGAAGCAGGCCGACAGCGTATTCGGATTTTTTCCCGGCAACGGCTTGCACGATATCCATATGAATCAGGGGAATCCGGGACTTCGCATGAAGGATAACGGGGTTTATCAGGATGGAGGGCTGCTGCTCCACTTTCCTTCCAATAACCGCTGGATAGCGATATTTTTGGCCTTTCAATCCCAATCCTGGCATACGGATGATGTGACGGGCAATCCAATAGATTTAAGACACCACCGAGCCGATCCCGCTCAAGAAAAAGGGCTGCCGCATACCGAGCATGCAATCTTTATCGTCGGGGCTTTGGTCAAGCCGTCCGTGCCGACGGCGTTCGAGTCGGTCACTTTGTTGAATGTAACGGACCGTACCTTGGATCTTGCGGGGTGGTCCTTGGCCAATAAATTCAAGAAGAAATACCCGCTTGCAGGAAGCATTGAGCCAGGGCAGTTTCTGACTGTACCGATCACTCTGCCCGGATATTCCGATTTCCTCCGGCAGCGGGGTGATATCATTACTCTGCTGGATGCCAGAGGACTGAAGGTTCATGGGGTGTCCTATACACGAAGCCAGGTACGCAGCGGGTGGACGCTTCGATTCTAAGCGGGCTGTGAAATAATAATCGGAATGGAAACTATTGTGAGGCTTACGGCGTCTAAATCCATGAGGTGAGGACTGCGATGAAAAAATGGGCTCTTTTTATCTGTATCATGATGCTTGCAGCATGCTCCGGCCCTGACAAGGGCGGTAAGGCTCCGGAACCCTCTTCAGTCAAGATTGAGCTTACCAACCCGCATCAGCTGGATCAATGGAAGCTGGCCTTAATCCCGACTCGCTCTCCGGAAATGTCTTGGGAGTACGCTATTGATGTGCAGTATACGGGGGACACACCGACGAACAATGTCGTTATCGTGTACAGAGTGGATACGAAGGAGAAGATGTCGGGCAGTACGATCAGACCCGATGCCAAGATGGTAGTCTCAAAGTTTGATCCTAATGAAAGGATTAAGATACAGGATCTGAGTCTTCCGCTGAATACTCCTATCCAAGTAGGAGTAACCTGGTTGAATGTCAACACGATTATGAACGGATACGGCACTTTTACGATAACGGAAATCAAGGACGGCCAGAACTAAATCAAACGATACTAAACACAACTCTCCCTGCGATAAGAGCGGGGAGAGTTGTTTGCTTTTCGCCAGTGATTAGCGCGCGGCGATGCTTATTGCTGATACACGTTCATGGGCTGCTGATAAGGGACTTCCTGGTAAATGCCGCCGATGGTTTGCATCGTTTGCTGAGGGGCCATAATGACCGGATACCAGCCGCGGGAGGCCATGAAGCTCCAAACCTCAAAGGCTTGATGGGAGCACATCCGGAAGGCGTCTTCGAGAAACGCCCGCAGCTGAGGTGTCGAGCATTCGAAGGCGGCCCAAGCATAGTCTCTTCCTGAGCGCTTCAACGTAAGCAGGTAGGAGGTAGCGATGGCTCGATCATCGAGCTGCTGCAGTTTCACCTGCGGTGTAACCGGATTAACCATCATGTGAGGAGCGGGAGCACCCATTTGCATATGGAGCGGTGGGACATTCAGCTGGTCCCTGGACCCGGACGCTTGACTGGCGAATTCGACCTTCATGTTATAGTCCTGAATGTGGGCGGAATAATGTCTTGCGATCATATCTCTCAATTGAGGATCGCGTGCTTGATTTAGGAACAATGCCATACTGTTGATGGAATTGGTGCAGCTGAGCAGCAATTCGTTAAGCTCATAGGCTTCGTGTGCGCCTAATTGCATCGGTCGGGTCAACCCTCTCTGTGCATATTTTTGGGATACCCGTATATTCTTTCACTTCAACCCATTACTATGCATGAAATGCAAAAAATCATTTCCTCATAGGACTAGGCCTTCGTGTTGGACAATCTTTACCGATATTGCTCCATTAGTTTACCTAGCATTTCCCTCATAACATGGATCAGCTCGTCTGGCGCTTTTACCTTTGCATCCATACCCAATCCAATAAAAAATTGGCCGAAAAATGGAAGGCTGCTTGTGGGGATTTGATCGTCCAGCCATCCTGTGCCGTCTTCTCTAACATGAATTTGCAATTTGTGCGCTGGCCACATTTCGGATTGGCATCTCTGCACCCCGTAAGCTCAACATAAAGCTCCATTGCCGGACTTTCCTCTTCCATGTAAGACTCCCAGTTTCCTGTATGCACTTGCGTCAAATCGATCGCTTTCAGTTCGGAAAGTTCAACAGATTTAACCCGGTCACAGCGAAACAAGCGAATTTCTTGGCGGTGAAAGCAATAGGCCGGACAATACCAAAACCCATTGCTGGCATAAATTCCGATCGGCTGGACATCTCTTAACCGCTTATGCTGTTTCGATTCGTACTCCATGCGCACCACTTTTTGATCGATCGCAGCATCCAGCAATAAGCTCAAATAAGGCGTGCTTGCATATCTCATCGGCGTAACCAGATCAAATCGTTTCCGCATCCGGTCGATACGGTCCCGAATATCTTCCGTCATATAAGAGTAAAACTTCCGCAGCACGGAATCTGTTTCCGCCTCAAAAGGAAGATTCTCGTAGTGCCTCAATGCATGGCTGGAAAAAAATACAGCAAGCGCTTCGTCTTCCGTAAAAGCAACCGGGGGCAGCATTCTCTCGTTAAGCATCTTATATCCCCCATGCTGACCGACCTCCGAATAAAAAGGAACCCCCAGCGCGCTCAACTCCTGCATATCCCGCATAATCGTCCGCGTGGAAACTCCAAATTCATCGGCAAGCTCTTTGGCGTTGAAAGACTTCTTTTTGTTGATGATCATCATAATCTCGATCAGTCGTTTGGACTTTGCCATTATAAACTCCATTTCGTGTATTGCGACAAGTATTGTCACTATTGCGCGATATGATGCTAATCAAGTCCAAAACAACCCAAATTGGACAATTTCATTTAAAAGGAGATGTTGGAATGTCAATGCGCTCAACGTCGTTTATTATGCTGGATGGACAAGCTGCGGAAGCAATTGAGTTTTACCAGGAAGCGTTGAACTCGAAATTACTGTTCAAAACTACGTACGGGGAAGGCAAGGATGCCGATGGTTTACCTGAAGAGGTGAAAACCCGCATTTCCCATGCCGTGCTGCAAACCGGTGAAAATGATTTGATGGTCGCTGATATCTTTCCGGGGCAACCTTATGTAATTGGAGATCAGGTGAATATTTGCATTACAGCGACGCAGCAAAACGAGATTAAAGAAATGTTTACTAAATTGAGTGAAAAAGGGCGAGTGATATTCCCGCTGCAGGAAACTGAATTCAGTCCGTGCTTCGGAATAGTGAAAGATCGTTTTAACATTACGTTCCAGTTCTTCATGAATGATACAACGAGCAGTTGGAGCTGAAAATAAAAGGCTTTGACCGGGGAGGAATCCCCGGTTCTTTTATGAATAATTGATGATCCTGTATAATTTTACCGTATAAGCTGCTGCGTGGGAACTACATTTTGTTCTTTCAGCAAAAGCTCGAAGCCAAAAACCGGATTGACGCAATCAGCATTGCAGAGAAAAACGGTTGGCTTTATCTAAGCGCATTTTGGATAAAGAGGGTGCTGAAGCGCAGGAAATCAAAGGGAATCAATTTGTGAAAAATGGAGATAGAGTGAGCAGGAAGCAGTTATCTGGAGATCGCATGTAAAGTAAGCGTTGCCATCCTGGCCGTTGGTGTAATTTCATCGCACAAGTCTCCCAAGTGTTCTTTACAGTTAAGGGCAACTGGCGTAATATACAATTCATGATTTGAAAAAAACAATGTTTCCAAATTCTGATCGCTTAATTTCCTTCTATAGGAAAGCGGGGGAACCAACACAGTGATATCCGTTCGGTGTGAGAGCCGTCCGCATATCGCTTGGGGTGAATCCGAAGGGTGCAAAGCTAGCTTGCGCCTGCCGGTAGGGCGACTCTCACCGCCCGAATCCGACAGCTAACCTCGTCAGCGTGGAACAGACTTTGAACTTCGCTATGCAGAAGTTCAAAGGGTCTATGGAGAGAGGATGATGAAGCTTGTGATCGCTATTAACGACCACAGGGCTTAAGCCTCTGTGGTCTTCTTGCGTCTTCTATTGAAAAACGATATGGAATGTTTCCATAAAACTTGATGAATATGACCTTGCAATGTATCGCTGAATCCTTAGTGCTTAATTAAGGAACGGGGGAACCAACGAGCTTACCGGCTCATGGGGTGAATCCTGAAATTTCAGGTAGGGCGACTCTCACGCCCGAATCCGGCAGCTAACCTCGTAAGCGTATCGAGAGAGGCAACGATGATCGTGTGCTTAGGTACAGCTATGGCTGTGCTTTAAGAAGCCGCGTGAAGAGTTCACCTCTTTTCGCAGGCTTCTTTTTTTGTGCCCTGATCCTGCTGCCTTCTCTTGAGAGATTAGGAGGAATGTGAAGATGAACGCCGCTCAAGAATTTATTCTTGTATCGGCGCCCAACAAAACCGGAGAAGGATTTATCCGGCTGCTGCTGTCCAAAGGCATTCCGTTCGCAGCAATTACGAACAGCCGGGCGGAGCAGGAGCGTCTAGAGAGCTTGGGCGTAAAGCATATGATTTGGATCGATACATCGGAATGCGAGTCATGGCTATTGCCCGACCTTCCGATCGGTAAAGTCTTTTTATTTGAAAGCTCCTTGAACTTGTGCTGCCGTTTCATTCAAATATGCAGGACCTGGACATCCAAAGAAATTTGCGTGGTAACGCATAATATGAATCCGCGGCTTGTCTATAAAGGTCTGGGAGCTGACCATGTCATTCATACTTCAAGCCATGATGTATCTTTCTTGATGAATTAATGCGGACGGAGGCATTCCTATGCAGGATGTATATATGGTAGTACTGCTGGCAGTAACGTACCTTTTGTTTTACGGCTTTTTGTCTTGGTGCAATCGGGTCGTTGAGGAGACAGGAGGCGAAAGATCATGACGGTTATCGCTGTCATCACTGTGCTTCTCTTCATTTATTTGGCTTATGCCCTGATTCATCCGGAAAAATTCTGAGCATTTCTTTCAGGAAAGCTCAGCAGACGAAGACAGCTTTCTTAGGAGGAAACGATAATGGGAATATTGCAAATCGCCGTCGTGATTGTCATTCTAGTCCTGCTGGTCAAACCATTAGGGACCTATTTATATCACGTCTTTTCCAATGAAGGCAATCGTACGGATACCTGGTTTGCTCCTGTGGAGAAGGCAATCTATGCGGTAACAGGCCTGAAGAACCGCCAAGGGATGACTTGGAAGACGTATGCTCTAAGCTTCATCCTGACGAATATCGTCTTTGTGGCGATCGGCTATCTCCTCCTTCGGGTTCAAAACGATTTGCCGCTGAACCCGAATGGTATCGACAATATGGAAGAAACGCTGTCGTTCAATACGGTCATCAGCTTTATGACCAACACGAATCTGCAGCATTACAGCGGGGAGTCGGGGTTATCCTACTTCTCGCAAATGGCTGTCATTACGATGATGATGTTCACCTCGGCGGCGACAGGGCTGTGCGCAGCTATTGCTTTTATACGCGGTATCACGAGCAAGGGAGAGACAATCGGGAACTTTTTTGAAGACTTTGTCAAAGCGCATATCCGGGTATTTTTCCCGCTCGCTATTGGGGTCACGATGGTGCTTGTAGCGCTTCATGTGCCGCAAACGCTGCAGCCGACCTTAACCGTCAACACGCTGGAGGGAGGCCGGCAGCAGATCGCTATCGGGCCTGTAGCTTCACTGGAATCCATCAAGCATCTGGGAACGAACGGAGGCGGCTTTTCCGGAGTCAACTCGGCTCATCCCTTTGAAAATCCGAGCGGTTTGACGAATGTGCTTGAAATTTTGTCAATGTGGTCTTTGGCGGCTGCCCTTCCGTACACATACGGACTTTTTGCACGCAATCGGAAGCAGGGCTGGGTTCTATTCTCGGCGATGATGATCTTGTTCCTGGTGTTCCTGTCGCTCATCTATACGGCGGAATCGGCGGGGAACCCGCTGATGAACAAGCTGGGAATCGACGCTTCGCAGGGCAGTATGGAGGGGAAAGAGGTCCGCTTCGGTATCGCGCAAACAGCGCTTTTTACAACGGTAACGACGGCGGCGACAACCGGCTCAGTCGATAATATGCACGATACGCTGACGCCGCTCGGCGGAATCACACCGCTCGCTTTGATGATGCTGAACTGCGTATTCGGCGGGAAAGGCGTAGGACTGGTCAATATGCTGATGTATGCCATTCTTGCAGTGTTTCTGGCCGGTTTGATGGTGGGACGTACACCGGAGTTTCTCGGCAAAAAGATCGAGCCGCGTGAAATGAAGCTGATTGCTATAGCGATTCTGGCGCATCCTTTCATTATTCTGATGCCCACGGCTCTTGCACTGGCAACGGAGTTAGGAAGGGCAGCTATATCAAATCCGGGCTATCACGGGATATCGCAGGTTTTGTATGAGTATACCTCCTCGGCCGCCAATAACGGGTCAGGATTTGAAGGCTTAGGCGATAATACGCCGTTCTGGAATATATCCACCGGTGTCGTCATGCTGTTCGGTCGTTATATATCGATGATTGCTCTCTTGGGAGTGGCGGGTTCCCTTGTACGCAAGCAATGGGTGCCCGAGACCATCGGCACGTTCAGAACGGATAACCGTTTGTTCGTAGGAATTCTGGTAGGTACAATATTGATTATCGGAGCGCTGACGTTCCTGCCGGTCATCGTGCTGGGGCCTATCGCAGAACATGTAACGATTCGTTAAATGGGAGAGGCGAAACTGTATGAGCAAGATGAATGCAAACCAGCATCGGAAATCGATGCTCAACTCGGCGATCGTCATGAATGCCGTTAAAGAAAGCTTCTTGAAGCTGAATCCGGTTGTGATGATGAAAAATCCCGTCATGTTCGTTGTAGAAGCGGGCACCTTGGTTGTGCTGCTTATGACCGTGTTTCCTGGCTACTTTGGAACGGAGAACAGCGTAGGCTTCAATTTTACCGTATTCGTTATTTTATTATTCACCGTACTATTTGCAAATTTCGCGGAAGCGCTGGCGGAGGGGAGAGGGAAGGCACAAGCCGACTCTCTCAAAAAGACCAAGCAGGAAATTACGGCGAACAAAATCGTGAATAATGGCTCCGGTATCAAGGTGGTGCCTTCTACCGAGCTGCGCAAGGGGGACCTGGTCGTCGTGTCCCAAGGGGAAATGATTCCGGGTGACGGCGAAGTCATCGAAGGGCTGGCTTCGGTCGACGAATCGGCGATTACAGGGGAATCTGCTCCCGTTATCAAGGAAGCCGGCGGAGATTTCAGCTCCGTCACCGGCGGAACACGCGTCGTCAGCGACAAAATTAAAGTACGGATTACGAGCGATCCCGGCGAATCGTTCATAGACCGGATGATATCGCTGGTCGAGGGCGCCAAGCGCCAGAAGACGCCCAATGAGCTGGCATTGAATACTTTGCTGACCAGCTTGACACTTATTTTTCTGATCGTTGTCGTGACCTTGGCTCCTATCGCGGGCTATTTGGAGATCCGCCTGGAGATTCCGGTGTTAATCGCATTGCTCGTGTGTCTGATTCCGACAACGATCGGAGGCTTGTTGTCGGCCATAGGGATTGCCGGTATGGACCGGGTTACCCAATTCAATGTGTTGGCTATGTCCGGCAAAGCGGTGGAAGCAGCCGGGGACATCAATACGATGATCCTTGATAAAACAGGAACGATCACCTACGGGAACCGCATGGCAAGCGATATGCTGCCAATCGGGTCGGAACGTATAGAAGACTTGGCCGGATGGGCGGCTGTCAGCTCCATAAAGGATGAAACTCCCGAAGGCCGGTCCGTACTGGAATGGATGAAGAAGCAGGGCCTAAGCTATGACGAAGCGCTTGGAGAAGGCGGCGAATTCATCGAATTCAAAGCGGAAACCCGAATGAGCGGTATCGATCTGGCGGATGGACGCAAGGTTCGCAAGGGGGCAGTCGATGCGGTGAAGCAGTGGGTCATCGCTCAAGGCGGCATCATCCCGGCGGATTTGGAGAGCAGGAGCAACGCCATTGCCTCGGAAGGGGGTACGCCTCTGGCGGTGGCGGTAGATCAACGGCTGTACGGGCTGATTTATTTGAAGGATACCGTGAAGCCGGGCATGAAGGAGCGCTTTGAAGAACTGCGCAGGATGGGGATCAAAACCATCATGTGTACCGGGGATAATCCGCTGACGGCGGCGACCATTGCCCGTGAAGCGGGAGTGGATGATTTTATCGCCGAGAGCAAGCCGGAGGATAAAATAGCGGTGATCCGCCGGGAGCAGGCGGAAGGCAAGCTGGTCGCAATGACAGGCGACGGGACGAACGATGCCCCGGCGCTCGCCCAGGCGGACGTGGGCCTGGCGATGAACAGCGGAACGGTCGCGGCCAAGGAAGCGGCCAATATGGTCGATCTGGACTCCGATCCGTCTAAAATCATCGAAGTGGTTGCCATAGGGAAGCAGCTGCTCATGACACGCGGTGCGCTGACCACGTTCAGCATTGCAAATGACGTAGCCAAATATTTCGCTATTATCCCTGCCATGTTCACCTTAGCTATTCCGCAAATGGAGGCTTTGAACATTATGCGGCTCGGTTCCCCGATGTCGGCTATCCTATCGGCGTTGCTATTTAACGCCATCATTATCCCGCTGCTGATCCCGCTTGCGATGAAGGGAGTGGCTTATAAGCCCATGACCGCATCCAGGCTGCTTAGCAGAAACATCGTGGTGTACGGACTAGGCGGGGTCATCGTACCGTTCATTGGGATCAAGCTCATCGATTTGATCGTGAATGTATGGATGTAAAGATAGAGGAAGGGGCTTTGTCCATGGACTTGGCCCCGAATCAGAGAGGAATGAGAAAGTATGAAACCTTCGACTTCGGCTACAGCTTCAGCGGCGCATCCAAGCGCCGGAACGGTTTCCTTCTTTACCGTGCTTCGGATTGCCGTCGTTTTTATTGTTCTGTGCGGGATTGTATATCCTCTGGTATGCACGGGTCTGGCTCAAGTGTTGATGCCGGGCAAAGCCAATGGCAGTCTGGTGAGCAATGCCTCGGGACAGATTGTAGGCTCCGAGCTGATCGGACAAAGCTTTACCGATCCGAAATGGTTCCAGGGACGGGTATCGAGTATCGAATACAAGGCGGAAGCTTCGGGAACAAACAACTATGCCCCGTCCAACTCGGAGCTGATCAAGCGCACTCAAGCTTCCATCGAGGAATGGAAGGCGAACAACCCCGATGTTCCGATCAGCAAGCTGCCTATCGATTTGATTACGAACTCCGCATCCGGTCTCGATCCGCACATCAGCCCGGAATCGGCTCAAGCGCAGGTTCCCCGAATCAGCAAGCTGACGGGCATCCCGCAGGAGCAGCTGAGCAAGCTGGTGGATGCTCATATAGAAGGAAGAGACTTGGGATTGTTCGGTGAGCCAAGAGTGAACGTGCTTAAGCTCAACATCGATTTGGAGGCATTGACCCATAAATGATGCTTCATTGAAGTCCATAGGCTCAGCAGGGAGGCGCCGAGATGGAGACCTTTAGAGGAAAGACGCCCGAGGAAATCTTATTATCCATATCCAAGCTACACCGCGGGCGGCTAAAGGTCTACATCGGCGCGGTCAGCGGCTCGGGAAAGACGTATCACATGCTGCGCGAAGGACATGCGCACAAGCAGCAGGGCATCGATGTCGTTATCTGCGCCGTGTCTACGATGCAAAGACCGGACACGGTGGAGCAGATCGGCGATCTCGAGCGCATTCCCAGCATTCATTGGCTCAAGGACGGCGTGGAGAAGAAGGATTTGAATCTCGAGCAGCTGATCGAACGCAATCCCGAGCTTGTTCTGGTTGACGGCCTGGCTCACCGTAACCGCAAGGACGCCCGGTTTCCCACGCGACTAGAAGATATCAAATATTTGCTAAGCCACGGCATTAGCGTTATCACGACTATTAATGTTTACGAGCTGGAAGGAGTCACCGACCTGGTAAAGCGGAGGACCGGTATGGAGGTTAGGGAAACCGTCCCTTCCGATACGCTGGAGCTGGCGGATGAGGTCGTCCTGATCGACGTAACACCCGAAACGATGTTAGCCCGTGCCGCCGAAGGCAACTTGAGGTTCCAAGGCGACGCCGATGTCTTTCAACGCGGCAATCTCGCCGTCCTTCGCGAGCTGTCGCTCCGTCTTGTGGCGGAGGGAGTGAACGAATCACTCGAAAAATATAGGGAGGAAATGGGGCTGCTTGGCCCATCGGGGGCAGGGGAACGCATCCTGGTATCGGCGCAGTACCATTGGAACGGATCGATCCATGTCCGTAGAGGCCAGCAGATCGCCAAGCGGCTGAACGGGGATCTTCATGTCGTTACGTTTGTGAGTAATAAGAAGCAGCTGGGCAGAGAGGAGGCCGCCTTCAAGCGGTCTATCATGAAGCTGGTCGAAAAGGTCGGGGGCAGCTTCGAGGAGCTGCCGCTCTGCTCGCGAAGAGCGCTGCCCGGCATGCTGGTGCAGTTTGCGGTAGAGCATAATATAACCCGAATCGTGATGGGCCATTCCAAGCAGACGCGCTGGCAGGAGCTTTGGCAAGGCTCTATCGTTCACGATATGCTTCAACAAACGAGAAACATAGACATCTTCATCGTAGCCGACAGAGCGGAGCACGAAGGAGAACGTATTCTTCCCGCCAAGCGCAAGAAGCCGGCCGAGGATCCCTACAGGAGGCTGAGCTCGCAGGAGGTTGAGCGAAGAATCGAGCAGATCAGGCGCGGCCGGTTCAAGGTATACGTTGGAGCAGCCCCAGGTGTAGGCAAGACGTATACGATGCTGCGTGAAGGCAACGATCTGCTGCGCAAAGGAGCGGAAGTGCGCATCGGGTTGCTGGAGACCCATGGCCGGAAGGAAACGCTGGCGCAGGTCGGGCAGCTGGAGACCATACGGCGCAAGGTGATCGATTACCGCGGCGCCCAGCTGGAGGAAATGGATACGGAGGAGATCCTTCGGCTTAAGCCGGAAATTGTGCTCGTCGACGAGCTGGCCCATACGAATGTCCCCGGCAGCAGGAATAAAAAACGCTACGAGGACGTCATGGAAATATTGGATGCAGGCATCTCTGTCATTTCCACGGTGAACGTGCAGCATCTGGAAAGCCTTAACGATGCCGTTATGCAGATCACGGGGGTCCGGGTCCGTGAAACGGTGCCGGATCACATTCTGTGGCTGGCTGATGAAGTGCAGCTTATTGATGTGGCGCCCGAATCCCTCCGGAGGCGGATGAAGGACGGCCAAATTTATGCCATGGAGAAAGTAGATCAAGCACTGGGGAATTTCTTTAAAACAGGGAATTTAATTGCTTTGCGTGAGCTGGCGCTGCGGGAGATAGCCGATGACGTGGACGAACGGCTCGAATCCTGGGAGCGCAAAGGGGCCTTGAGAGGACCATGGCGGAGGCAGGAGGTTATCTTCGTATGCGTCAATACCTCACCGCATGCGGAGAGGCTGATCCGCAGAGGATTTCGCATCGCGCACCGGCTTAAGGCCATATGGATAGTGACTTTTGTACAGCCGGATAACAGAGCGGTTACTCCAGAGCTATCGGAAAGGCTCGATGCCATCGGGCAGCTGACGGAAAGACTCGGAGGAAAGTTTCACATTTTATCAGCCGCAAGCCGACATCAGATCGCGGATGTGTTGGCTGCTAAAGCCAGCGAGGTTAAGACAACACAGATGATTATTGGGCAATCCAGACGAACGCTATGGCAGGAATGGTGGCATCAATCTTTGGTGAAGAGGCTGCTTCGCTCCTCTCGCCATATGGATGTGCTTGTCGTTGCCGACTTTGACCCGAAATTTCAAGTTTAAGCCAGTATCACAGCATATCAGCATGGGAGAGAGAGCAATGGGAATCTTTATTTTCGTATTTATTTGTTTATTTGTATCCGGGTACTTGTTTATCAATATGTTCGACAATACGCGTCAGACGCATAAAGCGGCCGTGCGGAAAAGAATACTCATCTCGTTTTGCCAGGCCATCATTATTTCGGGTATTATCCAGTTTATTATTCATTAATAGGAAATATCGCTAAGAAAGGGGCTTTTCACCGGGAAAGGCCCCTTTCGTCATGGATTAGAGCGCAGAAGTGCCGGTTACTGATTCATAAATTGCTTCAAGGGACCAATCACTAGGTTCATTCCGTCTACCATGCCTTGAAGATAAACAACCTTCTCGATATCATGAGGATTTTTATCGGCCACATCCGACAGCTTCCTGCGAAAATTGTATTGGGTCGTTTCCAGGTTGGCAACCAGCCCTGTAAAGTCCTTGACCGCTTTCTGGCATTCTGTAAAATCCTGCTCGGTAAACAGGTCATTGTTCTTGCTGATTAACTCTTTAATAAAATGATCGGTATACTGTGACATGCAGTTCAACTCCTTAAAGCTTTTCAGCAGTTTCCGTACGGCAAAGCATAGCTTATCGTTTGTTCTCAAGGCCGTTTCTATACATGCAAAGGCCCTTGACACTTCCAACTGTAATCGATATAATAACAGTATGAAAGGCAAACAGCAGCAAATAGCGATCAGGTTTATGAGGAGGCATCACTGTGAATAGCGAGTTTACAATAGCGGTTCATAGTCTGGTATTGCTCGCTTACAGACCCGATCATATGGCCACAAGCGATATGATCGCCCACAATGTATGCACCCATCCAGCGCGAGTGCGCAAAGTCATGGCGCTGCTTCGCAAGCACGGTTATGTAGCCGCCAAGGAGGGAACCGGGGGAGGATTTTTGCTCCATTGCGATCCTTCACAGGTCACACTGGCTGAGATGTATCGTTTAACCTCTATGGGGTCCGTCAAGCCGGGATGGTGTTCGGGCGACGTGGAGCAGGATTGTATGATTGCATGTAATATGGCTGTGGTGATGGATGACATATTCGCTGGGGCGGAGAAGCAATTGATTGAATATTTCGGTCAATGGACGATCCGCGATGTATTGGAGCGGCTGCGTCGAGAGCAAGAGAAGAAACGTTAGCGTTTCTTTTTCCGGGCCAAACTGTTACGAATAAGATCTCAGTTAGGGTATGCCTATCGTTTGCGGCAAGGAAGCCTT
The DNA here is from genome assembly GCF_039543185.1 of Paenibacillus vulneris. Lineage (NCBI taxonomy): Bacteria > Bacillati > Bacillota > Bacilli > Caryophanales > Paenibacillaceae > Paenibacillus > Paenibacillus vulneris. The sequence goes on along the minus strand of NZ_BAABJG010000036.1, from coordinate 104,537 downwards.
GGTAAATGGCAGGTAAACTGTAATTCGTTTCATTTCAGTTAAGCAGATCCTTATTTTGAGGAAGGAGAGTGGCAGTAATGACATCGATCCGTCAGGATTGGATTAAGGTAAGCGATTGGGTTAGCGGAACGTCGGCGGAGGATGAGAAATTTATAGGCTATGTGGAATCCATTGATGCCTATGGGACGGTGAAGGTTCGGGTTACCCAATGCGATCATGAAGAAGCGATCGGTCAAGTCGTTACCAGCTCGTTGGGCAAATTGTCTAAGCTGACCGATTATGTGCCGGTAGAAGCGGGTCTCCGCAGCTTGATGGATCTGGCCTTAATGACTCGCGATCAGGAATGGTTTGACGATTTGTACGCGAATCTCCGTATGCTGCAATTTGATCCAAACCGTAACGACAAGCCTTTCCATGGATACGGTTCAGGCCCTTCTATTAGTCGAGTTCGAATCGATTAATAGTTTAGGTTGATATATATCAAGGTTAATCCTATTTAAAGGAGAGTGCATACTATGTCTTTGATTAAAGTAGAAGATCACAATTTTAAAGAAACGATTGCTCAAGAAGGTGTCGTGTTGGTAGATTTCTGGGCTCCGTGGTGCGGTCCTTGCAAAATGATCGCCCCTGTTCTGGAAGAGATGAGCCAGCAATTGGGTGACAAGCTGACGATTGCCAAAATGAATGTGGATGATAATCCGGAAACTCCCGGAGCTTACGGTATTATGAGCATTCCGACTATGAAGCTGTTCAAAAACGGCGTCGAAGTGGCTACAGCTGTCGGTTTCAGACCATTGGGTGATATGCTGTCCTGGGTAGAGCCCCATTTGGCCAATTAATGGAAAAGGATAAAAACATAACAACCCTGCGGGTACCTGGATCATCCGGGAAACCGTAGGGTTGTTTTTTTACGTTATAAATCCTTGCGGTTGAACATGAATAATCCTGCTGCTATCGCAGCGAGGGTATAACAAGCCGCATAGAGTAAAAACGAATTGGATGGGACTTGGCCGATGCCGAACGGGCCGAGAGCGGAGTCCAGTTCTGCAATCCCCTGCAGCTCGGGGAGATAGAACATCTCGGAGAGCATGCGATGCTGAACGGATTCGGTAGGCATGGCGAGGGACATTAATCCCGCAATGGTTGTCAACGGTTTGACGGTGTCGTTGTCCAGTCTGGCGATGCTTCCTACCTTTTCGATCATTCCGCCAAGCCACCCCGCTCCGTACAGCATGGTCATAAATACGCCGTTCCCCAAAGCGGAGAATATGCACGATCCGAGCATCGAGACGGAAACCAGGATCGGAACTACGGAGGCGAATAGCAGAAACGATTTGATCAGTGCGAACAGATCGGAGGGAACCCCCGAATGGTAATCGGTGATCCATAAAATCGAAACGAACAGCAGGGCGGCGTACCCTATTCCCAAGGTCACATAGCCGATCCATCTTCCCATATACCAATGCCAGCGCGGAACAGGACGAGGCATGAGCGCCTGCAGCACCCCTTGCTCCGCTTCTCCCGAGATAACGGCAAAGGAGCTGAAGATGGATAGAAAAGCGATGACAAAGGCTCCGAAAAAGAAGCCGAGCGTTAAAGTAATACTGCCTAGTGTAAAGCTTTGAATAAGATAAGTTATGCTGGTCTTATCCTGCGTATCATGAAGCCGTGCTCCGATGGTTTGAGCGACAAACCAAAAGGCGAGCAAAAAAACGATCGTCATGAGCAGTGTCAACAGCATAACTCTTTTGCGCAGAAGCTCTTTCCAGGTCATTGCGATGATAGCGTTCATGCGCGTTCCCCCCTATGACTCAATCCGGACACGGCGCTCATGAACCATTCGTCCAGCCTTGTTTTCGATTTTTTCACCTCATACAAGGTCATGCCTTGCTCAATCACGAGGCTGTTCAGCCAGCCAATCTGTTCGTCATCCTCCAGCTCAGCTTCCAGCCATACGGAATCGCTGTCGTGTGGCACCTCCAGCGAGGCTGTTGCGATCGGAAGACCTGTCATATCCTGAAGCCATGTCAAACCAAACGGCGTGAACCCGCCGACACGCAAGTGCCAGCGGGTTTTCTCCTGCAGCACGTCGGAGACGGCTCCGGTGTGCAGTATATTTCCATTATTCAGCAGGGCGACTCGGTCGCACAGCATTTCGACGTCCTCAAGCAAGTGAGAGTTAAGGAATATCGTTTTTCCTTGACCGCGAAGCATGCGCAGGAGATCACGCACCTCCATGCGTCCGATAGGATCCAGCGCGGAGGCCGGTTCATCCAGGAATACGAGCTTCGGATCGTTAACGAGAGCGCAGGCTAAGCCAAGTCGCTGCTGCATGCCCTTGGAATAGTTCTTCACGCGGTCTCGCCCGCGCAGACCGATTCCTACCTGATCAAGCAGCTCGGGAACGCGTTTTCCGGCTGTGACAGGATCCATGCCGCACAGCTTGGCATGCAGTTTCACAACCTCCTCGCCGCTCAGCCATTCCTGATAGCGGTACAGCTCCGGCAAGTAACCGATATGGCGCCGCGCTTCTACAGAGCCGATCGGTTCGCCCATGATCATCGCGCTCCCTCCGGTAGGACGGATGAGGCCGACGAGCATTTTGACGAAGGTGCTCTTGCCTGCGCCGTTAGGGCCGAGGAAGCCAAAGGCTTCCCCCGCACCAACTTGAAGCGTAATACCGCGGCAGCCGCGGCCGTTTCCGTAATCCTTGCTTAAATTCTGAGCATCAATCATGGTTTGGCTCACAACTTGATCAACTCCGTTACTTTAGCAATAAGGGCGGCGCGGCTCGTTAGCCCATTGCTGCCGTCAACCCTGTACAGCTGCCCTTGCTTCACCCAGGTTGCCGAGTAGTAGGTTGTCTTGCCCTGGTTGTATTGATTGGTGCTTACGATGACGTCTACGCCCTCGACCTTCACCTTTTCGACCTGGCCATTGTCTATGATAGGTAGCGGAACGGAGCCGCCTTGCAGGACACCGGCTGTTTGCAGGCTTTCCTTAAGGTTCTGAGGCAAAAGCGGGAATTGCAGCACCGCATCCAGCGCCTCCGCTACCGGAATGGACGGATCGACCGTAATTGTCGGCACCGGTGTTTGTGTGAACGAATAGCCCTTGGAATCTCCCTTCTCGGGGGAATCTTTGGATACAACATACAGGTGAACAGTCTCACCCATTTCCAGCGTGATCGGTTTGCCGTCTACGGAGGCCGGCAGCAGCTTCGTTGCCCCCAGGCGTTTCATGGCTTTGTTAACCTCATCCACATTCATATTAAAAGTAAGGCTGTTGGATGGGGAAACATAGATTTTATTTTTGGCATCATATTCAGGCGGGATAATAATCTTATGTCCAGCGAGTTTGGACGCTTCAGAAGCATCGACCTCGCCGATAGGTTTGCCCGACGTTTGGGAGAAGGTTCCGAACTTGTTGATCGACTCCCGTTCCTTGCCGTCCCCGAAAGCGCCGTTCAAGATCGTTTGCAAATCATTTTCCTGTACCACGGTAAGCTGCTGCATGCGGAACTTGTTCAAGATCGCGGCAAGAGCCTGGTTGCCGGAAGGCGTAGCGACGGTAACGGCGATAACCCCTGCCGCGGCGGCCCCGGCAACCCATTTTTTGTTCTTATGCAGCCAGCTGGCGAACGATCCGGATTTCTTGGTATGTCCGGATTCCGGGCTGTTAGGGTAAGCCTGCGGAATTGCTGGCTGGCTTGCGCTTCCTGCCATCGCCGGAGCTTCCGTTACGGAAGCTGTAAGAGGAGCGGCTGCGGCATCCGCCGTAAGTTGTTCGGACCAGCGCGACCATTGAGGCCGTGCTGGTTCTTGAGCAAGCTTTTGCTGCAGCTTGGCCCAAGCGGCATCCGTTAACTCTCTATCATTCTTTTTAGTAGATTCGCTCATCGAAATTCCTCCTATTCCATACGTGCATGTGCTTGCGTTTGCGCTTCGGCATGTTTTCTTAACCGTTCTGTAGCCCTGTGCAGCAGGGTTCCGACCAAAGGGGGGCGAACCTGGAGCTGCTCGGCGATTTCCGCGTAGCTGTACCCCGAGTACTTGAGGAGAAGCGCCTTGCGGTCTCGTTCGGGCAATTCCTCCAGCCATTCTCGCATTTCCTCCTGGTCAAGCTGTTTCATCAGAAGCTGCTCGTTAGACGGCTGCTCCTCTTCCGTGCTGAGGATGTGCAGGGATTGCTTCTCATGCAGAGCTCGCTCCCGGGCCTTTTTATTCAAATGGTCGTAGGCGATCCTCGTCAGCACCCGATGCAGCCAGGCGCCTATCACGGACGGTTCGTCCGGAGGGTTGCGGTAGAGACGCAGGAACACCTCCTGAGCCAAATCTTCTGCGGCCGCCTCATCTCTGACAAGCCCGATGAGCTTGCGGCGAACGGTAGGGTAATGTATATAAAACACTTCGCGAAAATAATCAGATGTTTGTTGTTGTTGCGGTTCCAATCGATTGTCCTCCTTTCAGCTGCAGCTATATATAAGACGGAGCATGACTTGATTTTGTATCAGCAGCCGAATCAATTGGAAAACATTTTGTCCTTTTTTATTATAACCCGGCGCAGGCTATCGTTTTGCAGTTATAATGGAGGGGAACAGCTAAGCAGCCATGACGGCTGTAAAAGGGAAAGCTAAAGCCTCCGAACATGCAAATAACAAAAAGGAGTCGTTGTCATGGTTCCAGCTTTATTCGTTGCTCACGGAATGCCTACATTAGTGCTGGAAACGAACTCTTATACGAAGCTGCTGCGTAATTTGGGATTGCTGCTTCCGAGACCTAAAGGGATAGCCATTTTTAGTGCGCATTGGGAGCATCCTGTGCAGATGATCTCAAGTGCACCTCAACTGGAGACGATGTATGATTTTTTCGGCTTTCCGGAGCCGCTTTACGAATTGGACTATCCGGCCAAAGGGGATCTGGTACTAAGCATGGAGATCGAAAGGCTGTTGTCCGGCGAAGGGATCCGGTGTGAGCTGAATCATCGAAGGGGACTGGACCACGGCGTATGGACCGTTATGAAGCTGCTGTACCCCGAAGCCGATATTCCGCTGGTATCCCTGTCGGTACATCCCAGGCTGGTTCCCGAGGAGCAGTACCGGATAGGCAAAGCCTTACTTGCTTTAAGGGAACAGGGGGTCATGATCATCGGCAGCGGCGGCACCGTACATAATCTGTCGAAGCTGAGATGGGAGAGCGAGGGAGCCGATAAATGGGCTGTACATTTTGATCGGTGGCTGGCGGATAAAATCAGCGTGTGGGATTTGGAGTCTCTATTCGATTATGCACAGAGGGCGCCCTATGCCCAAAAGGCTGTGCCGACCCAGGAGCATTTGGCTCCTCTCTTTATATGTATGGGTGCTGCCGACCGGAACCGGTCCGCCAGACTGCTGCATCAGCAGTATCAATACGGCACAATGAGCTTATCGGCATGGATGTTCAAGTAAGCTGCCGAAGCCTTGCAGCTATCGGCTGGTGCATGGGAGAGTGAAGGAACGGCAAAAACAGAGCCCGCACCAGGTGCGAGCTCTGCCCCATCGTTTAGTTCATCTTTAACCAGCTGTCCCACTCATGGACGCCGATACCGCCGAAAGAAGGGCGGCCTCCTATTTGCTCCAGCAATGCCGACAATTCCTGCATCATAAGGGCTTCGCTTTTGCCGTAAAACGTACCCGGCTCGCCGCTGTCAACCGTATCTACAGCTACAAGCACAGGGACGCCGGCCTGGTCGGCTTCAGCCAGCTCGGTTTGGACTGACGAGGCAATGTCTTGGGCTTTATTGAAATACGCCATCAGCGTCACTTCATCCATACGGCGAATAAGCCAATCCGACAAGGTTGTCCTTCCGCCTTGTCCGTCACCTACTTGAAACGAATCCAGCCACACCGGCATATCCATACCGACGGTCAGAGTGGAATCGCTCTTCACCTCCTCGACAAATCCGCTTACCGTGTCTTTCCAAAGCCCAATGACCGTATCCGAATCCTTACGCCATTCAGGCAGTACATAAGGCTCCACATCCAAGTGAATTCCGGCAAACCGCTCCTCAGGAAGGACGCTCCCGTTGTAGCTCTTCACCCAATCGATGAACTCGTACATGCGCTTGTTATACTCCGGAAGCACCCAATTCGGAGCGCCGCCCAGCGCTTGAATCTCGATGTGCTGAGCGTTCGCCTTGCGAATAAAGCTGCTGTAGTAAGAAGCGGGGTAACTCGAATCCACCAGCAAGTAGACCCGGTTCACTCCTTTGCTCGTCAACTGCTGAAGCGTGCTGTCCGCTTCTTGGCCTATCACATACGGATTCCACATCCACGTGCTGAGAACCTGTTGGCCGTTAGCCTCAGCAGCCAGGGCGGAAGTCCCGTATAACAAGGACAGCCCTGTAAGCACCTGTCCGGCTAGTAAGCAGCTTAGCAGCAACCGGCATAACCTCCTTCTTGTCTTTGAAGTATTGAATAGTTTCATGTGCCGCAGAGTCACTTTCCTGCTCCTTCCAAATTCAATGTTGGCCTTAGGATGTACCTGATCGTTTAAGCTTATTTGATTCATGTAATTCCCGGCATCCGTCGCCTATCATTGAGTCTGGGCCGAAGGGAGGGGAGCAAGCGCATCCTTCGGCGGTTTTTTACCTTGCTCCGCGAATAGACTTTGCAAAATCGGATAGCTCTTCTTAAGCCGTTCATGATAATCGACTTTGTTCCAATGATCCCATTTGTAGGCCAGAGGTTCCTGCTTATCTTTCCCCTCGGCACCGCGAACCCAGTGCGGCTCGACGCGGATCGACTTCACATCGTCGAATTTAAGCGCTCCGGCTTCGTAAGGGTACTTCCATGCCTTGTGCTGGCTCGGATCGGTGAAGCCCAGCATCATCCAAGGAATACGCACCTCGATAACCGGGCCGGAAACGAACCAGTCCGCCAAGCTGTTGAAATCCGGGCTTGCCGGATCGGTCGTGCCTTGATGAAGCTGACCGAGCTCCACATCCTCGAAGGGAACCTTTTCCTTTGTTTGCGGCAGTACAAAGCCTTTGTTGACAGGCAGCTTATACGGCAGGAAGATCCCGTTCTCCGCATGAGCCCAGCTCTCCTGCCACGGCATCAGCTTCTTCTGGTAGCCGTACAGCCAGCTGTGATAATCGTAGGCGCTGCCGATGTACAGGGAGGAATCTTCGGCCCCCTGCAGCTTCATGACAAATTCTTGACCGCTGCTGAAGCTAACACCGGGCGCTTGATCCGCCGTAGTGCTTCCGCCATTCAAGGTGTCGAAGCCAAGGTATAAGGGGTTGTCTCCAAGCTTCCAATCGCCTTGGGAATTTCTCAGCATCAAATACAAGTACGCTTCATCGTGGGAAACCGACAGACTGTAGCCCGGATACTGCTTGGTTTCCACCTGCTTTCGACGATCCCAATCTCCCGTCTTGCCGTCCAGCACGATCGTATCCTCCGGCGATTTGCCCGGTTCAACGGCCAGCACCCCAAAATGCTCCTCGTTGGTAAGCATATTTCGCCAATACGGCCGCCTTGCAATAGGCGTATCCAGCTCGAGAGTGTTCCAGGTGATTTTGAACCATTCGTCCTGCCACGAGAACAATACGGCGCCGTCGTAATTTTCGTTGTATATGCTTTGATATAGAGCGGCGTCGATTTCACCCTGCTCCTGCTCGGTATGCAGGCCCTGGTTGCGATTCAGCGGACCGTAGTGGGCGAGGCCTCGGGAGCTAGGGACACCATACTCCGCCACAATCAACGGAATGCCTTTGTGATGCTCTCTTAAATCATGCAAATAACCGGCGTACGGATTGATTTCGCCCGTACTGTCCTTATAGGTCTGGTACTTATCCTCGTAGCTCAGCAGATCGGGATAATACGGATAAATATGGTAAGAAGCGAAGTAGCCTGCCTTCCACGATTCCTGTGGATGAATATGCATCGGATCGACAGATACCAAATCTTCGTTCTCCGCCGGTTCATTCGGATGCGTAAGCGGGTCCGTTGTCACCCAGTTGGTGAATGAAACCGGATGCTGCCAGCCGTATTTCATCTCCTCCTGTGCTACGGTTTCAAGCATTTGCGCAAGCCAGCTCTCGAATGGAGAAGCCTCCGGCTTGGCCTGGAAATACGTCCCTTGAAACGGCTTCAAATCCGGATGCGCATCATTGGTTGCCTTGACCGCATAAGGATCCCATTCTGTGCCTACGACCCAGCCCAATACATAGGGCGAAATGTCCGCATCGTATTTGCCGGAAGCATGTCCAGGCTTGGCCTTTCGGTTGAGATTGCCGTGAACGGCATGGACGGCGTCTTGAATCTCTTGTTTAAATACGGCTATCGTATCTTCCTGATAGGCATCCCTCCCTTCGCCGCCGTTCCCGTTCAACTGGTCCTCCGGGGCCCAAATGCCGTGAAGCACGTAGAGCGGGTCTTGGCGGCCGCTGTTGAATTCCGCCAGAGCCTCGTAGAAGTAGGGCGGCAAAATCGTATAAACGCGGATGACATCGGCATGCATCTCTTTGATTTGCCCGAACCAGCGCAAATAATCTTCCTTGATCGGGCTGAGCTCTCCAGGCGCATGGCCGGGAGTAGTCGCGCCCAGATTGACGCCGGTCCAAAATTGCGGTGTCCAGCCGCTGCCGTTGTATACTTCCAAATGGCCGTCTTTAACCGAGGAGGTCTGCTTAATTCCCTGCTCTTCGAATACCGGCAGCACCGATTGCGGAGCGGTCTTGGCCGGTCCGGCGAACCAGCCTCTTGTCCCATGCGATAACGTCCATGCAAGCGCCGCAACGGCAAACAGCGTAAGGGCCGCCAGAACGAGCAGGGGGCGTTTGTTAACCGAATTCACTTGCATGATATCCTCCTTTTAAAAAGCTCTGTCTTCTTATCTATGAAAGGGCGTGATGTTTAGGTTGTTGAAAACCCCATGAAGCTTGAACAGACGCCAATATTCCGGTGGGGTATGCCCCTACGGCCACTGTTGAAACCCGAGAAAGGTGATTAGGATTAGCGGTATTTTCACGGGTTTCAAAGGTGGACGTAAACTCCTCCGAGGCACACCCCACCTCCCTATGTAGCATAGTTCGCGCAAAACAAAGCTTTTCAACAACCTGGACGTCGATAGACGGTTTTCTCTCCACAATAGAATTTATAAGATTCCGAGATCATCGGAAGTGAAAATTATATTTGGCGATAATAACTTCCGCTTAACGCGGTCGCTCATCTACGGAAGGACGCCAATAAAAGTTTTTCTTACTTCAAGCATAAGGAGGTGCCCGACTTTACGAGTGTCATTTTGTCGGTACTGCAGCTGAGCTCCCGTTCTTCCTTCACTTCGATTCCGAGAGCTCTAAGCCGTTCCTGATTGGACCAGCTGTACGTGAATTCAGCCGGAATCGGCTGAGGCACCTGACGCAGCTCGGCAAGCTGGCCCCTCAGCTCCTGATTCCAGGCGAACTGTTCCTTCGTGTACATGCCGGTGACGAGCAGCGCATTCGCTGCAATCAATACGGCCAAGGTCCAACCGGCGGCCTTTATGGTCCGGTAGCCGCTTTGCAGACTCAGCGCCAGCCAGACGCAGATCAGCGGCACGAACCATAGCTGCGGCACGTAGCGGGCCCACCACGCCGCCGGATTGACGAACGCCGAGGCCGCCAGCAGCAGGATAATGCCAATGGCCGCTAACGTCCAGCCGGTGCGCCTGCGAAAGGCGAGCAGCAGCACCAGCAGCGACAGGATCAGCGTCCCGCTGAACAGAGGGCCGAAGCCGGACACCGCTACATCGGGCTCGCCGTACACTTGCAGCTCACGGTCCGTGAAGGTGAACGGCCATTTGAATTGGGTCGGCCTTTTCTCCGTGCTGTTGCCGACGGTCGTCGCAAAATAGGAGGAAGCCGCTTGCTCGAAGCGGTTCATCATTTCGAGGTTGCGCGGGATGAAGTTTTTGACGACGTCAATCGCTTCTTCACCGGCTAACGGATAGAACGGATGCCCGTCCCGGACGGTATTCGTCACATACGGGTTGTAGCCGACCAGCAGGACGCCCGCTAGCCCTCCGATAGCGCCGATTCGGAACAACCGCTTCAAGAGCCCGAATTGTTCGCTCATATACAAGACGATGAGCAGCCCGACGGTCAGCAGGCCTGCATACGCGATCGCTGTAAATTTGATATTCATGATGAGAACCATGGTCAAGGTATAGCCAAATAGCAGAATCCGGTTCGCACGTGAATAGATTAATGCGCCGAGCGCAACCAGACACAGCAAGAGGGACGCCAGCAAGCCATCGACATAGTAGCTGAATGCTTGATAGATGCTGACAGGGTTTAGGGCAAGCAGCACCGCAACGATCCAGGCTTGAACGCGCTGGTTCGGCCGCAATTGCAGCAGGGCCGACAAGCTGAGCAGAGCGGAGGCGGCGAGGGTAAGCAGGTTGATGGCTTTGCCGCCCTCCAGCAGGCCCGTTGCTTTATATATGGCTGCAGCCGCAGTCTCCGCGCCCTTGGCATAATGGTTGACCCAGATGCTGTTTCCTGTCGGCATGGACACAGGCGCATCATAGACCGGATTCCACCCGTTGGAGAGCAAAATAATCGCTTCCTGGTGGTACGCTTGTCCGTCGTAGGATAAATCGTAAAAATAGGCGCTGATCAGGAGACTGCCAGCAAACAGCAGAGCAGTGCACCCGATGGATGCTCCGAAGAGCCAGCGAGGCAAATCCTCTCCTGAAGTCTGGAACACGAGCCATGCCGTTCCGACTGCCGCCGCCGCAGCTAGCCAAAAATGCAGCGGCAATAGCGGCACATGGACCAGGAACAATAGTGACGGAATGACGAAGCCGGCTACAACCAGCATCAATAGTGCCATTCCGGTCATCAAACTAAAGGAAGCAAGTCGGTTCTTCATTAGGTCACCCCTCCATTTTCATGCTTATACAATGGGATTTTAAGAGAGGCATTGTGAAGCCGCCCAGCCCAGCATCGTGCCTACGGCCAGTCCGCCGAGCAGCTCCAGGCGGGTATGCCCTTGACGTTCCCGCAAACCGGCTTCCGCCGTCGGGGTATTGTCACGGACCAGCTTATTGATCCATTTGGCGCTATCTCCAACAGCCCGCCGAATGCCTACCGCATCGATCATGACGATATAGGTTAATGCTACGCCTAGTCCGAACATCGGTGTATCGAAGCCCTGATCGAAGCCGGTCAGCATCGTGACCGAGGAGACGACGGACGTATGGGTGCTCGGAAACCCGCCGTTCCCGATAAGATGACGCGCGTTCTGTCCATGCCGGATGCGGTTGATAGCGTATTTCAAGGTTCCGGACACGACCCATGCTATAAAAGGCAGAGCCGGATATAGGATGCGGGAGCTGATGTCCATGATCTGATCACCTCGATTCTTTTTGCCATGGAATCTTTTCTCTAAAATTACGTGATTAAATCGTGACTACATAGGGAAGCAGGGGAAGGCCTGGAAGAGCAAGTCCCAGGTCATGATGCCCGGGCGATCACCAGAACTCCGGCGGAGATCAGGATCGCGCCGCACCATTTTTGTACAGTAAGAGTCTCTTGGAATAAGAAGAAGCTGAGCACCATGACCAGGATATAGCTCAGACTGACCATCGGATAGGCCGTACTGAGCGGGAATTGCTTCAAAGCAAGCAGCCAGAAAATCGAGCTGAGCCCGTAGCTTCCGATACCGGCGATCACAGGCCAATAGGCCTTCAAGCCCGTCCACGTTAATAAGGCAGCCCCCGCAGGCTTAACCCCGTCAACGCCCCATTTCATCAAAATCTGCCCTGAAGCACCCAACAAGACGGAGGCAATTAACCATATGTATTTCATCACACTATTAATTCACTCCCTTTTAATTGCTGAAAAACAGCAGGATGCAGCCGACGGAAAGGCCGTACAGCACAACCGTTATTAAAATATGCTTGTCTTCCAGCAGCAGCTTTTCCGGACGTCCGCCTTTATCCTCGATATGAATCAAATACAAATAACGGAACATGCCGTACAGCACGAAAATGAGCGTCCACATCAGATGGATCGTGCGTCCCGACGTAAATGTAAACAGAGCGTAGCTCATGATCGTGGCTGTCGTAGCGATGGCCGACATTTGGTCCAGCATTTCCACCGAATACGACTCCAGCACTTTGCGGTGAGCCCCTTTGCCGCCTTCGAGCAGCGCCAGCTCATGACGCCTTTTACCGATTGCGAGGAATAAGGCCAGCAGCATGGTGCAGATCAGAAACCAGGGCGTAAGGGCCACACCGATCACCAGACCGCCTCCAACAGCCCGCAGAACAAAGCCGGATGCAATAATCAGCAGATCGAGAATGACAACATGCTTCAGCTTTAAGGAATAGAGCACGTTCAAGAAAAAATACGCCGACAGGACAACGCCGAACAAAGGCTGAAAGCGAAACGCTACAAGAACGCAGCACAGCAGCAAGACAAACCCGAACACCAAGGCCATCTGCGGCTGAATGGCGCCGGAAGCCAGCGGCCGATGCTTCTTCTCCGGATGCATCCGGTCTCTTTCCCGATCCACGTAATCGTTCAAAATGTACACGCAGCTCGAGACGAGACAGAACAGGACGAAGCCGGTCATAGCCCGGATCAGCATATTCAAGTCTGCCTGTTGGATGGAAAAGATGAGTGCGGCGAACACCAGCAGGTTTTTGGTCCATTGCCGCGGTCGCATTAACGCCAAGTAATGCATCGGCAGCGCACGGCTTTCCCCTCGCTTCAGTTTGACTTGAGCTTTCGTTTGGTCCATACCCCATTCTCCTTTTCGTTTTGATTTTTGACACGTGCAGGGCAGAGGGGTGTCTGGGATTCCTTCGGTTACGGCATTCATTATATCGAAAACGCCATTCGATAAAAAGAACGAAATCATGCCGTTTTTTGGAGGATTCTAGAGAATTTTTAATGATTTCGTTCTCTAAATCGAAATAATTCGCTATTTTGAATTTTTATTTTGGGTAATTCTGCGGTATACTCCAAGATATCGTTCTGTAGATAGAACAATTTCACTGTTCTCTGCATAGAACGATCTCGGCCGATACTCGACCAAGCATCTATTACAACAAAGGATCGATGGCGCATGTTGGGAAAGCGAGTGAGGAAGCTGCGCTTGGAGAAAGGACTTTCCTTATCCGAGCTGTCACAAGCCTCAGGTGTGGCCAAATCGTACCTGAGCACCCTTGAGCGGGACATTCAGTCGAACCCGTCCATTCAATTGGCGGTTAAAATTGCAGCTGCATTGGACATCTCTTTGGAGCAGCTGGTACAGCCGGAAGTGAAGCAGCAAGCACCTTTATCGAGGCAAGACTGGTACGAGCTGTTCGAAGAGGCGGCGAATGCCGGCATTAGCCGGGAAGAGCTCAAGCGGATGATTGAACTACAAAAACGATAGTGTGATGAAAACAACCATGAGGAGGAGTAAACAATGTGCGGTATTGTAGGCTATATCGGAAGCAGAGATTCGCAGCCGATTCTTTTGGAAGGATTAAAGAAACTGGAGTATCGCGGATATGACTCGGCCGGAGTGGCCATCTATACGGACAACGGCCTGAAGCTGAAGAAAGCAAAGGGAAGAATTACTGAGCTGGAGCATCGGCTGCAATTCGAGCCTTTGGCGGGCTCGGCAGGCATAGGCCATACACGATGGGCGACCCATGGCAAGCCGTCGGATGAGAATTCCCATCCTCACACAGACAAGGATCGGACTATCTCTGTCGTACATAACGGCATCATTGAAAATCATATGCAGCTGAAGGAGGAGCTGGAGCAGCTCGGCTATACGTTCGTGTCCGAAACGGATACGGAAGTGCTGTCCCACCTGATTGCCCACTATTATGAAGGCAGTCTGGTACAGGCCGTTCGCCATGCGATTTCGCGGATCCGGGGCGCCTACGCCATTGCTGTGCTATCGGCCTATGAGCCGGACAAGCTGGTGGCGGTACGAAATGCGAGCCCGCTAATTATCGGAGTCGGACACGGTGAAAATTTCATAGGATCGGATATTCCGGCCATATTGGAATATACGCGGGACGTCTACATCCTGAATGATGGGGAAATGGCCGTATTAACCCGGGAAGGGGTTGATCTTATGACCCTGGAGGGCAATTTTATCGCAACACAGCTGTTTCATATTGACTGGGACCTGCTGATGGCCGAGAAGAACGGCTTCGATACGTTCATGCTGAAGGAAATTCACGAGCAGCCGAGAGCTTACCGGGATACGATGCGCGGAAGAATCGACGAGAAGCTGCAGAAGGTCGTGCTGCCGGGGATGCAGCTTACCGGGGAGCAGGTTCGTTCCATAAAGCATATTCATATCGTCGCCTGCGGAACCGCCTATCATGCGGCATTGGTCGGGAAGAACGTCATCGAACGGCTGACCCGCATCCCCGTGGAGGTAGATTTGGCATCGGAATATCGGTACCGGATGCCTGTCATTCCGGAATCTACCATGGTCATTGCCGTCAGCCAGTCCGGCGAAACCGCCGATACGCTCGCAGCGATGCGCGAAGCCAAGGAGAATGGGGCACGAGTACTGGCCATAACCAACGTAGTCGGAAGCTCTGTCGCGCGTGAAGCCGACGATGTTCTATTTACGCTGGCAGGGCCAGAGATTGCCGTTGCCTCGACCAAAGCCTATACGACACAGCTGATCGGCTTCTATTTGCTCGGATTGTATATGGCGGAAGCACGGGGCACTATCGATAAAATTACGCAGCTTGAGCTCCTTGCAATGCTTGAACGGCTGCCTATGCAGGTAGAAGGGATGCTTCAGTACCTGCAGCCGATAGAACAGCTCGCCCATCAAATAACACGTCATGAGCATCTGTTCTTTATCGGCCGGGGACTGGATTACTGCGTCGCGATGGAAGCTTCCCTCAAGCTGAAGGAAATCTCCTACATTCATTCAGAGGCTTATGCGGCAGGAGAGCTGAAGCACGGATCGCTGGCCTTGATCGAGGACGGAACCCCCGTCATTGCTCTGGCAACCGATGACCGGCTGATGGAGAAGACCCTCAGCAATATTAAAGAAGTCAAGGCGCGGGGGGCGTACGTTATCGGCATTGCATTAGAGGGCAACACCGAGGTTGCCAAGACAGCGGACCATGTCATTTATGTGCCGAACACCCACTCTCTACTGACGCCTGCCGTTAGCGTGATCCCGCTGCAGCTGCTGGCTTATTATACCGCTGCCCTCAGAGGCAACGATGTGGACAAGCCGCGCAATTTGGCCAAAAGCGTTACGGTAGAATAAATAAAAAATACAGCGTGCTGTTGGAGGAGAGAAACGTATGGAGATGGAGCCATTACAACAGACGGCTTCCGTATTGTACGTACTGGGAGCCGCAATAGCCGGCGGGTTCGGCATCTTGGGGCTGCTGCGATTCCGACATCAAAGCAACGCCAGGCAGCTGAACGAAGGCCTTGCCAAGCATCAGGACTACTTTGCCTATTTAAGTGTCCAGATGGATGAAGCCCAGGCTCTACTGCCCCCGCCCGGTTCTTTAACCCGTATGGAGCTTCGAGCGGTGCAATCCAAGCTGCTGGAATGGATCGAAACGATCCGGGGGCCGCACCGGGACAAGCTTACAGCCTTGTGCCGTGATATGGGACTGATCGATATGGAGCTGAGACGGTTGAACAGTCCTTGGCATGCCGTTCGCGTGGAGGCTGCATACCACCTGGGTGTTATGCGCGCCGGTGAATGCGCCGAAGCACTGCTAAAGCTTCTGGAGCGCGAGATAGCGGAGTCCACCGCGTTCGTGGTCGGACGTGCGGCGGCCAAATGCGCGCAGAGGCCGGAGGAGCTGCGGCGGCTCATCTCGCTGCTCATGGAGCGGCATCCCCATGCGCAGCAGCTGACAGCGGACATTCTGTCCGCATCATCGCTCGATCCGGCGCCCCTGTACGCCGAGATATTGGACACCGAGACGAATCCGGCGCTGCTCAAGCTGGCTTTGACCGGCTTGTCCAGCGGAAGCCGTCCGTGCAGCTTAGCATCATTGGAGCGACTCCTGAGGTCGGAGGACGCAGAGGTGCGTCTCCAAGCGGCGAGACTGGTGCTGAGGTATCCGCAGGTTCTGCCGCCAGGCCTTGTCGGCGAGCTGCTTGCTCATCCTGATGGAGAAATCCGGGCCGCTGCTGCACAAGCGGTTGGCGAGCATCAGCTGTTGTTCTACACTGAACCGCTGAAGGCTTCCCTTGCCGATCCAGACTGGCGGGTGCGCTATGGCAGCGCCCAAAGCTTGATCCGCCTGGGTCTCGACGGCTTTGAAGTCTTGTGCGAAGCCGCCCGCGATATGCAAGCAGGGCCGGCCAAGGATACGGTGTGGAACGCCATTCATGAGGCAATGGATCTGTCGGCCGCTGCGGCCGAACGAGAGATGCGGCAAATCCCGCTGCATAGTGAGATGTCGCGCTTATACCGCACGAAGTTTCAACAAAATTACACGAGCCCTTCTGCTGCGACGGATTCCCATCGGTTCGTAGAAAGAGGGACAGGATGAGAACTTTTTTATTGGATTATGGAATTGCAGCCACTTATTTAATTATCGGGTCCAGCCTGCTCTACTTGTTCATTCTGGCTGTATCCCATCAGAAAATGCTATCGCTGGTCAAAAGCACGATGTACTCCCGCTATAGGGAGCTTGCAGGCTCAGAGCACGTACCGCCCGTATCGATTCTGGTCCCGTCCCATAATGAGGAGCTGACGATTATCGAGAGCGTACGCTCGTTGATGCTGCTGGAGTTTCCGGTCTACGAGGTCATTGTGATCAATGACGGGTCCAAGGACCGCACTCTACAGGTATTGATAGAGGAGTTCGGCCTGAAGCCGACCCGCCTGACTCATTATCAGCCTCACCTAGAGTCCAAGCCGGTCCGGGGGATGTATCATAACCCTCTATATCCGAAATTGGTCGTCATCGACAAAGCAAACGGCGGCAAAGCGGACGCATTGAACGCCGGAATCAATGTCTCCCAATACCCTCTTGTTGCGACCATCGACGCCGACAGCTTATTGGAAAAAGATGCGCTAATCCGCTTGGTCAAGGTTTACATGGAAAACCCGGAGGAGCATATCGCTATCGGCGGCAATGTGCGCATTGCCAACGGCAGCACGGTAGAGGACGGCCGCGTCACCTCCGTTCGCCTGCCGGACCAATGGCTTCCCGCCCTGCAATATGTGGAATATATGAAAGCATTTCTCGGCGGGAGGATCGGCTGGAGCTCGGTGAACGGGCTCCTGATCGTATCCGGTGCCTTCGGATTATTCCGCAAGGACTGTTTGATTGAAGTCGGCGGCTATGAGGAGGATTGTCCGGGCGAGGACATGAATATCGTCATGAAGCTGCACCGGAATAGACTCGCCCGGAATTTGCCTTACAAGATCATCTTTTGCCCCGATGCGGTTTGCTGGACGCAGGCGCCTGATACGCTGAGCATCTTGGGCTCACAGCGCCGCCGCTGGATCCGGGGCACGCTATGGAACGTGATCCGATTCCGTTCGATGCTGTTCATCCCGAAGTATAAGGTCATTGGCTGGCTATCGCTGCCATATACCATTTTATATGAAACGATCAGCCCTTACATCCGCTTATCCGGGCTGGCCGCGCTGGCCGGGTATGTGCTGATGGACATGACCCAGCTGCCGGTACTGCTCGTCTTCCTGCTGGCGAACCTGCTGATTGGACTTATCTTCACACTAGGCTCCCTCATTATCGAGGAGATTGCCATGGGGCGAAAGGTCAGCGGTCCAAGCTTGCTTCGCATTCTAGGCTTATCCGTTATCATTTCCGTATATTATGATCCGTTAAATGCATGGTGGAAGCTGCACGGCCATTGGGATTATCTACGGCGCAACCAAGGCTGGGGGAATATGGTCCGGCGCAGCTGGACGACAGATACGGCGAAAGCTACCGCCTCCGCTGCGGAATCCAGTGCTTCCAAGGCACAGGCCATCTAATGGTTTGCTGACTATGCTCTCAATCAACTTTGAAACGAATGGAGTGAATCTGTTATGAAAGCTTCTTTGTTAACTCAATCCGTAGGATCAGACCATCTGTACCATCAAATTAACCAAGTGCTTCAATCCTCGGCAGGGTGGAGCAGCTGCGGTGTTATAACCGCCGAGTCCCGCATGCTGAGCTCCATAGAGCTTCAGGATTTGGAGACGCGATTGAAGATGGAGGACTTGAACTTGATGGTGCTCACCGAATATGAAGCGAATGAGGGTCTTCTAACCATTCTGCTCCCCGGACAATCGCTCTCCTTTACCCATTATTTGGCCATAACGGTGAAGGCATTCCTTCATGGCGCCGGATTGCTGTCCGGCAGTCTTGCGGTTGCCAGCTTCCCCGAGAGCTCGCTGCTCACGCCGGAGGCAATTCGGGATTTTCTAGAGCTGATAGAGGATGGGGATCGTACGGGTCATGAAATCGCCATTTACTCGGGGCAGCCGGCCAGGGCATCAGTTCCAAGCATCGTCATGGTTGAGCCGAACGGCGATCTGCAGGAATTTCTTCATATGCGCCTTGGCCACCGCGGATATGACGTTCATCCTGCGCAGGACGGTCTGGAGGGGCTGCGGCTCATTGAGGCGGTCAAGCCCGATCTGGTTCTTACAGAGCTGATGCTTCCCGCACTCGACGGATACCAGCTTATTCACCGCGTATCGCAATCGGACCAGGCACCGGACTGTCAAGTCGTTGTAATGACGGATCTGGGTGTGGAGCAGGATGTATACAAATGCTTCGAGCTTGGCGTCGCGGACATTATCCGCAAGCCGTTCTCTCCCGTAGAGCTGGAGGCTCGTCTGCGAAGATTGCTGGCTTGATCGAACCGAATAGGGAGTAGATAAGGAGCTTAAATTATGAAGGGTACCCGCTTCCCGGTCACTTGGCTGCTGCGCCTGATTGCGGTTGTTCTCGTTGGCACCCTCATCTGGCATTACTGGCCTGCCATGAAGGTCGAGAGCATGAAGAGCGCCGACGGATCGCACATCAAGTTTCGCACCCAAGGTGATCACATCGAAATGTACGATAAACAGCAATGGACTCCTTTTTTTGTAAAAGGGGTCAATGTAGGCGCAGCGCTGCCGGGGCATGATCCCGGGGAGCTGCCTATAGACAAGGAAACGTATTTGAAATGGTTTCAGCAAATTCAACAGCTTGGCGCCAACACCATACGGGTATACACCATTTTGTCCCCGGTCTTCTATGAAGCGCTGGTGGAATATAATCAGAAGCATGCGGACAATCCGCTTTATTTTATCCAGGGTGTCTGGACACCGGAGGAAGAATTAATCGAGAAAAAAGACGCTTATCTGGACGACATCTACCAGCAATTCGAGAATGAAATTACGCTGGCCGTCGGGGCCGTCTACGGGACGGTGGAGATTCCGGAGCGCTTCGGCAAAGCGAGCGGCGCGTACCGTGCCAATGCCGGTCCATACCTGCTTGCCTGGCACCTGGGTACGGAATGGGAGCCGAATATGGTGAAGAACACCAACGAGAAGCATAAGGATAAAACCCAGTATCAGGGCACCTTCATATCGGCCAAGCCCGAAGCAAGCCCGTTTGAAAATTGGCTGGCGCGTCTTCTGGACCATCTGGCCATACAGGAAGAGCAAAACGGCTGGAAGCATCCGCTCACATTCACGAACTGGGTGACGACCGATCCGCTAAAGCACCCTGGAGAAATCCTGATCCAGGAGGACATGTCCAGCGTGGATGCGACTCATCTGGATGCTGCCGGCTGGCAGGGCGGTTACTTCGCATCGTTTCACGTTTATCCGTATTACCCGGACTTTTTCCGGCTGGATACGACGCTGCAGGATGTTAAGAATGCCGACGGCACTGCCAATACCTACCGAAGCTATCTGCGCCAGCTGAAGGCCTATCATAAGGGGATGCCTGTTATGATTACGGAGTTCGGTATCCCGTCTTCCGTCGGGATAGGGCATCTGGCCAACATGGACCGGAATCAAGGCGGGCATGACGAAATGGAGCAAGGACGGGTCAATGCCTCGCTGCTGCAGGATATCCATGCCGAAGGAATGGCAGGGGGCATTGTCTTCTCGTGGCAGGACGAATGGTTTAAACGGACGTGGAACACGATGGAGTTCGAAATTCCTCAGGCACGCCGAAAATATTGGCACAATGTGCTGACGAACGAGCAGTATTTCGGGCTTGTTGCGGAAACGTCCGGCAAGGAGGGCGTGCTCAATATCGATGGAGACGCCAGCGATTGGAATAAGCTGAAGGCGGAGGACAAGCAAGTTCTCCCAGGCTCTTATCCAGGATTCCAATCGATAACCATGACGCATGATGAATCTTATGTCTATATCCTTGCGGAGCTCACAAAGCCGTTTGATCCCGAGCACGAGCTGCTGAATCTGGGAGTGGACACGCTGCCTGGAGGCAACAAGCATGCGAAGGAGCTTGGCGGACGCCAGTTGGATGAAGGTTTGGAGACGCTCATCACGTTAGGCAAAGATAGCGAGAGCGAAGTGAAAATCGCATCGAATTACGATTTCCATACCCGATTATACGGGAAGCTGTATGGTATGCTTCAGGTGAAGCCGGAGGAGATGAAGGATGATTCCGGACTGTTTCACCCGTGGAAGCTGGCCGTCGGATTGGAGATGATCCCTCCAGACTCAACGAAATACTATCCGTTTGAGGATGTGGCTGCCGGCCGCTTGACGAGAGGGACGACCGATCGTACTTCGCCGGACTTCAATTCTCTCGCGATGTGGCAGGCCAAAGGGAGTATCGTCGAAATGCGCATCCCGTGGATGCTGCTCGGTTTTACCGATCCGAGCTCCTTGCAGGTCATGAGCTACGAAGAGAAGGACGGCAAGCTGGCAGCGGCAACGACCCAAGGCATTCGTCTCGTTCCCTGGATTCAGCAGCGCAGCGAACAAAATGCTCCGACAGCGGGGGAGGCTGCTGCCGAAACGGTCGCCGTATCCAAGCTGCCTATCTACAGCTGGTCTGTCTGGAATAAGGTCGAATACCACGAAGTATTGAAGCAAAGCTATGATCTCATGAAAGCAGCTTTCGAACAGATAAAAAGCCCTTCCTAAACCGGAAAGGACTTTATCAAGCCCCGGCCTTCGGGGCTATTTTTGTTTGTTGCGCGAGTTGCGCCATTTATTGAATTCCAAAAATTCCGCAAACTGCTCCTTGCTGACCCCGGATTCCTTTGCTTCCCGTAACAGCTCCATCCATTCCTCATCCAGCTGTCCTTGAGGGGTGGTTTCGTTATGGAATAAGGCTTCTACGGAAACCCCCAGCACTTGACTGATCTTTTCCAAAAAATGAACGGAAGGATTCGATCTCAGATCTCTCTCTATCGAGCTTAAATACGATTTGGCCACACCGGCCTTCTCCGCCAGCTCGGAGATAGAAAGCCCTTGCTCCAAACGCAATTGCTTGACTTTTTTGCCAATCATGGTCGTGACCCCTTTATGTTCTATCGTCAGTTCTACTAGTTATTTACACTAAGTATTTATTATATTTTAGCAAAGAATAAGCCGTCTGTGGCTTTATTTTAAATGTAACCGTTTACAATCGAAAATAAAAAAGAAGAATCCGCAGATTCTATAAGAAAATAGCCTATTCTTCTTCTTGATTACTCTTGTTTTTCATCTTTATGTTTGTTTTTTTACATTCATTGAAAAATTGCCGGACTTCCTCTGTGGAAAGTCCCGAATCACGGGCGGCGATCATCAGGTGAACCCAATTCATATCCTGTCTTTTCGTATGCACTGTCGAAGACAACGACATAGCCTAATCCCTCCTGGTTTCGGAAATTTGGCACATTATACTGTTCGTCCGACGATCCGGATTTTTGTCCGCTGAGGGTCATATTTGGGATTTTTTGCCTATTTATTTTAGGGGAATGAATCGTATGACCCAATAGAATCATACATTCAGAAGCCGTTCGAATCCAAGGGTTGATGGGGGAGGGTAGGTCAAATTTTAATCGTTTTGTGATCCATTTGAGCTTCAAGAACATCGTATAACGCCAATTTATAATTGATTTTATCTAGATTGTAGTAAAGTTCTTTTATTTTTTTCTCAATTTCTGATTTATGGGTTAACATCATTTTTTTGCGTATTGAAATCGTGCGATCCCCCTCTTTAAATAGGTTTACATATTCCTGGATTTGAGTGATGGGCATTCCCGTTGCCCGAAGTGCGGTTGTAAAGCGAATCCACTCTAAATCTTCCTGGTCATATACGCGGTTCCCATTTTCGCCGCGCTTTACATAAGGGAGAAGCCCCTCGCTTTCATAGTATCGAAGTGCGGAAGCCGATAGTCCTGTTATCTTAGTAACTTCTTTTATACTCATCATAATTCTTCTCTCCTACATTAAAGTGTACTTTAATACATTTTCAAATAACGTTAGATAGATATTTGTATGATAGCTGCCAATATCCATAAGAACCGAACTTGGGGTGGGGAAATATGGGGATAATTATACAAAATTTATCAAAAGGAATAAACGGTTGACTTCAAGTCCGCTTTAGCATGTACGCTATAAAAGGAATTAAATCCCGCTTTGGAAAGGATGAGAGGATTTTGAAAACTAGACAATTAGGTCATAGCAATCTGAAGGTTTCGGCAATTGGTTTAGGCTTGATGGGAATGTCAGAACTGTATGGAAAAGCGAATGATGAAGAATCGACTCGTGCAATTCATCGTGCGTTAGAATTGGGCGTTACGTTGCTTGATACAGCCGATTGCTATGGAAATGGCCATAACGAGGAATTGCTCGGTAAAGCATTAAAAGGACGCCGTGAACAAGCGATTATTGCGTCCAAGTTTGGTGTGGGACCCAATTTTGAAGGAGTATTCGGACGTCCCGACTATGTGAAAACAGCGATCGATAGAAGCTTAAAACGGTTAGGTGTTAATTATATTGACTTGTATTATTATCACCGCATTGATCCTGAAGTGCCAATTGAGGAAACGGTAGGAGCGATGTCCGATTTGGTGAGGGAGGGAAAGGTGCGGTATATCGGTTTGTCAGAAGCATCGTCAGATATCGTGCGCCGAGCCCATACCGTTCATCCTATTTCCGCTTTGCAAACAGAGTATTCACTTTGGAGCCGGGAAGTAGAAACAGATATTTTACCTACTGTAAACGAATTAGGCATTACTTTCGTAGCGTATAGTCCATTAAGCAGAGGATTTTTGTCTGGAGGCGTTCGTAAGTTCGAGGATTTTGCCGAGACCGATTATCGCCGAGTCCTGCCGCGTTTTCAAGGAGATAGTTTCCAAAAGAACCTTGAGCTGGTTGACAAAGTGAAAGAAATCGCCAGAGAAAAAAATTGCACGCCTTCACAATTAGCCATTGCTTGGACGATGGCCAACGGAACTTTGCCGATCCCTGGAACGAAGCGCGTGTCCTATTTGGAAGAAAATATAGGATCGTTGGAAGTTACGCTGACTTCCGAAGATTTACGTCGTATTGAAGAAGTATTGCCCAAAGATTCTGTAAGCGGGGATCGTTATTAATGAAATTACTCATCGCGGCTTCTTGAATTCGGGCAATGAAACCGACTACGGTGGGAGAGTGCATCGCTGAAAGCCCGGAACGATAGAATAAGAGCTATGACGCGGTCGCCGTCATGGAACGGCATCAAATAATCTGAATATTAAAAATGTTCACGTGAACATAGATAAATGCTCTCCAGCCTGTTATAATTTTATTAGCAAAACCAAGTCTAAAAAATGAAGCTGGAGGTTCCATGATGAAGCTTTCCGTATTTACTGTCGTTACACCGGACCTATCCCCTGAAGAATTAGCTGCAGCTGCCAAAGAAGCAGGAATTGACGGCATCGAATGGCGCTTTAAAGAAGTTCCAGAGGAATTTAAAAATGAGAAGCCTTCCTTCTGGCGCAACAATCTGTGCTCGATCGATCCGTCCGCTACGGATGAAGAGATTGAGCGTTTTGCACGCGTAGCCCGTGAGCATGGCCTGCAAACGATTAGCGTTACGCCTTATTTGAAGGCCGGAGATATTGAAGCTACGGAGCGTGTCCTTCAGGTAGCCCAAAAGCTGGGTGCCAAAGTGATCCGCGTCGGCGTACCTAACTATGACCGCTCGACTCATTATAATGAGCTGTTCGATCTGGAGGTTCGTTATTTGGAGGCGGTAGAGCCGCTGGCCAAAAAATACGGCGTCAAATGTCTCGTCGAGACTCATCACAACACGATCATCGCCAGCGCATCCGCCGCGCTTCGTTTGGTGAGCCGCTTCGATCCGAATCATATCGGCGTACTGTTCGATCCGGGCAACATGATTCATGAAGGATATGAGAACTTCCGCATGGGAATGGAGCTGCTGGGACCTTATCTGGCTCATGTTCATATTAAAAACACAGGCTGGAAAAAGGCGGATGTTCGCGAAGACGGTTCGCAAGCCTGGACCTCCTATTGGGAGCCGAATCTGGAAGGTATCGTGAACTGGAAGCAAGTGCTTGCCGATCTGAAAGCGGTAGGCTACGACGGCTACCTGGGGGTAGAGGATTTCAGCGGCAAATATGGCTCCAAGGAATTGCTTAAGCAATACGGAGAAGAGGTTCGCAGCATTTTGGCCTCCATTTAATAAATGTGCAGCAAGCCCGCTGCCGGCAGATGCCGGCAGCGGGTTTTTTCATATTGATTTCGGGGTTCTCCACAAAGCACCTTATTCAGCTTAGATACCGAAGGCGTCTGCTTCTTGGGTTTATTTTGGTTTTTTGGGAAACGATGATAAGATAGAAGCATAAATTTGAAGGGGAAAAAGGAGTCTGAACGAGTCCGATGAATCCTGTTGCCAAATTGCTCATTATCGGCGGCGCGGTCATGATTGTCGCAGGCCTGCTCTGGGCGGTCGGAAGCAAGTACTTGCAGCTGGGCCGGCTGCCCGGCGATATTGTCGTGGAGAAGGAAAACTTCAAGTTTTATTTTCCTGTCGTGACCTGCATCGTCATCAGCGTCGTTTTGTCACTCATTATGTATGTGATTCGATGGTTTTCGAAATGAGTGGAGGATGCGGCGGAATACACGGAATACCGAGAACGACGCTCACCATGGAGGTTGAGCGCTATTTTGCATGATCAAGCGGAGAAAGCGGGTTAAATAGATGTTGTTATGTGAAAATGTTCACAATAAAACAAAAACAGGAAATAGTTTGCTTGAGGGTAAATAGAGGGATAGAAGCTAGCATCATTTTGATGAAAATCCATTCTATTATCGTCCTTAGTAGAATATAGATTAGTAGACAATGGTTATCCGAGGTGAAAATCTTATGATTCGTATACGCAACAATCCCGCTTCGAGCGGCAGGCCTCGCAGCGGCCTGCTGCTCGTGCTCGCGTGCAGCCTGCTGACAGCATCGGCAGGCTGCGCCGCCAAGCCCGACGCCGCGGCGCCCGGCGTCGATGCCGGCTCCGCCGCCGCCGTGACCCAGCCTCACGGCGGCGGCGAGACGAACCTGCCGACTGCGGCGCAGCAGTCGGCGGGGTACCGCTTCCCGCTGACAGGACTGGTCAGCGGACAGCCTGCCCATGACCGCCCGGTGGTGGTCATGGTGGAGAATGCGCCGCAGGCCCGGCCGCAAAGCGGACTCGATCAGGCCGATCTCGTCTACGAGATCCTGGCCGAGGGCGAGATCACGCGGTTTGTGGCCGTGTATCAGGCCCAAGCGCCGAAGGTGATCGGGCCGGTGCGCAGCATCCGGCCGTATTTCGTCCAGCTCGGCGAAGCGCTGGACGCGGTCATCGTGCATGCGGGCTGGAGCCAGGATGCCATGGACCTTATCGCCGAGCATAAGCTGGAGCACCTCGATGAGGTATACGGCGACGGAGCCTATTATTGGCGGTCCGGCGACCGCAAAATGCCGCACAATCTGTACACCAGCATGGACAAAATCCGCCAGGGCATAGCGAATAAAAAATTCCGCACGGAGTGGAAGGAAGCGGGACTCTCCTACGCTTTTGCGGCAGGGAAGCCGGAGCTTGCCACCGGCGGCAAGCCAGCCGCGAAAGCAACGATTCACTATATTCGCGGGTATAATGTTTCCTATGAGTATGACGCCGAGACCGGCTTGTACAAACGGTTCATGGAAGGAAAGCCCCACAATGACAAGGAAACGGGCAAGCAGCTGACCGCCGCCAATGTCCTTGTATGTGAGAGCAAGCATCAGGTGCTCGATAACGAGGGACGCCGCGATGTTGATGTAACAGGCCCGGGCAAGGGATATTTGCTGCAGGCCGGACGGATGAAGGAAGTGACATGGGAGCAGCACAACGGGATGATCCGGGCCTTCTCGGAGGGCAAGGAGCTGGCGATGCTGCCCGGCCAGACCTGGATACAAGTCATTCCCGAAGGATGGGGAGTGGATACGCAATAACATGATTGAATATTTCAAAAATAATGATTGAATCCATCATAAATCTGCGTTATGATTGCCTCGTAAAGATGTTATCCAACGTTGAATAAAGGAGAGGATTCGGTTGGCTAATGAAGTGTCAGTGCCGCTTTCCGCGGTGTTAATAGGAGCGGGACAGCGATGTATGATCTATGCTTCCTATGCGGAGAAGCATCCGGAGCAGCTATGTATTGTCGGTGTCGTGGAGCCGGATGCCGAGCGGAGGAAGCTGGCGGCAGCGCGGTTCGGCATTGCAGACGACCGTTGCTTCGATACGGTGGAGCAGTTAGCAGCGCTTCCCCGCATTGCGGATGCGGCTATTAACGGAACGATGGACGAGCTGCACGTGCAGACGACCATTCCGCTCCTTAGAGCCGGATATGACGTCCTGCTGGAAAAGCCGATCGGCGTAACCGAAGAAGAGGTTATGGAGCTCAAGCGCACTGCCGATGAGCACGGGCGCACGGTCATGATCTGTCATGTGCTGCGTTACGCTCCTTTTTATACAGCAATTCGCGAGCGGATTGCCGCCGGAGAGATCGGGGAAGTGGTGAACATCCAAACCTCCGAGCATGTCAGCTACCACCATATGGCCGTATCCTTTATCCGCGGCAAATGGGGATCCCAGGAGCAATGCAAATCGTCCATGCTCATGGCCAAATGCTGCCACGATCTTGATTTGATTACTTGGCTGAACGGAAATGCGCGGCCGGTCAAGGTCAGCAGCTTCGGAAGCCTTTCCCATTTCCGTTCCGATAAAGCTCCGGAAGGAGCGGGAACCCGCTGTCTGACGGATTGCCGGATTGAAGAATCCTGTCCGTATTCGGCCAAGAAAAATTATATTGACCAGGGCCGCTGGGGCTTTTACGTGTGGAACAACCACCACTTGGGGGCGAAGCTGACCACCGAGGAGAAGCTGGAATCGCTGCGCACCGATAATCCGTACGGGCGCTGCGTATGGCATTGCGACAATGACGTTGTGGACCGTCAATCCGTCATTATCGAATTCGATAACGGCAGCACCGCTTCGCATAACATGATCGGCGCTACTCCCAAGGCCTGCCGAATCCTCCATATTATCGGTACGAAGGGCGAAATCGAGGGGGTTATGGAGGACGGGCATTTTGTCGTCCGCCATCCGGATCCGAGACCGGGACAGGGCTATACCGAGGAGCATGTGAATATTAACATCACCGATGACGGGCATGGCGGCGGTGATTTAAGGCTGGTCGAGGATTTTGTCAAAACGCTTCGCGGTGACCAATCCTCCGTCATGTCGACGACGCTCGATCAGTCCATTTCGGGCCATACCATCGGATTTGCCGCCGAACGTTCGCGGCTTGAGGGACAGGTCGTATTCCTATAGCTGTTTTTTGTAATATAAATGAAATCTATTTTTCATCTTAGATTAATGTTGCAAGCCTATAATAATAAACGACCCCCCTTTTCATATAAATACATTGGATAAGATCCGCAGCCACCGTTTGGTATGCGGGTCTCTTTTTGTTTATTTAGTCCAAGGGCATCTTCACATCCGAGCTTCACTTGCCCGGAAGGATGCTGCAATAATTTCCAGTTTGGAAGTATAATAAAGAGGAATATTGGAAGTGTTAGAAGCTAACCAATGACACTACAGCCGAGCCTGGAAAGGGAGAATAGGATGAAGAGACTGGATGATATTCATCTTCGCGATCCGTTCATCTTGCCCGTAGAGCAAGAACGGAAATATTATTTATACGGCACCTCGGGGGAAACCGCATGGTCCGGGAAGCCGCAGGGCTTCGACGTCTACATAAGCGATGATTTGGTGAATTGGGAAGGGCCTTACCCTGCGTTTCGGCCTGAGGCCTCATTCTGGTCGGACCGTCATTATTGGGCTCCCGAGGTTCATGAATGGAAAGGCAGCTACTATATGTTCGCAAGCTTTAAATCAGAGGAACGCTGCCGCGCGACGCAAATTCTTGTATCGGAACGTCCGGAGGGCCCTTATAAGCCGCATGGCAGCGGCCCTGTGACACCCGAGGATTGGGAATGTCTTGACGGCACGCTATATGTGGACCGGTCCGGAGATCCCTGGATCGTGTTCTGTCACGAATGGGTGCAGGTTAAGGACGGTGAACTATGCGCCATGCGGTTGTCCCCCGATCTGACCGAAGCACAGGGTGAGGTCATGACGCTATTCAAGGCCAGCGAGGCTCCCTGGGTAAAGCCAGTCCGGGATGGGGACACGTACGTAACGGACGGCCCGTTCTTCTACAGCTCCAGAACAGGCGAGCTGCTGCTCCTATGGTCCAGCTTCGGGGAGCAGGGCTACGCAATAGGGGTTGCTCGTTCTTTGAACGGGGATATCAGCGGCCCCTGGGTTCACGATCCGGAGCCGATTTACCGGAAGGACGGCGGACATGGGATGCTGTTCCATGGCTTGCTGGGCGGGTTGATGCTCACGATTCATTTGCCGAACAAAAATCCGAATGAGCGCCCTCATCTATTTCCTGTAGAAGATTGCGGAGACACACTCAAGGTAGGGGCCGCGATCGTCTAGCCGTTAAAAAGTATGCAGACCCTCAGGGAGCCTGAAGATACCTTCCTATTCGTAGTATCCTTCTGTGGATTTGCGTAATTGGTTGAATTGATCCGCATCATGCCCGAACCATACTTGGGAATTCGTTCGGGCAGCAAGCGTGCGGACTTTCTCAACCGAGTTCCGGTAGCCTATCAAATCGTATAAAATGCCTGGCGGCTTGACGGGGGGACCGTAGCTCTCCGCCGTATAGATGGTATCGGAAGCGAGGATGATCCCGCCTGTTTCCGGCATATCTATGTGCAATCCTAGCATGCCCCAGGCATGGCCGCTCCCAAAGTTCATAACCCTGATGCCTTCTGCCAGCTCCAGGTTGTCTTCATTGCGTTTGACGGTCCGCCATTGCAATTGGTTTTTGATCCAAGCATCGATGTCCGCCCATACATAGGCACCTTCTTTTTCGTTGCGAGCATAGCTTTGCAGCGCGCCATTCAGCTCATCTTCATGGACGATGATCGTAGCGTTCGTGAAGATCTCCAGGCACCCGGCATGATCCAGATGCAGATGGGAGGCAACGACGTACTTGATTTCCTCCGGTCTGATTTGGAGCTGTTCCAGCCGATGATGCAGGTAGCATTCCTCGCTCGCTGCCCAAGGGGACATTTGCTGAGTAGATTGGGCCCAGCGTCCTTCGCTGCCCATTGAATTCGGGTTGCAAGCCGTATCGAACAAAATTTTTCCTTCCGGGTGATCGATCAATACCGTATAGATCGGAAATTCTACGAATTGTGCCGGTGGATTAGGATTGCTGACCGTAGCTGGATTATGCATGGCGATAATCCAGTTTTTATCCATACGCATACGTCCGTTATCCATCACATACAGCTTTGGGCGGGCTTTAATAATATTCGTCATGTTCATTTCCTCCTTTTTTATCCTGTGCTAGACATACAATAATACATAAACTAAACTTAAGTAAGTAGGCACTTTAAGGTGTCCTGGGAACTTTGAAGTGTACAGGAGGGGACCATTTGACATCTTCAGCCAAAACAAAACAACCCGATATCTCGTTGTCGATATGCGGCTACAGCAGAGTTCTTGAAATCATTTCTAACAAATGGACGGCACTTGTCATTTATGCATTGGAAAACGGAAGCATTCGATACGGAGAAATGGAAAGAAGAATCGACGGTATTTCCAAAAAAATGCTTACTCAAACGCTGCGGAAGCTGGAATGGAACGGTCTGGTCCAACGCCATATTACAGCAAGCGTACCCCCAACCGTTGAATATTCGCTCACTCCTTTAGGGGATAGCTTGCTTCAACCGATGAGAGAGCTAAGACAGTGGGGTAGGGAAAATTACTGGCATGTCGAAGCGGCAAGAGCCAATTATGAGCAAACATAAGGCTGCCGACAATTACTTATAACAGCAACAGACCTTCCTTATAGCAGGAAGGTCTGTGTTTTTTCTCTCGATAGGGAGGTCCCGCCTGAGCTGCGACACAATACGTCGAAAATCCCCCCAGACTGCTTTTATCTAGGCCCCCGTGAACGTTTATTTCTTCTCCTTCAGCATGCCGGAATGCAGCAGCTTGAGCTGGATATCGATTCCATCCAGGGAGCTCTTGTCTAAAGCGAGCTGATCCTCCGACATCCTTTTCCAATCCTTATAATGCTGGAGGTAGAGGGCATATTGGAGCTGAAGGACATCGGCATGGATAGCGATTCCCTTTTCATAAGTGAACCGGATTTCGTTCTCCATCATTTTTTTGGCTGCGGCAACAAGCTCCTTTTCCGGCGTATCGCCGAACAATTCCACGACATTCCCCTGCAATGAAATCCGCAGATGATATTGGGGACGGCCTGACGCCTGCTTTACATCAATATGGACCAACGGATCCTCGAGCGATACGACTCCAAGTAATTTTCCGTTCTCTTGCACTTTCAGCGGGGAACGGACCGTATTTCCGATAACCCAGCGAAGCCCCTTCAAATCTTCATGTTTTAAGGCTCCTTTGATTTTTTTGCCGCTCATGATGAATGCCCCGTCCCAGGTCAGCTTCGGGTCCGGTTTTTCGGATTTTTCCCATTGGTCCGGATTGATAGAAAGGATAGGCAGGATGACTGTTCTTGCGGGCTCGTTGTAATCCCCTAAGAAAGTCATGTACTGAATCGGAAGTATCCAGGAGTGCTGCATATAGTTGGCGGCCGGCGAATGTGAAATCGTATCGCGCGGAGACAGATTAAAGAAAGCGGGCGCGTTCATGATTTCGGTTATAGGCTGCTTGGTCGCGAACACCCATGGGGTAAGCCGAATTTCCCGAAATCGGGTCAGAGCGTCCACATACCCTCCCGGCCATTGCTTGAGCGCCTTCTCCCCGATAAAGATAGTAGTTACGTGACTCCATACCATTCTTTGCTGTGCCGTATTATAGAGGTCATTCATGGCCAGGTTCAGCGATTCTCCTATTCCTTTGCCGACCCAGGTCTTTGTCCCTCCCCTGCTCTCAGGGCTTTCCTGCTTCGCAATTGCGGAAAATTCCAGGAGCTGCGCATAAACGACGTAATTCGGTTTCTCGTAATCCAGCCCGATGGCGGAGATATAATTGATCTTTTCCACATTTTGGGCATCCCAGCAGCCGGTGATGAGCGCCATGCCGACAAGAAGAGCTGCCATGATCGGTATCCGTTTCATTCCTTACTCGTACCTTCCCGGGTGGAATCGATGGTCTCCAGCATCCCCGGTCTGCTTTTCTCAGCGCTCCATGGAAGTGCCAGCAGGGCAGGAATCAAGCCCCGGAAGGTAATAGGAGATAAGGGGGCAAGATAGGGAAGACCGAAGGAGCGCAGACCGGACAAATAGACGACAATAAAGAACATGGAGATGAAGAAGCCGAACAACCCCAGTATAGAGGAGCACACCAGCACGAAAAGTCTGAGCACGCTCACGGTTCCGCTTAAAGACTGGTTGACCAAAGTAAAGGTGGCGACAGCGGTCACCGAGGAAGCAATCAGCATGGTGGGTGAAGCCAGCCCGGCCCGGATGGCCGCGTCCCCGATAATAAGTCCTCCCACGACGGCAATGGTTTGTCCGACGGCCTTCGGCAGCCGGATGCCGGCCTCCCGGAAGATCTCGAACAAAAACAGCATCAGAAGCGCTTCCAGCGGTGCCGAGGTGGGCAGCCCTGTACGAGAGGTCACCACGGTAGCCAGCAGCGGGAATGGGAGCTGCTCCATATTGAACGTGCTTAAGGCAACCCAAAAGCCGGGAACAAAAATGGCCACGAACAAGCCGATGAGCCTTAGCGCTCTTTCAAAGCTGACAAAGTAAAAGGTGAGGTGCAGGTCCTCCGGCGATTTGAGCTGAGACGTCAGGTTAGACGGCGCGATCAGAGCCATCGGGGAACCATCCACCAAGACGGCGAAGCGGCCCCGGAGCAGGGACTCGGCAATAAAATCGGGCCTTCCTATATAGTCGATCAGTGGAAACAACGAATAGGACCGGTCGGATAACCCTTCCTCCAATTGGGCGCTGCTTAGAAGGGCATCGACACAGATGTTATTGAGCCGGTTGCGCGCTTCCTGGATCGTATTCGGATTGGCAATATCGCGGATGTACATTAAAGACACCTTGGTCCGGCTCCTTGTTCCTATTTCGAAAGGCTCGTTGCACAAGGTGGGCGTCCGCAGTCTTTTACGTATTAAAGCGACGTTCGTAGAGATTTCCTCTGTGAAGGCATCCCGGGGGCCTTTGAGTGAAATTTCCGTGGCTGATTCTTCCGGATTCCTCTGCGGGATCTGCGGAATAGAGACGGTGTAAACCAGGGAGAGGGCTTCGAAGACAATGACAAGATGACCGCTGAACAAGCGCGTAAACAGGCTCTCGTCCGACCGTATCGATTCCAGCTGGAGCAGGCCGCCCAAATGATCCGTGATGGTCTCCCACTTCGAATGCTCCTTGATGCAGACGGTGACATTGGGGATGACCCACTCTTGCAGCTGTTTGGAATCGATCATTCCTTCGCAATAGACGAAAATGACCTTGGGGCAAGCCGGATTGGAATAGGTATGGGCGGTAATGCATATATCATCGGAATGGGCGAAATAGGAGCGAAGCGTCTGCTCATCCCAGCGTGTCAGCATCTTGGAGGGCTTGCTTCGGGTTAAAGGGGACATTGTACGCCTGTCTTCCATCCTGCTGCGTATCCAATGAAGAAGGTTCATAGGCTTCGTCCTTTCTGCCTGCTTTTTAGAGCGACAAGGGTGATAAGAACTAGCGAGATCACAAGTGCCGCGTAGAAGGTTACCGCGTAATAGTTGTGAATGTAGGCGACGAAAGTCATGTCGCTGACCGGCAGCATACATAGAATAAACAAGCATAAGCTGATCAGATTAATCGATAATTGGCGTCTCCGGGGCAGTCTGATCTGGAACAGCTCGACGATCAGAAAGATCGATAGCGCGATGCGGATGAAGCTTCCGGAGAGCCACTGATAGATAGAGAAAAAGTCGACATGGGCGATGTACTCGCCAATTGTGACGAGCCTCCACTGCTCATAGGCAGGGTAGCGCAGATTGGCGGCCTCCTCCGGGCCGAAGGCGGCAATCGAGCCTGTCAGCGGGCCTAGAGTCAACCCGCAAATGACGGAGAGCAGCGCAAATAAATGGCCCCATTTGAGGGGACGGCTTAATAAATGCTGCATAAACAAGATGATGATCAGCTCGATAAATCCGCCGCCAATATAAATCGTGCATTGGGCAATGGCGGACAGCTGGCTTGTCATCATCGGAAACAGCAGATTATATCGCTTATATTGAAAGTTAGCGGCCATGACGAAATAACCGAGCACGATGACCATGGGCAGAAGGATGCCCGCCGCAATCGCAATGGATTGGATGCCTTTGCTAGCGGTATAACAGCTGAGCAGAATCAGAGCGGCAGCAATAATGATTACCGGAGTTTGGGGTAAATACGTTACTTTGGTCCAGGTTACCGTTTCTTTCAGTGAAATGAAGGCGATGCATCCTATATAGATAGCGGCTGCAAATTGTATGAATCGTGTAAACCAGACTCCCGTATGGTTCTTGAGCCAATCGACAAGATTCGCTTGCCTTGTTTTTTTTGTTATGGCAAAAGGGATCCAAATCCAGGCTGCGAGCAGGATGAAGGCGGCAATGACGCTGATCCATGCATCCCGCTTCGCGGTTTGCAGAAGCAGGGGAATGACGGTAACATGATTGGCAAGTCCGACGGTCATGGTTAGTAGGATGCTTAGCTGCAGTATGGAAATTTGGTTGGACGAATTCATGTTGTTCAGCTCAGCCCCCTTATTCTCCCCTTAGAAGTGATACCCAAAAAAGGGATGTTTTACACCGGGAATTTGTAGAATGAGGTCAAAATAAATCTTTGATCAAAGCAGCAATGACCCGCAGGAGGGCATCTTTTTAAAATGCCTCCTACGGGCCACCGAGTCGGAGTTAAGGCTATTGTACTTCTATTCCTGCCCCACCTTTTAAGGCGGCAGCCGGCACACTTTCATTTTGAACAAGCAGGGCTCATCGCTTGCTTACAGCATTCACCCGTATGGCTCTTCCAACCTTACCATGGTGTTTCCGTTTTATGTTCGATAACCGGCAAAATTTTTGGCTCAAGAGCTTTTTTCATTTGTTCCTTTAAAGGATGGCTCTTAGGGATTTCCCCATTTTGTTCAGCTTGAATCTGTCCTTCAGCCTGCGTATTCGCAATCACATCAATCACTTGCTGTTTAGAGACATGCTTAGATGCTGCAATATCAACAACAGATTGCCCTTTTGCCAATTGCTGCTTTAATTCTGCTGGGCTCATGTTTAGTAATGAAAGCAGGTTTTCATCGTTCAAAAAGGCATCAGCAGTATAATCGGGCTTACCATTTGTGGAGAAGAAGCCTTCTACTTTCATGTTTGAAGGTGCAGTCTCACCGCCGATCAGAGAAATACTGATGGTATTGCCCTGGACAAAAGCCTGGTAGAATGGCGCTTTCGATCCCTTTTTGGTGTAATTTAACATCCATGTTTTTTGTTCCGGGTTCTCCATTTGCTCCATAGCAAACTCATACTCACCGATGCTGCCGTACATTTTATCAATAAGATCATCTACCTTGGTCTTGATTTCCTGATCCGTTAAAGCAGTGAGCGGCCTCTCCTTAGGCTCCCAATTCTCTTGAATCACGTGCTCGATCGCACCCGTAACTGCGTTGGTATGAAGAGTAATCTTTTTGCCGGTTCCACCTTTTTCCTGCAATGTAATACTGGTTTGGACACCTTGAACGCGGCTTGCATCGATAATCTCAAACGATTTTGTTACGGGCAATGCGCTGTACAGCTTCTCAAGTGCTGCCTTGCCAGCCTCATCCACCTTGACTTGTTCCGTAGTCATTGGTGTTCTAGTAAGCATTTCAATCAGGGGAGGGGCCGCAAATGCTGCAGTTGGAATCAAAATCGCAGCCGCAGCGATTCCGCTAATAAGTCGTTTTTTCATAGATAGTTCTCTCCTTTTTCGTTGCAAATATTGAGCATAGGATTGTTCTATGCGTTTGGAAATGGCCGGCGGGCATTCCATCGCTTCTGCTGCTTGATGCAGATGTTCACGGATTTTGCGTTCCATAGTCATGAAGCTGTTCCATCCTTTCCGGGGGGAGATTCCCTACATGTTTTCGAAGCGCCTGAAGGCCAGCATGATATCTGGACTTGACTGTACCCAGCGGAATATCGAGCAGTACTGCGATTTCCTCAAGAGTATATTCATGGAAAAAACGGAGGATAGTCACCGTTCGCTGCTTGTCGGTCAGTTTTTGAAGTGCCTGCAATATCTCTTGGTTAGTCCCCTCCGTCACCACAGCGGGGTGATCCCAATGATGCTCTTCCCGGGAGAAGATACGGATGCGTTCAAAAATTCGGAATCTCCGCCAGCCCTTGACTCGAAATCTCTGCACTTGACGGATGACCAATCCGTGCAGCCAGAAGTGGAATGGACGGTTCAGATCGTAGTTGGCAAGTGAGGTCCACATTTGCATATAGATCTCGTTCATGATGTCTTCCCGATCCTGCTGGTGATCCACCAGAAAGGAGACTGTGCGGTAGACGTCCTGATAGGTGGCGTCATACATCGCTTGAAACGCCTGTTGATCACCATCCTTCACTTTGGCGAGTAATTCGTACATGTATTCACTTTGCATTCAGAGGGCCCTCCTGAGTAAGCAGCTTACACCCTATATTGTCTCTGTATCCCAAAAAGGTTCGGTTCTATTTAGTTTTTAGTTTAGGTTATATTCCAGTGCTAATAAATATGGAAAAAAGATCAGAAGCTTTACTTGACTTAAAAAGTTAACTCGTGTTAATTTATTTATATGAGTTAACAAAACTTTGGAAGGAATTCATAATGGCAGAACAAAACGCTATACCATTGCGGGAGCTCAAGAAAGCCCGGGCTAAGCTGGCCTTGTACGAAGCGTGCCTCGAGCTTATCGGAGAAAAATCGTTTCGCGAGGTCTATTTGGAAGACATTTGCCGTAAGGCGGAAATATCGAAGGTCACCTTTTTTAAATTTTTTCCGCAAAAGGAGGATGTGCTCGTTTATTACATGCGGGTCTGGCTGACAGACCGGATGATCGAGCTGGCGGAGAAGCCGAAGCGGGGATTTGCGGCGCTGCGCCATATATTCGCTGACGTGGCAGAGCGCTCGAAGAAATGGCCCGGCCTGATGCTAAGCTTGATCAGCTTCTTGTCCGAAATGAAGATGCATCCGTGCATGCCGGAGCTTAGCGAAGCCGAAATTTATTTGCTGTTTCCCGAGCATAGGGAGATCGGCAGGCAGGACCCGAACCTGTTCGAGCTGTTTCGGCAGTTTGTAGAAGAGGCCCATGCAGATGGACAATTAAGAGAAGGCATAACGCCGGGTATGGCCGTACAAATGGCGTTTACGATTTTTTACGGGGCGTTTCTAACCGCGCATTTGTACCGGTCCAACGATGTAATGGGAGTATATGAGGCTCATCTGAAGCTATTAATGCGAAGTTAAGCTATAGAATAAATAAAAAGGATGTGGGTGCAATGTCAAAGGTTATACCGGGAAGATATACGGCCCAGATGGAAGGGTCCTTTGTCGTTTTTATGATTGGAATGCGCATTAACAAGCTGTGGGCCGTTCACAAGTGGCTGCCGGTGATGAAGGCGATGCCCAAGATGTTAAAGGAGCTGTATCAGCATCCGGAGCTCGGTTTTTTGTCGGCCTCTTATTTCCTATCCTGGCGCGGTTTGACGATAGTGCAGTATTGGCGGTCCTTTGAGCAGCTGGAGCATTACGCGAGGCATGGGGCTACCCATCTGGAGGCTTGGCGTGAATTTAATCAGAAGGTCGGAACGAGCGGTACGGTTGGTATTTATCATGAATCGTATTTGATCGACGAGGGCAAGCATGAATGCTTCTATAACAATATGCCGGTCTACGGATTGGCCCAAGCCGGCTCCCACCTTCCCGTGGCCAGACGGCATGAAAGCGCCCGCGACCGGTTGAGTTCCGGCCGCGGACACAAGCAAGAGAATACGGAAATTACCGGATAAAGCTGGCATGCAAAAGGAGCTGCTCCCGACAACTCGGGATCACAGCTCCTTTTGTTCATTTATCAAATGGAATGCCCTGAATGGGCTGTCTTGGGTCAGGCTGAAGGTCTACGCCCCAAAATCAGCGTGATGACAAACAGGATCAGGAACAGAACGAACAACACTTTGGCAATCCCCGCTGCGGCGGAAGCAATGCCAAGAAATCCGAAGATTCCGGCGATGATTGCAATAACCAGAAACAATAATGCCCAGCTTAACATTTGCCTCACCTCCCAATAGGATTCCGTTCATGTTGATGTCTTTAGCCTAAGCGTTATCGCATCGTGCCGTCGGGTCCAATACTGTCGGACATATAGAGGCCGGCGGGCGGAATAACCGGCTCGTCCCGATGGAGATTGCGGCGGCGGGCCTCCTCCAGATCATGGCGATCGATATCGTCGTACCATACCATGACAAGGATTTTTCCTTTGTCGAGCTCAGCCTCGAAATGATCGGCCTCCGCTTTCGTCAAGCCCAGCGAATGCATCTTGGAGCGCAATTGGTCTCCCCTGGAGCGGAACAAGTTCGCGAACGTATTCGCGATGCCTTCCTCATACAAGCCTACTTTATTGGTGTCCATAAGATTGGCCAGCCCTTCGGTGGTCTTGTCGTCATGAGCCAATACGTAGATTTCCTCCAGCGCATAGCCTTCCCTTCGGAAATCGCGAATGGCTTCGATTGCCTGCTCCTCTGTCATTACCAGCTTCACCTTGTTGTTCATGGTAATCCCTCCTAAGAGTTTTCGATTAGAAAACTTTCTTCGTGAGCACCTGCTGAGTTTTCGCTAGAAAACTTTCTTCGTAAGCGCCTACTGAGTTTTCGATTAGAAAACTTTCTTCGTAAGCACCTGCCGAGTTTTCGAGTAGGCACTCACTCGAGCTATCGAGCCGCCGGGAACGGCATGCCATTTTTTAACCGCTTGCCCCAGGAATGAAACAGGAAGCGAAGGTGATTCAATCCCGCGGAGATTGGTTACATAAATATAAAGTTCTATTTATAATAGAAAGCAAGTAAGACGCACAACGATAGGGGACTATTGACGATGAATATCGTAATCGTGGACGACAATCCCATTAACCTGATGGTGATTGAAAAAATATTGAGCAATACGGGGTATTCGCATTTTATCAAGCTGTCTTCCGCCGTGGAATTGCTGGACTTGTTAAATGTAGGGACCGGGATGGGACCCAAGGAACCGGTCGATTTGATTTTGCTGGATATGATGATGCCTGAGATAGACGGTCTTGAGGCCTGCAGACGCATTCAGGAATGCGAGGAGCTGAAAGACATCCCCATCATCATCGTGACGGCATTGGGAGACTCCAACCTGCTGGCGGAGGTGCTGGAGGCGGGGGCTTCGGATTATGTGATGAAGCCTGTCAACAAGGTGGAGCTGATCGCGCGCATACGCGTAGCGCTGCGCTTGAAGCACGAGAAGGACTGGCATAAGGAGAACGAAGCGCGGATCAAAAGCGAGCTTGAGCTGGCCAAGCAGGTGCAAAGCAGCGTGCTGGGTCAGCCGGTCCATACGGATAGGCTGGATATCAGCGCCTCCTACCATCCCTCCTATGAGCTGGCAGGAGATTTGTATTCCTGGTACCGCATCGATGACCACCGGTACGGCATCATTTTGCTGGATATGATGGGGCATGGCATTTCCTCGTCGCTTGTATGCATGTTCATTTCATCCGTCATGCAGGATACAATCACGCGGTTCGTCTCCCCGGATCTGGTTGTCGCCGAGCTGAACCGGTACATGAACCAGTTGAACAAACGGAATAACAACGGCTTCAGCTATTATTTTACGGCTATCTATCTGCTGATCGATACGGAGGCCCGGACTATCGAATATGTCAACGCCGGACATCCGCCCGGCATGCTGTTCGAGGAAGGGCAAGCGGTCCGCCTTTTGGATCAGGGAGGCTGTGCCGTCGGATTTTTCGAGCAAATGCATATTCAAAAAGGGGTGCTCGAATACAAGAGCCCGATTCAGCTTTTCCTGTATACGGACGGCCTGCTGGAGGCGCTGGAAGAGGAAGGGCAGGAGGAAACGAACCCGCTTATCAATGAGCTGTCCGCATGCAGCGGAGAGGAAGAGCTGTGCAGCATCATCGATCGGCTTCTGCCGCCTGAGGTCAGGAAGGAGCAGGAGGACGATATTTGCATGGTCCTGGTTCGAGCGAGGTAAAACGTCGGAGGGGCTGTAAGGAGAGAGTACAATGAAGATAAAAACAAAGCTGTTTCTCGGCTTCGGAACGCTGATGGTGCTGATGTTCACACTGGCCGGAATCGGGATTAACCGCTTGACGACGATAGACGAAAGCATGAAGGAGATTTACAGCAACCGGTACAAGAAGGTGCAGCTGACCGCGGAGCTTCACAACGGGACGACGGAGCTTGCCAAGTCGCTCGCTAATTTGCTGTTGATTGCCGACCCGGCGAAATCGACCCAAAGTCTGGAGGCGATTCGTTCGCAGAGCCTCATTGTCTCTAAAGCCCTTAGCCAAATGGATACCGAGTTCAAAGGGGGCATGGAGCAGTCCTTAGCGGCCGATATATCGAATAGCGGCAAAACGTTCTTGAAATACAAGGACGATGTCCTTCAGCTGTACAGGGCGGGCAAGCAAGCAGAGGCCAACGAGCTGCGAACCGCAGTCGGCGTCGGTTACCAGGATGATTTTGTAAGCAGCATCGGCAGTATGACCGATTACCAGGAAGAAGCGATGAAGCAGGCGCTGACAGCGGCGGAAGAAGAAAACAGCCGCGTTTATACGTATACGATGCTGCTGGCCATACTGAGCCTGTTGATCGGCATTGCCATCATGTTCTGGATTGTTCTCAGCGTGACCCGGGGATTGGGAATGCTATCGGGTATCATCTCGAATTTCGGATTGGAAAAGGAGCAGGGCAGATGGATGGGCTCCTATCGCATAGCGATTACGACAACGGATGAATTCGCCGATATCGCCCATATTTTTAATGAGATTGCTGAGGATTTGGAGGAGTCAACGGCCAATGAACGGAAATTAAGCCAGCTTAATGCCGATCAGGCTTGGCTCGAATCCCATATCTCGTTCATTTCTACGGAGCTTCAGAGTGTCCGGCGGTTCGAGGAGATGGGGCAGACGTTCATCGGCGAGCTCTGCCGCATCATTGGGGCTCACAGCGGGGCTATTTATATCGCCGAGAAGGAAGCGGGTCCCAAGCAGGATGCACTCCGTACATTGGAGCTAAAAGGAATGTATGCCCGTGCAGACGGGACGGAGCCGGTTCAACAGGTCATCCCCGGACAAGGACTTATCGGTCAATGCGCCTTGGACGGGAAGCCGATCGACCTCGCGGAGGTGCCGGCCGATTATTTGAAGATCCGGTCCGCCTTCGGAGAGGTGGCCGCGCTAACGGTAGCCATTCGTTCCGCTGTCTCTTACGATGAGGTTGTGGCTGTTTTCGAGGTAGCCTCTCTTCAGCCCTTCAGCCTGCTGGAGCTTCAGCTGCTGGATCGGCTCAGCGAGATCGTTGCGATAACGGTGCAGCGAATCCGGGCACAGCTGCGGGTAGAGGAGCTGCTGCGAATTTCACAGTCGTTGACGGACGAGCTGCAGAGTCAATCGGAGGAGCTCTTGACCCAGCAGGAGGAGCTTCAGGCATCCAACGAAAAGCTGGAGGAGCAGACCAAGGCTTTGCAAGCCTCGGAGGAGCTGCTGCAGCGCCAGCAAGAGGAGCTCGAAAGAAGCAATGCCGATTTGCTGCGCAAAACGAAGCAGCTTGAAGAGCAAATCCTCGAATCCGAAGAAATGAACCGGCAGATCGAGCATGCCAACGACGCGCTGGAGAAGCAGGCGATAGAGCTGACCTACGCGTCCAAATACAAGTCGGAATTTCTTGCCAATATGTCTCATGAGCTGCGGACGCCTCTCAACAGTCTGCTGATTTTGTCCCAGCTGCTGAAAGAGAACAAAGAGGGTAATCTTAACCACAAACAGGTTGAGTATGCCGAGACGATTTATACTTCGGGCAGCGACCTTCTGAAGCTGATTGACGATGTGCTGGATCTGGCCAAGGTCGAATCCGGTAAAATGGAGCTTCACACCGAGACGGTTGTCATCAAGGACGTGACGGACGCTCTGTACAAAGCTTTCGTCCCGATGGCCCGCAAGAAGAAGCTGTCGTTCGATATCCACATCGATGAAGGGACTCCGCAAGACATCGTGACCGATTCCCTACGCCTTCAGCAGGTGCTGAAGAATCTGCTTTCCAACGCATTTAAATTTACGTCCAAGGGAGGCGTATCCATTCATATTCATTCGCTGACGGGCGGCAGCCCTATGATCGGATTTACGATAGCGGATACCGGAATCGGCATTCCTGCTGATAAGCAGAGAATGATCTTCGAAGCATTCCGTCAGGCGGACGGCACGACGAGCCGCCACTATGGCGGGACGGGACTCGGCCTGTCGATCAGCAGGCAGATAGCGGGACTGCTTGGAGGCTGCATTGAGCTGGAGAGTGTGGAGGGCGAAGGAAGCCGCTTCACCTTGTACATCCCCCAAAATCATGAATCGCTGCTGAGCGAAGGCTATGCGCAAGCGGCTGCTGCCAGGGACGTCGAACCGCTCTTAGCGGAGCCGGTTCCGCCTATGGCTCTGTTGAGGCCGATGGAATCCGCCGCCATGCCTTCTGAGGAGACGCAGCAGCTTCCGGACGATCGAGGCTCTATTGAGGAGGGCGACAGGGTTCTGCTGATCGTGGAAGACGATATCCATTTTGCCAAAATCTGTATGGATACCGCCCGCGAGAGAGGCTTCAAAGTCATCGTCGCACTCCAGGGAGACACGGGACTCGAGCTGGCCAAAGCTTATAAGCCGGATGCGATCCTGCTCGATATCCAGCTTCCAGTGATCGACGGCTGGTCCATTCTCGTTCATCTCAAGAATGATGCCGCCACGAGGCATATCCCGGTGCATATCGTTTCGGTAGTGGACGAAATTCAACAAGGCTTGTCCATGGGAGCGATCGCTTATTTGCAGAAGCCTTCCAGCAAGGAAAGTCTGGAGCAGGCGTTCGCCCAAATCGAAGCCTTCCTGGCTAACGGCTTGAGACGGCTTTTACTTGTAGGCAAGGACGAGGACCATCGCAGCACCATAACCGAGCTGATCGGGCATGATGATGTTCAAATCGTCAGTGCATCGGGCGGAGCCGAAGCTTGGGACGAGCTGAAGAAGCAGTCCTTCGATTGCATGGTTATCGATATGGGACCGGCGGATCTGGCCGAGTTCGAGCTTCTGGACCGGATTAAATCCGAAGAAGGCCTGCGGCGTCTGCCTATTGTTATTTATACGCAGCATAGATGGGACAGCAAGGAGCGGCTCAGGCTCAAGAAATATGCGGAATCGATCATTATCAAGGACGTGAAATCGCCGGAGCGCCTGCTGGACGAAACGGCCATGTTCCTTCATCGGGTGGAGGCCCGTCTGCCGGAAGCC
Source organism: Paenibacillus vulneris (assembly GCF_039543185.1). Taxonomy (NCBI): domain Bacteria; kingdom Bacillati; phylum Bacillota; class Bacilli; order Caryophanales; family Paenibacillaceae; genus Paenibacillus; species Paenibacillus vulneris. The sequence goes on along the minus strand of NZ_BAABJG010000036.1, from coordinate 61,448 downwards.
AAACGCCGTATTCTGCAAAAGCTTCACAGTAAGGAAGCGGTGTTCGCCGGTAAAAAGGTGCTCCTCGTGGACGACGATATCCGCAACGTCTTCGCCCTGTCGAATTTGCTGGAGGGCTATGATATGCAGGTAGCCTTTGCGGAAACGGGCAAGCAGGCATTGGAGCGTCTGTCGGAAAGCCCGGATATTGATCTTGTGCTCATGGATATTATGATGCCGGAGATGGACGGCTATGAAGCTATGCGCGCCATCCGCAGCCAGCCGCAGTTTGAGCACCTGCCTATCATAGCCTTGACGGCCAAGGCCATGAAGGACGATCGAGAGAAGTGTGTCCAGGCTGGGGCATCGGACTATATTACGAAACCGGTTCATACGGAGCAGCTGCTTTCCCTTATCCGTGTCTGGTTATGCAAGTGATGAGCGGTGCAGGAGAGAAGCGGAGGCTGGAAAGGAGAAGCAGTGTGAATTCGAATGCTTGGGTGGCAGACACAACTGTAGATGCGGAACCCCTTGGGGATGAGGAGGACGAACGTGAGCGAATAGAGATCGAGCTGCTGCTGGAAGGGGTGTTCCGCCTGTATGGATACGATTTTCGCCAATATGCCTACCCTACCCTGCGCCGCCGCATATGGCACCGGCTGTACGGGGAACGGCTGCAGACGATTTCCGAGCTGCAGAGCCGGGTGCTGCATGACAGGGCCTGCATGGAACGGCTCGCATCCGATCTGGTCATTCATGTCACCGAAATGTTTCGCGATCCGGGCTTATTTGAAGCCTTCCGCAGGAAGGTGGTCCCTCTGCTCCGGAAGCTCCCGTCGATCCGGATTTGGCATGCGGGCTGTGCTACAGGGGAGGAAGTATATTCCATGGCCATCCTGTTGCATGAGGAGGGCCTGTATGACAGGACGAGACTGTACGCAACGGACATGAATGAGGAAGTGCTCCAATATGCAGAACGGGGAGTCTATCCATTGAAAAAGATGCGGGAATACACCAAAAATTACATTAAGGCCGGAGGCAAGGAGGAGTTTTCCCGTTATTATACGGCATCCGGGGACAGTGCGACCCTTCAAGCCTTTTTGCGCAACAATATCGTCTTTGCCCAGCATAATCTGGTTACGGACCGCTCCTTCAATGAATTTCATGTTATTTTCTGCCGCAATGTATTGATTTATTTTAACTCCGGGCTGCAAAGCAAGGTGCATGATTTGATGTATGAGAGCTTGTGCCGTTCGGGCATCTTTGTGCTCGGAGACAAGGAGACGATCACGTTCACCAAGCATGCGGCCCATTATGAAATGCTCGATCCGCAGCAGAAAATGTATTGCAAGATCAAATAAGGATGCCAGCGATAACGGAAAGGAATGGGAAGCTGCATGAATGAACCGATTCACATCCTGCTTGTTGACGATCAACCGGAAAATCTTCTGGCTTTGGAGGCGATGCTTGGCGATCAGCCTTACCATTTGGTCAAGGCACATTCCGGTGAGGAGGCTCTTCGCTGCTTGCTCACCTATAATTTTGCCGTTATTGTGCTGGACGTACAGATGCCTGGCATGGACGGCTTCGAGACGGCCAAATGGATTAAATCCCGGGATAAATCGAAGGCAGTACCGATCATTTTCGTTACGGCGGCCTATCATGAGCAGGATCAATCCTTCACGGCGTATTCCGTCGGTGCGATTGACTACATGGTTAAGCCCGTCATGCCTCATGTGCTGCGCTCCAAAATCGAGGGCTTCGTTCACATTTACGTGACCCAGCAGCAGCTGCAAAGGCAGACGGCATTGCTGCAAGAACGGACCCGGGAGCTGCAGCAGGCCAAGGAGGAGGCCGAGAAGGCCGCGCGGGCCAAGTCGGAATTTCTGGCGGTCATGAGCCATGAAATTCGTACCCCTCTCAACGGAGTGCTGGCTATGGCGGATCTGCTGCTGGATACGCAGCTTTCTGGGGAGCAGCGGGAGTATGCCGAGACGATCCGCAAGAGCGGCGCCTCGCTGCTGACGATTCTGAACGACGTACTGGACCTGTCCAAAATCGAATCCGGTAAAATGGAAATTACCGAGGAGCTGTTTCATCTCCATTCCTGGCTGCAGGAGTCCGTAGGCCTCTTTCAGCTGGAGACGCGCAGCAAATCGTTGAATATCGCCTATGAGATCGATCCGCGGCTGCCTGAGCTGCTTGTAGGAGATGAATCCAGGTTAAGGCAAATTCTCGTGAATTTGCTCGGAAATGCCGTCAAATTTACGGAGAGCGGCTGCGTACACGTGTCGGTCAAAGAGCTGTCCCGCGAAACGGATCAATACGTGGAAATTGAGTTTGCCGTGCAGGATACGGGAATCGGCATTCCCGCCTCTAAGCGCGATATTCTGTTCAGGCCCTTTTCCCAGCTGGATTCCTCTACAACCCGCAAATATGGAGGTACAGGGCTGGGGCTTGCCATCTGCAAAAATTTCACCGAGCTGCTCGGGGGCAGGATTTATCTGGATACGGAATATACATCGGGAGCCCGATTTGTGTTTACGATACGGCCGAAAATAGGCTTGCTGGAGCATCATACCTTATAATTGCTGAAGCAAAACGATAGAAATCGAATACCTCTCCCTTATGTCAAAAGGGAAGCCATGACATGCCTATAACGAACCATAGGCTTTTTTTGTTGCCTTCAAATTCATATCGTCCGAGTTCGGGCGGCGTATGAAGTGATTCACTCCCTCATCCACCTTCCCTCCATCCCTGGGATTTATTTTCCCCGTCTCCTCCAGATTGAAAAATCGATTATAGACCATACTAATCAGGAGTGCCCAAAACCTAGAAGCGCTTGTTTCAATGCGGTCCCCTTCGTTTAATCAATACTATGAAGGTCAGGAAAACTACATAAACGGAAAGGTTTGGTGATGACGGGATGACACAAAAGCAATGTGTGGCTATGCTTCTTGCCGGAGGGGAAGGGAAGAGATTGGGCATACTGACGAGTCAAAAGGCGAAGCCTGCCGTTCATTTTGGCGGCTCAGCCCGAATGATTGACTTTGCGCTTAGCAACTGCCGGCATTCCTGCCTCGATACGGTTGGTGTAGTGACACAGTATCGTCCCGAGGCTCTGCATCGTCATATCGGTCTGGGCTCCGCATGGCTGGAGAAGCCGGAGCAAGGGGAGATAGCTCTCTTATCGTCCCGCCAGTCCCATATCGGCGAAAGAGGATACCACGGGACGGCCGATGCGATTTACCGCAATTGGTCCTTTATCGAGAAGTATAACCCGGATACGGTGCTCGTCCTTTCGGGCGATCACATTTATCATATGGATTATCGCAAGCTGCTGGAGCATCATTTGACAGCGGGCGCGGATGCGACCATTGCCGTAACTCCGGTACCTATATCGGAAGCGAGCCGCTTCGGGATTATGAAAACTGATTCCAGCGGACGCATTACGGAATTCGCGGAGAAACCGAAGGCTCCGGCAAGCAATTTGGCTTCTATGGGCATTTATATATTCAATACTTCCTTCTTACGCACATTCCTGGAACGGGATGCTCAGGATTCGTCTTCAAGCCATGATTTCGGGAAGAACGTCATTCCGGCCATGCTGGAGCATAACGCCAAGCTGTATGCATATGAATTCGCCGACTATTGGAAAGATGTCGGAACTATTGAAAGTCTGTGGGAAGCCCATATGGATTTGCTGGGCGGAAGCCCCGCCTTCGTTGCAAGCCGGGACTCCTGGCCGCTCTACAGTGCCAATGGCTTGGCCCAATCGCGCTTTGTAGAATCGCTGGGACTCGTAAGGCAATCGCTTATCTGCTCCGATTGCACCATTCATGGGCAGGTGGAGCGCTCGGTGATTTCCACGGAAGCTGTTATAGGGCAGGGCAGCCGTATTTTCGACAGCATCATTATGCCGGGAGCACAGATCGGCAGCGGAGTGACCATTTACAAATCGATAGTCGGTGAAGGCGCCGTTGTACGTGATGGCACCACTTGGGGTTCGGCCGACGGGGAGATGATCTCCGTGATCGGCGACAGAGAAGTCATCAGCATTCAGGGGCAAAAGCTGCCGAAAATTTTCGTTTCGGCTAATCAATTGCAAGCGGAGCTCATAGGCTAAATAATAAGTCTATTGTTTATGATTTCCCGGCAGCATGTTTTTGGGTCCTAACACCACACATTGGGGAGGGAAGGAACATGAACAGGATGTCTTGGATGATTACAATAACGACGATATTCCTATGGACGGGCTTGGGAGTTGTTCAGCCCATTCACGAAGAGGCTGCTTTGGCCATGACGGATTCCTCCAAGCCGGGGGGCCGTTCGGACATGTCGGTCCAGCCGCAGAAGACGAATCCGGAATCGGGCCAGCCCCGCTTTCAATCCGTGAACGGATTGTCGCTAACGGATGATTTGAAGACCGTGTTCGAAATGAAAGGCCAGCCCCTATCAATGAAACAGGATGAAATATTACCTTCCTTAAAAACTTACACCTTTAACGATTGCAGCATCATTATGGTGGACGGCGAAATCGAGTACGTGGTGGTGCCGGCGTCAACCGGGAAGCTGGATATCGATGGGGACCAGGTTCCGATGGATATCGACAAGCTTAAGGTTAAGCTGGGGCAGCCCTATTTTGTCAGCGAGGACGGTATCGTCTATAAGGATGGAAGCCATGTCTTAAAAATCTACACCGATGTAGTCAGCGGCAAGGTGACTTCGGTTCACTATTTTCAAGAAGCCGTTCAGTAGATGCAAGAGCCTAACCCCTGTTTCCACATAGGAACAGGGGTATTTCTTATATGAAACGTTCTTTGCCTCCCATTTGGAGTCACCAGCGTCCATGCCTTTGAATATGTCTATAGTAGAGTCATGCATTTGTGATGAATACCCTGAACAATCGGCTTGGCGAAGGGGACCTCTCTATGGAATTATGGGAAGCGATGGAGCTGGATGATACGGAACAGCTTGTCCTATGTCAGGATAAGGGCAGCGGCTTGAAGGCGATTATAGCAATACACAATACCCGTCTGGGACCTGCACTCGGGGGGTGCCGTATATGGGACTATACCTCGGAGGAGGAGGCTATTCGGGACGCGCTTCGTTTGGCAAAGGGGATGACGTACAAATGTGCCGTTTCGGGCCTCCCCTATGGAGGCGGCAAGGCTGTCATTATGGGCAAACCCGACCCGGCAAGGCGGGAGGCGGTCTTTCGCTCGCTCGGCCGCTTCATTGAAACGATGCAGGGGAGATATATTACCGGCATCGATCTGGGGACGACGGTTCAAGATATGGATGCCGTCAGGCACGAGACCGTTTATGTAACGGATACGACGGGGTCCTTATGCGCAACAGGCGAATTCACAGCGGAGATGACGGCATATGGGGTTTATTTGGGGATACGTGTTGCCCTGAAGGAAGTGTACGGAACCGATGATTTGAACCGCATCACGGTGGCGGTGCAAGGCCTGGGCAAGGTGGGCACCTTCTTATGCCGATACCTGAACGACGCAGGCGCCAGATTGATCGTGGCGGATGTGGACGAACGGCGAGTCCTCTTCGCGATGAAGCAATTTGGCGCGAGCGCCGTCATGCCGGATCAAATATACGCCGCCGCGTGCGATGTGTTTTCCCCTTGTGCGCTCGGGGGGATCTTGAACGATACGACGCTAGGACAGCTTCGCTGCCGTATCGTAGCGGGCGCCGCAAACAATCAGCTCGCCGAACCGAGACATGGGGTGCTGCTGAACGGGGCAGGGATTCTTTATGCTCCCGACTATGTGATTAATGCAGGCGGAATCATTGTTACCGCGGCTGAGCTTAACGGCTGCAACGGGGCTCAAGCCAAACAGCAGGTGGAACGCATCTCGGCCAATGCAGCCGGCGTGTTCCAATCAGCCCGGACAGAGGGGATTGCCGCATCTCTTGCAGCCGATAGACTGGCCGATCAGCGGCTTGTCGGTGCGGCGCCTTAAATTATAGATAAGAGCCGCCGTTTGTTTCGTCCGAAGGATGGGCATGAACGGCGTTTTTAATATTTTCAGGGTATTTGTTTCATTTTCAGAAGAATTCGCAGGCAAGTCTAAAAAAAGGATGATTCCGTGCCATAAATAGGGCATAAATCCGTAAAATAGCTTAATTTGTTCGCAGAATGTTCACAGATGTCGAAAATTGCTTTTTTCTAATTGACGAAGTAGGAGTATAATAGGAACTACATAGGATTCCGTTCGCACCTGTTCTATCGCAAGGAAAAAGTTAAATGCTGGACTTCTGTCTTACTTGTGAAAAAAGTTACAATTAGCAATTAGCCTGAAATCCAATTTTCATAAATCTCCTTGAGACGGAAAAGCTATAATGAATGAACAGGGATGCAAACACTGGCGGTTTTCTATCTCAATGCAAAGGAGGACGTTTACTTATGTCAGAAGCAACACAAACGATTTCACGTGAATCTGCGGATGTTCTTGACCAATTGATGAAGCCTGAGGTGCAGCAATCTCTAACCGTCCTGGTAGAGAACCTGCCTAAGCTGGCTGAATTGGTTACTATCCTGACCAAAACCTACGACGTGGTACAAAACGTAGTGACGGACCAAGTGCTGATCGAGGATATCAAGGGTGGTATGGAAGAATTCGTAAAACCGATTCAAGATGGTGCTAAAAGTATTGCATCGGCTGCTATCGAGGCTAATGATCGTGTAGCGACAGCGCAAACCACTTCTGTCGGTCTGTTCGGCATCTTGAGAATGCTGAAAGATCCGCAAGTGCAAAAAATGCTGCAGCTTTCCCAAGCTTTCCTGGATGTTATGGCTGAGCGCCGTGAACAAAAGGAACAGCGTTAATCCATTGGATTTACCATAGAACGGAGGATAAGTATGTCGAAGCAAATTTTAATTTTGGGCGGCGGTTACGGCGGATTGTTGACTGCGCTGACTGCACGCAAATATATGACAGCAGAAGAAGCAACCATTACTCTTGTGAATCGTTTTCCGACTCACCAAATCATTACCGAGCTTCATAGATTGGCTGCAGGTAACCTGTCCGAGCAGGCTGTAGCTCTTCCTTTGGAAAAGCTGCTTCGCGGTAAAGACGTAAATCTGCGCATTGACACTGTTGAGAAAATCAGCCCGGACGAGAAAAAGGTTCTTATGGCCAGCGGCAAAACGTATGAGTATGACGTTCTTGTCATTGCATTGGGCAGTGAAACGGCATTCTTCGGAATCCCAGGTTTGCAAGAAAACAGCTTCGTTCTGAAATCGGCGGCTGACGCTAACCGCTTGCGTGCGCATGTGGAAGAGCGCATCGATGCTTACGCGAAAACCAAGAACAAAGCGGACGCAACGTTCGTTATCGGCGGCGGCGGTCTTACCGGTGTCGAGCTTGTCGGCGAATTCGCGGATATGCTTCCTGGCCTGTGCCGTAAAAAAGGGATCGATTTCAACGAAATTTCCTTGTACTGCGTAGAAGCGGGTCCTTCCATTCTGGCAGGCTTTGCTCCTGAATTGGTTGAGCGCGCTCAAACCAGCTTGGAAAAACGCGGCGTTCAGTTCTTGACCGGCGTTCCTATTACGGAAATGACGGAAACTACCGTATCGTTGAAAGACGGAAGTTCCATCGATACGAGCACTTTAGTATGGACCGGCGGCGTTCAAGGTAACTCCGTTGTGGCTAACTGTGGTATCGAAGTAAACCGCGGTCGTGCAACCGTAACAGACTTCCTGCAATCCACATCCCATCCGGACGTATTCCTGGCTGGCGACAGTGCGGTTGTGTTCGGCAAAGAAGGCCGTCCATATCCTCCTACCGCTCAATTGGCTTGGCAAATGGGCGAAACGATCGGCTACAATATTTTCGCTTACTTCAACAACGGACCAAAGCAAGAGTTCAGCCCTGTATTCTCCGGTACGCTTGCAAGCTTGGGCCGCAAAGACGGCATCGGTACGATCGGCGCGAACCAAACCCGCTTGAAGGGCTTGCCTGCTACCCTGATGAAAGAAGCAAGCAACATGCGTTATTTGTCTCATATCAACGGCCTTTTCACGCTTGCCTATTAATTCATATGCCAAAAGCCTTGCCCGGAATTGCTTTCCGCAGCAAGGCTTTTTTGCTTTGATTACAGAAAAAACTTCGCCCCATTCTTGGATGAAAACGGAGGGGGCGAAGTTTTTTTGGTTTGTACCGGTTTTACCGGAACATAGGGAAGATATAGCGCACAATGAAGTATAAGAAGCCAAAGAAGATGACGATGTAGGCTGCGTATTTAATGAAGGTGGAGGCGACAAGCCCTTTATCATATTTTTGTTCGATGCGCTTTTGTTCAATATCTACATTGTTCGGTTCCATGCTGCATCGCTCCTTTACATTCATCTCGAATTGGGTGAAGCGCTGTAGCATGTATTACCCCGGCTTTGCGAGAATGAATCAAGTTTCATTATGTACCTGCGGAGGGTAATAGCCAAATAAGGATGAATAAGCGGTACCGGCTTACGGGGCTGAAGCTGACATTCATGAACTCTGGGGAGGGAAATCCATGATCATTCAAATCAGTGTAGCTGTCATCGCCATCGCGTTTGTGGTTCTGGTCGTTTTTCTAATTACGACACTGCGTTCCGTAACATCGCTGCTGGGCCAGACGAATACGACCATTCGTGAGCTGCAGAACGAAGTGAAGAATATGACGCAGGAGGCGTCCGAGCTGCTCGGGCATACGAATGAGGTGACTATGGATATTTTGCAAAAGCTGCATGCTCTGGAGCCTGTATTTGACTCGGTCAAGCTGGCAGGTGAGGCGGTCGAGGAGGTCACTTCCTCGGTGAAGCAGGCATCGGCTGCGGCGGCCCGTACGATCAAGGAAAAGGTGACGGAAGAAGCGTGCCGGCCCATGGCAGGAACTATCGCCAAGGCACTGCAGCTGGCGCCGGTGGTGCTGGAAGCCTGGCATCAAATCAAGCGGCGTCAATCGCCAGCCCCTTGATGCAGCATTCGGAGCACGGGGAAAATAAAAATTCATGACAACATCCGATTTCGGTTGTTTCATTGGTTCCTTTTCGGGGTAATGGTATGATAATGGGAAACAAGTTTGGATGTTAGAGAGGAGCTTAAGGAATGAATCGAAAGCATACGTTCGAAATAGAAAAAAAGGTCACTCCAAATAGCAATCTGGTTTATTTAAAAGGCGAGCTCGACTTGTCCAAGGCGGCTGAATTTCGAGCGGCTGCGGATTCCTTCGTAGCGGATACGGACCGGTTGATGGTGCTGAATCTGAAGCATTTGGGGTATATCGACAGCACGGGGATCGGGGTGATCCTATCTCTGCTCAAAGCCCGACACGTACTGAAAGCTCCGATCATTGTAGAGGATATTCCTCCCAAAATTAAAAGGCTGTTCGATATGACCGGGTTAACCCCGTTTATCCAAGAAACCAAGAATAACGCGATATAAGAAAGGGTAGAAGAGAAGATATGAACTGGGAAAATCGTACGGTTAGTATGACGTTACCTGCCGAAGCGGAGTTTATAGATCTCGTGCGTTTGACCTTGTATGGCATATGCACCAAGCTCGGCTTCTCCTACGAGGAAATTGAGGATATGAAGGTTGCCGTAGCCGAGGCATGCAACAATGTGGTCGTCCACGCCTATGATCCGGGCAGACCGGGAACGATGGATATCCGTTTCGAAATGCTGGAGAACGGGGTACGTATTTCGGTTAAGGACCATGGTCACAGCTTTGATTATGAAGAGAAAGCTCAACAGGCCACATCGCTTCATCATAAATCAATAGAAGAGGCGAACATCGGAGGCTTGGGCATTTATTTGATGCAGGCGCTGATGGATGAAGTGGAAGTGATGAGCGAGAGGGGGACCGAGGTCATATTGACCAAACGTCTTAGTAGAAGTGAGGAAATGGTATGAAAATAAATTCAGAGAGACCGGCATTCCATATTCACGATCTGATTGCAAAATATCAGCAAACGGGTTGTAATGAGGTCGCCACCTCTTTGCTGCTGCAGTTTGAACCGATGGTCAAGATGGCTGCGGGCAAAATGTCGCGCAACCGTCCGGACCTCTATGAAGATTTGTACCAGGTGGGACAGATGTCCATGCTCCGGCTGTTTAAGCAGTTCGATACGGAGCAGGGGGTTCAATTTGAAGCGTACATGATGAAAAGCATCATAGGACATATGAAAAATTACTTGCGCGATAAGTCCTGGTATATCCAGGTACCGCGGCGCGTTAAGGAAAAAAGCGGCCGTATTCAAACCGCTATCGATATGCTGACGGTTCGGCTTGAGCGGTCACCCAATGTGGAGGAGATCGCTCAAGAGGTGGACCTTTCCGTCGAGGAGACAATCGAGATTCTGGCCGGCCGTGAATATTATCACTATGTTTCTTTGGACACGCCGTTGTCTACGGAGGACAATGGGGCCACTATCGGCGATTTGCTGAGCGAGGAGAAAGATGATTTTCAGCAGCTCGAGCGCAAGCTGGATTTGGAAGATGCGATGGCGCGGCTGAAAACCCAGGAGCAGCAGGTGCTCCATCTTGCTTATGTAGAAGGCCAGTCCCAGCGGACCATAGCGGAGCAACTGAACGTATCGCAAATGAGCGTATCCCGAATTCAGAAACGGGCGATTGACAAGCTGAAGCAGTTTTTTACGGAATCCCGCGAAATTTCGGACGCTTGATAGCCTAGTGGACAAGCCTTCGTGTAAGCGCGTTCAGATTGCAGATTTTCAACAGACTCACGCCCTCTCGAGAGCGTAAGGTTGTTGAAAAAACCGGTCATATAGAAAAATGTAAAAGGTGGTAGGTGGGTATCCCTCGTAGGAGCGATAGCGTCCGCCTTTGGTTCTCGAAAATACCCGCTGTAAAGCGATATAATCAAAATTTTTCCGGGAACAACAGCTAAGGGCTTTGCAAAGCAAAGCCTGCTTCGGAAGCTTGGCCGGAGGGGGATACCCCACCGGGGTACCAATGCTATTTTTCAAGCTTTACAGGTTTTTCAACAGACTCACGCCCTCACAAGGGCGTATTTTTATGCGCACCTGGTTAACACGCCTGGAGGGAGGAGATGGACAATGACAATTCGACAGCTCAACATGCCTGGCGGGTGGAGATGGCATGTCGGCGATGATTTGGCCGCAATAAAGGGGGATGAGGCATCTCGGGATGATCTTCATTCGGTCAACGGCCTTCAGCAGCTCAAAAAGCACAGCACGGTCCGCTTCCGTACACCCAGAATCCGAATGTATGATAACGGCTCGAAAGCTTTGTACGGAGCGATTCTGTACGGCAGCCCGGCTCCGCGCGAGGATCAAGAGGCTCTCTATGTATCGTTTTACTTGGCTGAGAATGAGTTATTTACTTCCGAGCTGGATTATTCCAGCATGAGTCCTCATCTGGATGAAGAGAGGCTCCATGATAGGATGAAGGGCTGCCGCACGGCGGCAGAGGGCTTCTTCGTGCTGCTGAGTGAGCTGGCTTTGGTCTGCCTGCATGGTCTGGATCTGCTCTCCGCCAGGCTGACCAAGCTGGAGCAGCGAATGAGAAGATTTAATAACGCGCACCTGCTGGACCATTTGATAGAGCGGCAGTACGATCTGCTGCATTGGCAGCACCGGATTACCCCTCTGGAAGAACTGCTGGTAGCCGTGAAGGAGCTTTATGATCCCGAGCAGCTGGCGCGCTGCGAAGCCTATCGTCTGACGTGCCTGCGGGTGGAACGGCTTACGCTTCGAATGGCGCATTTTAACGACGAGGTGAGCACGCTTCTGGCTATGGATGAGAATATAGCGTCGTACAGAGGGAACGAGATTATGAAGACATTGACCGTATTTACGGTCGTCTGTACGCCGGCGACGGTCTTTGCGGGCTTGTGGGGTATGAATTTCAAAGAAATGCCCGAGCTGGAATATCAATGGGGCTATCCGGTATCCATTGTATTCATTCTGCTGCTTACCCTTATCGTCTACGGATGGCTGAAGTGGAAGGGCTGGACAGGAGATTTGATCCGCGGGAAAAAGAAGGATTCCAACCTGTTCTAAACGCCGCTTGCTTCGTTTCAAGCTGTCAGGTACAGGGTAATGATACTTAAGCAACACATTATCCTATTGTACAAAGGCGGTGTTTGCCATGACAGTAAAACACAGTATCCCTTGCGGGGGCAATGAGGTTTCCGTTCGTCAGACCGACTCGGACAAATTTCAAGTTACCATTCAATCCCAGGTCAATCCGCTGGGAACAGGCAATGTGTTGGAAACGTTCTCAAACCTGGACGATGCGATTCAAGCGGCAGAGCTGTTCTGTAAGCTGCACGCAGCGGCCAAGGAGCTCGGCTATCATTTGGAAGACGGTCATTTTGTAAAGCCGGACAGGCCCAAGCTGCATGTAGGGATGCTTTTGCACGAGCAAACGATGCCGGATGAGCTGGTACTGCTGCTGGAACGATAAGTCCATATAGATGAAGCTTAAACGAGTAGGCGCAAGCAGGCGGCTGTCAAATGGAGACAGCCGCCTGCTTGCGGCTTTATTACATAACATCGAGGTCCCCGTAAAGCGCCCCGCTATGCGGGGTCATCTCTTGCGGCCGGGCATAAAAAGCATGAGAAAAAGCGATGCCCCCGAAGGAACATCGCTGGTTTGAGAGAAGCATCGGAAGCTACCCCTGAGAGGCTGTCTTAGCTTTATCCAACGCCTCGTGAGTGTTAGCTTCGGCGTGATCCGCCGCTTTATGTGCGGTATCGGCCGCGCGATCGGCCAGACGGTGAGCGGTATCCGCCGTTTTATCCGCTGCTTGCCGCACCTTATCTGCCGCAGCCTCTGTTACCTTGTGCGCGGAGTCCAGCGCCTGATTTGCAGCTTCCCTGGTTTTCTCCAGCAGCTCGGTGCCTTGCCCGCTCACGGTTTCTACCGTATCCGCCGCTTTGGTTTTCACCAGCTCCAGCCAATCTTGGCTCTTGGCCTGCAGGGATTGGACTTTGGTTACAAGGTCCTCTCGCAGCTCGCGGCCTGATTTCGGTGCCAATAGAAGAGCGATCAATGCTCCGGCAGCACCTCCGATAATGGTTCCCAAAACGACATCATTTCGTTTGCTTTCCGTTGCTGTCATCGTTATCCACTCTCCTTACCATGTAATGGGTTTAAGACTGTTTGCCATTTAAGGTTCTGGACAATAGCGTTAGCAGGAAGACGAATAATGCCGCTCCTACAATGGCCGGAACCACGGCGAAGCCCCCGATGATAGGTCCCCAGGTCCCGAGCAGCAATGCCCCGAGCCATGCGCCGACGAACCCTGCAATCATCGATCCGATAATGCCCCCGGACATTCCTCCTGGCGCAATTGCCGAACCGATAGCCCCGATGACAATAGCCATGATGATCGTTATCAGCAAGCTGATCATCCCCATCACGCTCCCTTCCATTGGGTTGTCTTGCATGATAATTAGTACCCGTTAGGAGGAATCGTGAAACACAAGAACAGCCCGAAGCATCCCGGCGGGAAGCAGAAGGGCTGTTAGGGTATAGTGCTCATCATAATGGCGCAATAGGCTATTCATGCTCATAAAAGATCAACCGATTGCCTGCAGGGTCCAGCACCGTGATTTCCTTCGCCCCCCAAGGTGCTGTTTCGAGTCCAGGCTTCATATATTTGTACTGCTTGGCGGAAAGCCTCGCGTAAAGGGCCTCAATATGCTTAGTTTCTATCCGAACGGCCGCACCAGGGCAGCAATCTCCGTGATGCTCGGATAAGTGCAGCACGCAGCTTCCGTTAGAGATTTGCATGTAGAGAGGGAAGTTATCTTCATATCGATGCTCCCAGTCGAGCTCGAATTCCAAATAATGCAAATAAAACTGTTGAGTCTTCTCGACGTCAAACATACGCAGTATCGGTATGACTGAATGGAGCTGGTATTGCTGCGGCTTATCCATAAATATTCATTCCTCCCTTGTCTTGCCGGGCGGTGTGTGCCCTGCATCTTCGTATGTCCGCCATACTTATCGGCAGCTGTTACTAGCATATACAATAATTCCCTGTGGTACAATCCTGGTTATTTTCCTTTGTTTCACTACTGCTGCGGAGGAAGGCTTTATAAAAACGTAAGAAACGGTAGAATATGTCTATTAGATTATGTATAATAATTCAATATTATTTATTTTTATTCACGACAAAAGAGGTGGTTCATTGATGGACATAGTCATTCGACCGATGCTATGGAATGATCTGGAGGCTGTAGGCCAGCTGCGTCCGGAGGGATGGGGCGATATTGCACCGCAAATGCTTTATTATTGGAATGATCCCGGCTGTATGACCTTTGTTGCCGAGCGGGGAGATCGTATAGTCGGCGTGGCTAACGCAACTTGCTGGGGGCCAACGGGATGGTTAGGCCCCATTATTGTGGAGCCCTCGTCTCGAGGTCTAGGACTGGGTTCGCGGCTCACCCGGACCGTAATGGACGATCTCCATTCGAAGGGCTGCCGCACGCTTCAGCTTATTGCTACCGAGTTCGGCAAGCCGGTATACGAGAAGCTGGGCTTCACCGTAGAATCCCGGTACTGCTTCTTAAAGGCGGAGCCGGAGGCCGTGATGGAAGAAGCGATCGGATCAGAGCAGCTGAGGGCCGTTCAGGCAGCCGATCTTCCTATGATCGCAGAGCTGGACCGGAGGGCGGCTGGAGAGAACCGCATGACTGTATTGGAGAAGCTGCTTCAGCATAACGGCGGCTGGGTCGTTCCGAAGGAGGATGGGAGAGGCATTCGCGGCTATTATTTGCATGGAGCTCCGTGGAGCCCCGGTCCTATTGTGGCGAGCGATGTGGAAGCGGGGAGAATGCTGCTGCGGCAGGCTGCAGTCTCAGAGAAGCATCGCTCCATCGGGGTAAGCGAGCTTAATACGAAGGCGATAGATTATCTTCAGCAGATCGGATTGACGATCGCCTCCTACGCCGATCGCATGGTGCTGGGAGAACGTTCGGCATGGCGTCCCGATATGATTTATTCCCGTATCAGCGGCTCCCTTGGTTAAGCAGGCTTCATTCGACAGCATGTTCACCCTCCTGCCTCTGTGATATAATGGAAATTGTCAGTTTATTCTTATCCATTCGACTCATGTGACAATTTTTGAGGAGGGATCGTTATTTCGTACTTTATTGCTGGACTGATATCGTTTGTGATTGTATTGGTAAGCATACCTCCGCTGCGCAAGCTGGCTTACCGGATCGACTTTGTGGACAAGCCCAGGCCGGACAATGAAAGAAAGATTCATCGGGAACCGATCCCGCTTACGGCAGGAATCGCCATCTTTGCAGGATTTGTCCTTACATACCTCTTGTTTATAAGAGATAATCTGTCCCAAACCTTAGCGATCATGGCGGGCGGATTGCTCGTGCTTATGATCGGACTTGTCGACGATTGGTACAAAACGCATGGCAAAGAGCTGTCGGCTCTGCCGAAGCTGGTCGTTCAGCTGCTGGCGGCCGTCATCGTATACAAATCCGGGATCGTATTTCATGGCTTCACGAATCCGTTCACCGGGGAAGAAATTCTTCTATGGACCTGGGCGCAATTTCTGCTGACTATCACCTGGATTTTCGGCGTAACGACGGTCATTAACTTCTCGGACGGCATGGACGGACTGGCCGGCAGCTTATCGACGATTTCTGCGCTGACGCTGTTCATTGTCGCTTTGGCGAAGAATCAACCGGATTCCGCCATGATGGCGATCATTCTGGTCGGCGTCGGCTTAGGCTATCTACGCTATAACAAGCCTCCGGCCAAAGTGTTTATGGGGGATGCGGGAGCCTCGTTCATCGGCTTTATGCTCGCGGTCATTGCTTTGAACGGCGCCTTCAAGCAGGCGACGGTCTTGTCTTTGTTTATCCCGATTCTTGCGTTAGGCGTTCCGATCTTCGATAATTTGTTCGTGGTCTTCAAACGGTTCCTGAACGGCAAACCGATTTATCAAGCGGATACGAGCCAGGCGCATTACCGGCTGTTGGCCAGCGGATTGAATCCGAAGCAGGTGCTGATGTTTTTATGCTTGATCAACGTATGCTTTGGACTGACTTCTATCATCATATTGATGCTAAAAGTATAATGTATGTGTACAAGCCTGCCGTGCTGCTTAGACGCGGACAGGCTTTTTTTGTGGGAAATTATATTTGGCCAAAAAGCAGAAAATGGGCCTGAAAAAGGGAAAATTAGCCTTTTGCCTGCATAACGGAAGGGGAAGGACAGGGAAGACCCGAATACGTATATCTTAAGCGGGATTTTTGTCGAGGAATCACTGAGAGGAGACGGAATATGCAAAAGACGACTTTGGCTAACGGACTTACGATAGTGAGCAAGCACAACGAGCAGGCCGTGTCGACCCTGATCTGCTACTGGGTTAGGGCAGGGGGGCATTATGAGAAGCAGTATCCATACGGCATCGCGCATTTTTTGGAGCATATGCTGTTTAAGGGAACGAAGGGACGAACGAAGGAGCAGATTACGAACGATATCGAGAATTACGGCGGCAGAATGAATGCTGCGACCAGCGTGGACCGGACCCGCTATTATGCTCATGTTCCTTTTGATAAATGGAGGCAGGGGGTAGAGCTGCTGACAGATATGGTGTTCCATTCCGAATTTCCGGAGGAGGAGCTCCAGCTTGAAAAAAAGGTGGTGATTGAGGAGATCAAGAGAGCTCACGATAATCCGCGTGATCACGGGAGCCGCACGCTGCTGCGCATGCTGAGGGCCATGCACCCGGAACGGGCAGGAAATCTGGGGACGGAAGAGACGCTCACGGCGATGACCAGAGAGGATCTTATCAAGTACCATAGGCATTACTACAAGGCTAGCAATATCGTGCTGGTCGTCACAGGCAATATCGAGCATGACAAGCTTGTTGAATATATCAGCTCTCTGGATATTCCTGCATCGGAGCCTTTCACGGAGCCGTTGGATAAGCTTCAGCCGTACCAGCTCGGCGGGCGTGTCATTCATGAGGCCAGAGACATCCGGCAGGCGCATCTTCATTGGGGAATGTACGGCCCGAGCTCTTATGAGGACGATAAGTATGCCGGTTATGTAGCTCTCCACCTGCTGGGAGGCGGACACGGGTCGAGGCTTAAGCGGCGTATTCGGGGAGAGATGGGGCTGGCCTACGAGGTATGGGCTGCCATTAGTCCCATGGTCAGTGAGGGCTTCATCACGGGCTATGTCGGCACCGATCCGCTTCGGCTTGAGGATGCCAAAAACGTAATTCTTGAGGAGCTGGAGCGGATGCATCACGAACGTATCACGGACGAAGAACTGGAGAGGGCCCAGAATGCGATTATCGGCAGGCATATGATCTCTCAGGATCAGACGGAAGCCGTGAACAGCAGGCTGGCCTCCGAGCAGCTGTATCGGATCCAGACAGACCCGCACTATTTTGCCGCACAAATCCGCAGCGTGACGCCGGAGGACGTCATGGCGTTCGCCCGGAGCTACCTGCGCAAGGATCAAATGCTGTTCGTCCAAGTCAGCCGGGCGGAAGAGGCCGGGCAGGATGAGGGCCATAAGGCGGTATAAGCAAACATAATAAGCCGGTTCCCTGTAAGGGATTCCGGCTTATTCGACTTACTTTCAAATTCAAGGGGCCCTTGCAAAGCAGCTGAATCAGCCTCGAAGCCAAGGCTCCACTTCCGCGTTGTTTCCACACCTGGTGCTTGTCATGGAAGCGGCTTACCGCTTTTTCTCCTTGCTGCTCAGACCGCCGATATATTGATCGTAGGCCTCGTAGATTTTGGCTGCGATCGGAGCGGCTCCGTACCGTCCGAACCTTCCTTCCGGAACGACGACGGCTACCGCAAGGACGGGATTATCGGCCGGAGCGAAGGAGATAAGCACCGCATTATCGACGGTTCCGCCGGGTACGGCCTGCGTGGACGTACCGGTCTTGCGCGCTACGGGGAACGGCAGATCCTCAATGCCCGCTGCGCCGCTCTTCATTCCTTTGATTACGATATCCCAGTAATTTTTAGGATAATTGACCTCGTTCAACAGGACGGGTTCAAATCCTTTGACAAGCTCGCCTTCCGCCGTTGTGATCTTATCGACGAATTGCGGCTGCATCCTCTTGCCCCGGTTAGCGAGCGTGGCGGCATATTGCGCCAGCTGCAGCGTAGTATACTTCTCGTTTTGCCCCCATGATGCATAGACCATGGCAGACTGCTTACTGCTCGTTTTGGCGTTTTGGAAAAAGTCGTTGGACCCGGCAATTTCGTTGGGCAAATTACTTCCGGTTTTAACGCCCAGGCCGAACTCTGCCAGATGCTCCGCCCATACGTCGAGCACCTTGGATTTCTCGCCGCCGTACTTGTTCCAGAGCGGGATTCCTACCATAGCGGACATATAGGTATTGGACGAATTGATGATTGCGGTTGTCGGATTCAGCGCACCGTAGGCATGCCCGTCTGAATTTCGGATCGTGGCGTTATTGCCTACCCCGAAGGAGAAGGAGCCTGAATCGTTATAAGTGCTGTTAGGATTAATGACGCCTTCCTTCAGCCCGATCAGAATGGTCAAGGGCTTGATGACAGAACCCATGAAGACGAGCGAGGAAGGATGCTTATTACGCTCCTTTTCCGGAAAATCAGGATAGGACGTCGTAATGGTGCCGTTATTGACGAACGGCATGATTTGGTTGTAAGCCTCATTGCTGCTAATGCCGCCGGTCCACAGATTCGTGTCGTAGTCCGGCATGCTTGCCATGGCAACGACCCTGCCGGTCTGTACCTCCATGGCTACAGCGAACCCGGAGCGGGCATTCGGGGCATAGGCGAACTCCCCTGCGGCCGAGCGGTTTCGAAGGAAGCTAAGATGCTCGGTAATCGCCTTCTGGGTCGCAAGCTGAATGTCCTTATTAATGGTTAAGTATAAATTATGGCCTTTCTCTGGCTTAACGATTGTGGGGGGGCCTATAATTTTCTCGGCTGCATTGACCGGATAGGTCTTACTGCCTTTCTTCCCTCGCAGCTCCTCCTGATACATCAGCTCCAGGCCATCGAAGCCGACATCCTCGACATCCAGATACTCATCCGTCTTGCTCCTGTAGTAGGCCAGACCGGAGTCCGGATTTCGGGCGGCGTTGAACCGTTTCATATAGCCGACCAATTGGGCTGCGATTCTCTGGCTGTCATACAATCGGACGCTGTCCTCCAGGATTTCGATGCCCCGCAGCTCATCCCGGTGCTCCAGCAAATAGGCGATTTCCTTATTGGATAAATCGGCCTTAATCCTTCTTGGGATGGAATAATAGCTCGGATCCTTGGTCTTGTTCTTATTCAAATCAAAGCCGACATCCATCAGCTTCAAGATATCGGCGGCAGAGAGCACCTTGGCATCCGGGTTGCCCTTCTCGGCGAAGATCTGCTCGAGTTTATAAGCGAGCTCTATGATTTCATCCTTGTTCGTGGCACGGCCCTCTACCCGGTAGTAGAGTGACTGCATGGACCGGGACTGGGCGATAGCATAACCCGTCTGGTCGTAGATCGTGCCGCGGATGGGGGCGATCGGGCTTTCGCTGTGGGAAACCTTGTTCTCGATCTCTTTGAAATATTTTCCCTCTACAAACTGCAAAATGGCTAATCGAATAATCAGTACGCTAAACAGGGAAAACGTAACAAAAAAGAATAAATTCAACCGAATGGAAAAATGTCTCCGTTTCCGGATCTCCTGCTTCTCGGCCTGGTCCTCTTTATAACGAAAAAAGCCGCTGCCCACTTGTCTTTCACTCCTCAGACCCATGTCCCGTAAATTATTGCTGCGCAAACCAAATGATGGCTATCCATAGCACGACGGCCGCCAGAAATCCCATCATTCCGCAGACGGAAGCCCAGCGCCAATCGAACCTGCGATTTGTTTTATCCTGTAATAGACGTGTATCCATCCCGCATTCTCCTTTACAACCATAGTTTACCATGCCGCAAGGCTGCTGTGTTGAGAGGTTTACCACAACAATGAAAATTTTTTGGGCGTTATGGCGCATAAGGAAACGGGCTAGCGGACGTCTGTCTATATGACGAAGCGCTCGAAGGAAAAGTTACGGGTTATCCCCATTAGAAGAAAATATTTCCGATAAAGGGAACCTTCCTCCTGTTGGTTCGTCCAATTGTTTGTGAGGTGAACAGGGGTGGCCTTTGAATATTTAAAATCACTTTCCGGCGGGATGGACAAGAATGTCATTCTGGAAGACATCATGCTTGCTTACGGGGACGATGTGTGGAATTACGCATTTTTCATGACACGAAATAAAGAGCTTACCGACGATATCACACAGGAGGTATTCGTAAGGGTATATGAACGGCTGTACTCCTACCGGGGAGAGGCCTCGGTGAAAACATGGCTGCTTACCATAACGCGCAATTTGGTGAAGGACCATTGGCGTTCCTCCTGGATTCGCAGGGTCATCCCGTTTGGTCTTCAGACCAGGGAAGGCAGCAGTCCTTCAGCCGAGACGGAGGCCATGGGGCTTATGGTGGAGGAGGAGGTATGGCATGTCGTCCTCGAGCTGCCCCGCAAGCTGCGGGAGGTGCTGCTGCTTCATGCGCATCATCAGCTGACTCATGCCGAAATAGCCGGATTATTGTCTTTGTCGGAGGGAACGGTCAAATCAAGATTGTATCGGGCGAGGGCCAAAGTAAGCGGTTTGTTGAACAAGGAGGGCAAGCCATGAAGCAGATGGAACCGGAGCAATGGGAGAAGCGGCTCGCGGGATCGCCGTTACGGCCGGGCGAGGGGGGCTTTTCCAAAGATTTGATGAGGAAGATAAAGGAGCGTGTCGAAGTGGAGGGAAATCCGAGAAGCCGGCGCTGGCTTAAGCTGAGTCCGGTGCTGTTAGCTTGTGTGCTGTTAGCCTTTGCGTTTACCAGACAGGAGGAGCTCGGGGGCTTGCTCGGGCAGCTGTCGAAGCCGGCCAGCCCTGCGGTGCTGTCACCGATGGATCAAGAAAAGGAGCTGACGCTGAAGGTCGCATATTTTCATGAAAATACGTTTTCAATGCGCTACGGCAAGGCCTACACCATCCGTTATCCGAACGTGGAGGTCAAGATCGTTCCTGTCGACACGAGCGGGTGGGGACAGGCTGATTATAAGGAGAAGATGGTCCAGCTGATCGATAAGGAAAACCCGGATGTGCTGTACTTATCCCCCGACTTGTATAGCGAGCTTGCCAAGGAAGGCAGATTGTACCCGCTTGAGGCGGTCATGAAGCAGGATCATTATGATCTGCAAAATTTGTATTCGGGCGTAACCGATACGCTGCGCAAGCTTGGAGAAGGCAAGCTGTACGGATTGGCTCCGGAGTACGAAATGAACGCCCTGTACTATAACAAAAGCTTATTCGACAAATACGGGGTCCCGTATCCAAAGGATAAAATGAGCTGGGAAGAGGTGCTGCAGCTGGCGGCGCGGTTCCCTGCAGACGGCACCAGAGAGAACCGGATTTACGGTCTTATGCCGTCCTATTACAGCGACGCTTCAGAGCTCGCTATGCAAATCGGGAAGACGAACGGCATGAGCCTGATCGGTTCGGACGGAACACAGGCTACGGTGAACACGGACGCTTGGAAAAAGGTATGGGGAATGGCGATTGACGGTTTTCAGAAAGGGTATGTCTACAAACGGGAGCCGTCTCCCCAGCGCAATATGATGATGGATGAGGTATACAAAAGAAATCCCTTCATTTCGGGTAAAGCAGCGATGGCTGTCTATGGGTTCTCGCTTAGTAATGATTTGAAGCAGGCTGCCAGCAGATACAACATGCCTTCCTTTCCATGGGATATTGTAAGTGAGCCTGTTCATCCGGCCCATCCGGATGAGACGTCCTCCCTGTTTATCGGATCGGTGTTCGCGATCAATGCCAAGTCGGAGCATCTGCGGCCCGCCTGGGAGATGCTGAAGCTGATCAACAGTCTGGAAATCGCCAAGAAGCTGGATAAATCCTATGGCGGCGGTCTATCGGTCCATTTAAAGGCTTTAAAGCCTGACGAGGAGCATAATTACGCTCCGTTCTACAGCATGAAGCCTGCCGAGCTGCCGGATTCCTCGGTGCATCCCCGTCTGCTCCGCAAGTTCAATGAGGCCTTCGCCCCGGCGGCCGCACAAAGAACGGGTTCCGTCGTCGAGGGTAAGGAGAGGCTGGACGATATGCTTAAACAGCTGCAGGAAGACGCGCAAAAGGCGCTGTTCAACGCCCTGGTAGACAGCCGGAATTAATGGATGGAAAGAGAGAGGATAGGGATGAGCATTCGAAAAAATGGCCGCATACCTGCCAAATGGGGAAGGAAACGGTACGGGTTCTCCATGCTTGCGCTTGCGTTGGCAGCCTCCGTTATGCTTCTTTTGAGCGGGTGCGACAAAGCAGAGGAGGCTTCGGCTGGCCCAATCAAAGGCACCCTTCGGATTGCTATGGGCAACGAGGATCAATTCCAGTACGAGTACGCGGACTATTTTATAGCTAAATTTCCTGAGCTGGATGTGAAGATCGTTCCTACGCAGGATCTGTATGGCACAAACTATGTGAAGGACTATATGAAGAATTATTTGAAGCTGATAGATGAGCAGAAGCCGGACCTTCTCATTACCAACTCGTATGATTACGGGAAGCTTGTTCAGGAGGGGAAGCTGTACGACTTGTCCCCTCTGATTGCCAAGGACCAGTTCGACGTGGGGAATCTGCTTCCGGCGGCCGTCGATTTCCTGAAGATGAAAGGGGACGGGAAGCTGTACGGCTTGTCGCCGAGCTTCACCAGCTCAGTGCTATTTTATAATAAGGATCTGTTCGACAAGTATCGGATCCCTTATCCGAAGGATTCGATGACGTGGGAGGAAATGATTCGTCTGGCACAGCGGTTTCCGGCGGAAGGGGGCAAGGACGAACGGATTTACGGCTTCCATATGGGATACATGAGGTCGCCTCTGAGTCTGGTTACCTATATCGGCCAGGCGGAGGGACTCGCATATACCGATCCAACGGGGAGTAAGGCGATGCTGGATACAGATTCGTGGAGAAACATCTACCGGATGGTCATCGACGGCTACAAGAGCGGGGTGTTTCAGTGGAGCTTTATGCCGGATAAGCGCATGTACGATAAGGAGGATGTGGAGCGGGAGGATATGTTCAGTGCCGGCCGGGCCGCCATGACGATCAGCAATCTGGGGCAGATCAACGGTCTGAAGCAGAGGGGGGCGACCTTTGCCTGGGAGATGACGAGTGCCCCTTCGTCCAATCCGGGACATAGCAGCAATCCGAATTTTTCAGTCTACCCGATTTACAGCATCAACGCCCAAGCCGAGAATACAGCCGCCGCATGGGAAGTGGTCAAATATTTTAACGGGCGCGAGGCTGCCAAGATCGAAGCCAAGACATCGATGGATCTGCCGGTGCGCAAGGAATTCGCCAAGGAGATCGACGGTCACAGCCTGGAGCCGTTCTATAACGTGAAATATAACGAAAATGTACAATCCGGTTACAATGACAGCATCCCGGTCTCTTTCACCGAGCAGCTTCAGGTGATTATGGAGAAGCAGATGCAAGCGATGCTTCAGGACGGGGTATCCGTGGAAGCGGGACTGAAGCAGCTGCAGGAGGAAGGGCAAATGGCGTTGGATAAAGCGCGCGCAGAGGAAAAGGCAAGGACAGGGAATTAAATCGCAGCGGATCAAGTGTTGAATTTGTAAAAAGATTCCTGTTACAATATATGGAATTGAACTCATTTTTTATTGTAACAGGAGTTGAATGTTTCAGGTGAAACGGTTCCGTATGTGGATAGGCGCGATGATCTTAGTAGCGATGATTGGGGGGATATTGCAATGGGACGCATGGAAGAGCCGCAGCGCCGGGATAGGTCCGCAGCAGCCTTTGAAGAAGGTGGAATCGGCTGCGCAGATTAAGGAGAGCTATGATACGATCGTCGTGGGAACTGATCCGGAAGGCATTGCCGCAGCCGTCTCGGCAGCGCGTAATGGACTAAAGGTGCTCCTGGTCGACGGGAAGGACCGTGACATCCTGGGGGGACTCATGACCCTCGGCTGGCTGAATACGCTCGATTTGAACTACGCTCCCCAGCAGCCGGCGGCTTCGGGTAAACACAACTTTTTGAATAAGGGCATTTTTCAGGAATGGTATAACCAGATCGAAGGAACCTCGTTCGACACGCATACGGCGGCCAATGTGTTTTATAAGATGGTAAGCGGCGAGCCGAACATCGATCTGCTAATGAAGACGAGGGAAATCAAGCCTCTGGTCCAGGCCGGCAAGGCAGGAAACGCTGTAATCGGCTTGCGTATTGTTAGCGCTGATCAGACCGAGCATTCGGTCTATGCCAAGACAGTGATCGACGCTACACAGGATGGGGATATCGCTGCCATGGCAGGCGCACCGTTCACGATGGGACGTGAGGATATCGGCGATGCCTCCTCCCAAATGGCTGTGACACTCGTGTTCAAGCTTGGCGGAGTTACACCCAAGGTGTGGGACTCGTTCGGCAAGCATCCTCATACGGGAAGCGATAAGATGAGCGCCTGGGGCTTTCCCGAAATGAAGGACTATGTGTCCACGAACAAAGAGCGGGTGCGCATGAGAGGGCTGAATATAGGCAGGCAGAACGATAATACCGTCCTGATCAATGCGATGCAAATCTTCGGTGTCGACCCGTTGAATCCTGAATCGGTCCGTGAAGGGATGGAGATCGGGAGGAAAGAAGCCGAGCATATCGTTACCTATATGAAAAACAACTTCAGCGAGTTCAAGCGGGTGGAGCTGCTAGGAACGGCGCCTGAGCTGTATGTCAGGGAAACGAGGCATCTGAAAGGGGAATACCGCTTGACGATGACCGACTTGATGGAGAACAGGGATCATTGGGATGCTATAGCTTACGGCTCCTACGAAGTGGATATTCAGAGCACGAACTATAAGGATCCCGGCTCGGTCATGATGAAGCCGAAGCAGTATGGCGTACCGTTCCGCTGTCTGGTGCCGTTGAAGGTGGACGGATTGCTGGTCGTCGGGAGAGCGGCGAGCTTCGATTCTCTGCCTCATGGAAGCGCTCGCGTCATTCCGCTTGGAATGGCGACGGGAGAAGCGGCCGGAGCGGCAGCCAAAATAGCGCTTGACCGGGGAGTGACGTTCCGGCAGCTGTCCCAATCGAAGGACGGCATAACGGAGCTGAGGGACAAGCTGATGCAGCAAAACGTGGAGCTGTCGTTGTATCCATTCGACAAACCTGCTTATATGCAGCATAAAGCATTCCCGGGCCTGAAAGCCGCAGTCAGCATGGCGGTTACGATAGGCGGCTACGATAATATGAATTGGGATTTGGACGGCAAGTCCAATCCGCAGCGGTTTGTCTCCCATATGGCCAATGTACGTAAAGTACATCCGGCGCCGTTCCAGGGCGATGCCGGCTTATCCATCCGGCACATGCCGACCCCCGCGAAGCAGCCTTTGACGCTGGATCAGGCGGCTCTGACCCTGGCTATGGCGGCGGGTCTCAAGAGCACGAGGGAAGAGGCCGTAGCGGAGCTGGTGCAGCGCGGATGGCTGAAGAAGGATACGATCAAGCAAATTTCGGACCCGTTGCAGCTTACGAATGGTGACAGCTATATGCTGATCCGCGATTTCGTGGAGAATACGGCCGGAGTTAAGTATGAGTGAAGTAGAGAGGGCTGTGGAGTTCTGCCTAGCGTAGAGCCTCATGGCTTTTTTTATGTCTGAATCAAGCTTCCTATCGGATGCAGGAAGGCAGTTCGTATTTTCAGATACACCTGCGTGAAAAATTTTTTTGGACTCACCCTCCAAAAGCGGGGGGCTTTTACCGAATTCTACTAACAGCTACCTCAACCTACATCCTTGGAGGGATTATTTCATGAACAAAGTACTATTAGCGACAGCATCCGGTGTATTGGCTACCAGTCTATTTGCCGGAGCGGCCTTGGCGAAGTCCGACAACGGCAACGGTGCGGAGAAAAAAGCGGAGAATGTGATCCAAACTCAGACTTCGGCGGAAACGAAAGCAAGCACCAAGAAAGCGGATACCGGGGCTTCCGTTACGGACAGCACGTACAACGCCAACGGCCATCAGGGATATAAGGGGCTATTGAATGCTATTGACCATGTTCAGGATAAACCGGCAGGCGCGGTGATCGCCGAGCTGCTGCTGACGAAATACGAAAATAAACTGACGGATGAACAAAGAACAAAGCTGGAGGCTATTCAAGCGAAGGATGAAGCATTATCCGCTGTAGCAGACTTGCTTGAGGAGCAAGGAAGCGTAAGTGATGCCGTCTATGTTCAGAAGGATGCAGTTCGGGCAAACGCCAAAAATATTCAAGCATATAAAAAGCTTGGCAAACTGTACGATAAGCTGGGCAAAAAGGGCGTCAAGCTCTATGTGAACGGGGAAGAGCCGTCGTTTGAAGTGGCTCCGTTTATTCGTGAAGGCAGCACGCTCGTTCCGTTCCGTGCTATTGCCGAAGCGCTGAAGGCGGATGTCGCTTGGAACGAAGAGGAACGTTCCGTTACGGTAACGCGCGATGGAATTTCCGTGAAATTGTTTATCGGAAGCACAACTGCTTACGTTGACGGAAAAGAAGTCAAGCTTGAAGTTCCTGCGGAGATTGCCGACGGCAGCACCGTTGTGCCGGTACGATTTATTAGCGAAGCATTAAAAGCTGCTGTTAACTGGGAGCCGGATACGACCTCCGTCATAATTAACGAAGAATAAGGGCGCAAGCCGGAAGGAAAAGTCAGAGAGTGCATATAGCACTTTCTGGCTTTTTTTGTACCCCGGAAATATGCCTTGCAATCCGTTTGGGCATTCCCTGCGGTGCCGCGCCAGCAGCATGGATGGCTTTGCGGGGTTATTTTGATCTGTATCGTTGTCGTAATAAGCAATAATTTTGTCCTGATCGAACATGCCGCATGCTTGCAAAATGAGGTAAGATAGAGTTAACTATAAACCATACAAAATCTAGTGTAATACTTGGTATTAAGGAAGGGGCAGATCCGGATATGTTAGTCAAAACATTCGCCAAGTACAGGAACGACGGACACTCCATCTGGGTCCAGCGATCCTCACATGGATTGCACAATATCGTTGAGGAGCATCGGCACGACTATGTGGAGCTGGTCTATGTGGTTCATGGCGAGGGCCGCCACCGAATTAACCAGCAATGCTTCGATATTCATGCCGGAGATGTGTATGTGATTCTGCCAGGTGAAAGCCATGCCTACGTGGATGTGGGGGCTTCCGGCATAGAAATCATCAATTGCCTGTTTGAGGCAGAGTCGGTGCTTACCGCCTATCCGGATCAGCCGGATACGGTTCGTGAGCTGGCTTACGTAGCCCCTTTTTTTGAAGAGCTTGCCTTATTACCCCGAAACCTACAGCTGACGCATGAGCAGTCTAGTGCTGTTGTGGCTTTGCTCGAAAGCATGATCCAGGAGGGAAAGGACATGGAGCCCGGATTCGGGATGGTGAACCGGCTCAAGCTGATTCAATTGCTCGTCCTCTTATCGCGCTGTAAGCTGCAGCAGCAATCTATGCAGAAGCAGCATCGGCCGTTAGCGAGCGGTCATGAGATTTTGGTGCGCCGAGTGAGACATCATCTTGAAATGAACTTTCACCGAAAAATTACGGCTGCCTCCTTGGCGAAGGAATTTACGATTAGCGAGCGGCATCTGAACCGCGTGTTCAAACAGGAGACGGGGATGAGCATTACGGCCATGCTGCAGCAAATCCGAATCGAGCGGGCGAAGCATATGCTGCGCGAAACACCGAAAAGTATAGAGGCGATCGCGCTCGCCGTAGGCTTCGGGGATGCATCCTTTTTTACGAGATTGTTCGCACGTATGGTAGGCAGTACGCCAGGCAGCTTTCGCAAGCAGTCCAAGGCCCGCAAAATATCATAAAAGGGCCGTATGGGGAGAAAGGGTTCGCTTGTCGGACCGTATAGTTAAACAGATATAGATAGGAGAAATGGATATGCATTTGAGTGGAGAGAAGGCTTATTGGAGGGTTACAAAGCGCAAAAAGCAGAAGAAGGGAAGCCAATCTCGGATAGCGGGAACGATGGCTGCGCTGCTGCTGTCTTCGGCACTGCTTGCGGCGTGCGGCGGCGGCAAGGCTGCCGGCAAGACGGAGGGAGCGGCTCAGGATAGCGGACCGCTGGAATTGAGCATCATGACGGTGACGCCAAGCACGCCTCCTGCCTCCGATGACAATGTCATCAAACGCGAGATTGAGAAGGCGACGAACTCCAAGATGTCGATTCGCTGGGTGTCCAACAATATTTATACGGAGAAATTAAATATTGCCCTGGCTTCCGGAGATATCCCGGATTTGACGATGATTAACGATCCTTTCAACAGCACGTTCCGGACCATGGTCGCCCAAGGAGCATTCTGGGACATTACCCCTTATATCAAGGACTATCCGAATTTGCAGAACGGTACGCCCAAGATTGCTTGGGAGCTGACGAAGATGGAGGACGGGAAGAACTACGGGATTCCCCGCGCACGGGATGAGAACGACGAGGCGTTCCTGATTGTCCGCAAGGACTGGCTCGACAAGCTGAATTTGAAGCCCCCGACAACGACCGAGGAATTATACGCGATGATGAAGGCTTTCGCCGAGCAAGATCCTGATGGCAACGGCAAGAACGATACGTTCGGCCTGTCGACGGGGTTTGATACGCTGCTGGGAACGTTCGAGGGTATTTTTACCGGGGTTAACGGCAAGTGGAAGCTTGAAGGCGATAAGCTCGTCTATACTGCTTTTCTGCCGGAAGTGCGAAAGGCGTTAGAGTTCACGACGCAAGCTTACAAGGAAAAGCTGCTGCCGGAGGATCAGCTCTCGCTTAAGCTGACGCAGGTTCGCGATTTATACAAGGGCAACCGTGCCGGCAGTGTTATCGATAAAACGGGAACGGGCAATCGGGTGTACGCGACCGATTTGAGGAAGCTTGTGCCGACGTTTAAGGATACGGACTTTTATCCGTTAACCTCCATTAACGGTTTTACGCCGAAGGGAACGGGCTTTAACGGCATCCTGGCGATTCCGAAAACCGTGCCTGAAGCGAAGATGAAGCGGATTTTGAAGCTGATCGATACTTGGATGACCAATGAAGTAGGCGCCATTCAGCGCTTCGGTCTTGAGGGAGTACATCATAACGTCGTCAACGGGGTGAAGGTCACGATTCCAGAGAAGCTTAACGCGGATAATGCTTCGGACTTTAACCAGATCGTCAATCCGACCGATCCGAGTCTGGATGCGGCTGCACCTACGCCGGATATGAAGGCGGCGGACGACCAGAAGAGGCGAATTCAGGAGGAAAGGGCCAAGATCAGCGTGCCGGATATCAGTGTTGGCTTAAGCTCGCCAACTGCGCTCATGGTGCTTCCGGATTTGGAGAAGCAGATCCTGGATCTGAAGTCCAAGATCGTCATCGGAAGAGAGCCTATCAGCGCTTGGGACGATTTCGTTGCCAAGACGAAGAATAGCCCGGACGTGATCAAAATGACGGAGGAGATGACCCAGGCTTATCACAAGCGGATCGGCAAATAGCGTCCTATAGGGCTGACGTAAAAAGAAAGGGTGACATCCATGGAGCACACCGAAGGACGCATTGTGCCCGTACGCCAGAATCATCCGCACAGCGGCCGCAAGACGCGGCCCTTCTGGCGCAAGCTCGGGCTGGACATAAAAAGAGACCGCTATTTGTATTTGATGGCCCTGCCCGGAATCGTATTTTTCCTTATTTTCAAGTATGTGCCGATGTGGGGAATTGTGATTGCCTTTCAAAATTATTCGCCCTTCGGAGGGGTCAGTCATAGCCCGTGGGTAGGGCTGGAGCATTTTCAGCGGTTCTTCTCTACCACTGATTTCTGGCTACTCTTTCGCAATACGCTCGCGATTAATGTATTGAATTTATTGTTCTTCTTCCCGCTGCCTATCCTTGTGTCGCTGATGCTGAACGAGCTGAGGAGCGTTATTTACAAACGGTTCATTCAATCGGTGATATATTTGCCCCATTTCTTGTCATGGGTTATCATAGCCGGCTTGACGTTCATGCTGTTCGCCAAAGGGGAAGGCCTGATTAACCATTTGCTGGAATCGATGGGGCAGGAGCGCATCGACGTGCTGACGAACCCGGATCTGTTCTGGGTCATGGTGACGGTGCAGTCCATGTGGAAGGAGGCCGGCTGGGGGACGATCGTCTTCCTTGCGGCTATCGCCGGAGCCGACCCGCAAGTGTATGAAGCCGCCAAAATGGACGGAGCCGGCCGATTCCGGCAGATGTGGCATGTCACGCTGCCTGCCATTCGCAGCGTCATCGTGATTCTGCTCATCCTGCGGCTCGGCCATATGATGGACGTCGGCTTTGAGCAAATTTTTCTTATGTATAACGGGGCTGTATCCCAGGTTGCCGAGGTATTCGACACGTATGTATACCGTAACGGGATTCAACGGGCCCAGTTTAGCTACAGCACTGCCGTAGGCTTGTTCAAGTCGGTCGTCGGGCTGATCCTGGTCGTCGTATCCAACCGGATTGCCAAGAAGTTCGGCCAGGACGGCGTATTTTGACAGGGGGGCGCGTTGCTTGGCAAGCTCTGGGTTGTTTGTAGAGATTGAAAAATTGCAACGTTATTCCGGTGGGGTATCTCCCTCCGGCCGCTGTTGTTATCAGGAAATTTTCAATGTATCCGCTATTTGGCGGTGATTTCCAGATAACAAAGGCGGACGCTATCGCTCCACCAGGAGACAACCCACCTTCACCTTTTGCATTTTTCTCTACTCAACAATCTCTAGGCTTTGCTTTCGCAAAGCTTGGAGAGTAGCTAATGAAGTTGGCTTTGCTAAGCAAAGCCCTTGGTTTTTGAAACCTGTTCTGCGGGAACTATGCCGAATATGGAGGTGGGGTATGCCTCGGAGGAGTTTACGTCCGCCTTTGAAACCCGTGAAAATACCGCTTAATATAATCACGTTTCACGGGTTTCAACTGCTGGGGGCTTTGCGTAGCAAAGCCTGCTACGGAAGCTTGGCTGTAGGGGCATACCGCACCGGAGTATATTGGCAATAGTTCAAGCTCTATAGGTTTTTCAGCAGACCCAGGCTTTGCTGCGCAAAGCCCAGAGCAGAAGCTTACGAAGCAGGCTTTGCACAGCAAAGCCCAGAGCAGAAGCTTACGAAGTAGGCTTTGCTCAGCAAAGCCCAGAGCAGAAGCTTACGAAGTAGGCTTTGCTCAGCAAAGCCCTTAGGAGGTACACTCATGAAACATACTACTTTAGGAGACTCCGTCTTCCGATATACGAACGGCGCCTTGCTGGCGCTGCTCGCGTTCCTGACCTGCTTTCCGTTCTACTACGTTGTCGTAGTGTCCTTTACGGATCCCGGCGAATATTTGCAGAAAAAGTGGGTGCTGTTTCCCGATCATTGGAGCATAGCTTCCTACGAATATTTGCTGTCCACCAAAGCGTTTCTTCGATCGGTAGGCAACAGCGCCTTTCTGGCCATCGTTGGAACGATCTGCAGCTTAACGGTGACATCGATGATGGCGTACGCCCTTTCCCGCAAACGGATGCGCGGACGCAAAGCGATTCTTTTCATGGTGCTCTTGACGATGCTGTTCAGTCCGGGACTCATCCCCCACTACATGCTGGTCCGGCAAATGGGCTTGATCGGAAGCGTGTGGTCGCTGATTATTCCGGCGCTCGCCAGCGGCTGGAACGTGATCCTGATGAAGGGCTTCTTCGACAGCATCCCCGCCGAGCTGGACGAGTCTGCCGCCATCGACGGAAGCAACGATATCCGAACCTGGGTCACGATTGTCCTTCCGCTATCGCTTCCGGCCATCGCCGCATTCGCTCTGTTCGATGCTGTCGGCTATTGGAATCAGTTTTTTTCAGCCCTGCTGTATTTGAACGATTCCTCCCAGTGGCCTATTCAGGTGCTGCTGCAAAATATGCTGCTTAACGCCTCCAACACGGATTTGCAGGCCTATGATGTCTCCATGCAGCCTCCTCCGTCGGAGATGCTCAAGATGGCTGCAGTTGTTGTGGCTACCGTGCCGATATTACTGGTATACCCTTTTTTGCAAAAGCATTTTGCCAAAGGCGCTATGGTAGGCTCGATCAAAGCATAGGATAAACAGAGAGGATGATGGTCATGGTACAAACCAAACCGAATATTATTTTTTTCATGACGGACCAGCAGCGCTGGGACTGTATCGGCCGGTACAACGAGCATATTAAAACCCCGACCCTCGATAAGCTTGCCGATCAAGGAATCGTCTACAACCAGGCGGTGTGTCAAGCGCCCATGTGCGTGCCCAGCCGAACCTCCATGATGTTCGGCTACTATCCGTCGCAGCTTGGCGTGCTGACCAATTACGGCGGCCTGCACGACGAAGATAAGCTGCCGAGCGATCCGCTGCCGGAGCTGATGCGCAAAGCGGGATATCAGACGGCCGGCTTCGGGAAGACGCATTGGAACCACGGTGAGAAGAATCCCGTTCCTCCGACGAGAGGCTTCGAGGTGCGCGCGGTAGGACTTGCCCGCAATAGCGGGCATTATGAAGACGGGGCGGTCATGATGGGCGATGCCGAGCCGGAGGGCTTGGCCGCTTACCATGAGGAGACCCGGAATTACGGCGGCGGGGAAGAGAACGCGAACGGGTATATCGGCTGTACAAGCCGGATTCCGATGCACTGGCACCGGGACGGATGGGTAGCCGAGGAGTGCATGAAGTTTTTGCAAAACGGTTTGGACGAATCAAGGCCGCTGTTTTTGTACCTTTCCTTCCTGAAGCCGCATGCCGGGTTCAACGTGCCCGAAGCTTTCGAGTCTATGTACCGCCTCGAGGACATACCCGATCTGCCGCAGCCTCCTTGGGAGCAGGAGCAGGGGACTCATTTGGCCGCTAACGATGGGGGGAGCGCTCAGACCCGCAGCAATTATCTCGATAAGAGACAGGTCTGGGAGCGGATGACGCCGGAGGAGAGAAGACGAACGACGCTGCGTTATTGGGCTAACTGTACCTGGCTGGATCATTATTTCGGGCGGGCGCTGGACCTGCTGGAGCAGCAGGGAAGACTGGAAAACGCGCTGATTGTGTTCGTATCCGATCACGGAGAAATGCTGGGCGAGCGCCGCTTCCGGTTCAGCAAGTACTGCTTGTACGACAGCAGCGTGCGGGTCCCGATGATTTTATCCGGCTCTTATATTGCCAAGGAAAAACGGGGAACGGAAGACGACCGCCCGGCCGAGCTTATCGATCTTGTGCCTACGTTGTCGAGAGTGGCGGGCCTTCCGCGAAATCCTCTCCTCCCCGGTCTGGATTTGCTCGGAGAGCAGCAGCGCCTAGGGACGTTCTGCGAATACCATTCCAAAGGCACATACGGAGAGCATATGCCCCCTTCCTTGATGTGGCGTAAGCAGGATTGGAAGCTGATCCTGTACTTGCCCGGAGCGCTTCACGACGCCTTCTCCCGGGTGGACCAGGTCCAGGGTGAACTGTATCATTTGGCGCAGGACCCTCATGAATGGCATAATCTATATGGTATGCCAGAGTATGCAGCCGTTCGGGAGAAAATGACAGCCGAGCTGCTTATGCATCTGGCCTGCGCGTGGACCAGAGGCCCGTCCTTTTATGATAAACAGGGCTTGAAGGCATTGGATTTGTCATTTGACAAATGGTTGTAGTTGATGTAAATTGTTCAATAATTCAAAATTGACCGACAATGACGAGAAGAGTAAGTAAAACGGTTTTTTCACCAGAGAGCCCCGGCAGCTGAAAAGGGGTAAAGAGCCTTTTACCGAAACAAGCCTCTGAGTCTCATACCGATCCTTGCGCAGGAACTGCGTGCAAGCGGGAGGCTATGACAGGTGCTCCTGTTACAGAGCTAGGGTATCGCGATCGCTGCTTATGATAAGGCTTCGCCGTACCTGATAAGGTCGGCATGGCGACATGCCGATGAACTGGGGTGGCAACGCGAAATCGGACTCTCGCCCCCAAGACGAATCTTGGGGGTGGGAGTTTTTTTTGTTGTTCTGAGGTCCATAAGTGAAAAAAGTTGGGAGGTCATCTGTACGATGGGAAATGGGAGCGTATCAAGCATGGAGAATAAGCCGCTAAACGCGATAGAGGAAATGGTCGCACAGGATCTGGCGATGCAAGGGCCGAATGAGCAAAAGGTCTGCACCCGGTTTCCGCCGGAGCCGAACGGGTATCTGCATATCGGGAGCGCCTACGCCATTAACATTAATTATTCGATAGCCAAAACCTTCGGAGGCAGATTTCACCTGCGAATGGACGATACAAATCCATTGAAGGAGGACATGGAGTACGTTCAGGCGATCATCGAGGATATGAAGTGGCTTCAATTCGATCCCGGGCCATTCATTTATTACGGCTCGGATTATTCCGACCGGCTTTATGATTACGCCGTGCAGGTTATAAGGAAGGGACTTGCCTATGTGTGCGACCTAAGCGCGGATGAAGTCCATGACTATCGCGGCACCTTGACCGAGCCGGGCAAGGAAAGTCCTTACAGAAACCGGACCGTGGAGGAGAATCTCGATTTGTTCCACAGAATGAAGCAGGGGGAATTTCCGACAGGGGCGCGGGTTCTTAGGGCCAAGATCGACATGGCTTCGCCGAACATGAACATGCGGGATCCGGTCCTGTATCGGATTATTCATGCGCATCATTACCGGACGGGGGATCAGTGGTGCATCTACCCGATGTATGATTTTGCCCATCCTTTGCAGGACGCGATCGAAGGCATTACCCACTCGTTATGCTCAATGGAGTTCAAGGACCACCGGCCTCTGTACGAATGGGTTCTGAAT
This sequence comes from Paenibacillus vulneris, assembly GCF_039543185.1. Classification (NCBI taxonomy): domain Bacteria; kingdom Bacillati; phylum Bacillota; class Bacilli; order Caryophanales; family Paenibacillaceae; genus Paenibacillus; species Paenibacillus vulneris. Next base: position 26,588 of record NZ_BAABJG010000036.1, on the reverse strand, counting down.
GCGTTAGATATTCATCCCGCTCCAAAACAAAGAGAGTTCGGTAGGCTGAATATCCAAGGCACGGTTACGAGCAAACGGTACTTGAGAGAATTGGTGGCGGGAGGCTTCCTGGAAGGCTGGGATGATCCGAGGCTGCCGACGATCAAAGGCCTGAGACGAAGAGGCTATACGCCGGAAAGTATTCACCGTTTTCTGGATGAAATCGAGGTATCCAAGTCGTGGAGCACGGTCGATATATCGCTGCTGGATCATTTTGTACGCGATCATTTGAAAACGACAGTACCTTGCGTGATGGCGGTTCTCAGGCCGCTGAAGGTCGTTATCACCAACTATCCGGAGGGTCAGGTGGAGTGGCTGCCGATCCCGAACAACCCGGAGAATGAGGAGCTCGGGGAGAGGAGGGTTCCTTTTTCACGGGTGCTCTATATCGAGCGGGACGATTTCATGGAGCATCCTGTCAAGGGCTTTCATAAGCTGTCCCCAGGCCAGGAGGTCAGACTTAAGGGCGCTTATTATTTACGATGTGAAACGTTTAGAAAGGACCCGGTCACAGGGGAGATTACCGAGCTGCACTGCACCTACGATCCGCAGACCAAAAGCGGTACCGGCTTCACCTGCAGAAAGGTCAAAGGAACGATTCATTGGGTATCGGAGGAGCATGCGGTGAATGCCAGCGTCAGGCTGTATGACAAGCTGCTGCTTGATGAGGGGGCGTTGCAGGACGAGCAGGCCGGCTGGGGGGACAAAATCAACCCGGACTCCATGATCGAGCTGACAGATTGCTTCGTCGAGCCTTTCTTATCCCAAGCGCCGCCGGAGAGCCGGTATCAATTTATGCGGCACGGCTATTTTTGCGTAGATTCCAAACATTCCTCGTCGAAGCGGCTGATGTTCCATAGGACGGTTTCTTTGAAGGACGGCTGGAAAAGGACATAAGGCGGAAGGAGGACTATTTTCGCGGCAAATAGGCAGTTGGAGCAGCGGGTCGTGTTTGAACGGCCCGCTTTTTTGTGCCGCGCGCAAGGGAAACGGGGCATTTACCAGCATTCGAGAAAAGCGCAGATATCGTTATTTATTGGAAATGTATTAATAGGTAGGATATTTATAGCAATATGTCGAATACAACTTAGGTAACCATAGGATGGCTGAGCCGTCCAATACAGCAAATAGGAGAATTATTTTGCAAAAGCTAGCGTCATTTTTATTGGATATCGTCGGTTTGTTCTTCCAAGGACTGATATTTATAGCGGCTATAGGATGCTCTTATGGTCTGTTGATCGATTGGACCATGCATAAGCGGTTAATGAATTCGTTTCATGCCAGCAGCGATATTATGAGCTATTGCATTCAGCAGCTGGCGGAGGACGGACCCTTGGCCGCGGCCATTGTCACAGGATTGACGATCGCAGGACTGATCGGGTGCTACTTGCTTGGCATCATCATTTCGTATTTCGGCAAATGGCTGCTGGAGCGCGGTCCCCTCGATCGCAACCGTGCCATCTGCTTCAAGGAAAATACGGAAGTGTTGGAAGGGGTAAAATTAAAGCTGTACGCGGAATTTCATGTTACGCTGCGCGAAATACGGGTCAAAATGGGATGGGCCCCGTTCTACCGCTGGGCCTCGCATCTGGCGTCCATCCGGGGCTGGAAGACGCCGCTGCTTCTGTACAAGCTTCGTTGCAGCACGTACCGCTCTTTGACGGGGATTTTTGCCGTCGCATTCTGCTTCGTTATGGTCCTGCAGCTGCTGAATGTCGTGCTATCCTACTCTTATGCCATTAATTTGCATTGGACGATGTTCGTGCTGCTCTGCATCGCTTTCTTGGCGGCGGCTTACGTCTCCAAGCGCTTCTACGAGGAGGATTACCTTCGTACGGGGAACGAGTCCGTCATGATCTTGAACTCTTATTTTGCCTCCTCATCCGAGGGGAAGGAGGAGTAATTCCCTTCTACTCCTCAGAACAAAAGGACACATCCAAAAAGGATGTGTCCTCAGATTGTCGAGAGACCCTGTTTTGCGCGAAATATGCTATATGTGGAGGTGGGGTATGCCTCGGAGGAGTTTACGTCCGCCTTTGAAACCCGTGAAAATACCGCTAAATCTAATCCCATTCACGGGTTTCAACAGCGGCTGGAGGGGCATACCCCATCGGAGTATATTGGCAATAGTTCAAGCTCAATAGGTTTCTCGACAGACTCAGGACACATCCAAAAAGGATGTGTCCTTTTGTACTTCCCGCCTCTCACCAAATAGCGGTGAATAGCGCAGAAAAGCTCATCTTACCCTAAGCAGCGCAAGGCTGCATACATATTGTTGTAGGCAAAACAGGGGAAGCGGATGTATGATAGTAGCAGACATTTGCACAATCCTAATGCTTTTTTGGTTGAGTGGGAGGCTATCATGGATCAAGACAAATTGCAGCTTCAGCTCATGCGAAGCTATCTGGACAATACCCAGATTACGCTGCAAATGGCGCATTACACGAAGGTAGGCACGAACTGGCGGGTCTCCAACATGATGACGGACGTCAACCGCCTGTATTATATCCGGGAAGGCGGCGGCTGGATTCATATCCGCGGCAAGGATTATTATCCCGAGCCCGGCCAGCTGTTCCTGCTGCCTGCAGGCATGCGGCTGTCTTACGCTCCGGAGAACGATAATCCGCTAGGCAAATATTGGTGCCATTTCTCGGCGACGGTGGGGGACGTGAACCTGTTTCAAATGCTCGACCTGCCTCATTGGATCACCGTAAAGGACGAGCCGCTGCTCGAAAAGCAATTTCAGCAGCTGCTGGAGCTGCATACGGATAGCTCCGTTACGGCGCCATTGCGCATAAAATCCATCCTGTTCGAGATTATATCCGAATACATCGAGCAATCGGAGACGCAGCTGCACTTGGCGTCGACCTCCAGCACGTCCAAGATCAATATCGTCCTGTCCTATATCGAACGTCATCTTGCCGAGCCGATTACTGTCGAGGAATTGGCGAAGCTGGTCCATTTTCATCCGAACTATTTCATGCACTATTTCAAATCGATGATGGGGCTCTCTCCCATTGTGTATATCAACAAGAAGCGTCTGGAGAAGGCGCGCCGAATGCTGGCTACGACCGATCTGTCGATATCCGCGGTAGCGGACAAGATCGGAATGGAGCTGTACTACTTCTCTAGGATATTCAAAAAACAGTCCGGCCTTTCCCCATCGGAATACCGCAAAGCATCCGGCAAAGCTATTTTCCCGGAAGAAGAGGTGCTGGAGCAGCCTTGAATGACGCGACAGTCACTCCTTATGAAGCCGTTACAGGCTACGGGCAGCTGGAGCTGGCGGACCCCGACGGGTGAGGGGTGGCAGGTTTATCATAACTATTTGACTATACAGCAGGCTAACAGGAAGCACCGCGCCGCCGCCGAAGTAAAGTCTCTTCACCAACCGGAAAAAACAGGTGTAATCCTGTTTCGCATCGGGTAAATTAGAAGTGAGCTTATCTTTATATCGAATGGAACTGAATGTGAAGGAGGACCTGACGATGGATGAAAAAGAATGGGAAGAGCAGCTCGCGCGCAAGCTGACGGAAGGAGAAATGGACACGGAGGATACCGAGGAAGCGGCCCGCAAGCGGCTGCCGATCAAGACGGAAATCCGTATACAGGCTCAGATCGATCCTGTCGTACGGGAAACCAAGCTGTACCGGCAGATGGCTCGAGAAGTCGACGACCGGTATGACCGCTGGGTTAAGGAAGAACCGTCGGACCCTGATAGCAAAAAATAACGGATACAAGCTGGCATCGTTTTGGACGGTGCCGGCTTATTTTTTTTCTGTATTTTTGAGAGGACTTGATCGGTTACGATATGCGCAAAAAGCCCTGGTTCCGGCGCGAGCTGCACGGTATCGGGGCTTTAGTTCATAAATCATTCGGCACATTAATCAAAGGAACGCTTGTAGCGATACGGGGTCAGCCCCACATGCTTTTTGAACAGCTGGCAAAAATATGGGAAATTGCTCAGCCCGATCGACTGGCCGACCTCCTGAACGGTCAAATCGCTTGTTTTCAACAGCCAGCACGCCTGCCGGATCCGCCTTGCGGTCAAGTATTCCGTAATGCTGGTCCCCGCTGTTTGGCGAAATACGGCCGAGATGTGATTCGGCGATAGATGAACGGCTTTGGCCAGGCTTTCCAAATGGAATTCCTCCATATAATGCTCCTCGATCCACTCCATGACCTGCTCGGCGCTGGTCGATTTGCTTCGAACGGGTCTCGCCGCCTCTTCAGGATTCCAATGCCCTTTCAGCTCATGCAGCAGAGCGACAAGAAACAGCATTTCTTCTTCCAGAAGATCCTCAGGCTGTGCTTTCTCAATTCGTGTACGGTATACATTCAACAGTGCAGCCATCCGCTCTTGAGGCAGACCGGAGAACACCTGGTAAGCGATAGGGTCCTTCCACAGCCAACGAAAGAACGATTGCAGCGATGCAAACGGTGCTAGATAACGGTCAAGCTCAGAGGGCTCGAATACGAACAAAGAACGGATGTAAGGGGCCTCTTCGCTGATCTTCATTTGAATACGATGCAGCTGAAACGGACGGAAGTACACCAGACTCCCCGGCCCGAGCTTCACGATTTGCTGATTTACGATGACACTGCCGTGTCCTTCATGAACGTATAAAAGCTCCATCCCTTGATGGGCGTGGAAAATTTCAACAAATTCGTGGGTACGGTCTCTGGCGAAGGAGAGCTTAACCGGGTGTCGGTTCAAGTTCATATAGTTCATTATTTTCATCGGTAGTATCACCTCAGTCGGTTAACCGTAATATAACAACATTTTATCATAAACACACCAAACAATGGACGAGCATTTTTTGATAAGCTTGTTTATAGTATTTGGATTCACTGGAGAATCGTTTAGGAAAGGGTCGGTGACCGGCCATGAATGGCCGATTCTGCTTCACGGCTTGGCCAGTACAAGCACTTGGCGGCAGCCGATGGTCAGAAGCCGAAGCGTGGCGGGATACGACGGCAGACATTCTCCAATCACTCGCTAATAAATGAAACCACTATAACCAACGGAGTGTGAATAGATTTGATCAAGCGCAGATTAATCGAGCAATGGGAGCATCACCGCGGAAGCCTGGGAGGGCCCTGGGAGGTATGGCGCCAGGACAAGCTGCAGAACCATTACAATGTCCCATGGCATAGCGTAGAGCTGCCTCATTCTTACAACGGACTGGACGTACTGGACCCGGACGGCAAGTATTATCAAGGTCAGGGCTGGTACCGCAATAAGCTGGAAGTGAACAACCCTTATCCTCAAGGGAGGACGCTGCTTCACTTTGAGGGAGCGGGCCAGCGTACGGATGTCTATGTATACACGAATAAGGTAGGCTCCCATTTGGGCGGCTATGACGAATTTACGGTAGACATTACGGAAGCTGTTGCGCAGGCGCGCGAAATCGAGCGCTACAAAGGACTCATTCCGGTAGCCGTGGCATGCGACAACAGCCGTGAGCTGGAGACGATTCCTTCGGATGCCAGTGACTTTAACCTGTACGGCGGGATATACCGCTATTTGAACCTGGTTTATGTGCCTGCGGTCTCCTTGGAGCGTGTCCATGTGGAGCCGAAGCTGTCTGACGATCATAGCAGCTGCCGTGTTGCGGTTCGCGCTGCCTTATACAATCCGCAAGGCTTGCAGGAAGAAGTGACCCTGAAGGTCAGCATCAAGGACGGAGAAGGACAGGAGCTGGCTCAATTCCAGCTTCGCGAGAAGCCTTGGACGGGGATGAAGGAGCTTGCCGTAACGGAGCTGGCGAATCCTGTGCTATGGACGACGGACAGTCCTTACTTGTACAGCTGCACGGTGGAGCTGGAAAGTGCATACGGCCGCACGGAGCAGGTGGAGTGTTTCGGGGCCCGCAGCTTCGAATTCGTGAAAAGAGGGCCGTTCAAGCTGAACGGCGAGCGTCTGCTGCTGCGCGGTACTCACCGCCACGAGGATCATGCGGGCGTTGGACCTGCGATGACCGAGGAAATGATCCGCACGGAAATGCAGCTGATCAAGGATATGGGAGCGAACTTCATTCGCCTCGGCCACTACCAGCAATCCCGTATCGTTCTAGATTTGTGCGACGAGCTCGGAATCCTGGTCTGGGAAGAAATCCCTTGGTGCCGCGGAGGTCTCGGAGGCGAGCAGTACCGCCAGCAGTGCCGCGATATGCTGACCGCGATGATCGAGCAGCATTACAACCATCCTTCGGTTATTCTATGGGGACTCGGCAACGAGAACGATTGGGAATGTGACTTTGACTACTTCGACCAGCAGGAAATCCGCGCGTTCATGAAGGAGCTTCACGATTTGTCGCATAAGCTGGACCCGAGCCGTCTGACCGCGATTCGCCGCTGCGAGTTCTGCAAGGACATTATCGACGTGTACTCGCCTTCGATCTGGGCAGGCTGGTACCGCGGTATTTATACGGATTATGAAGAAAGCAGCCGTCAAGCGTTCGAGAACGTCGATTCCTTCTTCCATATGGAGTGGGGGGCAGATAACCTGGCAACGCGTCATGTGGAGAAAACGTACACCGGCTTTGAGTTTATCAAGAGCGGTGACGGCGATACCGACGAGCGTGACGGCGATTATTTGCTGACCGGCGGCGAGCCTCGCGTATCCCGTGACGGCGACTGGTCGGAAACCTACTTCTGCGAAATGATCGACTGGTATTTGAAATCCCAGGAGAAGATGGACTGGCTGACCGGTGCGGCTCAGTGGGCGTTCAAGGATTTTGCGACACCGGTTCGTCCGGACTCCCCGATTCCTTATTTGAATATGAAAGGGATCATCGAACGCGACTTCACGAAAAAAGAAGCTTACTACGTGTACCAATCGTACTGGACAAGCAAGCCGATGGCCCGTATTTACGGCCATACGATGCCGGTTCGGTGGGGAGCCGCGGATGAGCTGAAAACCATCAAGGTATACTCCAACTGCCCGGAAGCGGAGCTGTTCTTAAATGGCGTAAGCCTCGGCGTGAAAAAGCGCGATTCACAAAACTTCCCTGCGGCAGGTCTGCGATGGGAGACCGTACTGAAGCCGGGCATCAACCAGGTGAAGGTGGTAGCGACCAAAGACGGCGTTACGGTAACCGACGAGCTGTCGTTTGAATATCAAACGGAAGCTTGGGGCCAGCCGGTCGAGCTCCGACTGAGCTCTGAGAAGCAGGAAGACGGCAATATCGTTGTCGAAGCGGTTGCTTATGACGCCAACGGCGTACGCTGCCTCGACGCGTTGAACTTCGTCCGGTTCGGCTTAACCGGCGACGGCAAGCTGATCGACCGCCAAGGTACGGTGCGCGGTTCCAGCTTGATTCAGCTGACGAACGGACGCGCACGCATCGTGATTGATCCTGTAGGCGGAGCTGCCGCCAGCGTGCCGGTGACCGGCTTCGTATCGGCAGGGGGACCAGCGGCAAGCGCGGCGGCTAATGGAACAAAGCATGAGCCAGTCTCCGTCGTAAGCGTTGCAAGCGCCGGCTTGCCGACCGCATTCTTAACCATCTAAAGTGATTCGGGCAGGGTGTGCTATGGCGCATCCTGCATCTATAAACTTCATTCGATTTCAGAAGCCATCCTAAAGGAGGATAACGAGCATGACAGCATTGGATACGAGCAAGTTGAAGCAAGCAGCGAATTTGCAAGAAGCACTTCCGCATATTTGGGAGGCTCTGCAGCACAAGGTAGATCGTATGATTACCCAAATCGGGGACAAGTCCCCTCACGTGGCTCCGGCTGATACAGGAGTTTATGACGATATGCGCCATGACTGGTGGACATCGGGCTTCTGGCCGGGCATTCTGTGGATTATGCACGAAATGACAGGCAAAGAGCATTACAAAAATGCAGCCTGGGTATGGGACGAGAAGCTGGAGCAAAAATCGATCCAGCAAAACAACTATCACCACGACGTGGGCTTCCAATACCTGCCTACTGCGGTAATCAAGTACAAGCTGACAGGTGATGAGGACGGCAAGCGCCGCGGGCTGACGGCCGCGAACTTCCTCGCTGGACGTTTCAACATTGCAGGCAATTTCCTCCGCGCATGGAATCAGGAAAAAATCGGCTGGTCGATCGTCGACTCCTCGATGAACCTGTCCATTCTGTTCTGGGCAGCCGAAGAAATCAAGGATCCTCGTTTCAGCCATATCGCTAAAGCTCACGCGGACACTGTTGTGAACCACTTTATCCGCGAGGACGGCTCGGTTAACCATATCGTCAGCTTCAACCCAGAGACCGGTGAGGTCATTGAGTCTCTCGGCGGTCAAGGCGCGGGCCCTCATTCCTCCTGGAGCCGCGGTGCCGCTTGGGCGCTGCACGGCATGGCGAACACATACCGCTACACCGGCGATAAGAAATATTTGCGCGCAGCACAGCGCGTAGCGCACTACTTCTTGTCCATGCTGCCGGAAGATCATGTGGCGCATTGGGATTTCCGCGCGGCGGAAAACTTGGCCGACGAGCCTCGCGACACATCGGCCGCATCCTGCGCCGCATCCGGGCTGCTGGAGCTGGCAGACGCGCTGCCAGGCGTTGAAGGCAAAGCCTACCGCGACGCAGCGGAGCGTATCCTGCTTTCGCTGACGCAAAACTACGGCACTTGGGACCGTCCTGAACACGAAGCGATTCTGCTCGAAGGAACGGGTAACAAGCCGGCGGGACAAAACGTGAACGTCTCCTTGATCTACGGAGACTACTACTACGTAGAAGCAATCGCCAAGCTGCTCGGCTGGAAAAACCGCATTTTCTAATTGGTTCGGCGTGAGCCGAATCCAAAATGAACCAAGCTCCTTCCCGCTTTGTGCGGGAAGGAGCTTTTTTAAATTTCGCGGCTCCCCGCATGTGCCTGAATCAGCTTCGAAGCCATGGGCCTACTTCGTGGGGTTATCTAATGAGCTCGATACAGCCTCGGATTCATTCCCGTCATGCGCTTGAAAAACCGCGAAAATGTAAAAATATCCTTAAAGCCCAGCTCCTCCGTGATATAAGATATATTGAATTCGCTATACCGCAGCATCTCCTTGGCCTTCTCCAGCCGGACCCGGTCGATGAAGGATTTCAAATTTTCTCCGGTCAGCTGCTTGAACAGCTTCGATATATGGCTTCGCGTATACGACAGCTGCTCTGCGATCTCGTCCACGCTGATAGGTCTGCCGTTCCGCTCCCGCACCATATCGGTAATAGCGCGGACAAGCTGGCTCGGCTCATCCTCCATTTGGCAAAAATCGTCCGACCCGATGTACACAAAGAGAGATTCCAGCATTCCCTCCACGAACGTTTTCTCGTAGGGCTTCAGGATCGTTCCGGTAATCGTCGCAAGAAGCGACGCCGTAAATTTCTCGGTGAACAGCGATTTTGGAATAACCCCTCCCCATGACGAGTCAGAAGCTTCGCTTCGTTCGAACTTCAATGTAATCCATGCCGCACCAGGAGTATCATAGATAAATTCATGCTCCTGAAAGGGAGGGATCAGCAGCAGATCTCCTGCATTCAGCACCCTGACGGTATTGTCGTACAGCGTATAGGCAATGTGACCGCGGGTGACCATTTCCAGCTGCCAGAACGTATGCGAGTGCAAAGCGACCTTCCCGTGGCCGTGTTTTTCCCCTTTAAACAAAATGAGCAGATTGGAGTTCATTGAATACACCTTCCCTCTACAAAGGCATCTCCCCTTACCATATCAACTATCACACAAAACGACAAGTAAAGGCTTGATTTTGCCATTCGTCCCTATTTCGCAAGGTGTTATATTTACTATGTAAAATAATGACGGAGAGGTGTGAATGGAGCATGGCCAAAGTAGGAGTTTTAATGCCGGTTAGTATGCAAAAAGCTATATTTTCGGAAGCAAGCCGCAACGAGCTTGAATCGATTGCTGAAGTGAAATGGAATCCAGCGGATGTACAGCTCAACGATGAGGAAGCCGCTGCCTTTTTGCAGGATTGCGAAGTGTCTGTAGGCTCCTGGAGGACGCCTAAGCCTACGAAGGCTATATTGGAGGCTTGTCCGTCCCTCAGGCTGTGGGAGCATGCCGCAGGGTCTGTCAAAGGCTTTTTCACCGACGATTTGCGCGGCAGCGATATTGTGATTGCTTCCTGCGCTCCGGCGATAGGGAGAACCGTAGCCGAGATGGTGCTCGGCGAAATGATCATCGGCCTGCGACGAATCCTTCCGAATGCCCAGTCGAACCGAACCGAGTTCCGGCAGCCGGTACCGAACAAATTGTATCTGGCGGCTGCTACGGTCGGCATCATCGGCGCGTCCCAGGTGGGCCGCTACTTCCTGCAGCTCGTACGGCCTTTCGGCCCAAAGGTGCTGCTGTATGATCCGTATATCTCGCAGGAAGCCGCCGCAGAGCTCGGGGCGACGAAGGTCGATTCGCTTCTAGAGCTCTGTGGGCAATGCGATGCCATCACGATGCATACCCCGATGACGGACAGCACGCGCCATATGATGGGAGCAAAGGAATTTCAGGCGATGAAGGATGACGCGATTTTTATCAATTCCTCCCGCGGCGGCTGCATTGATGAGCAGGCATTGATTGCAGAGCTTAAGAAAGGACGCCTGTTCGCTTTTCTCGATGTGTCCGATCCGGAACCTGCAGAGATGAGCAATCCGATCCGCACGCTGCCTAACTGCATTTATACGTCCCACTTGGCGGGAGGTCAAAGCTATCATATCGGGAATCAGGTCGTTGAAGATGTAAGGGCTTTCCTAAATGGCTCCAAACCGAAAATGGTCGTTACCTGGGATATGCTGGACCGTCTGGCGTAGCCGGGGAGAGGGGGAAGATCGATTCGATGCTGTATACCTTGTTTCCTAAGTTTTTTCAGAGCTGCGATGTGAACCTGCTTGCTGAGGCTGCCCGGGGGAGCGGATTCGATGCGGTCGATTTGGTGGTTCGTGAAGGCTACTGGGTCACTCCGGACCGATTTGCTGAAGAAGCTCCTGCTTTTGTGAAGTCCATGCAGCGCAGCAGCCTGAAGGTGGAGTTCGCGACAACCGGCTTTTCGCCGGAAATGCTCGCACAGGACGACACGCCCTTGAAGGTCATGTCCGATGTAGGCATCCGCAGCTTCCGCATGTCGTACTTTTCGTATAACGAGCAAGAGCACTTGTTTACGCAAATGGAGAAAGCCCGTGCTTCGATGTATCAAATGGCGGAGCTGTGCGCCAAATATAAGCTCAAGGCGGTGTACCAAATCCACCACGGGGACCGCATGCTTATTCATCATTCCTATGCGGCACTGTCTCTTGTAGAAGGGCTGCCGTCCGACTATGTCGGCATTATGCCGGACCCGGGCAACCAGTTTCATGAGGGTAACGATAACTGGAGGAGGGCGATTCTATCGCTCGGAAGCTACTTGGCCGGTATGGGAATCAAGGACGCCCAGTACGTGTACAATCCGGAGGGCAGGACGGCTCCGAACAAAGGCTGGAGCAAGCAATGGACGCCTTGTCAGGAAGGCGTAACGAATTGGCATGTCATCGCGAAGGCGCTGCACGAAGCCAAGTTTCAAGGCGTGCTGAACTTTCAGCCTTTTTATCATAGCAGTAACTTGGATCTCCTCATTCCTGCACTACGTGAAGAGGTGGCGTATATCAAGAGCATCATGAGAGAAACGGGGGAGACCTGTCATGAAGCCGTATGATATTACCGTAACCGGGTTGCAGTTATATGAGCTGCCTGTGCAAACCCGCGTCCCTTTGAAGTTCGGGGCTGAGGTACTGACTACCGTAACCTGCGCAAGAGTATGCATTCAGACGGAAAATCGGCTAGGCGAACGTGCCGAGGGCTGGGGGGAAACGCCGTTAAGCGTCCAATGGGTATGGCCGAGTTCGCTTAGCTATGAAGCGCGCGAGCAAGCCTTGAAGCAGATATGCCGGCTCATTGCCGAGGATCTGTCCGGGTGGAAGGAGCAGGGCCATCCGTTCGAGCTGGGCGTACGTTATCAGAAGCAGCGGCTGCCTAAGGTGGTCGATGCCTTTAACGCGGGCTCGGGCTTGCCTGAGCCTGTGCCTTATTTGGCGGCGCTGGTCTGCTTTTCCCTATTTGACATTGCGCTTCACGATGCTTACGGACAGACGAACCGTGTCAACATCTACGAGACCTACAACGGGACCTATATGAACGAGGATTTGTCCGCTTATTTGGAGCCGGCGGCAGGGTCATCGGTTAGCTTTGATGGGTTGTACCCGGAGGATTTTTTCTCCATTCCCAAGCATAAAGAATTGGTCGCATGGCATCTAGTAGGAGGCAAAGACCTGCTGTACCGGCACGAATTGACCGGCAGCGAACGCGATGACGGCTATCCGTACACGCTGGAGGATTGGATTGAACGAGACGGCCTGCAATGCTTGAAGGTCAAGCTGACGGGGAATGATGCGGCATGGGACTACAACCGGCTTGTTCAAGTCGGAGACATTGCATTAGCCAGACGGGTTGTATGGCTGACGGCGGACTTCAATTGCCAGGTTACCGATTGCAGCTACGTGAACGATATCTTGGACCGGTTAATGCAGGAGCATCCGGAAATTTATAAAGCGATCTTGTATATTGAGCAGCCTTTTCCTTATGAATTGGAGGAGCATCGGCTCGATGTTCGCAGCGTCAGCGCCAGAAAGCCTTTGTTCATGGACGAGAGCGCCCATGACTGGGAGCTGGTGAAGCTGGGGCGGGAGCTGGGCTGGACCGGCGTTGCGCTCAAAACGTGCAAGACGCAGACAGGCGCATTGCTAAGCCTCTGCTGGGCGAAGGCACATGGCATGACCTTGATGGTGCAGGATTTAACGAATCCGATGCTTGCGCAAATTCCTCACCTGCTGCTGGCTTATCATGCAGGTACCATTATGGGGGTGGAGACGAACGGAATGCAGTTTTACCCTGAAGCCTCTTATTATGAAGCCCAGGTTTACCCCGGATTGTATCGGAGACAGGACGGCAAGGTACAGCTGGACAGTCTGACCGGTTACGGATTCGGCTATCAGGTCGAACAAATCGCGAGACCCCTCCCGCAGCCCACGGTATGCTATTAGACAGCGGAAAGGCGGTGAAGCTGATGCAAGAGAAGGGCAGGATTCACATCGGTATTATTGGCATGGGCAATATGGGCAAGCTTTATTATGAGCAGCTGTCCCGGATGGAAGGCTGTCAGGTCGTCTCTATTTGGAGTCAAACGGAAGAAAAAGTAAATCGTCTCGCTGCCGAATACGGAGTTCAGGGCTTTACCGATTATATTGCGATGCTGGATGCAGGCAATCTGGATGCGGTTATCGTGGCTACCCCTCATTATCAGCATACGACCGTAACGATCGAGGCGCTGCGCCGAAATATTCACGTGCTGGTGGAAAAACCGGTTGCAGCCCATGTGAAGGATGCGGAGCGTATGATTGCTGTGTACGAAGAGCAGCGAAGGCATAAGCCGGATCTCGTATTTGCCGCCATCTATCAGCAGCGAACAGCTCCTGAGTGGCAGTATATCAGACAAGTGGTGCAGGAAGGCAAGCTCGGGAGGCTAATGAGGTTCGCCTGGTTTAATACGAATTGGTTCCGTCCGCAGGCGTATTTTAACGTAGGGAACTGGCGGGGCACGTGGAAGGGCGAAGGCGGCGGCGTGTTGTTAAATCAGTGCGCGCACAATCTGGATATGATGTGGTGGCTGTTCGGCCTCCCTCAATCGATTACAGCGACGGCTGCATTCGGAAAGTACCATCATATTGAGGTCGAGGATGAGGTTCATGCCATGCTGGAGTATCCGGGCGGGCTGATGGGAAGCTTCGTTGCGTCCACGTCGGAGTGCCCGGGCACGGATCGGCTGGAGATCGTCGGCGAATACGGCAAGCTTGTGTATGAGCACAAGAAAGTAACGCTGTATCAAAATGCGGAATCGGCGCTCGGCTACATTCAGCATTCCAAGCGGGCCTTCGGTACCGTCCGGCACGACGTGGCGGAGATCGAATGGGACGGAAGTGCGGGTCCTGGACATGAACGGATTGTGGCGGATTTCCTTCAAGCGATCGCAGACCGGCAGGAACCGTTGGTACCTGCGGCTGAGGGCTTACATTCGCTGATGATTATTAACGGCATGGTATTATCCTCTATCCGCGAGAGCAAGGTGCGTCTGCCGCTAGACAGCGATGAATATGAGCGGGAGCTGCAAAGGCTGATCAAGCATTCCACGTACCGTAAGCCGGAGGCGAGTCAGGATCAGGTTATGGTGGATGTTCGGGAGTCATTTCGGTGAGGGGGATAAAAAGAAGAAACGGCTCTTGGCCGTTTGAGTCTGAGGGGAAGCATGAATGATTCAGATGGGGATGTGGCGCTCCGGTGAGGTATCCCCTTCCGGCCGCTGTTGTTCTCGGGAAATTCTGATTATAATCCGCTTGATAGCGGGTATTTCCCGAGAACAAAGGCGGGCGCTACGCTCCTGCAGGGGACACCTCACCTCCAGCTGACGATGATGATCTGAACCAACAAGTTCCCCAACAGACAGAAGAAACGGCGGTGGGTGCCGTTTCTTCTTTTTTAAGAGGGTTTTAGATAGGATTGAAATAATGCTTTGATTTTTTCGCTCAAATAATGGCTTCCGCCGCGTTCCTGGACCTGCTCGACCATCAAGGAGAGCAAAAGCTGAGGCTTATCGGTGTTGAAGGCGACGAACCAGCCGTTCTCTTGTCCGGCGACGTCCTTTTTCTGCTTCAGCTCGGCGGTGCCCGTTTTGCCTGCCAAACGCAGGCCCTTAATCATCGCGGCATGGCCTGTGCCGGCCGGGTTTTCGATGACCTCGACCATTTTATCGGTCACGGTCTTGACGACATCAGGATCAAGCAGCCCGCTTTTCCAAGGCTCGGGCTTGGCTGCATCGCTTAAGAGCAAGGTCGGCTTCAGCATCGTTCCGTTGTTGGTAAATACTGTGTAGGTCGTCGCTACATGAAGTGAATTCATGACGACCTCTCCTTGACCATAGCCGGAGTCGGCCAGTTGGATATCGTTCTTCATCTTCGCCGTGTTAGAGAGGGAGGAGGCATCGAACGCAAGCGGGAGGGGCAGCGGTTCACCGAACCCGAACTTGCCGGCATCCTGCATGAATTTTTGCTCGCCCAGCTCCAGTGCCACCTGAGCGAAATAGATGTTGTCCGAATACATCATCGCTTTGGATAAATCGACCTGGCTCTGGGATGAAGACACCCGGGACACGTAATAATTGCCCCAGGAGGAATCCTTTTTCCACGTTTTCCCCGTAATTTCCTTCGCTGCATTCGGATCCAATGTGCGCTCCTGCAAGGCGATGGCCGCCGTGATAGGCTTAAACGCCGACCCCGGGGCATAAGCCCGGGCAAAACGATTCAAAAGCGGCTTGTTCGGATCATCCGTCCAAGCTTTCCACTGATCGGCCGATACGCCGCTAATGAACAGATTGGGATTATACGATGGAGCGCTGACCAAGGCCAGCACTTCCCCTGTCATAGGCTGAATGGCGGCGCCGGACCCCGCGTCCTTGGCAAGCTGCCGGTACAAATCCGATTGGAGAGTCGAATCGATCGTCAGCTTAATATCTTCACCATCGACCGCCTGCCGGCTCGCCAGTGTTGCTTTCTCCTTGCCGTCTGCATCTACAATATAGATCCGTCCTCCATCGGTTCCTCTAAGCCTTGATTCCAGGGAAAGCTCCAGTCCGGTTTTGCCGATCCAATCGTCTGCTGCATATCCTTTGTCCTTGTATTTGGCCAGCTCTTCTGCGGTCAATTTGCCTATGTACCCAACAAGATGGGCGGCTGCCTCCTCCAAGGGGTAGGAGCGCACCTTCCTGGTGCGATAGGTGACGCCGGGAATGGCCGTCAGAGCCTCCAGCCGTTGATCGCCCTTGGGCACAATGGTTACGGGAACGAAATAATCCGGCTTTACCCAGGAGGCATTGAGCAGATTTTGGATTGTTTTCGGGTCCAGCTTTAATAAATCAGCCAGCTTCTGGATCGAAGGGTCCGGAGTCTCCGGGAGCTTCTTGGGGATAAGGCCAAGCTCCAGCTTATCTTCGTTAATGGCCAGCCCGAAGCCCTGCCGGTCCAGAATTTCTCCACGCTGCGCTTTGGTATCCTCGACTCTTACTTTGTCCTTGTCTCCCAGCTTGGGATGAATATAAGCGGAGTCCCATTGGACTCTCCAATTTACGTCTTCTTTGACTATCAGCGCATTCTGATCATAGGATATGGGTCCATACGTGCTGTTCAGGTTCACGTGCAGTCTGTACGATTTTTTATCCTTGATTTTACGGGAATCGTCCTGCTCGACCGGCAGCCACTGGATGGACAAATCCTTCATGCCGATTCCTTCATAGATCGATTTGTGGCGGGTAACGAATGCGGTTGTGTCGATTTTTTGCTTGGAGTCCGTGGAGAGCCAATCGTACATGGCTTCGTATTGCTTTTGCTGCCACGCATTCGCGAAGGCTCGCATCGCATCATCCGGGTTCGGCTCATTGCCTTTGCAGCCCGCCATTGCAACCAGCACGCAGGTCAGCGCAAGCAAGCGGCTCCAGGTCACCATTCGTTTCTTTTTCATGCTTCACCATTCCCTTGCATTTCCGTTGCTATCCTATTGTATAGATAAATTTGGCAGGGAAGAATGGCTGCACTCTGATAATCCCCTCACAGCCCACTGATGCGAAAAGGCAACAAAAAAAGGGAGACGATCCTCTCCCTTACATCATCTGAGCTGCCTGCTCCATCGAGCTGTCACCCCGCATCCGCTGCTTGAACTCCTTGGGCGAGCACTGGTTATGGCGCTTGAACAGCTTGTAAAACTGGGCCATATTCGGAATGCCGACAGCATCACCGATTTCCATAATACTGGCATCCTTGGTCAGCAGGAGCCGTTCGGCTTTTTTAATCCGTTTATAATTCACATAGTCAACAAACGACATGCCCATGACCCTTTTGAAAAACTTAATGAAATAATGATAGCTCAGATTAAGGACGGCGCACGCCTGTTCAATCGCGATTTTCTCGCTTAGGTGGGCGTCGATATAATCGAGGGCGGGCTGCAGCCTCATCAGCTCGGCATTGTCGGCCCCTTGAAGCAGATCCCGGTCGTCATGACGCAGAAGGAGCAGCAGCAGCCTGCGGATCGAAGCGCTTATCGCGAGCTCGTACCCCTTGGCCTTGCTTTGGGCTTCCTGATAGATGTCCATAATGAGATCAAACGCCTGCCGCTGCACCTCGGGCTTCTCACGGAAAATATAGTTCAGCTGCCCGAGCGGACGTCTGGCCTCGTTGAAATAAGCCAAGTAAGGCATCGTGCTCTCATCAAAATGCTGGGACAAATCGAACTGGCACACGATATAGCTGAGCGGCATCGGAAGCTCCTTGCGAGTCCGGTGAAGCTGGGAGGAGCCGAACAAATGGACATCGCCCTTCTGCAGCAGTCTTGAATCATGCTTCGTTTGGATCCCCAGACCGCCTTCGGTCAGAATAAGAAACTCCACTTCTTTATGATAATGCCATTTATAGACCTTCGGAATCGATATGGTAGTGCCCGGGCTTTCGATCTGCCAAATTTTCAGGCGAAGCAGAGGATTCTGGTAATCGACGAGCTCATTAAATACAACGGTTTCCGTATCGTCCCACTTCGTCATACGCTTGCCGCAACCCCCGTTTCCACAAAAAGGAAGACTATATTGCATAATAAATTTGACGTTGAAATAAGAATAGTATAGCACGTTTGGACAGGACATGACATTATTGCATACAGATGGGGCAATTTTGAGAATATCTTTTTGTGCGGGGCATCTTATATAATCAAGGTACAAAAAAAGACCTATCAATGGAGGTAATAATCCCATGAGTCAAAAGCTGCGAGTCACGGTGTGGAATGAATTTCGGCATGAAAAAGAGAACGAAAAGGTTCGTTCCATCTATCCCAACGGCATTCATCAAGCGATAGGAGAGGGCCTCGGAGCCGATGTGGAAGTGTCCTACGCTACTTTGGATGAGCCGGAGCACGGGCTGACGGAGGAAAAGCTGAACAACACGGATGTTCTCATCTGGTGGGGTCATAAGGCGCATGGCGCGGTGGAGGACGCCATTGTAGAGCGTGTCCATAAACGCGTGCTGCACGGCATGGGCTTGATCGTTCTGCATTCCGGCCATTTCTCCAAAATTTTCAAAAAGCTGATGGGTACCTCCTGCGATCTGAAATGGCGCGAAGCGGATGAAAAGGAACGCATCTGGGTTGTGGCTCCAAGCCATCCGATTGTGGAGGGCATCGGTCAATATATTGAATTGGAAGCGGAAGAAATGTACGGGGAGCACTTCGATATTCCTCAGCCGGATGAGCTGATTATGGTCAGCTGGTTTGAAGGCGGAGAGGTGTTCCGCAGCGGCTGCACGTTCCATCGCGGTCAAGGCAAAATCTTTTATTTCCGCCCGGGACACGAGACGTATCCAACCTATTACAACGAACAAGTACGCCGCGTGATTCGCAATGCAACGCATTGGGCAGCGCCATCGACTCGCGAATATCCGGTTTATGGGAACCACAAGCCATTAGAGACCATCAAGGCCAAGGTACAGCAGGGATAAGCCTGGCGGGGCGGTTATTGGCATCGGAAGGAATTGGAGGTCCGGTTGGAGCATATGCTGCTCTTACCGGGCTTTTTGATGTTATAGCTAAATGCGGCTGCACCTCTAGAAAAGGAGGATAATAGACGTTTTTCTCCCAATGGAAGGGATTTTTACAGCAAACCCGTTTACGTCTACGAGGATTTGGCTAAACAGATAATAGAGCCGCCCCTCGCGCAGGTGCAGCTCTTTTTCATCATGAAGAAGTGAAGGCTTGCAGCCTTATCTGGAAGTGCGCCGTTTGACGCGAGTCTTTTGTACGGGACCGGTTTTGCGTTTGCGGCGCCTTTTGCGTCTGGGGGTTACCTCCAGGCTGTCACCGTTTTTCTTCTTAAGGAGACCGCCCATCAGCACCTTGACTAGCGGAGCTACTTGTTGTACGCTTTGCACCATGCGCTGTACTTTCGACACCGTATCAACAATGCCTTCGATACCACCGAGCCGATCAATGATTTGCTTGATTTGGCCGATGTTAATGTTGCTGTTCCCGCCGCCACCCGATCCGCCCAGCAGAGTCGTTAATCCGCCTCCGCCGCCGTTGTTGGTTGCAGGGACAGGGGACTGCGCATAGCTGTTAATTTCCATTCCCGGATATTGAACCGGGTATTGTCCTCCTTCAAAAAAAGAGCCCGGCTGAGTAAAGCTGCGCATCGGATCACCTTGGTTTCCGATAGTTGGTCTTTGATAAGTCACGGGTTTTCACGATCCTTTATTATGGATTTCTAAGTCACTGGATGCCACTGGCAAAAGGTACCTTTGGACGTACCGAAAATTGGACATAGACGTTTTACCTAATTTAGTCTATGTTATAGGCGAATGAATGGATTGGACTCCTGTCACGGTTTTATCAGCTTTTTGATGTTTTACTTCATTACCGCATAAAAATAGTAAAGAATTGCTAATCTAAAGGGAGGATTTCCTCCATTGGTGTCGAATACATTAATGTAAGAATTGTTAGCAGACCATCATAGGGGTTGAACGAAAACATGCAATTGAAAAAATTAAATGATAAAGCGATCGATCAACTGTTCGAAGCGGTCCTGACGCTTAAAGATATTGAAGAATGCTACGTCTTTTTCGACGATTTGTGCACGGTGAACGAAATTCAGTCCCTGTCCCAGCGT
Source organism: Paenibacillus vulneris (assembly GCF_039543185.1). NCBI lineage: Bacteria > Bacillati > Bacillota > Bacilli > Caryophanales > Paenibacillaceae > Paenibacillus > Paenibacillus vulneris. The sequence continues at coordinate 6,801 of NZ_BAABJG010000036.1, read as the reverse complement.
TTGGAAGTGGCCCGGATGCTGCGCAAAGGCAATACATATAACCAAATTGAGGCGGAAACCGGTGCCAGCACGGCTACGATTTCCCGCGTCAAGCGCTGCTTGAACTACGGTAACGACGGTTATAAAATGACGCTGGAGCGCCTTGGACGCTAGCGGAAATGCGCAAGCTTATTCGCCATCCTTCCCGAATGTGAACCGGGAGGGATTTTCTTCGTGTACCAATAAAATCATTGCTAACGGTACCTTCAGGGAAGCTCTGGCTGGTATCCTATCCGGTGACTTCTGCTAAGGAACTGATCTGAAAAAGTTTATTCACAAAGTCGTTGAGCCGCCAGGGAACGGACTCGGCAGGATTATGCTATAATAGGAAAAAGCTGTGTAATAAGCGTGGTCGAACAGCCTGATTACATCGATAGATGGTTTTCTCGTACAGGGGAGAGGATATTCGTTGGTAAAACACGGCATATTAGTCATAAGTCACGGTTCACGCAGCGAAGAGTGGGTTCGGCTTGTGGACGAAGCGGTCCTGGCGATGCATGTACCGGCGAATGTTCCGGTATACTCCTCCTTTCTGGAAATCGTGGAGGGGCGTCTGATCCAGGATGGAATCACCGCTTTGGAGATGCAGGGCGTGACAGATATTGTGGTTATCCCGCTGTTCGTTTCTTCAGGAAGCACTCATATCGATGAAATCAGCTATGCTCTCGGCGTTAAGAAGGAGCCTGTCCTTCCGACGGATATGCTTCCATTCGATATAAAAGCAAGAGTGCATTTTACATCGCCCATTGACGACGATCCGGATATAGCAGCTATCCTTTACGAGAAATTGAAGCCGCTATCGGTCGATCCCTCTCAGGAAATCGTTCTTTTAGTAGGGCACGGAAGTGTAGAAAAAGGATTCTTCGAGCCATGGCAGGACGGCATGAGGAAGCTGGCGATGCGCATTCAAGCGTTGGGCAGCTTCGATGAGGTCGATACAGCCATGCTGCTGCCCGATCAAATACCAAGCAAGCTGAACAAGTGGAGCGAGTGTAAGCCGCATCATACGGTGCTGGCAGCTCCGCTATTCTTAAGCGAAGGGTACTTCACGAACGAGGTAATTCCTTCTCGTATGCAAGGCTATACATATAAATATAATGGGAGAGCGCTGTTGCCGCATCCTCTGCTGACTCGGTGGATGGAGCGGCAGGCGGCTCCTTTTTTGGAGTGGTAACCATGCAGCAAATCGAGGCGAACGGGTGAATAAAGGAATGACCAAACGTGCAAGACTGATATACAATCCAACTTCCGGCAGGGAAGAAATGAGAAGGCGGCTGCCTGAAATATTGCAGCGGCTGGAGCGGGGCGGGCTGGAGACGTCCACGCACGCCACGATCGGCGAAGGCGACGCGACGCTTGCCGCAGCGGATGCGGTGGAGCGCGGTTTCGACGTGATCATTGCAGCGGGCGGCGACGGTACGCTGTATGAAGTGATCAACGGCATGGCGGAGAAGCCGCACCGTCCTCCGCTTGGGATTCTGCCTTTGGGCACGACCAACGACTTTGCCCGGGCGCTTAATATTCCGCGCAGCTGGGAAGGTGCGGTCGATGTCATTTTGCAGCAGCATACGAAGGTAATCGATGTCGGGAAAATGAATCAGCGCTACTTCATCAACATTGCCGGCGGAGGCTCTCTGACCGAGCTGACTTACGAGGTGCCGAGCAAGCTGAAGACAATGATCGGCCAGCTGGCCTATTATATGAAGGGACTGGAGAAGCTGCCGCGGCTTCGTCCAATCGAGCTGCATATCCGGACCGACGAAGCGGAATTCCATGAGGAAGTGATGCTGTTCCTCATTTCGAATAGCAACTCCGTAGGAGGCTTTGAGCGGTTGGCGCCCGACGCTTCCCTCAATGACGGCTTGTTCGATGTCCTGATCTTGAAAAAGTGCAATCTCGCCGAATTTATCCGCGTCGTCACCTTAGCGCTCCGCGGCGAGCATCTGGGTGACCCGAACATTATTTATTTTCAAACCCGCAACATTGAAGTGACCTCTCCGGATTATGTGCAGATCAATCTGGACGGCGAATTCGGCGGCACTCTGCCGTGCTTATTCACTAATTTGCCGTCCCATCTTCACATTTTCGTAGACGAGAGCGGTCAATCGGTATATAAAACGAACCCATTGCAGCAGATCAAGCTGCCTTGGAAAACCAAATCTGGAGTGGACGGACATGAGCACGAAGAGCAATAACGGCAGCAGAAGGCCGCAGGGCAAGGGACGACAGCAGGATGGCGCCCAAGCCCAAGGCGGCTATCGGAATGCAGGAAGAAAGACGGTGGGTCCTGCACCAGATTTGAGTGGCCTGCCTGTGGCGAAAAACGAAGAATATGAAGCCGATATTGTCGGCATCGGGCACGAGGGAGAAGGGGTAGGCCGTGTGAACGGCTTTACCCTTTTTATTAAGGGAGCGCTGCCCGGAGAGCGGGTGCTGGTCAAGGTGCTGAAGCTGAAGAAGCAGTACGGCTACGCCAAGCTTCTGCGCATCCTTAAGCCAAGCCCCGATCGTATCGCGGCGCCCTGTCCGATCTACAGCCAATGCGGCGGCTGCCAGCTGCAGCATTTGAGCTATGAAGCGCAGCTACGCTTCAAGCGGCAGCTCGTGGTGGACAACCTGCAGCGGATCGGTAAGCTTCAGGTAGTCGGAAGCGGAGATTTATCCAAGGGGCAGAGTACAGAAAACGCAGGATCATTTTCTAGAGCGGATAAGGGAGTTATCGTCCATCCGACGCTGGGGATGGACGATCCTTGGCGCTACCGCAACAAGGCGCAGGTGCCTATCGGCTTCGAAGCGGCCTCGGCCGACCGGGAGGGCGGCTTGGTCGGGGGCTTCTACGCCCAAGGCAGCCACCGCATTATCGATATGGATGAGTGCCTCATCCAGCAGGAGAACAACGACCTCGTCGTCGCCGAGGTCAAACGCATCGCCCGCGAGCTGGGGATCCGGGCATATAACGAGGAGACCCACAAGGGCCTGCTGCGCCACGTCGTGGCGCGTTACGGCTTCAACACAGGCGACATCATGGTCGTCCTCATCACGAACGGCGAAAGCCTGCCGTACGCGGACGAGCTGGTCGGCCTGCTGCGCCAAGCCATTCCTGGCATTAAGAGCATCTGCCAGAACATCAACAAAGAGCGGACCAATGTTATCTTCGGCGACAAGACGAAGGTGCTCTGGGGCGACGATGTGATCTATGACACCATCGGAGACATCCGCTTCGCGATCTCGGCGCGGTCGTTCTATCAAGTGAACCCCGTACAGACTGAGGTGCTGTACGGGAAGGCGCTCGACTTCGCCGGACTGACCGGCGAAGAGACCGTGATCGATGCCTACTGCGGCATCGGCACGATTTCGCTCTTCTTGGCGCAGCGCGCTCGCCAAGTGTACGGAGTCGAGATCGTCGACGAAGCGATCGACGATGCTCGGCGCAATGCGCGGCTGAACGGCATCCGCAACGTTCAGTTCGAGACCGGCGCGGCCGAGGTCGTCATCCCCGAATGGCGTCGACAGGGCATCGCCCCCGACGTCATCGTGGTTGACCCGCCGCGCAAAGGCTGCGACGCCGCGCTGCTCGACACGATACTCGAGATGCGTCCATCTCGAGTAGTGTACGTGTCGTGCAATCCCTCGACTCTGGCGAGGGACTTGCAGGTGCTCGCGGCAGGCGGCTACACCACCGTCGAGGTCCAGCCGGTGGATATGTTTCCGCATACGGTGCATGTGGAGTGCGTAATAGGAATGCAACGAATCGATACGTAGAAATCCTTTATTTTCAACACTTTGCGCGTTTTATGACTTTCACGGCGGACGGCAACGACTTCAAAAATAAGGTGCTCAAAGACAAAATTGAGGTTTCCGTCGTTTTGGACCTGGATTTGGACGTCGGGTGTGTAGACATATTGAATACAATGGAATAAGTTCACGAATCAGCTTTGAAAATGATGTTGCTGTAACGCATGAATATACAAGAGAACGCCTTGCGGTGTTCTCTTTTTATATAATTCAGAAAGGCAGTAGCCCTGAGAGATATTCAGCGCAACCGGTTTATTGCATGACAAGGGATTTGTGGATGTCCGAAGTGATAGTCTTCAAGAATCAGAAAGGTGCGGTGTGATCAAAACCACAACGTCGGCATATTCCGGTGATTCGGTCTCGAAAGTTCTGCCTTTGCGTCTGCCAGAGAGGCTGATATATTCAAGTACATTTAAACGGAAGTCATGAAGCATTGCCCAACCATTAAAGAAATTAAATGGTTGGTAAAATTTCCAATACGCATTGCAACGTTTTTCCTTCCAAATGTGTCTATATGTTTAGACAACATGAACTACTATGACTTATGCTCTATAGGCAAGGAAAGAATGGGTCTCTAGGAGGGGAGAAAAATATGTAAAATTGTCAGGAAGAACGGCAAGTGATATCTTCTATAACCACAAAAATTGGAGGTGCTTTGTAAATGAAACGTAACCCTATTTCAATGGCTTTGGTGTTATTATTGATTTTCCTAATCTCAATTGGGCCAGGTAATGTATTCGCGGCAGGAACAAATTCCGCTCCAAACGAGCGATTTTCAAATGGTAAATATGCTGTTGAAGGTAAAGTGGTTAAAGTGGAAACAAAGCAGATCCAGAGCTTTAGTGGAGAGGAAGCCAATGTTCGCATCCCATTTTCACTAGAAAATGTTGAGTACTATATTGTGTCAGCGACTAAAAAGGATGACAGCCAATATTTCTTTGATTATGTTTTGACGACGTACAATGAACGAGTCGTTTCGGCACCAGTAAAATACAACGAAAGAGATAGAACCTTGCTTATCAAGGTAGGGACTGCTTCGAAAGATGTAGATTTAAGCAATACCGATGGCGAAAGAGCAAAAGCTAATTCTTCAATTACTGAAGCTCCGAAAAAAGACACTGCCCTTGAAAATAAAATACAGCCGTTGGCTTTCACAACGAAAAGTGGTTCATTTCAAACGGTTTGGGAGGACCCGATTAATCTGAATGTCAATAGCGTGAAAGACAATATTACATTTAGTTATGACGGAACTACTGTAAACTATATTGACGGATCAGATAATCGCACCTGGCTAACAGCATCAGGTTGGTATGAAAAAAGCCATAGTATTAATTCTTACTACTCTTATTTAAGCGGTAAGGCAGTCAATATAACAGTGGCAACAACAGCTACTTATCAGAACGACACATTCTGTGCGCTCAATACTACAAATGTATACTACAATCCAAACGCAGTAACAGGAACATATATTGGCAACATTTCAGGTCAAGTCAGTACAAATGCAACTGGCGGTTGCTCAAGCTGGTTGCATTATTATAATGTTTTAGATAATTAATTGCGTTTGCCGAATCATACAAAATGAGAACCCAGTGCCACATTGAAGTGCACCCCTTATAGTGGAGATTGGAAAAACACCTTGGTGTTTAACCGATGAAAACTATAGGGGGTGCTTTTCGTTATGGCGAGAAAAGGGCAAAAGTTTGTCGCGTACAGTTTTGAAACGAAGAAGAAGGCGGTTGAAATGCGTCTTCAAGGGATGACAAAGCAAAAGGTAGCCGAAGTATTAGGGATTGTAGACATCGATCGCCTCAAAGTGTGGATGCGTCGTTACAAGCAAATGGGCGATTATGGTCTTATGGATCACCGTGGTAAACGTAAGCAATACATCGATGAAGATCGTTACGTTAAGCGTTTGGAATTGGAGAATGCCGTCCTAAAAAAGTGGTTGGCCATTACGAAGGCGGAGGTGTACCAGAGAAGTATCGGGTTGTCCATGAGCTCCGTAAAAATTTTAGCGCGTCACAGAGCTATGCAAAGAGGTTGGTGTCTCCCCAAGCGGATATTACGCCCATGTAAAGCGCATGAAAGAAGATAAGGACGAAGCTGCAAAGCAACTGGTTAGAGCAACATATGAACGCTACAACGGCGTTTACGGCTACAGACAGATCCAACTGTTCCTGTATCAAGATCATGGCGTTTGGATGAATCACAAGAAGGTCTTGCGTCTCATGCAAAAGATGAACCTACGCTCCAAAATACGTCGAAAATACCGCCACTACAGCCGGACCTGGAACATTGGCGATCGTGCCATTAAGAACGTCTTAGATCGCCGGTTTCAAGCGGAAGCGCCTAATCTAAAGTGGGTGACGGATATTACACAGTACAAGGTAGGCGACGATTGGCTGTATCTCTCCGCGATAAAGGATTTGTGCAATAACGAAATAGTAAGTTACCAAATTAGCCAGCGTAATGACACAGAGCTTGTATTGCAGACGTTCTCAAGGGCGTTTGAAAAGGAGAAGGACGTAACCGGGCTGATCGTTCACAGCGATCAGGGGTCCCAGTACACGTCCTACAAGTACCACGACATGCTGCCACAGGTTGGCGCCCAAATCAGCATGTCTCGCCGAGGCAATTGTTATGACAATGCCTCAATGGAGAGCTTCTTCTCGCATTTGAAGGCGGAAGGGCTCTACCCCTATGATATTAAATCTGTCGAAGAAGCACAAAGACGAATTGAGGACTACATCCACTTTTACAACAACTTCCGACCTCAAAGGAAGTTAAACAAGCTGTCACCGATTGAGTACCGGCGACAGCTTGTTGGGTAGGGTTTTTCTTAAATGTCCGCTAAATGGGGTCTTGACCACATATGCACTGGGTTTGTATTTTTTGAAATTTGATTATCCAACTAACTCAGGATAGGTGATTGTTCCGGACAAAACACAACACTGAACTAGTCGGTTG
>NZ_BAABJG010000035.1:0-106938 GCF_039543185.1 Paenibacillus vulneris | reverse complement strand
ATGTTTGATTTTAGTATACCAAACGTACGTTCGCATTAAAAGAGTTTCCTGAGTTAACTGGAGAATCAAATTTTGAAAAAGTCTGTCTCATCTTAGGAACTTCAGTCCACTTAACTCATAATCAAACTTCGTGATAAAGCCCTGGTAAGACCCCTGTCAGATTATGCACCATTATCTTAGTTCTTTCGATGCTGATAAACAGCAATGCATATTTCAATCAACGCTAGTACAAGTAACGGAAGGCCGATAGAAAAGATAGCGACAAACCCTACAAAGCAGTGTATCGCGGCAGCGGTGAAATGACCAGGTATATATTTTTGGCGGAAAGAAAAGATTTCAATTATGAGCCCGGCGAATAATAGAAGCCAGTAATATGGTGCAGGTATTTGGGTAATTACATCACTATTCTTCATAAATAAAGCAATAAATACGACTAAGGATAAGAATAATACACCATTGAGAACAAGAGCAAACGTTGGGGGAATGTTATTTTTATTATTTTTGTTGTTACGCGTAAACGCAATTGAAACTAATAAAAGAAAAATGGATATAAAAAGGAAAGTAACCACGTTCCACCAACCTTTCTCTCAATTCGTCCTTATCTATATAATAACACATCGATATGGCTTAATACCCGTCTATTTCTAGACGTAAGTATTTTCTTTACAACTAAAGTGAACACTGAATTTGGTCTCTCTTACCTTGACAGAACAGTCCAATTTAGAATTCATTACATCGGAATGAGGGTGAATCGTCTTTCTCTTTAACCCACGGGATGGTTTAACCAACTCGTTACTTTGGTTCTTTGGATTGTTTGGAATGGAACTTCATAAGACCCCAGATGGAAAAAAGTAAAGCACGTCAATTTACTTACTTTTTCTCCATCAGTACGGGCGTCTTAATATAAGAATATTCAAGAGAACGCCCTTAATGCGGTGTTCTCTTTTTATATAGACAATTTTTTAAAAGCCAGTTGCACAGAATTTTCAGCGTAACCGGCTTTTTGCGTGAAAGGAGAATTGTAAATGACCAAGGTGATCGCCCTCGCCAATCAGAAAGGCGGCGTGGGCAAAACCACAACGGCGGTCAACCTGGGAATCGGTTTGGCTGGAAATGGGAAAAAGGTTTTGCTGGTCGATGCGGACGCGCAAGGCAACTTGACGGATTCGTTAGGGTTCCACGAACCGGATAATCTGTCGGTATCTTTGGCCACATTGCTGGCGAAAACGATGCTGGAAGAATCCTATGAAGCGCGGGAAGGTATTTTGCATCACCAAGAAGGTGTTGATCTGATGCCAGGCAATATTGAACTGTCCGCTGTAGAAGTATCGCTCGTCAATACGATGAGCAGAGAAACGATCTTGCGTTCGTACATCGATTCGGTTAAGGCCGACTACGATTACGTACTGATCGATTGTATGCCGAGTTTGGGCATGTTGACCATCAATGCGCTGGCTGCGGCAGATAGCGTCATTATCCCCGTTCAGGCGCATTATTTGCCGGCCAAGGGAATGACGCAGCTCTTGCAGACCATTTCCCGTGTGCGCAGGCAGATCAATCCGAAGTTGGTTTTGGACGGCGTGCTGCTCACGATGGTAGACAGCCGGACGAAATTCGCCAAGGACATTTCCTTTATTCTTCGGCGCGACTACGGCGACAAGCTGCGCGTGTTCAACACCGAAATTCCCTTATCCATTCGCGCGGCGGAAACGAGCGCCAAGGGAAAAAGCATTTATGCTCATGACCCCAATGGTCAAACGGCAAAAGCGTATGCCGCCTTTACGAAGGAGGTGCAGAGCATTGGCAGCGAAAGACGACATGCGCGCCAGCATCAAACTGACCACAGTCGCTGATTTATTCTCCACCGAGGAGAGCCGCGCCGACCAGCAGCGGGAAAAGGTGATGGAAATACCATTACCAGATATCAGCGATTTCCCCGGCCATCCGTTCAAGGTAAAGGCTGACGAAGCGATGTTGGAAATGGCAGACAGCGTAAAGCAATACGGCGTTCTTGTTCCCGGCTTGGTACGACCGAAGGCGGACGGCGGTTATGAAATGGTAGCCGGGCATCGTCGAAAAAAAGCGAGTGAACTGGCTGGCAGAGAAACGATGCCCTGCATTGTCCGCGAACTGGACGACGATCAGGCAACGATCATCATGGTGGACAGCAACCTGCAACGGGAAAATATTGCGCCAAGTGAGAAAGCATTTGCCTATAAGATGAAGCTGGAAGCAATAAAAAGGCAAGGAGCCAGAACAGATTTAACTTCTGCGCTAATTGCGCAGAAGTCGGCAAATAAAACATCAAGGCAAATTATCGCCGAGCAATCTGGGGAAGGCCCGCACCAGATTTCACGCTATATCCGCCTTACCGAACTGACTCCCTCCATTCTCGAAATGGTAGACGATAAACGAATCGCTTTCAATCCCGCCGTAGAGATTTCTTACTTGGCCGAAGAAGAACAGCATGCCCTGTACGAAACGATGCAGTCCGAAGACTGCACGCCTTCGCTGGCGCAGGCGCAGCGCATGAAAAAACTGAGCCAAGACGGGCGGCTTAATGTGGATGTCATCTTCTCGATTCTCACGGAGGAGAAGCCGAACCAAAAAGAAAAGATGACCATTCGGCGCGAGCGGATCGACCGTTTCTTCCCGAGGGACTTTACCGAAAAGCAAAAGGAAGATCTGATCGTACAACTGTTGGAAAGCTGGTATAAAAAACGGCAACGGGAACTGGAACGTTAACCTAAATCCAGTTCGGCAGGCACTCTCCCCTAGACGGAGAGCTTTTTTATGCCCATTTTTGGGGAGGCGATTCATGATGTATTTCACAAGAGGGAGGCGTCGTCAATATGAGCGCCTGATGCAAGAAAAGCCGGGTTTCAACCGCTTTGAAGTTTTGGAGGATGAGGTCGAGCAACCGCGCACGCGAAACAAGAAATCTCGTAATGCCGGCCTATCAAAGCAAAACCGGAGAACGAGGAATGACTGCAATTTTCCAGGAAACGAGGACGGACAGTGGAAGAAATAAAGCGAATGGTGGACAACTATGAAGTCGTTCAGGCCATCTCCATCGGGAAGGTGGAAGTGCTGCTTGGCATAGACGAAACCAATGCCGAACGTCCGTACATGGTTTGTACCTGCACCCGAAACAATTCGTTGGGTGTCGAGCAATTTTACGCGTTTGCAGCCGGCGCGGATTATCTTGAGGCCGTGCATGACTTTGTTTCCCGCGTGCAATGGGAGCTGGAGGATCTCAAAGAAGAAAGGGCCAGTGTCAAGGTGCCCCTATCTCCCCTTACCCAAGTCCAATGCCAGCCGATTCGCGAAGACGTGTGCATTGACCACCAGGTTGTTGTCATCCGGCCGGAACGGTTGCGACCTGAATACCGCACCGCTGTTAACCAGCTTGTGCTGGCGCTAAGCGGTTTTGGCACCTCTGCCAATTCCCGAGGTCGCGCCGTCTACGTGTTAAATCTATATACCGGTGAAGAGGCTCGCTGGAATCGAGAGGATTTTATGGGTCTGATAAAACCGGAGCATATGCCTGCATGGGCGCAAGAAAAATTGGAGCAGCATCAGATTGGAACTCAGCAAAAACCGAAGCAACGTGACGAAGCCCGGTAAAGTCAATCGACAGCACTTCAATTTTGGTTTGAAAGGAGACGTGAGCGATGTCGTGGACGTATCGGCACCGCAAGGCGCTTATCATCGCGGCGATTGCCGTAAGCGTTTGTTTACTGGCTGCTGCGGCCATTTATTCTCTGATCAAGCAATCAGAGCAAGAGCAGAAACAACAGCAAATGAAGGAACATTATGAAAGGCAAATCGAAGAATTGAAAACGATAGAGGAACAATCGCGCAGAAGCGTTTGGACTGTGGCGCACACTGTTCCGGCCGGCGGCATCGTGAAGGCGGAAGACCTCAAGTCTGTTCCGCTGCCTGCGAATCTGGTGCCGCAAGGAATGATTACTGATCAGAACGCGGTCATTGGCAAAAGCGCCAAAATCGAATTAGAGCCAGGCACGCCGTTGATGCCTTCCATGCTGTACGAGGGCGCGCCAATCCCGAAGGATTTGCGGGTGCAGGAGTTTCAAGTCATTCAGCTTCCCTCCAATCTGCAAAAGGGACAGTACATCGACGTGCGAATCAACTTCCCGACTGGCGAGGATTTTGTCTTGCTGGCGAAGAAGAAGGCGCGGGAGTTGTCCGGCAATGTCATCTGGCTGGAAATGAACGAGCTGGATCTATTACGGACTTCAAGCGCGATCATCGATGCCTACTTGCAAGGCGCGCGGCTGTATGCCCTGCCCTACATCGAGCCGGGCTTGCAGGAATCGGCAGTAGTCAATTATCCCGCCAATCCGAAGGTGCTCGACTTGATGGATCATGATCCGAACCTGCTAGAAAAAGCGACAACCGAGCTTGCCCGCCAACTGCGAACGACACTGGATGACAATCTGAAGGCGATGAGCGAGTCGGACAAACTGCGCGTAACGAGCGGAAGCGTAACGGTGCAGCAGCAATTGCAAAACGAACGGATTGTCACGCAGCAAGGCAATGCCATGCATGAGGCGACCCCATCGCCGCCACCGGCAGGCGCAACGGCTACGGTCGATCACGAACCGCCAGCTGCGCAGCCGCTGCCCACCTCTTCCGTTCCGACAACGACGAATGAGAATCGGCCTGAACCGTCAGCGGAGTCTACGCCATCTGTTTCGACAGATCCGGCACCAGCTTCGCCGTCTGGAGAGCCTGCAAAAGTGGATAAATTGGAGCAAATTTTTAATCAGTGAAGGAGGCCGTCATGAAAAAAGTCGTATTTTTCGGCGCGCCGGACAAAAGCCACCTGCTCCTTGTGCTGGGCAAGCTGCTCACGGCGATGGAGCGAAAGGTGCTGATCGTGGATTCCACCCTTGCACAGTCCATGCAAGGCTATTTGCCGCGAGCGGATTTTGGCTGTTCGCTGCGGGAGTTTGAAGGCATCGATGTGGCGACCGGGCTCGTCACGCCAGCGCAATTGGAACGTTCTATGTTTCAAGCCGGTGGCGAAACAGCATACGATGTCATGTTGCTCGACACCGATCACACCGAATTTGTGAAAGGACGAGAGTTGCCGGGCTACGACAAGCGGGTTTGGTGCAGCAATTGGAGCCGGCTCGGCATGCATAAAAACTCGGAGCTGATGCAGCGGCTGTGCCTTCACGAAGCGGAGAGCCAGCCGCTCTCTTTTTACAAACTGATTGCTCCCACTCTGCCAACCGCCATACCCGAGACCTATTTCGATTCGCTGCTGCCGCAGCAGGCGGTACGCTGGGAGGACACTGTGTTCCGTTTTCCGCTGGACGAACGGGATATGTCCGTCGAGCTGGACAACCAGCATCATGGCCGTATCGACATCAGGCGGCTGACTGGAACTTATCGCCGGACCGTGCTGGACATGCTGCAACAGTTGTTTGATTGCGATGCCAAAACAGCCCGGCGTGCATGGGCGCGTGCGCGAAAGCGTGCGTGAATCCGGTAAAGTCGCATGAAAGGAGATGAAGGAATGGGTTTTACCGTGGTGTTTTGGAGTCCGGTTTCGGGACAGGCCGGTACGACGAGCAACCTGATCGCCGCCGCGGCGCTGCTCGGACTCGAATATTCCTCGCGCCTTTTGTTGCTTGGGCATTTGCAAAGCGAATACGCGGCCATCGAACGCAGCTTTTACCCGAGACGGTCCTGGATGAGCAAAGCGGACGCCCCGCCTGACGCAGGCATCGACGCGCTGCTCAGGCTTTTGCAAAACCGCAAGCTGGAACCGAACAGGTTGCGGGATTACACGCTGCCGCTGCTCGCCGACCGGCTCGACATCCTTCCGGGATCGAACAAGCCGGATGCATCGTTTGTTTCAGCCGCACAGGAATGGCTTGCGCCTCTTTTGGAACTGACAAGGCGCGCTTACGATCTGGTATTGCTGGACGGCGGAAGCGGCAATGTGTCGGCGTGGACTGCGGCGTTGCTGCGTCAGGCGGATTTGCTGGTCGTCTGTCTGCCTCAAAATGGGCTCAAACTGGAGCAGGTTTTTCCGCTGGTGGAGGCGCAGCTTCAGTCCAACCGGAAGCATTTGCTTGTATTCGGACAATACGATCCTCGCTCCGCTTTGACCGTTCAGAATATCAAGCGTAAGTTCCATCGGCGGGAGCCCGCGTACCCGATTGTCCATAATACGGGCTGGCTGGATGCGACTCAACAAGGAGAAGCCGTCCGTTTTTTATTTCTCAACCGACAGGTGCCGCGCGGTCATGAAAACTCACTGTTTATGCAGCAAGTGCGGACATTGGCGAAGGCGCTCATCAACAACGTCGGACTGAACAAGCCTCTTTTCGGCGGGAAGGAGGACGATGACCGATGATGTTCGCGCTGAACGCTATGATTCTGGCGGGCATCCTTATTGCGATCGGCGTCTTGTTCTATTTGCGCATGAGCCGCCGCTTGCCGGAGCAGCCGGACGAAAAACCGGTCTATACGTTGGAAGCGATGACCGCGTTTGTGAAAGAGGCGCTGCACGAGATGACGAGCAGCAACCTGATCGACTTCGGCTTGTCGGAAGAAGAATACCGCCGCCGCAAAAACAAGCGCGCAGAACTGAAAAAAGCGCTGCGGGGCTGCACGTCCGGAGATTTGCGGGACAAGGCGTATGTAAAGCAAGTCATCGCCGATTTGCTCGAACAGCGCTATACCTTGGACGATAAAAACCTGAATCTCCTCCTGCCGTTTGACGATCCGAAAAAATTGTCGCCGCAAGATCAGTTTGATATCCTGCTCTTTCTGTTTAAGAAACAACATCGTTTGAAAGCGCTGGACGAGCTGATCCGAAAATACGAACTGGACCGCCCCAAACGGAGCATGGAAGACGAAGAAACCGAGTCATATCGGATTACCGCCGACGAAATCCGCGACATTTACAAGCAGGAAGCGCGCAGGCTGTCTGCCGAGGACAAAACCCAGATCGTTGTGCAGCGGATCTACCAGCAGTACAAAGGATTTAGCGTCATCGACGAAATCCGCGACATGAAAATCGACGGCGTATCGGGCGGCGTATCCGGCATCCCGCCCTCGATGTGGGAAGGCGAGTGGAGCCTGGAGGAAGAAGCGCTGCTGCGCGAGGTGCCAAGGTCGCATGACAGCGTGTGGCTGTTTTATAAAGGGAAATCCATTCATTTGAGCTTCCTGTCCTTCGGCTCGGAGCAAGAACTGAGGCGCGTGTGCCAGAACGTGTACAAACATAATTTTCCCGGCCAATTGTCCGAGGCGAACGGCTTTAAGGTGAACGAAATGGCCGACGGCTCCCGCGTCGTCGTGCTGCGCCCCCGGTTCAGCGAATCGTGGGCTTTTTTTGTGCGCAAATTCGATGTGCAAAACGCCGCGCTGGAACAATTGATTCAGGACGACCAAGCCGAGCTTCCCATCGGGCTGATCCGATATCTGGTCATGGGCGAGCGCATTACGGCCATCACCGGTGCGCAGGGCAGCGGCAAAACGACGCTCTTGATGGCGATGGTGCGCTACATTCCGGCCATCTTGCCGATTCGGGTGCAGGAAATGAGCTTTGAGCTTCAGCTTCGGAAAATATACCGGGATCGCAACATTTTAAGCCTGCGGGAAACGGAAACGATCTCCGGGCAGGACGGGCTGGACATTCAGAAAAAAACGGACGGCTCGGTCAATATTTTGGGAGAAGTGGCGACCGACCCGGTTGCCGCCTGGATGGTGCAGATGGCGCAGGTCGCTTCGCTGTTCACCTTGTTTACGCATCATGCCAAAACATTCCGCGATCTCGTCTATTCGCTGCGCAACTCGCTGCTGAAGACAGGGGTGTTTACGAACGAAAAAGTGGCCGAGCAGCAGGTCGTCAGCGTCATCAACTTCGACATTCACCTCAGGCGGGACGCGGACGGACATCGCTACATTGAACGAATTACCGAATGCGTCCCGGTGGAGCAGGAAGAGGGCTACCCGGAGACGTTCCGCCACAAAACGACGACCGAGGAGAAAATGACGGCGTTCATGGAGACGATGCTGGAATATTTCCGCCGATCGACGGACCGACCGCTTTACGTCGCGCGGAACGTCATCGAATACCGGGACGGACGCTATGTCGCCGTTCATCCGTTGTCCGAGCGAAGCCGCAAGGAAATCGCTGCATGCCTCGCCGGGCCGGACCAGGCG
The DNA here is from genome assembly GCF_039543185.1 of Paenibacillus vulneris. Taxonomy (NCBI): domain Bacteria; kingdom Bacillati; phylum Bacillota; class Bacilli; order Caryophanales; family Paenibacillaceae; genus Paenibacillus; species Paenibacillus vulneris. Next base: position 98,727 of record NZ_BAABJG010000035.1, on the reverse strand, counting down.
GCGTTCGAGGCGTTTTTGGCGGTTCACTGGGGGGATAGCGATGAAAATTGAATGGCTGTCCCTGTTGCTGGGCGCCTCGACGTTATTGTTTCTCGCGATGGTGGCGGCGTTTCAATGGGTATCCCGTCACGGTTCGGACGTGGAGGCCGTTCGGCAGTATGAAGCGCTGCGCAAACCGGGCAAAGCCCGCAAGAAGCAAGCGCTGCACAGCGTGTTGCAGCAGTTGTATCGACTATGCGAACGCGTACCGATTCTACGCGCTTATTTGTACCAACTTCGCAAACGAATGACCATTCTCCAGCTTGGCGACGAATGGAAGCTGCGGCTGGAAACGATGAGGACGGCGCTCCTCATTTGGGGCGTGCTGCTCGCGGCGGCTGTTCCGCTGGCGATCGGCGTGCGCGACCCGGCCACGCTCGGCATGATTGGCATCGGCTTCTGGGTTGGCCACGGAATCCTTTCGGACAATCTGGTGCATCGGCTGGAGACGCGACTGCTTCGGCAACTCCGGCATTTCTTTTCGGATGTGCGCCATCATTATCATCGGCACGGCATGGTGGAAGAAGCCGTTTATGAAGCGGCGGACGGCGCGTCGTATGAGATGGCGCTGCACGGACACGAAATATACGAAGTGCTCACGGCAAGCGACGCCGAGCAGCGGCTGGCGCAGTATATCGAGAGCGCGCCGAACCGCTATTTGCAGGGCTTGGCCGGGCTGTCGCATCTGGTGAAGGAATACGGCGACAAACGAACCGCAACCGGTTCCGTGTACTTGAAGGCGCTTGGGAAGCTTGCGACCGAACTGAATCTGGAACTGCTGCGCCGCGAGCGCCTCAGTTTCCTGTTGCAAGGACTGACCGCCATCGCGCTGTTGCCACTGCTGTTTACCCGGCCGATCGAAGCTTGGGCCAGCCATTACTTTCCGGCCATGGACGCCTTTTATGCGAGCACGACCGGCTGGATCGTGAAAATCGGCCTGATGGCGGTCGTATGGCTGTCCTACGTTCTGCTGCGGAACATTCAGGAGCTGGACGTGAGTCCAAAACCAACCGGCCGAAAAAGATGGGAGAAACGGGTTTACGAATGGCCGTGGATGCGCTGGCTTGTGCATCGTTTCGGTCCCGCCCCCGGTTCCCGTGAAGCTGACCGCATGGTCAAGCTGCTTAAAGACACCGCGTCGCCGCTTCGGCTGGAATGGCTCTATGTGCAGCGCATCGTGGCGGGGGGCATGGCTTTTCTGGCTGTGCTCGGGATGTTTATGGCGCTTCATGCCGCAAGCCGGCATCAAATCTTGTATGCGCCGGTAAAGCAGGGCATCCTGTTCGGTCAACTTTCGCCGGAAGAGGAAGCCAAGGCGCGCGAGGCGGCGGCGCTCGATCGCCGCATCATCGATCGCGTAAAGGAGGTGAAGCATCGCACCGAAGAAACGGTGATGGCCCTGCTCCGCAGCGAATCGCCAGCAACAAACAAGGACGATCAGCTTCGCGCCGCGGCTCGGCGCATTATGGGCAAGCTCACGAAGCTGGACAATCAGTATGTGAAGTGGTGGGAAGCGCTCCTCGCCGCTCTCGCGGGATGGGGCGGCTACGCCATGCCGGTCGGCGTTCGGATGTTCCAGCGGCGCATGCGGCAGATGGAGATGAAGCATGAAGTGGACCAACTGCATGCCGTCATCGCCATGCTGGCGGATCTGGACCGGATGTCGGTCGAGCATCTGCTCATCTGGATGGAACAGTTTGCCCGCGTGTTCAAGGAACCGCTGCAAACGTGCTTGCTCCATTTCGAACAGGGCGCAGATCAGGCGCTGGCGCAGCTGAAAGAGGATGCGCCGTTTGTGCCGTTCGTCCGCACGGTCGAAAAGCTGGAACTGGCGGTGCAAAGTTTGCCGATTCGGGAAGCGTTCGACGACCTGGAGTCGGAACAGGCTTACGCGCAGGAGCAGCGCAAACAGGAGTACGAGCAATTGATTGAGCAAAAGGCAGGCTGGGGAAAATGGATCGGATTTGCGCCAATGATGGCCCTCATTTTCGGCTATCTGGTCATTCCGCTCGTCATCGTCAGCTTGCACCAGATGTCCGTTTACTACGAACAGCTTCAGCGCATTCAGTAAGCGGACATGTTGCGGCGCTTTCCAAACGGGAAGCGTCTTTTTTATTTCGAATTTCATTTGAAGGAGAGATCGGTTCATGTCCAACGCGCAAAAAGCACTTGTGATGGCGGCAGGCATTTTTCTTGCCATCGCGCTCATTACCCTTGCCGTCGTATTGTTTATTTCCGCGCAAGACTCCACCAAGGCGGCGCAAAGCAATTTCAGCAATATCCAGACGGAGCTGTCGCAAACGGCGTTTACGGTGTACGACAACACGACGTTGTCGGGCAGTCAGGTGGTCAACGCGCTGCGCAAGTTCAGCGATCAGGACCAGTTCGGCATCCAGATTGTCACCGGGAAAAATCCGGCGGGTCAGTGGTATGGCAAGGTGATCAACACGGGTGTTCCGATCGACAGCGTGACCTACGGCTCAGTGGTTGGTGAAGCGCCGGGGCAACTGAGCCATGCGCTCGATGAAGCGAATATCAACTACGTCAATCCGAGCGGCAAATTTCGGGCGCAACTGGTGCATGACAGCAGCAACGTCATTCGCGGCATTGTGTTTCGGCAGCAGTAAGCGTCCTTACAGACATCACAACGCTGATGGGGCGTCCTTTCGGGTATAGACGGACGCCCCGGCGTTTTCAAGGAGGAAGCCGATGGAACATGCACCCAGAACGATGCTGGAAATGAGCGTGGCCTGTCTTCTCTTTCTGATGGCCGCAACGAGCGGACTCATGCTCTTTCAAACCGGGGCTGCGCTGAACGCCACCGCCTATGTGTCGGGAAAGTCGCTGGATCGCAACGTGCAGATGGCGTTTTCGCCGATTGCCGGCGACGGCACCGTATCCGGCGCAGAGGTAGCGCAGTCTGTTGCCCGGCTGGAGACGGGAGACGCGGAAATTGTGGTGGACGGCGTTCGATACGCGCCGCCGCTCGATCGGGACCCGTTCGTCCCCGCCGGCGTTCGCCTGAATGCCCGGTATACGGCAGTCGCCCAGCGAGATGCGTCCGGACAACTGGTGCGTCTCATTTTCGCTTTACGCTAAGGAGAATGCCATGAACAGTATCTCGAAAGTTTTCGCGGCGCTCATTGCCGTTCTTTTGCTCTACCTCTACCCCATTTCCGCAGCCTTCGACCAGCAGGACGATATTTCGGAACTGGTCGTCCTGAAAGCGACGACAACGTTTGTGGATGCAGTGCGGGACAAGGGCTTTGTGTCGCCGAGCATGTATACGGACTTTATGGAGGCGATTGCGGCAACGGGCAACACCTTCGATGTGCAAATGGAACACGGAAGCAAAAAGTACGTGCCGGTTTACGACGACCCGACAAGGCCGGATACGTTTCGGGGCAGCTACGAAGTGCACTACGACCTATTTTACAACGCGCAGATTTTGCCTGTGCTGTTCCCGAACAGCGCGGCCGCAAAAGACGATCCGGCGAGACGCTACAAACTGCGGGTCGGCGATACATTTGCGGTCACGGTTAAAAATACGAACCGGACTCCCGGCACGATCCTGTTCGATTTCCTGAACCAGGCCATCAGTCCGAACGAAAAAATCTTCATTCCTTACGGCGGGGTGGTGCGCAATGAGGCTGATTGAATGGGCCATTGTCGGGGCGCTCATTTTCCTGCCGTTTGCGACCGTGAACCGGATTGAAGTCGAAACGCAGCGGAAGGCGCTACTCTCCGAGCTGCGCTATAACACCGCGCTGGATGCGGCGGTGGATGACGCAGCGCGGATGTTGACCGTCAATGCGAATCAGCAGCGGGAGACGCAATACGAATCGGCCAAGCGGGTGGCGCTGAACAAGGACGAAGCGATTGCCGCTTTTTATCGGACGCTGTACGCAAGCTTCGGCATTGCCGACGATCCCGTTGCGCAAGGCGTACTCAATCGGTATATCCCGGCTATTGCGGTGATTGGTTACGACGGTTTCTACGTCTATGCCGAGGAGGAGTGGACGGGAGCCGACGGGAGCACGGAACGAAAACCGGTTTGGGGAGCAAAGAGGCCGTATGCCTACGCCGATTCATCGGGTAACAGCCTTTCGTTCACGCTGGACGATTTCGTCCTCGCTTACGATGCGGGCAGCCGGAGCTGGCACGAAGGCTTGCGGGCCGACGTCGGGCAGCAGACGAATATTGCGCTATTAAAGGATGCGGAGCGATTTGAGCAGGTGCGCCGGAGCACCATCGTCCGCGCAATTGAAGACGAACTCGCCTACCGGATCAATAAACACAACGAATCGGTTTCCCGATACGGCTTTTCTTACACCTTCATGCTGCCGACCATTTCGCAGGAGGAATGGCACAATACCGTGAATGATGTCGGGGTGCTTGCCTTTATCCAAGGCATTCCGATGGGAGGCAAGTTTTACAACCATTATGCGCTCGGCGGAAGCCGCGTGCTCAAGAAGCCGGAGATTGTCGGGGCCAGGAAAGGAAGCATGAAGGTGTATTATCGCAGCACATGCGGCTTTGCTTATCCGGTGGAAGAGACGTTTTCCAGCGAACAAGCGGCCGCGCAAAAAGGCTATATGCCGCTGGACTGTCCGGTCCCGCCATCTTAACGAGACGGCGGTGATTTCGGAAAGTGGACACGCCGTCAGATCGGCTCTATGATGAACCTGACAGTAGAAATCTTCCAAACTTGTCATGACCCCTATTAAGAGAGGAGCGAATGGCGTGAGAAAATGGGTAATTGCAGGACTTGTCGCCGCGATGATTTGCAGCCCGTTCACCGTAACGGCAAGCGCGGCGAGCAACTCTCCGTCCTTTGTCGGCGTCGTCATGGACGGACAAAAAATCTGGTTTCCCGATGCGCAAGCATTTGTCGATGAAAACAACCGGACGCTCGTGCCGGTTCGATTCATCGCGGAACAGATGGGCGCGAAAGTTGGATGGGAGCCCAAAACCATGACCGTTCCGATTGAGCGGGACGACCTGCATATTGTGCTTACGATCGGCGATAGCACGGCGCTCGTCAACGGTAAAGAAGTGGTCTTCGATTCGAAGGCGATCACCAGCGGCGGCCGGACGTTTGTCCCGCTGCGTTTTGTCAGCGAAGCGCTGGGGGCGAAAGTGAATTGGGATAGCCCGACATCGACCGTATTTATTTCCATACAAGAAGACGCCAATGCAAAGTACGATGAATGGGGCCGCCTGATTCGCACAACCCATTTGCCGAAGAACGCGAAAGATTACCCGTACATTCTGGCCGATGTGCCGAATGAAGCCTATGAAATGGCCTATCCCTACTCGCATCCTACGGACAGCAAGGTTTCTTCGGTGCTCTATTCGACCATACCGGAATTCAATAAGAAAAACGTGGATATATGGATGAACCGGCTGAAAACGTTCGGCGCGTTGTGGCTGAATGTGGATTACAACACGATCGACGATTCGTGGGCGCAGGCTTTATTCGCTACAAAAATGCAAAATTCCAATGCCGAACTAAAGTATATTCGTCGTTATGTGGATTGGGTAAAGGAGAACAAAATTCAAGTCAAAGGTTATCTTGATCCGGAACCGTCGATGATTTACCGTGACGGTTTTGGTAAAAATTATGTAAGGTCCAAATTCAGGATTAAATTCGTATCCTATTCAGAGCGCAAGGACTTGATTTATGATACATGGTTTCCCAATGATTTGAAGTATGAGAAAGGCACATGGGTGCCCAACGATACTCCTCTTGAAAAAAATGTATGGTATGAAGGTTACGCCGACATTGCGTTAGGAACAAATATTGGGGGAGACTGGGGCAGCACGTTGAAGGTGGCCACCGCAAGTTTATTCTACAACCAACTGATCAGGAAGGTTGAATAATATGATTAAAAGCATCGTTACAAAGTGGGTATGCCTTACGATGGCATGCCTTTTTTTATTGCCATTGCTACCGAGACAAGTCTTTGCCGAAACTCCGAATGTTTATACGGAGTCAGGGAAAATTCGTTTTGAGATCACCAGCACGGCTGCAACATCGTCCATCAGATACAGAACCGTGGGATGGACGGTGCGACGGGACCAACTATGTACGAATACTACGCCCAAGCAGTGTGGCGATCCTCGAAACGGCCAACATGCTTCTTTTTTGGACCAGCAAGTGCGGCAGGTAGGTCAAGACCCGAATCCGCCGATCCCCGGAGCGCCTTTAACGACATTTTATGAAATCAGCGAGGCGCTTGTCACGGAAGGCATGTGGAACGCGGGCATGGGCGACATCAAAGACAACGACGACTTATATTTGTATGCCATCATGGTGTCCATCGACGGAAACGGCAACGTGCGCAAAGGGCCCTTTTATACGTTAGATGAGATCAAGAGAGCCGAACCTTGGGCGCACCCGGACGACTTGGACGATTATTTCGGCATTCATGTACCCTATCGAAGCGCGGAATTTCCCGTCGATGTCATTGCAAAAACCGTAGACGGCATAGTCATTCAAAGACCGGAAGTTACATTTCTAAAGGGCGAGTACAAAGTCGGGGAAACGATCAATCATGAATTTCCCGAAACGATTGAGGACAACGGAAAAACGTATACGATCGTTCGTTCCTATTTATCGCCCAAGCAGGACCCGACGCGGAAAGACTGGCTGCAAGAAGACCCGGAAACCAATCCGAAGGTGCGAACGCGAAGCTTTACGGTGCATCTGGGCGGAACGGACGCGGTTGCCGAATATGCGGAGAACAATCCGGTGAAGGCCATCTATCAAAAAGAAGACGGCACCAAACTCAAAGAAGTGGACAAAGGCGTTTTCGCAACCGGCGAGGAAGCGAACCATACGTTCGAAGGACAAATCACTTCCGGCGGTCAGACGTATGAAATCATCCGCTCTTACATTACGAACAATAACAAACCCGACGAGAAGCTGTTCATTCAGGAAAAAGGCGACCCCAAGCTCAAAGAGCGCTCCATTCTGGTGGGATCGGGCGGCTCCAACTTTATCGGCATTTACAAAATTCCCTCCTCGGTAACGGTCGCGTCCCGGATTGAAGCGCCGGAAACGGTCGACCAAAACGTGACCGAAGTGGACGGGAATTTTGTTTTTGAAGTCAAGTCGTTAAAAAATTTGCAGTCATACGAAATCACGGATATTCGAAATGCCAGGCTCGTTCAAACGGGCGACAAAACCGGAAACCTCTCCGGCACGTCAACGAGTAAAACGATTCCGATCAAAATCCCGTTCACGTCCGGCGACAAAGTGAGCGTGCAAATCACCGTCGTTGTGAAGGATGTGGACGGCAATACGGGGGACTCGACATCCGATCATACGGTACGCAAAGGCGACGGCGACGGAAAACCGCAGCCCGGCGCTTCCCAGCAGGCCGAAGCGATGGAGCCAAGCGCTTCTGCTGTCATTCAGGCGGATGCGCGCGGCGCAGAAAAATTTGATGTGCTGCAAGGCATTCCGACTTCAGAGAACCTGTATGTGAACGCTTTGGCCAAATCGTACTTGTATCGCAACACGTTCACGGAAACGACCGGCACGAAGCAATACCCGATTCAGGTGAGTAAAACATATACCCTCACCTGGACGGAGACGCGATCCGGCCCGCCCGATGCGGACGGGAATCCGACCACCATTACCGTTCCGCGTTCAGATACACAGACGGTCACCAAAAACTATTCGATTGAACGCAAGTACAGCTTCTGGACGATTCAAAATCTCGAAGTGTACGGCATTCAAAAGGCGACGGTCTCCAATTATGCGCTTCCTTCGGGAACAGTTACGCTGGAGCCGAATGGCTATACGCCGCCAACCGTTTCCGCTGCGCATGATGCGTCGCTCAGCGCGCATATGACCGATCCGGTCTATTCGAATGTGACGCTGCCCGGACAAACGATTTCCGGCGGTTCCAGCCGGCCTTCCGTACCGAACGAGGACTGGACAAACGAGGCCGAGAGAGCTATTGGCAAGATCAAGGTAAAAAACGACTCGTTCGTTTTTAACGGAAATACAATCATGGACAACCGAATCGTTGAGGAAAAAGCGCCGACGCCGGGGGCGATACCGGCCCCGCCGATGATTGGGCAAGATGTGCTGTACGGCAAAGGTTATCTCATTGACGCTTTCAAAACAAACAAAGCGAATCAACCGAGCACCGGCACCATCTTTTATACGCTGGTCAAGGGCATTGGCGGCGGGGAAAACAAGAGCTTTCCGATCGGCGGCATCAATCCGGTGACGGTGCATACGCCCGTTGTCAATCAGGCGTCCGTATCCGACGACCAGGCGCATAATCAGAAAACGCAGCCAACCGCCGGTCGGGCTGCGCTCATTCTGGACCGGCCCTTTACCGTAACGATTCCGACAAGCGGCCCGCACAAGGACATCAAGGGCTACGGCAATCGGGATTATGCCAAGTATGTGAGGGACAAACAGATTTGGTTTCCGTTCGATGTGTACAAAGCGGATCGCACGACGTTTGTCCCCAAGGAAACGTGGGTATCCATCCCGGTCGGTCAGATACAGACGACCTTCTATTTGCCCGTTTGGGTGGATGAAGGCTATTACGACGTATTATTCCGGACGTTTGCCGAGAATAGTCCGGCCTCCTTTACGTCCCAGATGAATGCCAATCTGGACTTGTCCAACCATGTGGCTGCGCAGGTGGTTCCAGTGGAAGTGATCGGACGTCTCTATGATTTCCGCATCACCGACATTGCCGATTTTGCCTGGGAATCGGTGTTCCGCACCCAAAAGGGCAGCGCGACGCCGACAGGAAACGCCTACTGGGTCGGCACGAAAGGCATTGACGGCGCACCGCGCGGCAATACCCCTCCTTACGTGCTGCCGGTACGGCAAGGCAGTCACCCGGAGAGCGGCAAGAAAAATGTTGCGGTCAAAACGGGTTACCATGTCAAATTCGAAGTCATGACGAAAGGCAACATGTTCGGCTCGGGCGACGGCATCCTCATTACACCGACGTTTTATTTTGTGGACAGCAAGGGGAAGAACAGGCAGGAAGTCGATCTCTACTATCATTCAGGCAGTCAGCGGTTTATTCGTATTGGCTCCAGCGACGATGTGGAGAAACGGTATGTGACGCTCGACGCTCGCCTGCGCAATGTGCCGAAGCAGGAGTTGACCGGCACCGCCGCAACGCTTTGGTCGCTGAACGGTTCGCCCGGAGCGAGGCAGACGTTTATCGATCAATATGTAAAGGATGCGCAGAAGCCGACCTATGTGGGCGGCTACGATATCATGCTGCTGCCGCCTCAGCTTCGGACGTTTGTCGGAAGCACGCAGGTGCCCTCCGGCATCGATGCGGCCCGCGCCAACGCTTCGGTTCAGCGATGGCGGGGGGACTACAGTTTGCCCGCCGCGCCGTACGTGGTGCCGAAAGGCTTCAATCTGGCGGAGTACGGCCGCACGCACCGGCTGGACGACCATGCGCCCGTATTTCTGAAGGATGGGTACATCATCGTCAATTTCAACATCGAAACGATCCGCAATCAAGACTTGAACCATCCGCATCTGCAATACAAAAACGCGCCGCTGGACAATCAGTGGCGGATGGAAGGGTTTCAGCGCAGCTTCGTCGATCCATACGGGGCAACGTTCTCCCTGCTGGACGGCGACGTCGTCTTTTATCATGCCAATTTGTCCAGCTACGACGACTTTGGGACGGGAGGCACCCATTAAATTCACCAGACGGGAGGGATAGACATGTTGGAAAAGCTGCAAAGTGCCGCGCCAGAGGATACGGCTTATTTTTATTCCGCTTCTGCCGCAGAGGAGATCGAACGTGGCTGCATCGGCCACCTGCGCGGCGATTTTGGGCGGTCGGGCGAGGAGTTCTGGGTAACCTGGTTTCCCCGGCGCTCTCCCTTTGAAACGACTGCTTTTAAAGAAGAATTGGGTAAGGTCTTTCAAGCTATCGGCGATCAGAAGGTGCTGAAAAGCCGCAAGCATATGTTACGATTTTGCAGCGAGCACCCGGAGGCGCGCATCGGCGGTGCTTGGAGCACGGATGTATACGGGTTTTGCATGCAAACGCAGGATCACCGCTACTATTTGCGCTGCTTTCCCTTTGCCGGGGATTACAACTTTTACTTGTACTGCTATGCCCGGCCGGAGCGCTTGGTGGAGCAGCAACAGCAAGCGCCTTCCACGCCTGCCGCACAGAAGAAAAAAACGGAAACGCAACGATAGGAGGACGCAATGAACGATCTCACTCGTTATCGGCTGCTGGACGGAGCCTCGCTTCCGCTTGCGGCCAAGTTGGTGTACTGCTATTTACTGAATTTGGCGGGCGGAAAAAACAGCCGCTTTCCTCCCGTCGGCTTGTGGCAGATATCGGACTTTCCCCTTCTATGTGTGTCGCAACCTAGAGCGAACACCTACCAGCCGGGAGGAAAAGAATATGCTGGAAAGACTGCAAACGGCCGTGTCGGAGGACGCGGCCTATTTTTATTCCGCTTCGATAAAGAAGGATACGGAACGGGGTTGCATCGGGCACCTGCGCGGTTATTTTGGCAGCAGCGGCGAGACATTCTGGGCAAACTGGTTCGAGCATTTGCCAGCGCTAAAAACGCCGGCTTTCCGGGCGGAACTGGATGCGGTTGTGCGGGCATTGACGGAGCAGGGACTTCTTCAAAGCCGCAGCCAGATGCACCGTTTTTGCCTGTCGCATCCGGAGGCCCGATTATCGGGGGCGTGGCATTCCGGCGTATACGGCTTTTGTTTTCAAACAGAGCGCCATCGGTACTACCTGCGTTGTTTCCCGCATGCGGGAGACTACAATTTCTATCTGTACTGCTACATCCGGCCGGATCGTTTGTCGGAACGGTCGCCGGAGCGTTAGCGTCTGCTGAGGAGGAAGCCTATGAACGATCTCACCAGGTATAAACTGCTGGCCGAAGCGAAGGTCCCTCCTGCAGCAAAGCTATTGTACAGCTACCTGATGGACCGCGCGGGCGGGCGGCATGGCTGCGTCTTGTTGTCCGGCAAAAAGCTGGCTTCGGAGGTGGGGCTCTCTCTTTCCACTGTCCGCCGAAATCTGCATCGACTGCAACTTATTGGACTCATTCGGATTACGGCTCGTTATTCCGAGGAAGGCATTCGCCTGACCAATCAAATCACGTTTCGGTAAGGGAGGTGCTCTCATGACAGCCAAGTTGCAGCGCATCGTCGAACTGGCTGCCAGCACGGCTCGCACGGTGACGAATCACCCTGACCGCTGGGCGGATTTTTTGCGGACGGCGGCCTGGAACTATAAATATCCGTTTCAGGATCAACTGTTGATCTACGCACAACGTCCGGACGCAACGGCCTGCGCGCCGATTGACGTCTGGAACAAACGGCTGGATCGCTGGGTGAAGCGCGGCGCGAAAGGGATTGCCCTGATCGAAGATCGGGGCAACCACTTGGGCCTGCGCCATGTGTTTGACGTATCGGATACCCAGAGCAGACGCCAGCCGCAGGTGTCGCTTTGGCGATTGCAGGACAGCGATACGGCTCATGTCATCGAAACGCTGGAAAATGCGTTCGGCGCGTCGGATGAGATGGAACCACGTGCGGATCTGCCTGCTGCGTTGCTCGCTGCTGCGTGGAATGCGGTGGATGACAACAGCGCCGATTATGTGGCGGAGTTGATGAAAGAGCGGGAACACAGTTTGCTGGAAGACCTGGACATACCACATGTGGAATTACTGTTCAAGCAAATGGCCGAAACGGCCGTCGCTTACACGGCGATGACCCGTTGCGGACTCGATCCCGCACATTACATCAGCATCGAGGATTTGTCCGGCATCGGGTATTTCAACACGCTTCCTGCGCTGTCTCACTTGGGCGCAGCGATTAGCGATGTGTCCGAGATGATGCTGCGGGAAGTGGAATCGACCGTTCGAGCGTTGCGCCGGGAGGCACAACGTGCAAATGAGGGGCAATCGTTTCATACCCTTGCAAGACCCGATTCCTTGCCGCACAATGAAGCTACTCGACAAGAAAGGAAGGATGAACATGGAACTGACGTACTCGCCGCAAGGGGATTATCTGCTGCCCAACCTGACGCTGAGCGAAGCGGAGACGACCATCGGGAAGTACGGGATGATGCGCAAGACGTTCCTGAAAACCGAGCGGAAGGGCATGTACGCCCATCTGATGTTGTCGGAGCAGTTGAACCGGCATCTGGCGGACATCGACCGGACAGCGCGGGAGCAGATCGACCGGACGATGAAGGAGATGCTTCGGCTGAACCCGGCACCGGACAAGGCGAGCGATCCGCTGGCCTGGACGGGACATATGAACAACCTGAAGCAGCAGGCGGAGGAACTGATTCTGGCGGAACTGATTTATCATTAAAATGGTTTGATCGGGAAACGGAGGACCGAGGTCTTCCGTTTTTTCATGACCATGCCATCATCAATGGCATGCTCCGAGCCGCGCCGCTGCGGGAGAGCAAGTCGGACATCACAGCATTTTTCCTTGCTCACGAGGATGAGCGCGAGCGCATGTTGTATGTGCGCGGTTTGTTTCCGGCAGGCATCACCGAACTGACGCTTGATGAAGGCGTACGAGCAGGATTTGAACCGTATCGCAACGTTTTGCATCTGTGGACAGGGACGGCGGAGGAACGCACGGCGCAAAGCTTTTACGATTGGGGTGTCATCGCCGGGCATCTCGCCAGCATGATGCTGTTGAACGAATTTGACTTGTCGCGAAAGTCAGAACCATCCATCGAGCAACAGACGCTGTGGATGGAACAAGCGGAGGACGCAAAAGCCTCCGCTTTTTTCATGCCGCAAGCGGTCATTGACGCCATTTTGCAAAACGGCAGCGGTTTTGAGAACGGCAAGTATCGCATTGCGCTGCATTTCCAGCAGTCGCTGTCCGCACAGGAGAACGCCGATTTCCTGAAACGGGAATACGGGACCGGCGGGCGTCTTCCCGCGCTGATCGGCACGGATATTCACATGAATTATGACAGCAAAGGCATCACGCTGACCCGCGGCTCGATCATGAACCCGGATACGCAGGTGGTGCTGCCGTGGATGAACGTGCAGAAACGTATCGGCGAACTGCTGGCAGCGGGTCGTTACTTGAACCGGAAGGAAGCCGAGCGATTGCCCGCCTTTGCGGAAGAACAGGAGGAAAAGCTGCGGCTGCAAGCGGCGGAATTGGACAGGTCCGATGTGCCGCAGCCGGATGCATCGTCGGGGCTTTCCCGACCGGACGCGCAAGCGGAACCGGAACACACGCCTGTGAATCGGGAACGGGCGCGCTACGGTTATGACGCGGGCAGCACGGTCTGGATCGGTGCGGACGAATATGAAATTGTGCAGCTGGAGCAACGAACAGTGGTGCTGCAAGACCGTCAGTTCCCGCTCTTCATCAAAGAGGTAAATCGCCGGGATTTTGAGCGAATGCTGCGCGAAAACCCGCTGAACGATCATTTGATTACCGGAGAGCAGGAATCGGAATGGACTGACGAAACGGCATGGGAAACGGCGGAAGATGCGGTTTTACCGGAGGAAAAGCCGGTGACGGAAGGGCCAGAGACCGTATCGCAGCCAGACACTTCCCTTTCCTCTGATGGTGCGGCCGGCCGCACCGCGCCAGCCCGTCCGTCTGTCCCGGCTGTCAACTACCGGATTACGGATGATGAGCTGGGGCATGGCGGCGCAAAAACGAAGTTCAAATGGAACATGGAAGCGATTCGGCTGCTGAACAAGCTGGAACAGGAGCAGCGGCAAGCGACAGCGGACGAGCAGGCGATACTGGCTCGATATGTTGGATGGGGGGGCATTCCGCAGGCGTTTGACGAAGCGAACACGCAGTGGGCAGCCGAATATGCGGAACTGAAAAATGTGCTGGAGCCGGAGGAATATGCATCCGCCCGCGCGTCAACGCTGAATGCCCATTATACGTCTGTGACCGTCATCAAGGCGATGTACGACTGTCTGGAATCGATGGGCTTTCGCAGCGGCAATATTTTGGAGCCGTCCTGCGGCATCGGCAATTTCTTCGGACTGGTGCCGGAGTCGATCCGAGGCTCGCGGCTGTTTGGCGTGGAACTGGACAGCATTACCGGCCGTATTGCCAGGCAGCTATACCCGCAGGCGTCGATTGCGGTCAGCGGCTACGAACAGACGAATTTGCCGGACAGCTTCTTTGATCTCGCCATCGGGAACGTGCCGTTCGGCGGTTATGGCGTGGCGGATAAACGTTACGACAAGCACAAGTTTCTCATCCATGATTACTTTTTCGCCAAGACATTGGACAAAGTGCGTCCGGGCGGCATCATCGCCTTTATTACGTCCAAAGGCACGATGGACAAGCAGAACCCGGCGGTTCGCAAATATATTGCGGAACGCGCCGAACTGCTCGGAGCGGTGCGTCTGCCGAGCAATGCGTTTCTGGCCAATGCCGGAACCGAAGTAACCGCCGACATCATCTTTTTGCAGAAACGGGATCGCATGGTCGCCGTCAGCGAGCAAACCGAAGCATGGCTATCCCTGTCCGAGACAGCGGACGGTGTGCCGGTGAATCGTTATTTCGCGGAACATCCCGATATGGTGCTGGGCACCATGGTTTTTGACGACCGGATGTACGGTAACCGCCAGGAAACGTCCTGCAAGCCATTCCCGGACGCCAATCTGGATGAGCTGCTGCGCGAGGCGTTGTCGGGCATCCATGCCGAATGGGTGGAGCTGGAACGGGAAGACCAGCCGGAGGAAGAAGACCCTTCCCTCCCTGCCGATCCGTCTGTCCGCAATTTCAGCTTTGCGCTGGTGGATGGACAAATCTACTATCGGGAGAACAGCCGAATGCGGCGCGTGGACACTTCTGCTACGGCCGCAGGCCGCATCAAGGGAATGATTCAGCTGCGGGACACCGTGCGCGAGCTGATCGAGTACCAAACCGAAGACTACAGCGATGAGATGATAGAGCAGCAACAGCGCAAGCTGAATGCGCAGTATGACCGGTTTACGGCGCAATACGGCCTGATCAACAGCCGCGCCAACAGCCTTGCTTTTTCGGACGACAGTTCCTACTTTCTTCTTTGCTCGCTGGAAATCATCGACGAGGAAGGACGGCTGCTGCGCAAGGCGGATATGTTCACCAAACGCACCATCCGGCAGCGCATCCGCGTGGAACAGGTGGATACCGCTTCGGAGGCGCTTGCCGTCTCCATCGGCGCAAAAGCCCGTGTCGATCTGCCGTATATGGCGCAGCTAACCGGTTGGACGGAAGAACAACTGATAAAAGAGCTGCGCGGCGTCATCTTCCCCAATCCCGAAAATCTGGACGAGGAAGGTAAGCCGATCTACGAAACCGCCGATGCGTACTTGTCCGGCAATGTGCGGGAGAAGCTGCGTGTGGCCAGACAGTTTGCCGCATACGATGCCGAACGTTACGGCGAAAACGTCAAAGCGCTTGAAGCGGTGCAGCCGAAAGACCTGGACGCCTCCGAAATTGATGTCCGCTTGGGCGCAACCTGGCTGCCGTCGGAAGACATTCGGCAATTTCTGTTTGAGCTGGTGGACACGCCGCCGATGTACCAGACCTACATCAATGTCATGTATTCCGAATATACGGCTGCCTGGAACGTCAAAGGCAAAAGCGATGACCGCAGCAACAATATCAAGGCGAACGTCACGTACGGCACCAACCGCGTCAATGCGTACAAAATTCTCGAAGATACGCTGAATTTGCGGGACGTGCGCGTATTTGACACCGTGTATGAGGATGGCGTGGAAAAGCGTGTGCTGAACAAACAGGAAACGGCCATCGCCCAGCAAAAGCAGGAGATGATGAAAGAAGCGTTCCGCGACTGGATATGGAAAGATCCGCAGCGGCGCGAACGGCTGACAAGGCTGTACAATGACCGGTTCAATGCCATCCGTCCTCGCGAATACGACGGAAGTCATATCCGATTCACCGGGATGAACCCGGAAATCCGGCTGCGCCGGCACCAGGTCAATGCGGTTGCCCGGGCGCTGTACGGCGGCAACTCCCTTTTCGCTCATTGTGTCGGCGCAGGAAAAACCTTTGCGATGACCGCCGCAGCGATGGAGAGCAAGCATTTGGGACTGTGCAACAAGAGCATGCTGGTCGTTCCGAACCATCTGACCGAACAGTGGGCGGCGGAGTTTTTGCAGCTATATCCGTCGGCGAATATTTTGGTGGCGACAAAGAAGGACTTTGAAACGAAAAACCGCAAAACGTTTTGCGCGCGGATCGCTACCGGCGATTATGATGCGATCATCATCGGCCATTCGCAGTTTGAAAAAATTCCGATTTCGACGGAGCGGCAGCGGCAGCAACTGTACGAGCAGATTTCGGAGATTACAAGCGGCATCCGGGAACTCAAGGAAGCCAGAGGCGAGCGCTATGCGATCAAGCAGCTTGAAAAAACGAAAAAGACGCTGCAAACCAAGCTGGAGAAGCTGAACGACACGAGCCGCAAGGATGATGTCGTGACCTTCGAGGAACTGGGCGTAGACCGACTCTTCGTGGACGAAGCCGATTCGTACAAAAACCTGTTTCTTTATACGAAAATGCGCAATGTGGCCGGACTGTCGCAAACCGAAGCGCAAAAGTCGTCGGACATGTTTGCCAAATGCCGCTATCTGGACGAACTGACCGGAGGCCGGGGCATCATCTTTGCGACGGGTACGCCGATCTCCAACTCGATTACCGAGATGTACACGATGCAGCGCTATTTGCAATACGAGCGGCTCAAGCGGCAGGGATTGCAGCATTTCGATGCGTGGGCTTCGACGTTTGGGGAAACCGTCACCGCGATCGAGCTTGCACCGGAAGGAACGGGCTATCGGGCGAAAACCCGGTTTGCCCGTTTTTACAATTTGCCGGAACTGATGAATATGTTCAAGGAAGTGGCCGACATCCAGACGGCGGACATGCTCCAGCTTCCCGTACCGAAAGCCCATTTCCACAATGTTGCCGTGCCGCCGAGTGACTTTCAGCGCGACATGGTTGCGGATCTTGCCCGCCGCGCCGAACGGGTGCGGGCGAAGGAAGTGGAGCCTCACGAGGACAATATGCTGACGATCACCAATGACGGACGCAAACTGGCGCTCGATCAACGGCTGGCGAATCCGATGCTTCCCGACGACGAAGGCAGCAAGGTCAGCGCCTGCGCGGACAATGTTTACCGGTATTGGGAGGAACATCAGGAGCAGCGGTTGACCCAGTTGGTGTTTTGCGATTTGTCTATCCCCAAACAGGATGGCTCCTTCAACGTCTACGACGAGCTGCGGCGCAAGCTGATGGAGAAAGGTGTTCCGGCTGACGAAA
This sequence comes from Paenibacillus vulneris, assembly GCF_039543185.1. Classification (NCBI taxonomy): domain Bacteria; kingdom Bacillati; phylum Bacillota; class Bacilli; order Caryophanales; family Paenibacillaceae; genus Paenibacillus; species Paenibacillus vulneris. The sequence goes on along the minus strand of NZ_BAABJG010000035.1, from coordinate 81,362 downwards.
TCGCCTATATTCACGACGCCAATACCGAGGTCAAGAAAAAGGAACTGTTCGCCAAAGTACGCAGCGGACAGGTTCGGATACTGCTCGGATCGACGTTCAAAATGGGCGCGGGCACGAACGTGCAAACGAAGCTGATTGCCCTTCACGACCTCGACTGCCCTTGGCGTCCGAGGGACCTGGAGCAGCGCAGCGGGCGCATTATCCGGCAAGGCAACCAGAACAGCGAAGTGCATATTTTTCGCTATGTGACGGAGAACACGTTCGACGCGTACCTTTATCAGACATTGGAGAACAAGCAGCGCTTCATTTCGCAGATCATGACCAGCAAGTCGCCGGTCCGTTCCGCCGAGGATATCGACGAGACGGCGCTCTCCTATGCCGAAGTCAAGGCGCTGGCGACCGGCAACCCGTACATCAAAGAGAAAATGGACCTGGACATTCAGGTATCCAAATTGAAGCTGCTCAAAGCCAACCACTTGAGCCAGCGCTACGCACTGGAGGACCGCCTGCTCAAAATGCTGCCGCAGCAGATCAAATCCACCGAAGAACGAATTGCCGGCTATGAACAGGACGTTGCTTTGTATACACGATCTCTGGCATCCGAGGCGGATGGGGCAGATAAATTTCCCGGCATGACGATCAAAGATTACACCTACTCGGAGAGGGCGGCAGCGGGCGCGGCTTTGCTGGACGCTTGCAAAGGCATGACATCGCCCGATCCGCAGGAATTCGGCAGCTACCGGGGATTTTCCTTGTGGCTGTCCTTTGACAGCTTCCATAAGGAGTACAAGGTCACGCTTCGCGGCGCGCTCGGTCATACGGTGACGCTCGGAGCGGATGCAGGCGGCAACATAAGCCGCATCAACAATGCCTTGTCCGACTTGCCTCCAAAGCTGGAACATGCCCGCGAGCAGCTTGCCACCTTGCGGCAGCAGATGGTCACGGCCAAAGAGCAAATCGAGGCTCCTTTCGAGAAGGAGCAGGAGCTGCAAATGAAAGCGGCGCGGCTTGCGGAGCTGAATGCCCTTCTGAACATGGACAAACGGGAAAACGAAGCCGTGGACAGCGTTCCGGACGAAGAACCGGAAGCGCCCGAACGGCGGGTGGTGGGCCGTGAGCGATAACGGCCTGACACCGTCGTTCCTCCCCCTGAAAGGGAACTTCATGCTGACCATTACGGAAAAGAACATGGTATCGGTGCGAGCATTTCACAGGTCGAAGATAGCTCACTTGTTAAAGTTATAAATCACATGACGAATTGGACTCCGGTTTTGGGGTCCTTTTCTCGTTTCCGGAGGAATGAACATGTTGTATGCCAGCCCAAGCGGCGGATGCTTTTGTCCGATTTTGCCGCCTTTTGGTTACGGAACCGGCTTGATCGAGGAGGGAGAAACCGTGCCATCGTTGGAGTTGATATCCAAAGAGAAAAACGGATTTGGCGACACGTATTATTACATCCGCGACTCAAACGGGGTGACCAGTCAAGTTTATGAAGGCGATTTAGACGCATTCATGAAAAAGAAAGGCGTTACGAAGTTGAAGGAAGGCAGAGCTTATACGTACCCCAAAAAGAGGGGTAAGGCACGATGAACAATATACCCATCGGACGCTGCCTGGATTTCCAAAAGGAGCTGCGGCAATGAGCTATGTAAACAAGGAACAGATCGAACGTGCCAAAAGACTGGACCTGCTCACATATTTGCATATGCACGAGCCGGCAGAACTGGTCCGATGCTCCCGCAATGTCTACACCACCCGGACACACGACAGCTTGAAAATTTCCAACGGCAAATGGTACTGGTGGTCAAGGGGGATCGGCGGACGCTCGGCGCTGGACTATTTGATCAAAGTGCGGGGCATGTCTTTTCCCGATGCGGTGCTGCAAATTGAAGGCGTTCATCCAGGCAGCGCACCTGCATTTTCGCAATCTTTGCAACAACGCTCATCTCCAGCGCGGTTTGAGCTTCCCGAACCGAATCATACATCGCATCGCGTCATGGCCTATCTCAGCAAACGTGGTATCCATCGCACGTTGATCGACTACTGTCTCGAAACGGGGCGCTTGTATGAAAGCCGACGCTATCACAACGCGGTATTCGTCGGATTTGACCAGGAAGGGACGCCGCGCTATGCGGCGATACGCGGTACGACAAGCACCCGTTATATGGGGGAAGCCGTTGGCAGCGACAAGCGGTATTCGTTTTCCATTCCGGCCTCGAAAAACAGTACGGAACTGCATCTGTTTGAGAGCGCTATTGATCTCTTATCCTACTGTACGCTGGAACATCTCGCCGGCCGGGATTGGCGGCAGGCGCATAAGCTGTCGCTGGCCGGAATATACAGGCCCAGGACAAATGGGGAGGACTCTACTCCCCCGTCTGCCCTAACGCATTACTTGAAGTGCTTTCCCCAAGTAAATCGACTTGTTCTGCACCTGGATAATGATGAGCCGGGGCGATTGGCGGCAGCCACGATACAGAGGCTCCTCTCCCCCACCCTTCTCATATCCGATGAGCCGCCTAAGTTCGGAAAGGATGTAAACAACGAATTGATGGAATTCCGACGAAGACGCGGTGAACCATCCCGATAGCGGTAGACGCTGAACAGTTGGTGTCTTTTCTTTTGGGTTACGGAAAATTTTCGCAGCATGTGGATAAGATGTGAATAGATTGGGGATAAGCGCAATCGCATTGATTGCATAGCATGTAATAGGTATAATAAAATCAATATACAGCTATGCAAGGAGTGACCAAGATGATTATCAAACCTTCCGCCAGTATCCGGCAAAACTATAATGAAATCGCCGATCTATGCAAATCGTCCGGGGAACCGGTTTATCTGACCAAGAACGGTGAAGGCGATCTCGTCGTGATGGACATTGAGACGTTCTCCCGTCGCGAGAAGATGTTAAAGCTGCGCGAAGAACTGCTCGCTGTGCAAGAGGATCGTTTGGCGGGCCGTGCTGGTGTGACGCCGGACGAACTGGACGCTTACCTGGAGGGCATTATTGACGAGGTTCAGCATGGAAAAGATGCCCCGTTATAAGATCGTCGTCTCCGATCGCGCCCGCCAAATGCTGGCGGTTCATGTGCGATTTCTTGCGGAGAAAAGTCCGGATGCGGCGCGGAAAACGAAAAACGAATTGCTGCAAGCGATACGTTCCTTGGCGCAAATGCCGGAACGCTATCCTTTTCTGGAAGCGGAATTTATTCCGTCAAACAAGTACCACAAAATGTTCGTAGATAAATGGTATCTGGTGTTGTATCAGATTCAGGATGAAATCGTGTATGTCGATTTCATTGTAGACTGCCGCCAGGATTACCGCTGGTTGGTGCGATAACAAAAAAGTTCTGCGGAAGACGCTGAGCGGATCGGCGTCTTTTTTGTGTTTTTGGGGCCTCTCTTTTTCCCGGCAGGTGCTTTGAAGGCGACACGAGACGAATGTCTCGTGTTGCAGCAAGCACTGAATTTGGATATCCAAATTCGCTTGTTAGGGGCCTGCGCCCCTAAGACCCTTCATGATCGCTTGTTTATTGCGGCGTAAACTTCTTCGAATAGTTGATTTTGAAAGGGGGTTGTTCGTTGAGAAAACGTTCGATCTCGTTTCTGCTTCGTTTAAGTGAAAGCGAACATGTTCGTCTAATGAATGAAGTGAAACAAACAGGTCTTTCTCGGGAAGCGTACATCCGGGCGCTCATCAATGGGTATATACCGAAGCCGCTGCCGCCGCCGGATTATTATGCGATGATGCGAGAGCTTCACGCTATTGGCAACAATCTCAACCAACTGGCGGCGAAGGCGCATGCGACAGGCTATCTGGATCGGGCTTCTTTTCAGCAGGAGGCCGATCAGTTGCGCCGCGCCGTCCAACAGATTCAACAGGCCGTTACAGCGCCGGAGCTTAGAACCGAGCCGCGCGGGAATTTGAACGTACATCTGCCGTAAAGGGGGCATGCGTATGGCGACAACTGCAATCTGGGACGTTACCGATCGACTCAAGCGCGTGCTGGACTATGCTTCCAATCCCGACAAAACGGATTTAGGGCGCATCGAGAATGAAGGTTTGCAACAGGCGCTCGTATATGCAGCCTCGGATGTCAAAACAGAGAGGCATCTTTATGTGAGCGGAATCAATTGCGATCCGCTCACCGCTTATGAGCAAATGCAGCGCACCAAGCGTCAATTTCAAAAGATGGATGGCATCGTCGCGTTTCACGGCTACCAAGCGTTTGCACCCGGTGAAACGACGCCGGAAATGGCGCACACCATCGGCGTCAAGCTGGCACAGGAGCTATGGGGCGATCGTTTTGAAGTCGTGGTATCGACCCATCTGGACAAGGAGCATTTGCACAATCACTTTGTGCTAAACTCCGTCTCCTTTATGGACGGCAAACGGTATTACGACAACAAAGCCTCCTACGCCCTTCTAAGAAGAACATCCGACCGGCTATGCCGTGAACATGCATTGTCTGTGATCGAGCAACCCGAGCAGAGCAAGGCCAAACACTATGGAGAATGGAAAGCAGATCGGGAAGGTAAGCCGACTTGGAGGGGGACGATTCGGAGCGATGTGGATCAGGCGATTGCGGCATCCATGACGTGGACCCAGTTTATCGCCTCTTTGCAAAAGCAAGGCTATGACGTGAAGACGACCGTGAAGCATATGGCAGTGCGTCCACCGGGTAAGGAACGTTTCGTTCGTTTGCGCAGCTTGGGAGACGACTATACGGAAGAGGCTCTGAAACAGCGGATTTTACGAAATCGCATTCCCCGTAAAACACAGCCTCTGCCAATGCCGCAACGCAGGCGCGCCGTTTGCAAAGGAACGCTTCGATCCGGCAGGAAGTTCAGCGGCTTACAAGCATTGTACCTGCGCTATTTATATGAGATGGGCATGTGGCCCCGTTTTCGCGCGTCCGTGAGAAGGACGCCTTTTTTATTACGGGAAGACTTGCGACACTTGGCGGTTATTACCGCTCAGACCAAACTACTCTGCCAGCGCCGTATCTCCAGCAAAGAGCAGCTTTTGGACTATGTATCCATTGCCCAACAGGAGATGCGCCTACTTTCCAGCGAGCGCAAAGCGCTGTACAACCGTCTTCGCCGCTGCAAGGAGGAAGGCCGGATCTACGCTTGCAAAGAGCAGATAGCCGTATTATCCAAGCGGCTTGCCGCGCTTCGAAAGGAGGTGAAGCTGTGTGCGGGCATCCTGGCCCGATCCGGGGAAATGATGACTAAACTACATGGTGACAGGAAAAATCAATCATTACGAAGGGAGGATTCCATCCATGAGCAGTGGTGCCGAGGCGGCCGATCAGGTCGTCAACATGAGTCTTCGGGGCATCGAGGTGATGGCCAAGATTTCCGGCGAAGGCGCTAAGCATCTGGCCGTCTATTTGTTTGCCGCCCTGCAGGGGCAGAAACGGACAAAGGGCAGCATTCGTCTGGAAAGCTTGCTCCGCAGCGGCAAGGAATTGAAAGTATTTGCCGTCAAAAACGAAGACTTGCCTACCTTCTGCAAGGAGGCCAAACGATACGGCGTTTTGTACTGTGCCCTGCGGGACAAAAAGAATGTCGATGGCTTGTGCGATGTGATGGTGCGGGCCGAGGACGCATCCAAAATCAACCGTATTGTCGAACGCTTCAAACTGGCGACCGTGGATACGGCCAGCATTAAAAGCGAAATTGAGAAATCCCGCGCCGGAAAACAGCCCGTTCAACATGCGTCCGAGCAAGGGCATGAGCAAGCATTGGATCAAACCCAGCAGCGAACGGTGGAGCAAGACATCGCGTCCAAGGGAACGACTCCGGAAAAGAGAGCCGACGATTTTTTGGACGAATTGATGCAGGAGAACAAATCAAAGCAGCCAACTTTCCCGACACACGTTCAAACAAACCCCACGATGGCGACGACGGAGCCGCCCCATCCGTCCGAGCCTACCTCCGGGCGCAGCGAAGCATCCGCAAGGGGTACGATTGAACCGAAAGCCGAGACAGTGCAGCAACGGCCATCGATTCGCGAACTGCTGCGCGAGATTCGTGAAGAAAATCGAAGGGCGGAGAAAGAACGGCGTCAGATCGTCAAGGAACCGTCGCTGCCCAAACGAAGCGTGCGAAATGCCGATAAAGCGAAGACGGGAAAATCCAACGGATCTCGAAAGCGAGGGAAAGCCAAGTGAACAATCTGGACGATTTATTCCGTCAGGATGCAGCCAGTCGATCATCCACGAATCCGTCTGAGCAACCTTTTGACAAGGAAACCTGGGCACAGAAAAAGCAGGAACTTAGGCAATGGACTTACGAGACGATTGATGCCGCGACATCGTCCATTGCGCAAAGCGGCGATGAGTTTCAGCGTTATCTGGATGTGCAGAGCCGTTTCGATCGCTACAGCGTATCCAATGCACTTCTGATTCTCGCACAGCGGCCGGAGGCGACCCGCATCTCTGATTTCGATACGTGGAAAGAACAAGGCGTATTTATCCGCCGCAAGGAAACCGGCTTTTACATCTTAGAGCCGGGAGAGGAGTACCGGAGGGATGACGGCAGCACCGGCATTAGCTATAACCCCAAAAAAATGTTCGACATCGCACAAACGACGGCCAGCCAAAAGAGGGAACAGCCGACTTACCCGGACGACCGGATGCGCATCAAAGCACTGCTGGATCGCGCCCCCGTCCCGATCGTCATTGGCGATGCGCTCCCGCCGGAAATGCATGCGCTCTACCAGCCGGACACGAGGAATATTGTCATCCGCCGCGGCCTGGATGCCGGGGATATTTTCCGGTCGCTTGCGCAGGAATTGGCGCATGCGGAGCTGGATCGCGGAGATGGACGTTACAGTCGCTCCGATTTTACGTTCCATGCATACTGCGCTTCCTACATCCTGTGCAAACAGTACGGCGTGGATACGTCTTTCTTCCGCTTTCATCGTGTGCCGGAGAAGCTGAAGAACATGGAGCCGCAACAAATCCGCGCCGAATTAACGATGATGAAAGATACCGCGCATAACATGGCTCGCAGGATGAACCGGATGCTGGCGCAGCATCGGCAGCAGCTTCGGACGGAACCGGCAAGGTAAGCGTGTCGTCATGTGCAATTTCTCTTGGGAGGGAATGCTTGTGAGGGAGGAAGAACGGGTTCTTTGTCTGGATCATTACGAGCATGGCATTGTGGTGCATGCGCTGAATGCGCTGCGAAACGATTTGATCGGCGAGAAGCGCCCCACCGACGCCGTCGATGAACTGTTGCTCAAAACGATTGATGCCCCTTATCAAAAACATAAGCGACGGAGCCATCATGAGGCGCGTTGAAACCGCAAGGAGTCATTTGATACTCTTTGCGTTTTTTTTAATTCCCGTCTTGTGGGCGGCGATGCTGACCGCCCCTGCATTTTCCGGGGGGCTGCCGGCGATTGTGGAGCATCTCAGCGCGGCGATCAATCACCCGTTCGACATTCAGTGGGTAGACGATACGCCGCGCTGTCTATTCATTTTTACGCTGGCCTATGGACTCGGCGTCTGTATTTACTTGGCCTCCCCGCGAAACTATCGACGACGGGAGGAGCACGGCAGCGCCCGCTGGGGCCGGGCGAAAACCATATGCGCCAAATATAGAAGCAAGCAGCCGGGACAAAACAAAATTTTAACCAAGCAGGTTTGCATCGGGCTCGACGGCCGCAAGCATCGCCGAAATGTGAATGTGCTCGTCGTAGGCGGTTCCGGCTCCGGCAAAACAAGGTTTTATGCAAAACCGAACGTCATGCAAGCGAACACATCGTTCGTCGTTCTCGACCCGAAAGGCGAAATCTTGCGGGATACCGGCCATCTGCTTAAATCCAAAGGGTATGACATCAAGGTGCTCGATCTGATCAATCCTCACCGCTCTCACGGCTACAACCCTTTCGCCTATTTAAACGACGACAAGGATGTGCTGAAACTGGTCACCAACCTGATTCGCAATACGACGCCGAAGGGCAGCAACACGAACGACCCGTTCTGGGAACGGTCCGAAACGGCGTTGCTGGAGGCGCTCGTTTTGTATTTGCTCTATGAAGCGCCGCCGGAGGAACAGAATTTTCCGATGGTGATGGAAATGATCGCCGCCGCCGAAGTGCGGGAAGAAGACGAAACCTACCAGAGTCCGCTGGACGAGTTGTTTGAACGGCTGGCGATGCGCGACCCGGAGCATTTGGCGGTCAAACAGTACAACATCTTCAAACTGGCGGCGGGGAAAACAGCCAAATCGATATTGATCGGCCTAGGCGTTCGGCTGGAGAAGTTCAACTTGCATTCAATCGCCGGAATGAGCTTGGTCGATGAAATGGAATTGGCTGTCATGGGAGAAAAGAAAGCGGCCCTGTTTGCCGTCATTCCCGACAACGACAGCAGTTTCAACTTCATCGTCGGGATGCTTTACACCCAGCTTTTCCAATGCCTGATGTACGAGGCCGACTATCGGCACGGCGGACGCTTGCCGGTGCACGTGCATTTCGTGATGGACGAATTTGCCAACGTCGCCTTGCCCGATGAATTCGACAAGCTGCTCTCCACCATACGCAGCCGCGAGATTTCGGTTTCCATCATCCTGCAAAATTTGGCGCAGCTCAAAGCGCTGTATAAGGAGACGTGGGAATCAATCGTGGGGAACTGCGACGTGTTTTTGTACCTGGGCGGCAATGAACAATCCACTCACAAATACGTCTCGGAACTGCTGGGCAAGGAAACGATCGACACGAACACATATGGTCGAAGCAAGGGCCGCAGCGGCAGTTATTCGATCAACTATCAGTTGTCCGGCCGAGACTTGCTGACGCCCGATGAGGTGCGTCTTCTCGATAACCGTCATGCCTTGCTCTTTATTCGCGGCGAGCGTCCTGTTCAGGACGACAAGTACGATTTGCTCAGGCATCCCCATGTCGAGCTCACGACGGATGGCAGCGGTCTCCCCTACCAGCATGGCGGCACGGAACACGCTTTGGATTGGCGAAAGGTGTTGCTTCATGAAAACGGAGAGTACGAGCTTCTGTCAGAAGAAGACATGGAGTCGCTATTTTTACGAAGGGAATGATGAAGTTGAAAATCAAAGGGAAACGGCTGCTGGCGCTTTACATCATGCTTGTCTTAACGGGAACCGTATTCGTCTCTACCGCTTATGCCGAGGGCGATCCGATGACGACCGTCAATAACTTGTCCACCTTCATATTCGGATTAATACGGGCCATCGGTATGATCATACTCGGCTTCGGCATTGTGCAGATCGGATTGTCGCTCAAGTCTCACGACCCTTCCCAGCGAGCGAACGGGTTCCTGACGCTTGCCGGCGGGATTATCATTACCTTTACGAAGGAAATTCTTACCCTGATTGCCGGTTAAACGGGAGTCGCAAATGAGGGGAACGGGCGATTTGTCCGTTCCCCGTCTACAGAAAAGGGGTGAGAATATGGCCAAAAACAGTTGGATTATTGACAACCTCGAACATGCGCTCGATACATGGAACGAGAAAATGAATGAAATCTGGCAGCTTGTTACCGAGTCGCCGGCCGACTTCAAGGGTGGCGGCGTGTGGCGCGTCATTACCGACATTCACGGCGCGTTGCAGGCGACGGGACTGGCGCTTCTAGTCTTGTTTTTTATGATCGGCGTGGTGAAGACGACCGGCAGTTTTGCCGAAGTGAAAAAGCCGGAGATGGCCGTCAAGCTGTTTATCCGCTTTGTCCTGGCCAAAGCAGTCGTTACCTACGGACTGGAGCTCATGATGGCGCTGTTTACCATTGTTCAGGGAATCATTTCCACGATGATGGGACGTTCCGGGTTCGGAAGGACGGAGGCTATGACTTTGCCGAACACCATTGCCAAAGCGATTGAAGACGTCGGTTTTTGGCAAAGCATTCCGCTGTGGGTCGTCACCCTTCTGGGCAGTCTGTTCATCACGGTGCTGTCTTTTGTGATGATCCTCTCGGTGTACGGACGTTTTTTTCGTATCTACTTATATACGGCCATCGCTCCCGTTCCGTTGTCCGCCTTTGCCGGGGAACCGAGCCAAAATATCGGCAAATCGTTTCTCAAAGGGTATGCGGCCGCTTGTCTGGAGGGAGCGATTATCGTACTCGCTTGTATCATCTACTCTGCCTTTGCCTCCGCTCCCCCGGCGGTCGATGAAGGCGCAGGAGCGGTTACGATGGTGTGGACGTACATTGGCGAGTTGATTTTCAACATGCTGGTGCTTGTGGGGACGGTCAAAATGGCGGACCGGGTGGTGAGGGAGATGATGGGGCTGTGAAACGCGCTTCCGTTGCTGAGATTGAGTCTTGCATTAACGAATTGCGGTAAGAAACAGCCTTAAAAGAGCCAATGCGTCCTTGCGTTGTTTCTCTGTACAATGACGAAGGGCGGCTACAATCAATTCCGTTTCATCGCTCGGCGTAACCTTTGCTTCATGCTCCAAGAGCAGTTCGTTAGGAGAAAGTTTGAGCAAATTGCAGATGTTGAGCATGGTTTCAATGGACATACCGGCTTTACCTCGTTCAATGTCGGCACAGAATCTCGGGACTCGTCCAATCCGTTCAGCCAATTGCTCACGAGAAATTTCCAAAGCCTCTCGTTGCTTCCGAATGCGTTGCCCCACCTTCTTTTTATCGTAAACACCCATCATTTTATCACCTATATCCATTGGGTTAAGAATTTATAACTCCTATTATGGAGGAGTATACAATTGACATAAATGAGGTTTGAAATTACGATAAAAGTAGTTTTTTAACATACACCATAAATTTTTCATAAATAGCTGCCCTCACAGGGAAGAACGGGAGGATGTATGAATGGACGATTTGTTAAGAGAACTGGAGGAGGAGCGAGGAAAGCTGAATACGTTTGGGGAAAAGTTAATGGAACAATCGATTTCTTTATCCGACAGCCAAGCGTTTCAGGAACAGAGTCAAAAGGTCGATCAGCTAGTGGCTCGCTATTATGACCTGAAAGTTCAGCGAAAGCAGCGGGTACGGTAAAAGGGGCACATGGGAGGAAGAAGGCGATGGAATTTCCAGCGTGGTTTCGGCAAGCTATTCAAAGCCGATTGGATGATGTTTCTGCTCGAATTGAATATCATCCTGATCTGAGCCGTTTTCGTGCTGAAGAAAGCAAGGCATTTCAAGTTTTGTTCGCTGGTATGGACATTGGACGCATGCCGGAGTATACGGAATGGGAGGACAAGCACCATTTTAAGCAGGCGATCATGAATGAATGGTTATATTTGCAAGGCATGCGAGATGGCGCTCAGCTTGTATTTGCGCTTTTGGCCGATCCTCTTCCATCCGGCGATAAGTTGTTAGTAAGAACGAAAAAGACAGAGCCAATAACGGATAAACCGGAGGATGGGGTCAAACTGTAGACATAACGAGCATCGTTAATGGGAGGGCTTCAAATGGAAGTGAAAATTAACCGGGAAATCCGGGATTATACGGAAAGCTTGTTCTTTGGACTGTCCTTGCGGCAGTTCTTTTTTTCTGTGCTGGCTGTCGGCGTGGCGATCGGCCTTTATTTTGGACTGCGCGGCCGCTTTGGCTTGGAAACGCTCAGCTGGATGTGCATTTTGGGGGCCGCGCCCTGCGCAGCCTTGGGTTTCATCAGCTATCACGGCATGACGGCCGAGCAGTTGCTTTGGGTGTACGTGAAATCGGAATTTCTGCTGCCAAGGCGATTCGTCTTCTATTCGACCAATATCTATGTTGAAGCGCTGAAAAAGAGCATGCACAGTCATGAGCAGGAAAGGATGAAGCGCCATGATTAAAACGCTCAGACGCATCATCAAGCAGGACAAGGAACGATTTGTCATTCCGAAAGGCGTTCAGCAAGTCATCCCGATTCGCGCCCTCTGGCCGGACGGGATTTTTTTTGTCGGCAACAAGTTCTCCAAATCGTTTCGGTTCGAGGATATCAACTACGCCGTAGCGTCCAGGGAAGACAAGGAAGCGATGTTTTTGTCTTATTCCGAGCTGCTTAATTCCTTTGACAGTGGAGCGACCACTAAAATCACGATCCATAACCGGCGTATGAATCGGGCCGATTTTGAAAGCTCGATTCTGATTCCCCTTCGGCAGGACCATCTTGATGTGTACCGGAAGGAGTACAACGAGATGTTGCTCGAAAAGGCCATCGGCGCGAACGGGACGATTCAGGAAAAGTACGTTACCATTTCTGTGGTCAAGAAAAATGTAGAGGAAGCCCGTCAATATTTCGCGAGGGTCGGAACCGAATTGATGTCGCATTTTTCCCGTCTCGGTTCCAAATGTATCGAACTGGATGCAACCGACCGTCTGCGCATTTTTCATGATTTCTTTCGGATCGGCGAGGAAGCGGATTTTCGTTTCCATCTGTCCGAAACGATGCGCAAGGGTCATGATTTCAAAGACTACATTTGCCCGGATACGTTCGAGTTTGAAAAAGATCATTTTCGGATGGGCAACTTTTTTGGCCGCGTGATTTTCCTGCGGGAATACGCCAGCTATATTAAGGACAGCATGGTGTCCGAGCTTTGCGACCTGAACCGGAATTTGCTGCTGTCGCTGGATATCATTCCGATTCCGACCGATGAGGCCGTTCGCGAGGTGGAGAACCGTTTGCTCGGCGTGGAGACGAACATCACCAACTGGCAGCGGCGACAGAACCGGAACAACAATTTTTCCGCCGTGGTCCCTTACGATATGGAGCAGCAACGCAAAGAGAGCAAAGAATTTCTGAACGACTTGACCACCCGCGACCAGCGGATGATGTTCGGCCTGTTGACGATGGTCCACATTGCGGACAGCAAGGAGCAGCTCGACAGCGATACGGAGGCGCTGCTCACCACCGCCCGCAAGCATTTGTGCCAGTTTTCCACGCTGACCTACCAGCAAATGGACGGCCTGAATACGGTGCTCCCCTACGGCTTGCGGAAGGTTCACGCTCTGCGGACGTTAACGACGGAAAGCACGGCTGTCTTTATTCCGTTCCGGGCACAGGAAATCGTGCATTCGGGCGGCATTTACTACGGACAAAATGTAATCAGCAAAAACATGATCATCGCCAATCGCAAACAATTGCTGAACGGAAACAGCTTTATCCTCGGCGTATCCGGTTCCGGCAAAAGCTTTACCGCGAAACGGGAAATCGTCAACCAGATGCTGGCCAGCGACGACGATATGATCCTGATCGACCCGGAGCGGGAATACTCCGCGCTGGTGAACGCATTGGGCGGCGAGACGATTCATATATCCGCCACCTCGCCCAACCATATCAATGCGATGGATATGAACCGGCAATATGGCGACGGAGCCAACCCGATTATTCTCAAATCGGAATTCGTCCTCTCGCTCTGCGAGCAATTGATTGGCGGTTATCAGCTGGGAGCCAAGGAAAAGTCGCTCATTGACCGTTGCACCGCCAGCGTGTACAGGAAGTATTTGCAGAGCAACTATAAGGGGCAGCCGCCGACGCTTCAGGACTTTCGCGCGGAGCTGCTCAAGCAATCGGAGCCGGAAGCGCAGGACATCGCGCTGGCGATCGAGTTGTTTACTTCCGGCAGTTTGAATACGTTCGCCAAGCCGACTAATGTTAATGTCCATAACCGGCTCATCTGCTACGACATTCTCGACTTGGGCAAACAGCTTCTCCCGATCGGCATGCTGGTTGTACTGGACAGCATCCTGAATCGGATTACACAAAATCGGGTTAAAGGCAAAAATACGTTTATCATTATTGATGAAATCTATCTTCTGTTTCAGCACGAATACAGCGCCAACTTTTTGTTCACGCTTTGGAAGCGCGTTCGAAAGTATGGCGCTTTTTGTACGGGCATTACGCAGAACGTGGACGATTTGCTGCAAAGCCATACGGCCCGGACTATGCTCGCGAACAGCGAATTTATTGTCATGCTGAATCAGGCCAGCACCGACCGGAAAGAGCTAGCCGAATTGCTTAATATTTCGGAACTGCAACTCTCTTATATTACCAATGTTGACGCCGGGAACGGATTGATGAAGGTAGGCAGCTCCCTTGTGCCGTTTACCGACAAGTTCCCACGGCATACGAAGCTGTATAGTCTGATGACGACTAAGCCGGGTGAATAGAAGGAAGAGGCGAGAAGCGGCTGGTCTCTGATGAGGTCAGCCCCTTCTTGTCGATGAATAATCATGATATCGACAAAAATACGTTGATCTGATTCTTAAAAAGGCGAACTATGAAATATGTGCCAATTTCGAGTATAATAGGTTTGGAATCATAGGCCTTTGAGAGCATTGGCATGAGGGAGGTTGTCATGGCCAAAATTATGATTGTGGACGATACGGCGTTCATGAGAATGATGCTGAGAGAGATCATAACGGATTGCGGCTTTGAAGTGATAGCGGAAGCGGAGAATGGAAAAGAGGCCGTGCAATTTTTCAGGCAGTACAGACCCGAACTTGTCACGATGGATATTACGATGCCTGAAATGGACGGCATCGCCGCTTTGAAGGAAATAAAACGAATAGACCCCATGGCGCGAGTCATCATCTGTTCCGCAATGGGACAAAAAGATCGGGTTGTCGATGCGATTACGTCGGGGGCCGCGGATTTTATCGTCAAGCCGTTTCAGAGGGAAAAAGTTGTGGAGACGCTGGCCAAAGCGTTGAAATAGTCGAGTGTATATGAACAAGATCGGTCGCGTTACAGCTGTCATTTTCGTTTTCTCTCTTGTCGCGATTCAACTAATTTATATTAAACTTGTTTATGATGTAGTGGATAAGGCCGTGGCCATGTCGCTCGCGGTCTTTTTGCCGTTGGCCTACTTGTGCGGCAAGCGGTTCGATACGCTGTTGCGGCTCTCGCAAAGAGACGACTTGACCGGGGCGTATAATCGAGGGTTCATTCAGCGCGTTTTCCCCAGACTGGTTCGCCGATCTCAAAGGCTGCGAAAACAACTGCTCGTGTTCTATGTTGACGTAGACAACTTCAAGGATATCAACGACACATACTCTCACGAAACCGGAGATCGTGTGTTATGTCAACTTTCAAACTTGCTTGAAAAAATAACGAGCAAATACGACTATGTTGCACGATGGGGAGGCGATGAATTTGTAGTCATTGTGCCGTACACCGACGAAGAAGGAGCCAGAGCGCTCCAGAGACGTCTTGGCAGTGCGCTGTCGATATCGCTGGAGGAATTGAAGACGCACGCGTATCTTTCTGTCGGATATGCGGTTTGTCCCGACGAGAGCGCCGATCTTGGCGAGCTCTTGAGAATGGCGGACAAGAGAATGTACAAGCAAAAATTAAGCCGCCACAATGACTGACATGTGCACCACAGGCAAGGCCTAACGATTTGAACAAAGCCATTTTACGTTAATCCGGTTCTGAATTCAACTTACAACAAGGAGCGCTTAAATTTATGAAAACTGTACCCATTCGTCTAAACCGCATCCAAAATAAAATCGGCCTTGGCTTTCTGGTCGTCGTCATGTTTTTTGTCATCGCCATTCTTAGCGTAACCCGGCAACTATCTTCCTTCCAGAAGGAAACGAGATTCATTACGGATCATGATATGCAAGTACATAGCCTGGCCCAGTCCATCGAGAAGGATCTGGTAGATATGGAAACCGGTCAAAGAGGTTTTATTATAACCGGGGAAAACAAATATTTGGACCCGTACAACAACGGCAAAACCAATTGGCAGAAGCACTATGAGGCCCTTTTCCAGCTTGTTGCCGACAATCCAAGCCAACAGGACAACTTGAAAGCCATTCAAAAAAATGTGGAACATTGGATTCAAGACGCCGGCGAGAAAGTGATTGCCTTGAAAAAGGCCAATGACAACAAGGGACTCCAGCAATTTTTCCAGGACGATCCGGGGAAGCAGGATATGGATGCCCTGCGCGAACAGCTTTCGTCGTTCCGTTCCATCGAAAAACAGCTCACGTTGAATCGGGTGTCGGCGCTCGAAAAGAAAAACGGTCAACTCCGATTGCAACTGTACGGCTCCCTGTTGCTGGTACTTATCGTTTCGGTTATCTCGTCTTACTTCACCGGCGCATTGACGGCCAGGAACGTACGCAAAGTCGGGAACGCCATCGCAGAAATTGCTTCTTCCGGCGGTGATTTGACGAAACGAATTTCAGTGAAGACCAAAGATGAAACGAAAGATTTGGCGGATCAAACGAACTTGCTGTTAGCCAGTCTTCAGAGCATGATCGCCGATATTCAAGGGAAGACCCTGGAATTGGAACGCTCCTCATCCATGTTGAAGGTTGGCGCAGACGAGAGCTACAAAGCCGCCGATCAAATCTCTGAATCTGTCCAGCGCGTAGCGCAGGGAGCGGAACAACAAGTATCCCAGACGGAAGAGATGTCGGCGATTTTGCAGGAGACGGTATCGGGACTGGAGCAGGTTGCCGCCACGACAACCGACGTTTCCGACCTTGCCAAGCGAGCGCAGTCCGTCGCGACGGAGAATGCCGGCGAAATGCAGGCAAATGCGGAAAAAATCGGCCAGATCGAAGAAACGTTTTCCGACATTCAAGCTTCCGCCGCGGAACTGGCATCGCTGTCTGAAAAAATTCGGGATGTGGTCGGATATATTCAGGACGTCTCCAATCAAACCAATCTGTTGTCGCTGAACGCCGCCATCGAAGCGGCGCGCGCCGGGGAACAAGGCCGCGGGTTTGCCGTCGTCGCCGGAGAAATCCGCAAGCTGGCGGACCAGGCTGCGCATTCGACCCGCGAGATCCATGAAACCATCGAAGTGATGTTGAACGGCATCAACGGACTCGTCCAGAAAGTAAATGAGAACAGCCATGGCGTCAAGGATGGCGTTCAGGCCATGATGAAAGCCAGCGAGTCGTTCCGGGCCATCATGAACGAAGTGAACAACTTGAGCGTTCAAGTCATGGAGGTTGCCGCTTCTGTGGGACAGATGTCCGCCGGCAGCAAAGCGATTGAAGGTTCCATTCGGGAAATTACGAAAATTACGGAAGAAACCGCCTCGTTCACTGAAGAGGTTGCGGCCATGACCGAGGAGCAGGCGGCCACGAGTCAGGAAATGCTGCAAACCGCTCGCCAGCTTGGCGAAATGTCCGATTCCCTGAAAACGTTAGTCGGCAAGTTCAAAGTATGAGTGCAAGTCCCGATCCCCTCACCCGACGGAGATCGGGATTTTTTAATGTGTGCGCCCCCTCCCCGACACTGAATAAAAAGGGGGTAAATTGCCAACAATAAAATGGAAATGAAACATGAGGGGATCGCCATGGGGAAATCGAACGGATTTTGGAGCCGCCGCCCGCGTTCCAATCAGCGCGAGACCGAACGCTTTGCTCATCAGGAAGAAAATCGGCAACTCGATCAGGTTCTTTCCGCAAATCTGGCCGAGAATGTTCAGGCGCTTCAGCGCTTGTATACTCGTTGTTCTGACGTGATTTTTCACGAGTTCTGCATAGGCAATCGCATGGAGGCTGTGCTCGTTTACATCGACGGTCTGGCTCATATCGAAGAAGTGGATCAACATGTGCTCGCTCCGTTGCAACAGGATTTCCCTATGGATTGCACGCTGGCAGACATTCGCGGAAAAATTGCCGTCTCCTCGATAAAGCCGGTGGATACGATTGCCAAGGTGCTTGAAGAAATATCCGGCGGCAATCCCGTATTGCTGATGGAACGTGAGCCTCACGGACTGGCGATCGGCTTGCCGAAATGGGAAAAACGGGCCATCGACGAGCCGTCCGCCGAATCGGTGTTACGCGGACCGCGGGAAGGGTTCATCGAGTCGCTTCGCACCAATACGGCTTTGTTGCGGCGTAAAATCCGAACTCCCCATCTCAAAATCGTCACGATGAGCATGGGGACTTATACGAGCACGCAGATTGCGCTCGCCTACTTGGAGGGGGTTGCAGCCCCTGCTTTGGTGGAAGAAATGACGAACCGTCTGCAACGAATCGAGATCGACGGCATTTTGGAGAGCGTGTACATCGAAGAACTGATCGAGGACAACCCGTTCTCCCCGTTCCCGCAATTGCTTTCCACCGAAAGGCCGGATGTGGCGAGCGCTTACTTGCTCGAAGGACACGTCGTCGTTTTGATCGACGGTACGCCCAGCGTGCTGATTGCACCGATTACCTTCTATTCCTTGTTGCAGTCGCCGGAAGATTATTACGAGCGGTTTGTTGTAGGTACCGCAATACGCTGGCTGCGCTATTTCTTCTTTTTGATCTCTTTGCTGGGGCCGTCCTTTTACGTTGCGGTTATTAGTTACCATCAGGAAATGATACCGAACGCTTTGTTGATTACAATGGCAAGATCCCGGGAACAAATCCCGTTTCCCGCCATTATCGAGGCATTGTTGATGGAATCCATGTTTGAAGCGCTGCGCGAAGCCGGCGCGCGGCTGCCGAAGCAAATCGGCACCGCCGTCAGTATTGTCGGAGCGCTGGTCATCGGTCAGGCGGCCATTGCAGCGGGTATCGTTTCTGCGCCGATGGTAATGGTCGTGGCCATTACGGGCGTCGCGTCGTTTATGGCCCCCCGTTTTACCGTCGGCATTGCCATCAGGCTGCTGCGGTTCCCCATGATGGTGCTTGCCGGCTTTCTTGGGCTGCTGGGATTGATTATGGGAGGCATTCTCATTCTGAATCACCTGTTCAAACTGCGTTCGTTCGGCGCTCCGTATATGGCCCCCCTGGCCCCGATGCAGTGGCGCAGCCTGAACGATGTACTCTGGCGCGCTCCGCGCTGGCTCATGACCAAACGTCCCCACATGACGGGGGCGTGGAATCCCATAAGGCAGCCCCGCGGTCAACGCCCGGGCCCGCATAAAGGGGAGACAGGAGATTGACGAAGCTGAGCGCAAAGAGGACGTTGATGGTGGGGCTGATTGCCTCGGCGGTGCTGCTGTCCGGATGTTGGGACCGAACCGAAATAAACGATTTGGCGATTCTTACGGCTGGCGGGTTGGACTTGACGGAAGATCGGAAACTGGAACTCTCCGTTAAGCAATATTTGGTATCGCCCTCTTCCTCCGAACAATCGGGAAGCTTTTCTTCAGACACCGGCGGAGGTTCCGGCAAGTCGGTCGTTCGTTCCTCCCGCGGTTTATCAATGGCTGATGCGGAATCCCATTTGCAGCAGGTATTAAGCCGCAAAGTCTTTTGGGGCCAGGACGAAGTGTTCGTATTCGGTCAGCGGCTGGCGAAAGAAGGACTCGCCGAACCGATGGAATTTTTGACGAGACATCCGATTCCGAGGGAGCGGGCCAATGTTTTCGTCAGCCAGAGTTCCGCGAGAGAGGTAATGGAACTTGATCCGCCGATTGAACGCTCGGTTTCGCAAGCTTTACGTAAAATGGCCGAAAATGAAACAGGTCTGAATATTACGTTGAAAGAATTGGCGGAGATGATGGCGGGCAGATCCAGATCCGCCGTCATCCCATGGGTCGAAATCAAGCCTGGCGATGGAAAGCAAGCAGCGTTCGCATTCATTAAAGGCACGGCGGTTCTGAAAAATGGAAAGATGATCGGCCGCATGAACGATGCCGAGACACGCGGAATCATGTGGTTGAGAAACGAAGTGCAAAAAGCGACGGTTACCGTTTCCCCAGGCGAGAGCAATGGACTCGTGTCGCTACAATTGCTGAGAAGCCGTACGGATCTGATCCCGCACCTTAAAGGAGGAGAATGGAGCCTGACGGTTCGAATCGAAACCCAGGATGACATCGTTGAAAACACGTCGGAACTGGATCTGTCCGTGCCGGACCATATCAGCGAGTTGGAGCGCGAGCTGGAAGACGATATTAAACGCCGCATTCAAATGGCGCTAGAACGGGCGCAAAAAGAGATGAAAGCCGATATTTTCAATTTTGCGGATGCTTTTTACCGGAAGTATCCGAAGGAGTGGAACCGAAACAAGGATCGCTGGGACGATCTTTACTCCAAACTGGAAGTCAACGTACAGGCAAAGGTCAAAGTTGTCCGTCCCGGCTTGACCAACAAAAGCATATTCAAGCCGGAACAGAGGTGATGATTGGATCATGATATGGGGGGGAATGCTTGGAATTGCCGCAGTGTTGGCATTAATGATTTTGCATGATTGGCGCGCCATGCCGTATTTTACGAAGCGGGAGAAGACGGCTTATGGCGCCTTGACCGGATTGGGCGCGATTTTGGCGATCTTGCTTGTTCTCGATCCCCAAATGCCGGGTCCCACGCAGTGGATGGATGTTATTTACAAACCGTTGGTAAACTTGCTGGAGAAGCTCACCGTGCAAAGGAGCGGGTGAATGGTGATGGAAAGAGGGAAAATATCCGCCCCGCAAATCGGGAAAATGATCTATTTGGCGGTAACTCCGACGGCTATTTTAAGCACGCCGGCGATTACGTATCAATTCGCCAAGCAGGATTTGTGGATATCTCCGATGTGGGCATTCAGCGGGGTTATTGCGATCTGGATTGCGCTGAGCATTCACCGATTGTTTCCGGGCGAGAATCTCGTTCAGGCAGGCGAACGCATTTTAGGTCGAATGTTGGGTAAAGTGTTCGGGCTGGTTATTCTGTTATACTATTTGTATTTAGGCGGCGTCATTGTGCGGGAATACGGCGAATTTGTAGTCGGAGCGTTTCTTGTTCAAACGCCGTTGCTGGTTGTATCCGGAAGCATGGTGCTCGTATGTGCCATTGTGGTTGGCAGCGGCGTGGAAATCATCGCGAGATTTGCCGATATATTTATCCCTGTTTTTGCGCTGCTCTTTCTGCTTCTGATCATCCCCCTGCTTCCGGATCTTCATATGTTGAAGATGCTGCCGATTATGGGAGAAGGTATCGGACCTTCCCTCTCAGGTTCGGTTGTTTTGCAAGCATGGTTCAGCGAATTTCTGACCGTGTCGTTTTTAATTCCATTTGCAAACCGTGCGGAAAAAGTGAAAAAAAGTATGGCGATAACTTTGCTGGCCGTCATTGTGACGCTTGTGTCATCCAACCTGGTTACGCTGCTGCTATTGGGGGATCTAACGGGAAATTATACCTATCCTTTCCTGATTGTCGCCAGATACATCAACCTGGCCGATTTCTTTACCCATCTGGAATCGCTTTTTATGGCTATTTGGGTATTGGGCGCATTTGTTAAAATATGTGTTTTCTTTTATGTGACGGCCATGGGCGCCGCTCAATGGATGAGCCTTCGTGAATACCAGCCAATCGTATTCCCTGTCGGCTTCTTGCTGCTGTTAATGAGCGTATGGGTCGCGCCCAATCTGCAGGAGTTGACGCATGCTTTATCGACTTCGATCATTTTTTCGGCATTGACGGTATTGATTTGCCTTCCCGCGGCGCTGCTCGGTGTGGCCTGGATCAGAAAACAATGGGAGAAGAAAAATATGCAGGATTGAACCGCGGAGACAGTCGGACACGTTCTGAGCGGAGACAGTCGGACACGTTCTGATCGGATGAACATCCGTTTTAAAATAATAGCGCCAACCTTCTGTTTACGCTTAGGACGCGTGTCAGAATGCTTGACGCTTTTTACCGCTCTCAAGTTTGGCGAAAAGTCGAATTCTCCATCATGCAAGAGATTTTTGTTTCAAAGAAGTGGATAGAAGACTCGCTCTGTTGATCAGTTCTCGAAAAGACAGCGAAAAAAAGTCAGGTACGAGAAAGCCGCTGATGACTCCCACCGATGCGGACAATGCAACGTTTTGAATGACGACAGGTTGGGACAGGGCATCTTCCAATTGCAAGCCATCGTATTCATTACGGCAAGTAATCACAATAAACTCATCCCCTGCATACCTGCATACATAATCCTGTTCGTTCGTTAATGCACGCAAGCGATTGGAGAACTCGACAAGAAAATCGTCCCCTACCGGATGCCCATGCAATTTGTTGATTTCACCGAAGTTATTGAGATCAATAAAGAGCAAACGGAATTGTTGGCGACGGTTCAGAAAATGTTCGCCGATATGTTGGATATAAGGTGCACGGTACAGTCCCGTTAGTGGGTCAACGAGTTGGTTCAATTTGATTTGAAGCTTCTCGCGGGTCACGATCCCGATTACCTGATCTTCATGAACGACAAGAAGGCGTTCAATGTGATGCCGCTCCATCATTACCAGCGCGTCCCAAGCAAATTGGTCAGGCGAAATGCTGATCGGGTCTGGGGTCATCGCGTCGGCCACAATGCGATTGGGATGGGAAGAACGGATATCCCGCGACGTAACAATCCCCACGATTGTCCCATGATCCGTGACGACCAGCGAACCGATTTTAAGTTCATTCATCATATCGGACACGTACTGGACGCTTCTTTCGGATGAAACCGTATAGACCGGGGATGACATGAATTCCGCCACCTTCATTGCAACTCCACCTCCCGCTGAATTGATACCGAAATTTTCAGTTCGGAACGAAGAACCATGTTGTCGCTGATCAACCGGTCCGCTTCTTCCAATATGATTTGCATCAGCATACGTTCGTCCAACATTTGAAGAAGGGAGTTCCGAATCAAGACCGCTTCAATTTTGGCATGCTCCAGTTTAACGATTGTAAATTGTTCCGGTGATATCGCCTGCGCCATTCGCTTTACCGCTTCCGGCCCGATCGGGGCTTTTTTCCCGATGATCAACAAATCCTGCATAGGCGGAACTTCAAACTCCGAAATTTTCAAGGAGAGCATTGCTTTCCGGAAATAGTTCAGTTTATCCTGCATCTTGATTACTCCTTCATGTTCGGGTGAGACTTCACGTTCAACCGTTTACGTTAACCGATACGGTTTTCCGAATAAATAGCCTTGTCCCATCTTGATACCCAAAGACAGCGCGGTATCCAAATCTTCTTCTTTTTCAATTCCTTCTAGGATCAGATTGGCCTCGTCATTGCAGTACTCGGCAAACAGCGCGACAACTTTTTGTTTCTTCCTGGATGTACTCAAGTCGGATGCAAAGAATCGGTCGATTTTGATGAAATCCGGCGAGATGTCCAGTATATTCCGAAACGAAGTTGTTCCATCTCCAACATCGTCCAGGGCAATCAGGAAATTCAGTTCACGCAGCAGACGGATGGCATCTCTGAAAGAGGCGCTCTTCCATAAAAGACTCTCATAAATGGACTCGTTAATCTCAAATACGATTTGGTTCCTATAAAGCCCGAATTGCTCGACAAGGGAGTCGAGTAAGTTGATAAACAAAGGCGAGACCAAAGTTGAAGGGAAAATGTTAATAAATAACAGGGTATGTTCCCGTGAGCCCGGAAATCCGAAGTAAGCTGAAATGGCCTCGAAAATAGAAAAAGAATCGACTTCGAACAGCTTGTTCTGCTCCATGGCGCGCTGAAATAAAAGATCTGGATTCATATTGGAGTTACTGCGAATGAGGGCCTCGTAACCAAGGATTCTCTTTTCGGGAAACCCCAAGATGGGCTGGAACATATGATAAAAATCGTTTTGTACAATCAATTGTTCGATATTCGGCATCGAGGCTACTCCCTTTGCTGGAGAATCAAAATAAGAAGCCACCCCGATTTGGGGCAGCTTTGAGCTTGGAAGCAACAAATTCGGCAACCCAGCTACCATAGATATCATCCTTAGGCCTGAAGTTTTGCGCCCCCATTTTTCAATGGGTTTGCCGTTTCGTTTTTTATGATCCAGAAAGGAAGGGATCAGCCTGAGGACCTACAAATAGAACTTCCCCCTTTAGAATGAAGTTAAATGATTTACGACAAAATCCTTCTTTATACCCAATAATTCGCGCAAAAAGCGCCAACTCCTTCCAAACGGGTGTTCCTAAGGGATTGCATTTATCCAAAAATAGTTAAATGCCTCAATTATCATTTGTCATAAAGAATCGCGGTAGATAAGCAAGCAAGCGGTTGGTCCTGATCGTCCCAACCGCTTGCTTTTTCATAGTTTATATCACTTCTCTACAAATCTTCGGTTGCCGGTTCCAACAGTTCCCGTAAAATACGATACGCTTGTCGCTGTTTGGCATCGTTGTGTTTGAGCAACAAGAGAATGCTGGCCCATAACCATTTTTTTTTGTTGCAGATTGGCCTCTTTCTCGTCGTTGAATAAATCGAATACGCTCATATGTAATGCCAAAGCAATTTTTTCAATCGTTTGAAGTTTGACGTTTTTTTCGCCGCGTTCAATCTGTCCAAGATATGTCGCGGCCATGCCGATCGTTTCGGCTAGTTTTTCTTGCGTCAAGTTTTGCTCGATGCGGTGTAAGCGAATTTTTGCTCCAACGATTTGCGCAAAAGTAGCCATGTCGTCTTTTACAACCCTTCTCTATAGTAAAGTGTAGTCAAAGCGGTTAGAGGGATGGAGTACTCTTAAACTACAGTAAATCCTCTTTATTGTACCTTTAAATTGTTTAAGCTATAATTTTCCACGGAGTTGCAAAGTCAAGTCACATATTCCTTTATGTTTAGATTGGATAAAAGGAGTCGAAAGTTATGCATCATGTCATGATCGCTGCACAGACTGTATTATATGGGAAACGGCAGGAAATCGGCTTAAGCCATAATCAAGTGGTCCAGCTTTCCAAGGAGATTACGAGACTGACTCGATTATTGGAAAACGTAAGTCAACAGACTGAGAATGGAATGCGAGAAATAAGGGGGAGGGTTGCCACGAGGCTGCTTAGCAAGGAGCAACTGCTCGAATGTATAGCGACAGCTTGGAACATGGGACTTGAAGAAGAGTTTGTTGCTTTTTTGTTCAAGAAACTGCTATGGATGGAATCCTATACGAAATTGTCCGAAATGGAATAGGAGGTTGTCTTCAGAAAGAATGCTTGATGGACGTATTATATTCTTGTATTCCGGAGTATCTTCAATGAAGTTGAAAATGGTTACGGCATTGCTGCCGACGTGGAAGCGCGATTGATCGGATGCATCAATCGCGCCGCGAATCCATGATTTGAACATCGGAATTTCTTTAGATTTAACATCTAGGTTTGGCTAGGCTTTAACTTGTACCTCCCCGTATTGGTCAGTTGAACATGGATTCGTATGTTTCGTAAAGAATACTCATGCAGCACAAAATGATTTTCGTCTTCGATCCGGTGCCATACCGAGGGATAGCGTCGAAACAACGACTCGCCCAGATTATAAACATCAACCTTCCGCTCAAAGCCTTTCCGGTAAGTATGGCGAATTTGTTCTTCAATCTTTCGTTCGGCCAGGTCGATCAATTCTTTCTCGGACATTTCCTGATGCAATTCGTTAATGCCTGCCTTTACCGTTAGCTCGACGTCAAAATAAACGCGAAGATCTTGAACAGACGGCTTGATGCGCACTTTTGGCTTCTCCATGACCAATACAGCCGCTAACGATTTTTCACGTTCGAGAGAAAGCGGCACGCGAACCGTCTTTTTATGCATCCAAGGCAATCCTTGCAAATCGTCCGGATCCAATTCTCCATGGTACCGATTGTTCCAAAACACGGTTATACCTGCATATTCTAACAACGGATGCGTTTTTCTGCTTACTTCCCACTGATTTTTCTCAATCCGTAGAGCAGGCAGGTAACTCATCCGCGAATCTTCTTTCAGCGTCATGACAAATTGATACAACCTGATCGGTGAAATGATCGATCGTTGCCGATACTGGTCCTCCGGATTGTGCAAAATGGACATCATCGGAGACTCATTAAAGAACGGAGTTGAGTTGAAAATATCTTCAATCGATTCTTTGGTACTGAAAACCCAAACCAAATAGCGGATTTCCCTGTAACGGTTCAGCAAATCCAATACATCTTGAAATTTATTCTGTTTCAGAATGTGTTCGTTGAACACGAGCGTGGAAACATGACCCCAAAACACTCTTTGTTGCGACGTCTCATATAAATTGTTTGCAGCTTCCGTAAACGATGCGCCTGTTCCTTTACCGACCCATACAGGTGCTTCCCTCGATTTTTGTTGTCCTTCCAACTTGGCGACGCTGGAAAAATCAATAAGTTGCAAATACACAATGTACTTTCCGTCACGATAATCGAACCCGATGGCGGTTGCATAACTAATATTTTGAATTTCCTTAATATTCCAGCAACCGGTCGTGATGACGAGTAAAGCAATCAAGATTCCTGTTATTTTCATGCCTTTCATTTTGATTGTTCTCCCCGGTTTGTATCGTCAATCGTATGAAGCATCTCCGGACGCTTTCTCTTCCACGCCAATGGCAACCGAAACAAAGCATGCGGTAAATCTTTAAAAAACGGAGGAGACATCGGGGCCAGATACGGAACCCCGAAAGACTGAAGAGACGCCAGCAAAACCAGCAACAAAAATACGCCGAGAAAAAAACCGTATAAACCGAATATGCAAGAAAATATAAACAGTATGATTCTCAGTATGCTCACCGCACCTCCTAACGCCTGATTGGTAAGTGTTGCGCCGAATACATGCGTGATCGCGCCGATGATCACGATTCCGGGCGACAAAATTCCGGCTCGAATGGCTGCATCGCCCAAGATTAAGCCTCCTACAACGGTAAGTGTCGAACCGATAGAGGAAGGAAGGTGAACGCCGGCCTCGCGCAACATTTCAAGAAAAATGAGCGCAAGAAACATCTCCAGGCCGGTGGATAAGGGGATCCCGAGACGATTCACGGTCAGCGTCGCCAGCAAGTAAAATGGAAGCTGGTCTTGATGATAAGAAAGCAGGCAGAGCCAAAATGCGGGAAGCATGAGCGACACGAATAAACCTAACAACCGCAACATTTGTCCGAACGTTGAGGATAACGCTGTAAAATGAATGTCTTCCGGCGTTTTGATCAGGAGCATTAAGTTAGCCGGGCCAATTAATGCCGCCGGCGTTCCGTCCACCAATATAACAAATCGCCCGTTCGTCAAGCAGTTGACGGTAAAGTCGGGTCTTCCGGTATACGCCATAAGGGGAAATAACGCCCATGTCGGTTCAATCATTTCTTCAAGTTCCGTAGCGCTGAATACTCCGTCTATCGTTATCTTCTGCAGGCGCTGTTTCACCTCCTGTATGACCTTTGGATCGGCGATATCGTACATATACATCAATCCGATCCGGGTTTGCGTACGTTCGCCAAGCACCATTTGCTCATAGGCTAACGAAGGCGATTTAAGCCGTTTGCGGATGAGCGCGGCATTGGTGGCCAACTCTTCCACAAAACAATCCTTGGCTCCCCGAACGGAGACTTCGACATTTGATTCTTCCGGTTTTCTCGCCGGAAGCTTGGCAATATCAACGGAACAGATGATCTGAAGCGCAGGAATATACATGAGCAATTTGCCTTCAAACACCTGTTGTGTTGCTTTCCGTTGCCAATTATCATCCGGCAGACGTTCCAGTTGAAGCTGACTCGCCGTTTGAAGCATGCCCGCGTCCGTAAAGCCGTATGTCTCATAAAAACGTTGCAAACGGGGAAGCACCACCTCATGAATCATATGTTGGCTATCGCTCATCCCTTCGCAGAAGACGAATAGTACGGTTGAACGTTCCTCCAGTGCGTTCAAGGTGTAAGTATGATGCTTGACATCGGCGCAACGATTGAACAAATTTAAAATAACTGAAGCATCGGCCAGTTCAACGGCTGGCCGTTCGGAAGTTGAAGGGGATGGTTGAAAAGAGTCGGCGACAGATTTTTTGAAAACAAACGGCCTCAACCCCCTTTTGAACATGGGAATTCACCTCCTCATTCTGTTGGAAATCCAGATTTTCGCGACAAACAATGCCGTCAAGCCCAAAGCAGAGTAAACAGACGCCGGGAAAAACACGCTCCCAAGAAAATCGAGGAACCGTGCATCACTCACGGGCAGCACAACGACAACGATCATCAGCGCGCCGTATAGGATGAGCCACGGCAATCGCTTGCCCGGTTTCCAAATGTCAACCATAAGAAACAGGGCCAGCGAGACGCGAACAAACGTGCCGGAAAGCCACTGGTAGATGGAGAAGAAATCAAGGTGCGAAATATATTGCCCGAGTTGAACCAAACGCCATTGCTCGTATGCAGGGTAGCGTTGATTTGCCGCCTCAGCAGGTCCAAACACGGCGATGGCACCCATCAGCGGTCCCAGAATCAATCCGGCAAGCAGCACATTCACCAGCATGAGAGTGCCGAAGCGAGGACGTTTGGATAAATGCTCCTGATAAAAAAGGATGCAGATGATCTCCAAAAGCCCCCCAGCCGCATATAATGCGCCTTTCCATACAGGCTCCCACCCGAACTCGAAGACCGGAAACAGCAGGCTGTAATCCTTATACTTGTAGTTGGCTGTCATCACAAAATCGCCGAGCACGATCACAACCGGGAGCAAAATGCCGGTGACGATTGCAATCACGCGCAACCCGGCATATGCCGCCAATAGATTGCATCCGACTCCCGCAAGTACTAACGCCAAAGCCGGCGTCTGCGGCAAATAGGAGGCAATCGTCCATGTGATGGTGTCTTTTAGCGAAATGGCGCCCATTACGAACATATATATCGTGAAAAAAACGAGCATACCGGTTGCAGGCAGTTTGCCGAAATGACGATACAACCAGGTTTTGACCGGCGTCCCGTTCATGTTTTTGAGAATATAAGATAAACAGGCGATCCAGACTGGCGATGCTGCCAATACGGCTAAAACGGATACCCAGGCATCCCTTTTGGAAGCAGTCAGCAGAAGCGGGATAATAATCACGTGATTCAGAATGCCTATCGCCATCAGGATCACCATGTATCCTTGCAGCAACGAAATTTTTTGATTGACCGATGCGATACTTGTCACCACTTTCAGATGAACCTCTTCTTATGCTTTCCAAATTCCCCCCTTGCTAAAACAACGTGCATGGATGGACCAATAGCATTTTAATTCAGATGAACGGCAATGAAGGCTGACGACTACGTTCGTAGTATGCGAATCCGACGAAAGGCAAGGAGTTGGACCGTTGTTGTCGAATATGTCCGTAATGTGGTCATGAAATTGCATTGAATGTGCAACAATCGGTATCGCGCATCTAGCAGCCTTATCCGCGGTTCGAGCTCGCCCGGACGCCAACGTCCGTCCTTTGATCCGATGTATGGGGGGCTTTTCCATTGGGCTTCCTCATGCCGAAAACAAGCTGCTTTCCTGGAAAACGAACAAAGAAAAAGAAGTCTGCGCTTTTTTGATCCATCACGAAGGGACGCCCGCGGATACCGCGCTCATCATTGAGTCGATTTGGCCGGGTTGCGATGTGAAAAAGGCGAAAAGCTACTTGTATACTTGTCTGTCCTACTTGCGGAGAAGCTTGCAGGAGCATGACGTCCCCATAAGCGTAGACAAAGCCGGAAACGGGTTCACGATCCGGCTGGACGGGGCGGCTGCCGATGTGACGACATTCGAGGGGATGCTGGACGACATGTTGTCCGAATTTCCCGCCAGCAGCGGCATCAACGAATCGATCTATTTGGGGTATGTCGCGCAAGTTTCCGGGCTGCGCGACAAGGCGCTCACGCACGACTTGATTACGTTACAGCCTTTCTGATGATGTGATTGTATTTTGTCGGCTAGTTCTCCCAACGGAAAAACGATTATTCCCTGATCGTATTCGGGCTGGTGTGCATGTTTTTCGCCCTGTTCACCAGCACGCGCGGCGAAAGAGTGTTGTTCAGCCTGTTCGGCTCCGTTCCGTTCTGGCTGTATCTTCGCATTCAGATGGTTTCGGCGCTTGGCGCGGCATGGGATTTCTCCTGTACGTGTATACGGCGTTCCGTCCGGTTTACTCCTGATGGTTGATCCGGATCGGGTTGATATTTGGGACGGTTCTGGCGGTCTGGGCAATCGGCTTCATCCCCCGTTCGCGACGGATCTGTTTAGGCAACTGGTCACGATCTACGCCACCTTCCCGCAAAGTGGAGGGGAGCCTGTATCTGGCCGTCGCCGTGATCGCCCTGAACGTCTTTGCGCTGGTGCAAAATCTGAACGTCTATTTCGCCGTACCGGTTGATTCGGTGCCTCCGTTCGAACCGCTCGTGTACCTGCTGATGCTGGCTTTGCTCATGTCGCTTCGCTTCTCCAACGCATTCCGGAAAATCGAAGAGCTCTCCGTTCAATTGCTGAAAGCGGACAAGCTGAAAGACGAGTTTCTGGCCAGAACGTCGGATGAGTTCAAGTCGCCGTTGCACGGCGTCATGCATATCGCAAGGTCGATGCTTGACAACGCCAATCATCCGCCGACGGCGGAGCAGCGCGAGAAGCTTGAATTAATCACGAGCATCACCGGCAGGCTTTCGCAGCTGGTTTACGATATTCTGGATTTTTCCAGGCTGAAGCAAGGTGAATTGGCCGTCGATTCGATGCCGGTCGATGTCCGCCCGGCTGTCGAGATGCAGGTGCGCATCTATTCGTTTCTGTGCGCGGACCGCAACATCCGGCTCGAAAACCGTGTCCCCGAACATTTGCCCTATGCGATTGCCGATGAAAGCCGGTTCGGCTAGATCGTCGGCAACCTGCTCGGACAACGCGGTCAAGCATACGGTGAACGGGAGCATTGTCGTCACAGCGGCGGAGAATCGCAGCATGATTGAAGTTTCGGTCAAAGATACGGGGGAAGGAATCGAAGCGCAGCACATCCCGCACCTGTTCGAAGCGTTCCAATTGTTTGATGAGCGAGCGGAACGCCGGGGCTTCGGGCTCGGGCTGTCCATCGTCAAACAACTGGTCGAGTTGCTAAAGGGAACCGTAACGGTATCTTCGACGAAAGGCGTCGGCACGACGTTCACATTCACCCTGCCGATCGCAGGCAACGCGGGAAACCGATAGCAGCTTCCCTGTTAAGCGAACGTCCGGTCAAAGCACCGGAGTACGCTTTCGTGACGCCTCATTATCTGAATTAAAAAGGGAAGCATACCAGCGGTCGATCTGGAAGTGGCGTTTCTGCATTCGCAGATCAAGCCGCATTTTTTGTACAACGTCGTTGCATCAAGTTATACGGATGCGGAACGTTCGCGAAAATTGACCGCGGATCTGGTCGATTATTTGCGAGGCAGCTTCCGGTTAAGCCATATGGAGAAGCGGATCGCTTTCGTGAAGAGTTCAACCTGATCCGGACATACGTCGATATTGAAAAAGCGCGCTTCAAGGATCGCTTACAATTCGAGGATGTACCGGGTGAGCATCCCTCCCCTGCTGCTGCAGCCGCTCGTCGAAAACGCGATTCGGCACGAGATCGGCAATCGGATAGAAGGCGGAACGGTCAAATTGACGACTTTTGAAACGGAGGGCGAATATTGGTTTGTGATTGAAGATAGCGGTGTCGGCATCGAGAGCGAACAGCTAAGTCGACTGCCGGCTTCCGGATCGGACAGGCGTCAGGGCGTCGGCCTGCTGAACATCAACAAGCGTTTGAGACACGAATACGGCATGGATCTGCGGATGTACGGTTATGCTAGCAGACGCACTGAGATTGGAGGGAACTGATGCAACCCTTACCTTCACGGATCAGACGAAGATCGGTGACTGGCCAAGCAGGCGGTTGCTCTCGCTGTAAAAGCGGGAATCGTCAGCGGGTACGAGGACGGCAGCTTCCGACCGGATGCTCAGATCACCCGAGCGGAGATGATATCGATGATCGCAAAAACGCTGAAAGTCTCACTTAATTCGCATACAACAACGGGCTTTGCTGATGACGAAAACATTCCGAGGTGGGCAAAAGGCTCGGTGGAAACGATCCGCAAACTAGGTATTATTGACGGCCGAACGGCAGCAAATTCGTTCCGGACATTACGGCCACTCGGGCGGAAGCGGTATCCATGCTGCTAAGGTTACAGGAACGAAGCGGTTACGGGTGTTTCAAAGACGACCGAGATGTAAAGGAGATGCCCCGAGGCATCTTCTTTCGTAGCCTTGCGAGCTTCCGGATTATGCTTAGTGGTGATGAAAAAGACAACAACGGACATGGGGCAGTATAACGAATGACGACAAGTTCCAACAGGAAAAAGGCAAACCAGTTCGAAAGACTGGGACGCAAAGCCACGGGTCTTCCGCATGCTTGCAATGATCGCCGGGTTACCCTCTCTAATGCTGTCAGGAAAAGGCACGGCCTTCCGAGGGTACGTGTCTTTTTTGTTTTTCCAGAACAATCAATGAGGTGATGAAAAGATGGAGGAGCGTGCAAGTTATGCCGTAGAAGTTGATGAAGTCGTGCGTTGGAAAGAAGGCAAGATCCAAGTATTGCTGGTGGACAGCGACCCCATTTGGCAACAACGGATGGCGGGGCTTATCAATGCAGAGCCGGATATGAATATATTTCATATTGCAACAAACAAGGAATCGGCCATTCGAGCGAGTGTGCAATTGGATTTAGACGTGATGATTCTTGATCTGATACTTCATTCATCGCAACAGGATGGACTCCATACAATTTCCGAAGTTCTGAAAATGAAATCAATGCCAATCATTATCTTGACCTCCCTCTACGAGCCTGAAATCATTGTGGAAGCTGTGCTAGCCGGGGCGATCAATTATATTACCAAGATAAACTATGCTGATGTCGTAAATGCCGTAAGGGAAGCGTATCGGGGGCAACCTTCTCTTCATGCCGATGTTGCATCCATTATCCGTAATGAAATTGGGCTGGATAAGCGAAAAGAATTACATCGAATGCTGACGCCCACTGAAAAAGAGATCTTGCAGTTGATCGGTTGGGGCTATAGACAGCCGGTGATCAGAGAGTTATTAGGCGTCACAGCGAACACCATGAAATCGCACGTTCGTAACATCATTCGAAAATTCAACGCTTGCTCCATTCATGAAGCGGCGGAAAAAGCAAAACGAAGAGGCTTGTACGATCGGCATGATCGAATCATGTGTTAGCGATTCGTACTCGATTCGAGTCATTTTGCGTTCATTCGACACTTTATGAATTGATAGCGTGATGAAAAAATCACCCTCCATATTTAAGCGCTTTATAGGTAAAATGGTAGGTGCAGATGGATATTATTAGGAGGAATTTACCGGAGGTGAGAGTCGTAAAAAGCGGAACGAAGGTTGTGAAAATAGTACCTTGTCAACTTATGCCAAACTAGAAAAGAAGGGAAGATGACGATAGAAATGGAGAGTGAACAACGTACAACGAAGTCGATTGACTGCCGAAACTGGCGGAAAACGTTAAGAAAGCATGCACAGCAAGGAGGGATTTGTGATGTCGCGGACCCGGTCTCCATTCCCTACGAGAAAGTTGAATCATGGCTAAAGTCCTATAAGGACTGGAAAGCGAGATTGAAGTATGTTCAATCCGAACTCACTTACATCCCAGAATTGACGCGCACCCTGGATATGGTTGCGGCTCATAGCAGCAGAAAACAGGAAACGGTATTGCGAACGGTCATTCGACGCATACAGATCACTGAACATGAAATCCCATTGTTGCTATCCAGAATCGGTCTGATCGACTACGCTCTCACGGCGCTCACCTCGGAAGAGGGCTTATTTGTTCGGTTGAGATATTTTGATAATCTGGCGTCCTCAGAAGCCATGAGCCGCCTGGCACTTTCCCGCCGCGCATACTTCTATCATCGGAAGCGAATTTTACGCAAAATCTACATGAAAATCAAAGATCGGACGGTTTTGCTGGATTTGGAGTCTTCTCAAGCAGATTGAATGAATTCAGAAGATTCGTTGCGCATAGATCTGTCCCAGTAATTCAATTTTGAGGATTGGAGTGCCGGAATTGCATCGAACATGCACCGAACGCTGCACCGGATGTGCCTTTTTTTGCACGAAGTATGCACACGATATGCACATGTTTCGTGTTATGATGATAGCGTGGACAGACAGTGCAGCGGTAGCAACAAGAAAACTCTGTGGTCACTCTTTATCAAGCGTCGATTCTTTCCCTGCTACCCAGCGGAAAGGATTACGGCGCTTTTTTTATTGTGTCAATGCGGTCGTCGGCTAAATCCCGGTTGCCAAGGAGCTGAACCAAGCTTAGGGCAGCACCATACATCATAGCCCGCCTAATTTCTCACTCGGTGTTGCCAGGTGAGAAAGAGGGTGAAGGTAATGTATCCCTATTGCTCTTAACTGCAAACGGCGAATTAATCGGCAAGAATGTAATCCAATTGGCCTGGTCGCAATCGCGCGTTGGCGCTCTCTGCGGGTGGGTCTTTTTTGTTGTGCTTCCTGCTTGTCGGGGAGCGTTGGCTGTCGCTCCCCCCCCTCTGTTTTGGTTTGCCATTAAACCAAAATGGAGGGACTTGAATGAAGAAGATGAATTTGCGAGATATGTATCCTTTTTTCAGGTCGGATGTATGGGTTGATGTAGATGAAGAGGTTGCCGATGAAATCCGTCGCTTTGACTTAAAAGAGAGCGCTTACAGACTGCGGACGTATCGTCATAGGGCCTATTATTCGCTGGATCGCAACGACGGGGTTGAGCAGCATGTTTTATTTCTCTCGATTTCACCGGAGGAGGTTTACGAGCGCAAGCTTTCACGGCAGCAACTCTATGAAGCTATGTGTCAATTGCCGGTGAAATCAGCCAGACGGATTTATGCCCATTATTTTTTGGGTATGAGCAAAGTCGATATTGCCAGAGCCGAGCATGTCGATGAGCGGGCGGTTCGTAAATCGATCCAACGAGGCTTGAAAAAAATGGAATACTTGCTCAAAAACATGTAATCGATTCGTCGGAGGGTCCGATTTTCCTGCCAAAATGAACGGTTATATAGAGGACCATGTTCAGACAGCGGCTGGTTGCAACCAGCCGCTGAATTCTCCATGAAAGGGGTATGTGACGATGCATCCGATTTGGTTTCGAGATGATGAACACGAGAGATTTTACGTTCAGATGTTGGATGCAGAGAAATGCAGCGATGGCTACCACCGGGCACTGTTCTATACATTGGGCATTTCCCGAGAAACCAGAAGTCATATCCGCGATTTATATGATTTCTCTAATGGCGGCATTAAGCCCGAAGGTCTTTCGGCCCCATGGCAAACCGGCGGTACCATCCGAGTGTGTCGGCTCGCCTTTAATTTATGGAACGGCTGGACCGAAGCAGGCGACGAACGTTACTCCACTCCCCACGAATTATTCGATTGCAGCGATGCCCCCTATTTTTTTGAAGCGATTCGTCTTCGTTACCCTGATTATTGCCAAAGTAACGAGAGAACGATCAAACGGCTGGCCGAACAAAACCGCTGAATGTCTGCCGACATTGGGAGTTGAATGGAACGATGAAGGAGATTAAAACGAGGAATGTTGTGAAGGACATTAAACGTTTGGAAAGATTCCCAAACGTGTTGCATCGTGTAAAGCGTTCAAGCGCTCATGCCAAGCGGCAAGTTGATCATGACAAGACGACTTCCCAGTCTCCAGTTGAATTTGCTCAGCGCCATTCCGCAGCGGCTACGAAAAAAACAATACGTGCCCAAATGGGGATGAGTGTGCGTATCAACAAGAGATTGATCCGGCACATTCTAAAAAGGAAGCCGTTTCCAGACGGTGATTCTGTCACAAGTCAGAGTCCGATTGATGTTCATACGGAGTCATCGATTTCGCGTACACCGCGACTTGCCCGTAGGATACGTCTGCGAAAGCCGGTTGATGGAAAATACATCTTGTCTTCTGGCTCGCATTCAGGAAAACAACGATTTATACGGAGCCGGGTCAATGCCCGGCTTCTGCATCGTTCTCGAACAGGCAGCTATCCTGACTGGATGCAAAAACGGGATATCGGCCCTCTAAAACCGGTCGGGAAGAAGGAATCATTCTCCGCCGCGGTATCTCATTCAGCAAATGGACGCGTGAAACCGTTAACCCGAGTCCCGTCTACTATAATGAAACAATCAGGTCATACGATCAAACGGAAAGCGCGAAATTTCAAGACGTTAGCGCCATTTATAAAAAATGGGCATCGGCTAGATCACGCTAACGATTATTCGGATGCTTCAACTGAAGGGAGAATGGATGCTGTCAAGGAAGCTCATCGGGCTGCGCATATGGCGATATCAGCTCGCCGGTCCATTCAAACCGCGCGTGCAGCCGCGAGATTGAATCGCCTTATCGTTAAATTGCTTGTAAGAGCCACTGCCTTGCTTGTCAAGGGATTGACGGCGCTTCTGGGATTCAGCGGTTCGGTAATTGTAGTTTTGTGCATTATCATGGCGGTAGCCGCTGTCATTTCCTCTCCGTTCGGTATCTTTGTGTCTGGTGAAAATACGGATGCCGATGTAAAGCCGCTTACCCGAATCGTTCAGGAAATAGACGATGAATTCGCCGCCCGAATTGCAGATATGCAGCGATCCGCTGGCCATGTAGACCGGGTGGAATATCATTATCCCGGCAGCGCGGACAACACTAGAATTGATAACTGGATGGACATTATCGTCGTCTTTGCCGTGAAGACCGTCACAGATGCGGAAAACGGAATGGATGTGGCTACGCTTGATGCAACAAGAATCGGTATCATTCGATCGGTGTTTTGGGATATGAATTCGCTGGAATCTCGTGTTGAAACGATAGAACATAAGGAAACGGTTACGGTAGAACATGAGGACGGGAGCACCAGCGAAGAAACGATTACCCGATATGAGCGCATTTTGCATATTACCGTCACTAGCCAAACTGCGGAGCAACAGGCAGATATATATCGCTTTACAAATGAACAGATGGAATTAATGAAGGAAATGCTGTCCGAGGAGTTCCGCCCGCTCATGTATGCAATACTTGGAAAAGGTGCGGATATTGGTTTGACGCCGGAGCAGCTTGATTTGGTTCAACAGCATTTGCCCAAAGGCGAACTGGGCAGTGAAGCCGTCAAATTGGCGCTGACTCGTCTAGGCGATCCTTACAGCCAACCGAAGGCCGGGCAGGGTAATTATACGGATTGCAGCTATCTCGTCCAATGGGTTTATCGTCAGCTAGGTATTAGCTTGCTGCGAACCGCAGCTGAGCAGGCCAGATTTTGCGTGGAGAATGGCCTTACAGTAGGCGCGGCCGACTTGGTTCCGGGTGACCTTGTGTTTTGGAGCTACGAGCGTAATGGTAGATTTATGGATATTACTCACGTTGGGATTTATGCGGGTGATGGCAAAGTTGTAGATGCTTCCTCAAGTCGCGGGCAGGTGGTGTTTCGGGACTTGTTTGATTCGGATAAGCAAGTGTTGTTTGGAAGGCCGAGTCTTTCTGATTCTTCGCAACAAAATTCCTCCCTGTCGGCAGAAAAATAGCGAAAGCAAGAACCAACTTTAAAAAATGGTGCAACGGAGCGGATGTGACAAAATGGCCGGGTTACGAGTGAACGCTCATTTTTGTATTAATTTGGTTTATTTCCTGCATTCGGGTCTGCAACAAAATCAGTCCTATAGTCTATATATTTTCATTCCCTTACCATACCAGACGAAGCATGATGAAGATCGTGACAATGGAACATCCAGTTCCCTTCATTATCTGCTTCGAATGCAACAACGTACTCTTCCCCCGGCTTCAAATTCACCGTATCCTTAATAACGGAGGACCCTTCAAGCGGTTTCCCGTTTTTGTTTAGGCCTTGGAAGAAGTGCCCGTAAAGGTGCATCGGATGGTCGTCGCTTATTGAGTTATTGACACGGTGAACTTTGACGGTATATCCTTATTTGATGTTTATCGGAACGGTATCCGCAGTAGTAGATGTTGTCTCTTATGTAGCAGTTTGATTGGATTTACGAAAAAAGTCATTTGTAATATGTATGCGGTGTGCCGAAGCCTTCTTCTCCTGTGTAATGACATGCGAGGCAATGGCGAGCTAACCGAATAAAAGCAGTCCTATCCAAACAACGATAGAACTGCTTTGCTTTACTTATGATCTGCTGTGCCGATTGGGTTATGGTTTAACTCCTTTTATAACGGCAGAGGCAAGGTAATCTTCCACCTTCGACCCAGGAACCCAATCTTTAATAAACGCCCTCGATTCCTCTTTCGGTTCGACCACCACATCCTTAAATCCACTTTGCGTTAGCATCGTTTTCAGCTCGTCAACGGACGAGGCCCCCGGTATGCACCCCGAATAAAAAACATCCAAGTCGTTTTTGATTTCCGCCGGAAGCTCTGCCGTCATCACGACATCGGAAACGGCCAGACGACCACCGGGGCGCAAAACGCGGAACGCTTCATGAAACACTTGCTGTTTATCCGGAGAAAGATTGATGACGCAGTTGGAAATGATGACATCCATCGTTTGATCGGGAACAGGCAAATGCTCGATTTCCCCTAGCCGAAAATCGGTGTTCGTGAATCCTCCTTTGACGGCGTTATTGCGGGCGCGACTTACCATTTCCGGCGTCATATCGACCCCAATCACATGGCCGGTTTCCCCTACTTGTCGGGACGCCAAAAAACAATCGAAACCGCCGCCGCTGCCGAGGTCCAATACTACTTCTCCCGGTTTAAGCTCCGCGATGGCTTGCGGATTGCCGCAACCAAGACCAAGGTTTGCACCGTCAGGAACAGCGGTTAATTCTTCGGATGAATAGCCCAACTGCGAAGAAACGTCATCGGCCGATCCGCGGCAGCTTGAAGCTGGCGAACAGCACGAACCCGACTCCACTTTTTGTAAGGCGATTTCTTTATACCGGCTGCGTACATTTTGGCGAATTTGATCGTTCGTTATTTGATTCATGAATCTTCTCTCCTTCAACTTTTTTATCAAATCAGCAGTAGCTAGGGGTGCAACAAGCTGCTGTGTTTGCAATCGTGAGTTGCCGTCTCCAAAGGAACCGGCTCGATAACTCCGTGGGATTTTGCCATTTCCAAGCTTCCCGTGCCGAGCGCTCTATTTCACGCTGCTCCTGTTTCATAAGGTATTCCGTGGCAAACCAATTCAAGTTCATGGGAACTTGCCTCCCTACAAGTCATTTTTCACAAAACGTCGTAGTTTGCGAACAACGTATTTCGCGTCCCGCCCCACCCCCTTAATGTGGCGGAAGCAAAGGAACGCTGTCCTTCCAAGCCGACATAATACAGTCCCGGAACAGAAAGACTGATTTCGGCGGTCTGTAGCGGTTTCCCTTCGGCATCCAGCGCCCCGAGAGGGTGAAGGTAAGACAGATCGGGGCGATACCCGGTTGCAAAAATGACGGTTGCTACCGGTTCTTTCGTTCCGTCTGTCCAAACGACGCCATCGGAATAAAACGAGGTAAACATCGGCCGTTGGTCCGGCTTCCCAGCCTCTAGTCTTGCTCGGTAATCGTCCAAATCGGCAACGGAACTCGGACTTGGAGGCTTTTTGCAAATCGCCAGAATGGAAAGGTATCTAAGCCGACAGCTCTGATCCAAAAATGAAGATCTATTCCCAATACTTTTGTTTTCGTAAGCTGAACGGGCCGAAGAACGGCGAGCAATGTATGGCTGCTGTCGGCAAGCTCTATTGCAATTTGAACCGCAGAATTTCCGCGCCTGACGACGACCACTCGTTGCCCACGGTAACGATCCGGATTGCGGTACGCGGAAGAGTGAAGGACTTCTCCTTGAAAGACTTCCTTTCCGTTTATGTTCGGCGTATAGGGATTATGAAAGGAACCGGTCGCATTGATGATCGTTCTCGTCAGATGACGTCTCCTGCAGCCGTTCGGATCGAAAAGCAGTTGTCGGTTTTCTCCACGGCAACAACCTTCTGATTCGTCCGGATCGGCAAGTCAAAACGTTGGTCATACGCCTTTAGATACTGAATCACCTCGTTTCGCAACGGGTAATTGGTCGCAGCTCCGGGTATCTTCATGCCTGGCAATGAGGATAACCGAGCTGGCGAAAACAGCTTTAGACTATCGTAATAGTGTGGCCAAGAACCGGTTGCCTGTTCGCTTGCTTCCAGGATCACAAATTGCAGCCCATTCTTCTTCAAGTAATATCCGGAAGCAAGACCGGCTTGCCCACCCCCGATAACTATTCCATCGAAAATCGCTGACATTCCAAGTCCTCCTTAGAATATTTGCAAAATGCAAGTATTATAGGAAAAAGATCACCCACAAGAAGGGGTGGAACAGCATTGGCCGGTTTTCGCCATCGCTTCGTTTAATAGCTTGATCGAGCGAATGACGGTATCTTTTTCAAAATCGTTCATGTGTGAGAAAATTTCGTTTAAATAGTCATTCATTTGCTGGTCAATCGACGCCGCAACATATTTTCCTTCTGTCGTTAAGGAAAGCAGCTTCACCCGCCGGTCATCGGGATCGGGCGTTTTCTTCACTAATTTCATCTTGATTAACGACTGGACTTGTCGGCTGAATGTCGTGATATCGGTCCCTAATGCCTCTGCTACTTGCTGGATGGAAGGCTTGTGTTGGCGATCAATTTCGTAAAGAATATGGCTTTGAATTAAGGAGATGTCGCAGCCACCGGCAGAACAGCAGTTTTTATTCAGAAAGCCAAAGCGACGAGTCATGATTTGAAATTGTTCACGTACATTTTCCACGGCGCCTCACCTCATGAAACAGTTATACAACAAATGATTGCAAGTTGCAAGTGTTTAATTTATCTGCAATGCAAAAAACAGGAACTCGGTTCTTAGACAGGATTTTTAAAATTTCATTTTTCGTATTGACTTTTTCCCATAC
The DNA here is from genome assembly GCF_039543185.1 of Paenibacillus vulneris. NCBI lineage: Bacteria > Bacillati > Bacillota > Bacilli > Caryophanales > Paenibacillaceae > Paenibacillus > Paenibacillus vulneris. Next base: position 40,848 of record NZ_BAABJG010000035.1, on the reverse strand, counting down.
ATAAATAACAATATGGTTATATGGTTTTGATGTGGGGTGATTATCACGACAATGGAATTTGAAAAGATAGCAGATATTCTGAAAGCTCTTGCCGATCCGACAAGGCTGAAAATCCTTTCTTTGCTCCGTGTTCGCGATTGCTGTGTGTGTGAACTGGTTCCCATCTTTAACATTTCCCAGCCAGCCATTTCCAAACATGTAAGCCGTCTAAAAACGGCGGAACTGGTCCGCGAAACGAGAAAGGGGCAATGGGTGTTTTACTCCATCAATGAGAAGCGGTTAGAGGAAATTGGTTATGCTCTGTTCCACTTGCCTGATCTATCCGAGGATCTGCGGGAATTGGAGCAACAAGGACTAACGGTTATTTGCGAGTAAAGGGGGTGTACAGCAAGTGTGTAAACAAGAGAAAAAGCGACTTTCATTTCTGGATCGCTATTTGACGTTATGGATTTTTATTTCGATGGCGATAGGAATTGGCTTGGGCTACGTATTTCCCAACTTTGTTGCCGGTTTGAATGAATTTCAAGTCGGAACCACATCGATACCGATTGCGTTTGGCCTTATTTTAATGATGTATCCGCCGCTGGCGAAGGTACGATACGAAGAAATCGATCGTGTCTTCCGAAATGGCAAAGTGTTAACCATTTCATTGATTCAAAACTGGCTCATTGGCCCGATCTTAATGTTTTTCCTGGCTATTATTTTCCTCCAAGGCTATCCGGAATATATGGTCGGCCTGATTATGATCGGTTTAGCTCGTTGTATTGCAATGGTCATCGTTTGGAACGATTTATGCAAAGGGGATGCTGAGTACGCGGCGGGACTCGTTGCTTTCAACTCGATCTTTCAAGTTTTGTTTTATTCCGTCTACACCTTTATCTTTGTTACGATTTTGCCGGGATGGTTCGGGGTGGAAGGTGTCGTTGTTGACATTACGATGGCCGAAGTTGCCAAGAGTGTGTTCATTTATCTAGGGATACCGTTTTTGACCGGAATGATTACTCGCTATTCTCTTGTAAAAGCAAAAGGACGGTCCTGGTACGAAACGGTCTTTATTCCGAAAATCAGCCCCATTACGCTGATCGCGTTATTGTTTACGATCATCGTCATGTTCTCGCTGAAAGGCGAAATGATTATCCAATTGCCGTTCGATGTCGTGAGGATCGCGATTCCGCTATTGATTTACTTTGTCGTCATGTTCTTGATCTCGTTTTTCATGGGCAAAAAAGCAGGGGCTGGTTATCCGGTGACTTCTACACTGGCTTTTACCGCCTCGGGGAATAACTTCGAGCTGGCGATTGCCGTTGCCGTCGGGGTGTTTGGTATTCATTCCGGCTCAGCATTTGCGGCCGTCATCGGTCCTCTTGTGGAAGTCCCCGTGATGATTGCCTTAGTCAACGTCGCGCTCCGATTCCAGCGGAAGTATTTTTCAAAGCAAGCAGCTTAATATAAACAGGAGGACTCATCATGTCAGAAAACAAAAAACTCGTTTATTTCCTTTGTACAGGAAACTCTTGCCGCAGCCAAATGGCGGATGGCTTTTTGAAGGCTCTCGGTACTGATCGCTACGAAGTAAAAAGCGCCGGGTTAGAGGCACATGGGCTGAATCCCCGTGCCGTCCAGGTGATGAAGGAAGCTGGCGTCGATATTAGCAGCCATACATCTGATGTCATCGATCCGGAGATTTTGAATCTGGCAGACTATGTGATTACGTTATGTGGCCATGCAGACGAACATTGTCCGGTGATTTCGAATAAAAACGTCGTGAAATGGCATTGGGGCTTCGATGATCCGGCCAAGGCGACCGGCACCGAGGAAGAAATCATGAGCCAATTTCGAGCGGTTCGGGATGCGATTAAGTCGCGTATCGAAAAGTTTCTAGCCGAAGGTCGGTAAATTTGAACGGGAATGTAAAGTTGTAGACTAAACATTGTCATTACTCCATGGGCAGGATTAAATGAGTAAAGAAAGAAATGTATCCTCACCCTTAAGCCCATTCTCGTCTACATGAGGAGTGGTTTAGGATGGATTGCTGTACATGTTAAAGCTTCTGCTTTAGAAACCATTCATCCCGACAACTCTTATTTATTTTGTTCGAACTCTGCTTACGCAACCGTATATTATAGTGGGAATCATTCGCAATCATTTGCCGAGGATGACTTGAAAGTGGCTGTGTAACAAAAGAATCCGAGCATGGGCGTGTCTGTATGTTACTGTTTCAGTTGGACGAGAGAGCGCCTCGCAGTCGATCTCATTTTTGCTTAGATAAACGATAAGATTGTTAGAACACTTTTTTATTTATCCGCTCGACAATCATGGTAACGCTGAAGTGCAAGTTGCATAGCCATTCACCTCATTTCGTCTTTAGGGCGATTTCAAATGAGATTAGGCTATGTCCTTGCTGGATCAGCCTTTAAACTGGTGATCACTTCTTTTTGAGACTCCTTGTTTGATAACGCCACGCATTCACGGAAAGCAAAATGTTTACAACCTAGACATTTATTCAAATCCAGTTGCAATAGCGCGAAGTTAAGTGCCTCACCGGTATGTCCAAAAAAATGTTCAGCCCCAATCAGCGTATACAACCCTGTTCTCTTCAATACATCTAAAGGCTGAGCTTGAATTCCGGATACAAGAATAATCCCACCAAATTTCTCGAAATGCTTCACCAAACTGGAAAGATTTGATTCACCCGTCGTATCCATAAAAGGTACTTTTCCCATGCGCAGCAGTAACACTTTCGGTCTTAGATGAATCGAATCCATAATGGACTTTTCAAACATGTTCGCGGCGCCGAAAAAGAGGGGGCCTTCGATGGTATAGATCCCAATTTGTGGACAATCGTGGCCTTCGGTCACCATATGAGCTTTCACTTTTTCATGTTTAACTGTTGGGTCAGGCAATACCTTGGAAACCAATAACCCATCACTCATTCGTTTCACAAACAGTATAACAGCCAAAATTAATCCGACTTCAACGGCAGTCGTTAAATTCGTAAAGACCGTTAGCAAAAAGGTAATGAGAAGGACAAAAGAATCGCTCGTTTTGGTTTTTAAGACGTGGGCAAATTCTTTTCGTTCGCTCATGTTCCAGGCAACCAGCATTAGAATCGGTGCCATACTAGCAAGTGGGATCTCTGATGCATAAGGTGCAAACAAAATGAGCACCAGCAATACAACAATACCATGTATAATACCTGACAGGGGTGAGATCGCACCGTTTTTGATATTGGTTGCTGTTCGTGCAATGGCTCCTGTCGCTGGTATGCCTCCAAAAAGAGGGGTTACCATATTGGCGATGCCTTGCCCAATCAGCTCCCGATTGCTGTTATGACGACTGTCGGTCATGCCGTCGGCAACAACCGCCGATAATAAAGATTCGATGCTGCCCAACATGGCAATAGTAAAGGCGGGGCGAATCAAATTTTCAATGCGATCCCAGGTTAGATCAGGGAAATGAAAATGGGGTAGGGTGCTTGGAATAGCTCCAAATGACGATCCAATCGTTGCAACTTCCCCTTTAAAGAATACGGTCGCCACTATAGTGGATACGATAAGCCCTACCAAGGAACCAGGGACCTTCGGTAAAAATTTCGGTGTTAGGAGGATAACTGCCAAACAGACGACCGCTGTGATAATACTGTAGAGATTCGTAGTTGCGAGATGCGTTACAATTTCCTTCATATTTGGTAGAAAATTCTCATGTTTCTCGATACCGCTCAAACCTAAAAAGTTGGCAATTTGTCCGCTGAAGATTATGACGGCAATTCCAGCGGTAAATCCGATGGTTACAGGGCGAGGAATAAATTTTATCAACGCACCGAGTTTAAATAGCCCCATGAGAACAAGAATAATTCCCGCCAAAAATCCTGCAAGCAATAAATTTTCGTATCCATATTCCATGACGATCGCGAAAAGGATCGGAATAAATGCACCGGTCGGGCCGCCGATTTGAAATTTAGAACCCCCGAACAAGGAAATACAGATACCGGCAACGATGGTGGTATAAATGCCATATTCCGGTTTTACACCAGCCGCAATAGCAAACGCCATCCCTAATGGAATGGCGATAATACCAACAATGAGGCCTGAAATGATATCCTTGCGGAATGCGGCCGCATGGTATCCTTCAAATCTTCCCGTCCATTTCATCTGAATTACCTTCTCTTATTCATATATTTGATTATTTGAATATAAGTGAAATGTTACTCCTGTCATCGAATAATGTCAATCATAATAATCTCGTGTCGCTCCGCATGTTTCCGGCTGCAAAACAAAAAAACAAGGAGATCCTTGATGTTACTCATGGAACCCCTTGTTTTTCAGTTTAAGATTCATTTCGAATGACCTCAAGTAATGAAATGGCATCAACGAGATGATTATCGAAGATCTGCTTTGTGACTGCGAGTAGATCTTTAATCAACGGGTCACGTAACGAATAAATGACAGAAGTACCATCCTTTAAGCCCGTCACCACATTTTTATTTCGCAATACTGCCAACTGCTGAGAAACGGCTGAACCCTCTGAGCCTAAAATACTCTGTATCTCATTTACGTTTTTATCTCCTTCACTCAGAACCTCCAGGATTCGAATCCGCATGGGATGCGCCAGCGCCTTAAAAAAATCGGCTTTAAACTGTTGGATATTTTGGTTCATTGCTAACGCCTCCTTGATCACTATACTTTTGAATATATGAATATCATAACACAACTTTACCCAAAAACATTCTGGAAAGAAGGGCATACCGGCGCATGGATTGTGATTTGGTTGCCTATACAATACACTTTATATTCAAATACCTAATTATTTGATTAAAATAACATAAGGAGTGGATACGAATGCCGGACTCTACGAGTAATGACTGATCACATCAAGATTCGTCATCCTCGCATGAATTGACTACACCTTTCATGCAGGAAAACAGACAAACCGCGGCTTCGCCCAAGGCGAGCAAAATTGTGCGACTAAAACAATTGCATTGTCCAAAGCGGAAGGGGAAGTATTCCGTTGAGTGATGCGAACCATACCCAATTTGAAAGAATCTCTGATTTGTGTTCGATGGTAGGTGATGGAGCGACCCGCCCAATCGTTTTTGGGCGTACAGCTCTGCCGGTGACTCGACCTGCTCTGCTATGTATGGAATGACTGCTTTGGGCACTTCGAATTTATGGAAGGGGAATCGCGCTTCATATTGGAAATGGAGTTGTCAAAAAAAGTGCAGTTTGAAAACACCCTCATACAGAAAACCCGTTACTAAGCTGCCTGTGACAGCATTCTTTCGCGATAAATAGCTGGGGGCCAGCCCCTGGATTAGAGGTGTAGATCCGCTGTCTGTTGTAGTAGACCATGATGTATCTGAAGATGATCGATTTAATATAGGCCATCGGATAGCGCTCCGTGTTGATCTTGTACAGCTTTTCTTTCTTTAGCGTAGCAAAAAAGCTTTCCATCCTTGCTTTGTCAAGCAACGCCCTGTGCCGCTCATGCTCTGAATGGCATCTCGTTTTGCTAGACGCTCTCGGAATGCATGGCTTGTGAATTGACTGCCTCGATCGCTGTGAAATATCATTCCGCGAGCATTCTTTGCTTTACAAGCGTTCTCAAAGGCCTGAATGCAGAGTTCCTTGCGCATGTTGTCGTCCATGGCGAGGCCCACGATCTCGCCGTTGAAACAATCCAGTACCGCGCATAGATATAACTTGCCGTCTAAACAAGGGACTTCGGTGATATCCGATAGCCACTTTTGGTTGGGTCCTGAGGATTTGAAGTCTCTCTGGATTAGGTTCTCGCTCTTGTGAGCTGCGGCATCCTCGCATGTAATACCGTTTGGATGACGTTTGGTTTTCTTCAGCAGGCCATGCTTCTTCATGATTCGGTAGACGGTGCTGTAGCTGGTCGTGATCTCTATTTGGGACAGCGCCAGCAGAATACGCTGGACACCGTAATTTCGGTTGTCTTCATGCTCTCCAATGATGTCTTTGATTTTGACCAGAAGAAGTTGCTGCCGCTCCTGTTTCGGTGTGGGCTTCAAGCTACGGTAATAGCCCGATTCGCTGACAGCAAGTACTTTGCACATTTCCTTGACGGTCCACTGATCCCGTCGTTCACGGATGTAAGCATAGAGCTGGCATGCCTTTACCGCTTCCGGTCTTTTGCGAAAAAACCGAGTGCATCCTTGAGAATTTCATTCGCGCGGCGCAACTCGCCTATCTCTCTTTCTAATTCGATTTCACGCGCAGTCTTATCGGCAGATGCATAAGCGCGTCCGCTCCCGATATGCGCTCCGTCACCGTGCAGGATTCTTCGCTTTCTCCATTCCTGCAAGGTATAGTAGGATACACCTAACTGCTCGGCGGTTTTCTTGGGTCCAATCTCATCGCTCAATCTTACTGCTTCTTCTTTGAATGCTTTGTCGTATCGATTCATTGTCTCTCGTCCCCTCGTCAGCTTTCATTTTATTTCATATGAGGGGGTTTTTCGACTGCATTTTTATCGTAGCACTCCATATTTGATTGTATCAAAAAATGGAAGCCGCGGAGGGGAGTTTTTTGGGCAAGCAGTTCCGATTTTACCCTAAAAATGAAATGAATATTAGAGGGACATTATTCAACCTCTCAATGCTCCTTGAAAACTGAATACAATCTTATCCGGTACGTTCCCCGCATGGCCTGGAAGGATAGCCAAATTGCAGGTGCGCCACGACCATTTTGCCGATTTATTTCTATATGTCTTTCATCAGAAACGGCAACCTGCGAGCGATTTTCCCATGCAATAAAAAATGGTGGTTCCATTTAAGGCGAAGACCCATGCGGAGGGATAATGATACTTCCGTCCAGCCACAGTTCATCGCAATGGGGGCGGCTTGCAGCGATCCTGGAAGAGGTTTGAACCCTATGAGGACGGCTAACCACTGTCCGCCGGATAAGATTTTTGAGAGAAGCAACCAAAACAGAGGCGGAAACAGAGATGCGCATACGCGATTATGTTTGTTGCGCATCTCTGTTTTTCAACTTTTCTGGATTAATGGGAGGTTTTTATGAACCATAAACTCATCCGATACAGCATGCAAATCGCTATGATAAGACAATTGCTGGCATTATCTTTGATTACCGAAAACGAATTTCATTTGATAAAGAACAAAACGATGCGGGATTACGGCATCATTTCGGACCTTACTTCTTGATTCGCACATTTGTCGGTCCGCCCATCTCTTATTAAACTGATGGCAAGTAAATAAGAATGGAGGACAACACCATGGCTCTCGAAGTAGAAGTAATTAAAGCAAGTCGGAAAATATCGGATCGAAACGCCGGAAAGTTATCGGATATTCTTCGCGTCGCCCCTTATGCCCGCGTAAGTACCGACACCGAGGAGCAATTGAGCAGCTACAAGTCGCAAGTCGACTATTACACCGATCTCGTTAGCAAACGAAGCGACTGGGTGCTGGTTGATATTTATGCAGATGAAGCCATAACCGGTACTCAGGTAACGAAGCGCGAGGATTTTCAACGCATGATTAACGATTGTATGGACGGGAAAATTGATATGATCATCACGAAGTCTATCTCCAGGTTTGCAAGAAATACGCTGGACACGTTGAAATACGTCCGTATGCTGAAGGAAAAGAACATCGCCGTATTTTTTGAAGACGAAAATATCAATACGCTGACGATGGACGGCGAATTGTTGCTCGTCATTTTAAGCTCCGTAGCGCAGCAGGAAGTGGAGAACATCTCCGCGAACGTGAAAAAAGGTCTGAAGATGAAAATGAAGCGCGGCGAACTGGTGGGCTTTCAAAGCTGTCTGGGATACGATTACGATGTGAATACGAAAACGATAACCGTTAATCAAAAAGAAGCCGAAATCGTCCGCTATATTTTTGAACGATACACATCGGGAATCGGCGCTTATGTTATTGCAAAGGAACTGACTGAGGCTGGACATAAAACCAAGTACGGAAGAGTCGAATGGCAGGACACAACCATTCTTGGTATCATAAAGAATGAGAAGTACAAAGGCGACTTGTTGCAAGGAAAGACATTTACCGTCGATCCCATTTCCAAGAGAAGACTGGACAATTACGGCGAGGAAGATCAGTTTTATGTCAAAAATCATCATGAGCCGATTGTTAGCGAGGAAGTGTTTGAGAAGGCGCAGGATATATTGCATCGAAGGAGCGAGAATCGTCGCCGCGGCGTGAAAGGCAAGCGGGACAAGTACAGCAGGAAATTTGCTTTTAGCAGCAAGTTAGAATGTGCTTTCTGCGGAAGCAACCTCTCGCGGCGGAACTGGCACAGCGGAACCCCACATGAGAAAGTGATTTGGCAGTGCGTGACAGCCACGAAAAAAGGGAAGAAATACTGCTCTCACAGTAAAGCCTTAGAGGAAAAGCTGATCGAGTGTGCTTTTGTCGAATCGTACAAATTGGTGTGCCGCAACAATTCTGATGTGCTGGACGAGCTTATGAAAAGAATGGGGTCCGTGTTTAGCGATCAGAATAATCAAAAGCGGCTGAACAAAATTATTAGCGATATTGAGGCCTTGGAGCAAAAACGTTGCAAACTGATTGATTTGTGCCTGGATGAGAAAATAGACAGGGCTACTTACGAACAGAAATATGCGGAGCTCGATACTTCGCTTACTAAATTGCTTGAAGAAAAGGAACTGCTGGAGCAATCCGCGCAAGATGAAATAGAATTGGGAAAACGGCTTGAACATCTTCGCAAAGTGCTTCAAACGAATGAGGTTCTGACTGCATTCGACCGAAACGTATTCGAAAGCATTGTCGATAAAGTTATTATTGGGGAGAACTCCAATCAGGAAAGTCCTGAGCCGTATAAACTGACCTTCGTCTATAAAACCGGCTTTCATAACAGCATCCAAAGCAAGATGCATAAGCAAAAAAAGTCCTTGCGAAGTGAAAGGGGGAAAGTGCCTTCCTATTCTGAGCACAACACATGTGGAAAGTGTTTGTTGGTTAGGGATGAAACAGAAGGCTGAAATGCCTTGATATATAAGGGGATTTGTCTATAGTACAGACATTTTAATATTGGTGTAACAGCGGGGTATTTGTGGCTTTGGTGCTAAATTGGTGTTATTTATCTATAAGACGACGTTTTGGCCTTCTACAGCGTCGTCTTTTCTATGCGTTGGATTTGCGGGCATTTGAAATAAAGAGGATGTCGCTAACCTTGTTCGCCGCGTCCTTATCCGCCTGTTGTAATGCGTGGCCGTAAATATTCATTGTCGTCGTAATATTCCCATGCCCTAGGCGTTCTGATATAACTTTTGCGTGTACGCCTTGATTTATTAAAAGCGTAGCGGCTGTATGACGCAGATCGTGAAACCGGATATAGCGAAGCTTGTTCTTTTTTAGGAAGCCGCGAAACCATAGGTACGGGCGTTCATGGTGGAATGCTTTTCCGTCTGGATGAGCAATGATAAATAGATGTTCCCCGCCCTGCCAATCCTCCATAGCTTTCCGCTCTTCGCTTTGAGCCTTTGATACTCCCGTAACAACTCCAGCATAGCTTCAGATAGTCCTACCTTGCGCTTGGACTTCTTCGTTTTAGGTTCCTTCACCCGCGCTACCCCCGCTGTAGTAGATGAAACGCTTTGCAGTACATTGATTTGTTCTTTTTCCCATTCGACATGCTTCCATTCCAAGGCTAACAGTTCACCGCGTCGAAGCCCGGTATGGATAGCGAGTTTAATCATTACTTGCCAATGGAACGGTTCTTTCTTCAGGGCCAGCATAAGTAATCTGACTTCATTTTCATCGTAAGGCAAAACATCTTTATAACTTACCTTTTGTTTTTTAACTGGAAGGGCTGGATTATGCTTAATTACCTCCAATTCCACAGCGCGCGAAATATTCCTAAGAATTCTGTGATTATATTCTATTGTCCCTGTTGCCAGGCCGCCTTCGATATACCTTTTTCTTATTTATGATCAATCCAAACTGCCGCTTGAGGCATACCGTTAATTTTCGATAGCCATACGTAGATTCTTCGCCGGCAATAAGCTCCATCAGCCATTCCTTGATCTGATCGTCACTGGTAGGGCGTCGTTGTTGGTTGAAGGAATATCCAGGGATAGGACATCCACCGTTGTATACTCGTTCCTGCTTGAAATGCTTCCTTCGGTAATAATACGTTGCCTCACTGACGCCGACGATCCGCAGCACCACGGCAGCCTTATACCCACGCAATCCATGTGTCGGCGATCTCTATTTTGTCCGATAGGCGGGGTTCACCTTTTTTACGAGGTCACGCAGGATCGATATTTCCAGATCTTTTTCACCAAGCAGTTTTTTTAGCTTGTCGTTCTCATGTTCCAACTCATGAAATTCTTTGGGTGATGGCGCATAGGGAGCTATCTTCTTCGCTTCAGGAGCGGCCTTTTTCCAACCTGCTTGATGAGATTGAAGAATCTATCGGGATAACATCTTACCGTCAATTCCATGTCTTCTCGCGACCTGACTGGCATTTCCAGCTTCAAGGGCTTCCTGGATGAGCTGCTGTTTAAATTCCATGCTGTAACTTTTCCGCTGCATCTTTTCATTCCTCCACTTCAGGTTATTTCACATTGTAGTGGATTAAGAGAAAAGACTCAAAGGTAATTTTGGGGCTTTAGAGATGGTATAAATCATTTTGTACTGAGAGTTTTTCTTTTATTATAGGAAATTTTTTGTCTTGATATGAGGAAAATCCTCCTCATAAAAAAATATTAAAAAATAGGAAATAAGCGATTTACCAAACTACAAAAGAGTTGAAACATCCCTTTTCCCTAAGCGGGAAAAGGATTTGGAATTTTTATTACAGAAGTTGCTTTCTATTTATTAAACATATATTCTATAATAGAACGTTTGTACTGTACTTTAATTAATTATTAAGGTCGGTTACTGTATCCTATTATAAGGAGTTGTATGAAAGTGGTTGCAGTTCACTCAAGTGAAAGTACAAAAATAGTAACCAAACTAATTCCTAGATTAGTTTTTGATTGTAAAACACCTATAGACAATATGAAGACAGATTGTAGCACTAGTAAGACATTAAATAAAAGGGTAGATATACTTATTTCGAAATCCCAAAATGCAAGTACGAATTTTGAAAGTGATTTATTAACAATATTAGAGGCAAAACAAGAGAGTGCAAGGATACTAGATATTTATGATCTAAATGGAGATGTTAAGGAAGAAATTTTCAAGCTTGTCGAAGAGAATATAGCTCTATATGAAACAAATAGTAGTTCATTAAATTATGGAACTGTTCGAGAAAGAGATTGGTTTAATGCTTTAATCCAAGGTAAATGGAAAGCCCAAAAATTAAATTTACCTTTCTTTGGGGTTACCAATACTAATGAAGTGAGATTTTATCATACAGAGACTTTAAAACCAATATTGATCAAGAGAAATGTAGCAGTTGTTAATGATGAGGGTGCTGTTGAAAACCGCATTATTGAGGAGCAGGTTAACTTTTTCCCTGTGTTTAATATTCTTAAGGATATCAGATCGCAAATAACTAGAACTAACACAGTTTGTGATTTTACAACACTTCCTTATGAGGAGAAACAGAAAAAAAGCAGCATGACCGAGCAAGAGTTTATTAATTTCATTACTAGAATACATAATGATTTTTATGGTAGACAATTGGAAGGTAGTAAAGATGTTCTTGGAGATATAATACTTACTTTTATTTTTTTTAAATATTTAGAGGAAAGAATTATTCTCTTAAACAAGGTAGATAAATACAGAGAAGATGGTATTAAGGTTTGGACAGATTGGGGCAAATTTGAAGAAACCGATGAAGACCACCAAAAAGGTAGAAAAATATACAATGTTTTACGCACTGAGTTAAATAATCTTGAGCAAGATGAACAAGCGGATAAAGATGAGAATGGCGAATATCTTGAAGGCTATGAGAAGGAATATAGAGAGTTCCATGACATACTTGTTCCTATAGATAAAATCCAAACCAACAAGAAAAGCTATGAGTTTATCTTAGCAATCTATGATGGTCTAAATGGGAAAGCTACAGACAGACCACTATATTTACATGAGTGTGATTTTGATATATATGGTGCCATTTATGAAAAGTTCAAGAACAAGGATCAAAAGAGGGAGCTTGGTCAGTATTATACTAAAAGGCATATTAGCCAAGTCATTGCTACTCTTACATTAAAACCATATGTTGACGCTATGAAAAAAGAAATTCAAACTAAAAAAGAAGAGCTAGAAAGAACAGGAAATCAAATTAGGTACAATTACTTAGAAGAGATAATCTTTATGCATTATTCTAATCTCAAAATTATAGACCCTTCATGTGGTACAGGTGGATTATTAACGGAATGTTACTCTTATCTGTCAACGGAATATAGAACGATACTAAATAATAGAAGTGAGAGAATAGATACTTTATTAAGAAGTCAAATTTTCACCGGCATTGATAAGGAACCTGAATGTGTTGAGAAAACGAAATTAAACATGTTCTTTGCAGGAGATGGACATACAGATATACATCATGGGAGCTCCCTAGAACCATTGAATAATCAAAATACTATTTTTAGTTCTAAGTGTGAGGAAAATGATTGGAACGTAGTAATTAGTAACCCTCCTTATGGACAAGGTCAAGAGTATACTTTTATTAGACAATATATTAATGGTTTGCGATACGGTGGAAGAGTTAGCTTAATTATCCCTAACGGAGTTTTGGAAAATCCCTCGAAATTCTACACAGAATTTAGAGAATTTATTCTTAAAAACGTGAAAATTGAAGCAATTGTATCAATTCCAAAGTTTGCGTTTGCTCCATACGCTAAGCAGAAGACATATATGCTAATAGGTTATAAAAGAAACAAAGAAACAATTGCTGAGTTAACTAGTGAAAGTGTAATGACTGACGATGGAATAGAAAAACGTCAACTAAAGGATTTACAAGAAAAAATTTGGTTTTATATTATGGATTATGATGGCTTTAACCTAGGTGACGATAGATGGGAAACTAATCTTGTTTCTTATGATGATGAGGGTAAACCTTATTTCCTTCATAATGACGCCCCTGAACTATTAGATAAGTACTTAATAGGTGAAAATGGAAATGGGTTAATAGAAAAGAAAAATCAAATCCACATTGATGGAAGTCTATTTGGTAGGAAGATAAACAAAGATGATGACGATGTTGTTCTATTGAAATCTAAGTACTTGCAATTAAATGTTGATATTACAGAAGAAAACTTTTGGAACCTTCTCGCAGAACATTATATGAGACCATATGAGTCAGATTTTATTACTATTGAAGAAGTTGATAATAAAATAACTTCTATTGAAGAAGAATTAGGGAAAATCCTAGATTAAGGTGATTATATGAAAATTAATGAGGTTTTTTACCTAATAAGAGGGAAAGTAACTAGTAATGAAGATTTGTATTCTCATGTAAACGAGTTAATTGATGGTGAGAGATATCCTGTATATTCTTCTAAAACTGCTAATAAGGGCTTGTTTGGATATTTGCCTTTTGCAATGTATCCTGAAAGGCTTTATGAAGTTGAAGAAGATGAAAAAGTAAATTATGTAAAGGACATTGACCCAAAAGATTTTGAAAGTATTACTTGGACAACTGATGGAGTTTATGCAGGTACTATGTTTGTTAGAAAGGGACAGTATAGTACTACAAATGTATGTGGAACTATGGTATTGAGGGAAGAGTACAAAGACAAAGTTTTACTAGATTGGTTTGTTAAAAAGTATCAGGGAAAGGTATATAAAGAAAAAAAATCCCAAGATACAAATGGTAAGGTTATGAGTATGACTTTGGGAAATATTGAGGTTGATATCCCTTCCGTAGAAAAGCAGGAAGAAGAATTAATATCTATTAATAAGTTGTTAAAGATAAAGTCTAACCTTACTAGAGTATTAGAAGAAATTGATACTACACTATCAAAAATCATACAGTTTAATGATGTTACAGAGTATAAGGTTGGAGAAGTTTTCCTTATGGGAACAGGTCGCAGAGTAATTAGTAGTGACATATACAACAACTTACTCAACTATGAAGAAGGTAATAAAGAGATTATTCCAATAGTATCATCAGGTGCAATTACAAATAAAGGCATTATGGGGTATGGCGATATTGCATGGTTAGGTTCAATTGTTAGAGGTAGAAAAGTAATTAACACTTGGGATACTTGGAAAAATCAAGCAGGGGGGAACTATATTATTAATACCCCATGTGTAACTTGGAATACAGATGGAAGTAATGTAGGAACATTGTATTATAGAGATTACAAATTTTATCCTACTGATCATTGTGGAGTGTTAATTCCAAAGGATGAGTACCAAGATAAGATAAATCTTAAATTCTTTGCATACATTCAACAATATCATTTTAAGAAAGAAAGAGGTCGTGCCAATCTTCATTTGAGCGAGATGGCACCAATTACATTCGAATTACCTGATATTGATGTACAAAATGACGCATTTAGTAAGATTGAAAAGCTTGAAAAATATAAAAACAAAATTGAGAACATCATATCTAATATTAATGATATATTAGAAAAAGATATTCAATAAAGTTGAGGTCATCTATAGACAGGTGACCTTTTTAGATGATTTAAGAATTGAACTAATGCCACTCCTGTATGTACTATCAACTCAACACATGTGGAATCGGTCGCTTTGTTGGTGATTGAATGGTACAGATCGCTGAGATTGCAGTGGTGGAGCGGGTTTGGGTAGTAGTACAGATTGGATGGAAGTGTGAAACAGGGGCTTTTAAATTTGACTGATTGTTGACGGAATTAATAGATTAGTGCTGAGATCACCTGATACGAAATCAGGTGTTTTTTTTGTTTAACCTTACATAGTCAGATTGACCGGCAATAGCAGGACAACTTACGTCGTTATCCGCATGACATAAAAGGGACTCGCATCTGTTCGGTCCCTTCTGAAAAGTACATCCAGAAAAAGGTCAAATTAGATCTTGCTTGTTTTGTAAATCACATCATTATCTAACAAGGCTTTAAATGATCTTAGTATTTCTGCTTGAATAGCATCAACACAGTAAGTTACATCATCTTTATTGGTAAGATGTGTGTTAATATTTTTAATATATGCTCGAAACTTTGTGCCGAAGGAAAAGTATGCCTCATTCATAACAGGCCGAAAAGTTTTATGGTAAACAAGAGCAGCAGTAACTTTGCGGTTCGAGAAGTGAGACAAAAGCTTGGTCAATAAACGTTCCTCTAACTCAGAATCCATATTAATAATGCCCTGGATTGAAATACATTGTCTTAGAAGTCTAGAAAGTTCAAGTTCAATTGAATTAATTTCCAATTGAACCAGGAAATGTTATTTTAAGTGGACTCTCGGTTCTCTCTAGCTTGACCACCATTGACCACATTTTGATCACACACAATCGTTTTCTGCATTCATCATGGATTAATTACATTGCACACCGCGGCGCAAAACCTGCATTCAGCACGTTAACGAAAAGATAAGTTTAAATCATGGTTACGTTTTGCATTTTCTGAATAAGGTCTGTCTATAGTGAATATTTAAAGGTGCCCTACATTTTAATGAACGCTCAAAGGATTTTACTAGGTGAAACGCTGCTACATCTTATGGATATTGTCTGCGACAATTACTCAAGGCATGTGGGGCGATTCAATCCTATTGGCTGAAGATCCTTATATCCGAGGAATGGAAGCAGAAAAAAATCAAATCACAGCCGCCATTCCAGATTAAACTAACAAAATACCGATGAGGCTTAGAAGTGCAAATAATAAAAGAAGTTTGCTTGAAACCTTTAGAGATTATATCTGCTGATTCAGTTGCAGAGAGTAGAGTAAAGGCACATGCGAAACTTTCCAAAATTAAAACAAAGTGACATTTAACGGTTTTGTTAACCGCGGCTAATGAAAGGCGAGGAAAGTATTAGATTAAGTGAAGGGAACATTCCCTGCAGAACCGATAAGTTAAGGAAGCTACTCCTTCAGGCATTTGCCTAAAAAAAGAAACCCAAGCCTAGATGATAAAGGTTTGTCAAGTAAAAAACACTCGCTATATATAACCAAAGATGACTCCTTGATTCGTCAAGAGTCATCTTTTTTTGCAATGCTGTCCTATTTAGATTCAATGGATTTAAATATATCCTTAGTAATCCGATGAATCATTTTCACGTCTTCGAGATTCTTATTTTTTAAGAAATTATAGTGAACCTCTAAGGTATCCTTTAATTCAAGATTAGTCTGGTCTACATGAAGCTCACTGAAATCAAATAAGTCGCTGGTTTGAATATCAAGAGCGCGGATTATTTTTTCGAGGGAATCCAGAGAAGCATTTCGATCGCCGCGTTCAACGTCACTTAGATATGTATATCGAATTTGGGCTTTTTCACTCAATTCTTCTTGCGTTAGCCCTTTTAGTTTTCGAATATATCTTATTCTTTCACCAATTAATTTTCTTAGACTAGACAAATCGAATCACCTCAATATAAGCGTAGGAGAGCTTGACTTAAATTGGAATCCCATTATCGGTGTATAAAGTTGAAAAATACACTTATAAGTGATATATTCGTTTTAGGAAGTTATCCTATGATTCATTAATAAGATCATATATGCTTTCTAGCCTTAACATTTTATGCAGGGAATAGACCTTATGAGACAAGCCCAGAGAGGTTTGAAGTGCTTTCAACTGCAGATAATGAAGAGTTTTTATTTTTAATCCAGGATTAGATGTCCAACTAAGAAGGAGCGGGATATCATCATGAATGGTTCAAAGGTCCGATGGTTACTCCCTAACGATACATATATTGAAAAGCAGGTCAGCAATATATCGGAGCTTCTGCTTCTTCTTCAGATGGTGAATGTTGTTTCATACGAAGCGATGAGCTACAAAATTGCCCGCATTGAAATGATTCTTGATGATCCTATATGGCTTGCTATCATTCTTGAGTAAGTGGAACTGCGGGTTTGCTAAAGAAGAAACGGGGGGATTTCCAAAATGAGTATTTTGGATAACGATATGAAATGTCAGCGACATCAATCAATCAGTTAAGCTTGTTGTCGGATATCCAGATTTGGCATGAACAATCTCTGCGATACATATCACAGGCCTTTATTTTTCTTGATCATGACATGCATAAGGAATGCGTGACTCTTGCAGGGATGTCGGTGAAAGCTACGCTTAAAGCGCTTTATATCAAGGTTAACGGCAATCCCCTTCCGTTCCAGCATTCGTACGAATATATAATAAGGAATCTTCAATCGTGCGGCGAATTGGACTTGAACGCAGAGTTATTTTTAAATAACCTTCTCTTGTTTGCCGCTCATGATGACAGCTTAATCTCAAATCCGCCTGCGGAGGAACATGTGCGTAAGCTTTTGGTGAAGACGGAAAGAATGCTGCAGCATTTATCTGCAAAAGTAGTAGACGGGGATGAATCTTCATATCAATGCGTTCTGGCTTAACGGAATGAAACGGGGCCTCCCGAATATAGTTCCCAAATAGCTATATCGTTTGCTAAACAGACGATCTAGCTATTTTTATTAGACAGGTGCCTGTTATTTTATGGAGGATTTTTCCTGTTTTTGTCGAATTTAATAATCTGATTATCTGTGTGGAAATACATGCGCCGCGGCGCTATTATCGCATAACTACGGGGGACAGGAAATTGTACAATATAAAAAATAAAAAGGCAATAAAGGTCGATGCTGTGACGTTCGCAGAACTTGGAATGGTAGAAAATGATATGGAAGAGCTTCTCAGGAATAGTATCGAAATGCTATGCGATGATGAGGAGTCCATGCTTATCGTCGGGCGGCAAGTGAAGAACGAAAGCCTTGGAAGAAGCGATCTTACCGCTGTAGATAATAACGGGAATATTGTATTGATAGAAATTAAGCGGGATCGCAAAGATATTGAAAATCGCAAAGAGGCTTTTGAATTTCAGGCTATCCGATACGCTGCCAGTTACGCAACGATAGCAGATACAGATGATCTCGTTAAAAAGGTCTATGCACCCTATATTGAAAAGCATAAAAATGAATTTGAACTTAACGAGTTAACCTCATATGAGCTTGGACTCAGGAAATTAAACGAGTTTTTGAAGGTGAACGGTGCCGAAGCCAGTTTCAATAAGAAACAAAAGATTATCCTCGTTGCTTCGGGTTATGATGATCAAACATTGTCTGCCGTAGCCTGGCTGAATAGTAATGGTGTAGATATGAGTTGTTACAAGCTCACGCCTTATAAGATTAATCATGAATTGTTTATAACCACTGAGAAACTGCTGCCCCTAACCAACTATGACGACTACTATGTCAATTTAATGGAGAGAACTCCTTCCAGAATCAAACAAACCAAAGATAGTCAACGACGGTCATTACCTAAAATTGATGAAATGCTTCAATGGGGTGTTGTTAAAGAAGGAGATATTATTGTAGCAAAAGGCAGAGACGATGAAGCGACCTTGCTTAGTAACGGGAACGTTCGAGTTGATGGCAAGGAAAAGTCCTTATTGGCCTGGTTAAAGGAAGTATTCGGTTGGTCCAATATAGCGACCTATGATTTCTCGGTATTAAAAGAAAGCGGCAAGACTCTTTACCAAATTCGTGAGGAATATATGAATAAACAAGCTTCCGAAGTAGAGGAGATTCGTGATTAGTAATCAATAGGTAATTAAAAATATTATTAACGCGCTGCGGCGGAGAGAGAAATTAGCCAATGTTGATGCATTTTACACATGTGGAAAAAGTCCCCTGGGGCCGTCAAGAAGCTATTAAGCGTAGAAGGACCTTTCAATGTCAATTACTTTCACAGGTATAACGAGTGAAGGATACTCTAAAAGTTTCATTATTCAAGATGTAAAAGAATTAATGTCAAGAAGTAACTAGGGCCCCGAATGAAGTCTCTAAACTTAACCTCTTTAAACTCTCAATTTACGAGCGGAATCGGTTGGGGATTCCATGATGATTTAGCGGATTTATTTTACGAATTTGCCGCAGGCTAAATGAGGAAGCTCCAGAGCAGGCATTGCAAAAGCAAGACTTGAGGTATTTCAAACGAAGAGATCTAAATAACTGGCGCATCAGATCATCGAGAGCTGGAACAGTAAGAACTTGCAGGGCGATATTTCGCTTTTGTAAGTCTTTTCTTTTGTCCACGCGCACGAACATATATTCTCTGACAAGGTAATGTCATTCTACATTTGTATTATACAAATACAAAGAAGCTTTTTCATATAGGGAGCTGAGAATATGAAAATAGCAACGAATATCATCAATATAGCTGCGTTGATTATTAGTATCATCGCATTGGTGATTGCACTGACAAAATAATAAATCTGCTTTTAGGAGTTCAAAACGTTAACGGAGGATCCTCTTTCCGTAGAAATAAAGACGAGGGGGAATAGATATGCATCCGTTTGTATCGCAAATGAAGAAAGTAGCGGAAACAAATAAGAGTCATAGAGAGTCGGCGAAGAAACAGCTTTTTGAGAAGATGAAGCAGCGGCAGCAAGCATCTAATGTGGGGGAAGAGTCAAGCGAAGAAGGAACGATAATTTCGGATGCCAAACTGGAACGACTCAGTCAGCAAATAGAACAATTGAAAAGGGTCATTGAAAAATTAGAGAAGGCGGAAGCTGCTAAAACAGAAAAGCTCTCGTCCCTTCAAACGACGAATCAACATTTAAACCGGGATCTGAAGGCGTTCAAGACGGAGCTGTATCTAGCCAAAGAAAAGGATAAAGAGGCGGTGCGGCAGCTTGAGCAGTTGAATTCCCGGACTCGGCAGCTGGAGCTTGTCAATCGACAAATAAAAGATGAAACCCAATTAGAGTACCAAAACCTGCTTGAACAAAAAACGAGTGATCTGACGAACGACAATCGTAAGCTTAAGGCAGAGAATTTACAGCTGAAACGGACTATATCTAGATTGGGCTATGAGAATAGCGGCTATAAGTACCAATTAAAAAATGAAATGGAATACAATCAAAACCGGATAAATGGTCTACAGGAGCTTGTTGAGGAGCAAGCCAAGCAAATCAGGTACTTGGAAGAATTAAACGAGATAGGCGCAAACCAGCAAGTTGGGCAGATTAGTGAGACTTTTTTAAAAAAACTGGATTTGCGAAAGCCAAGCCATCAAGCCGCGGCCGTGGACCTGCAAAGAGAATTAAAGCATATGCTGGAAAAATCGCGCTGCCCCGAGCAACGGTCGCTTGACTTGGACCATAAGCTGTACATACACGGATATGTCGTTCAAGCCGAAGAAGGCTTTCTTTTCTATGATCTCGAGCAAAGAGTTTACCGTATCCTCACTGATGGAATCGAATTGAAGTCAGATTTGCCTGCAAAAGCGTACCGAATTGATGATGACACGGTGAAGGTGGCCAAGCAATACAGCTATCACTATGCTCCGCAAAGCATCAGTAGGAAAAGAAAGAAGACAAATCCTGCATCAGCACTAAGCACCAAGGAACAGAACACTCACATGGCCCCGCTTATCTTCTTCAGGAAGCTTAAGGTACTCGTGCTTGGCGCAAGAAACCGGAATAACTACATCAGAAAGCTGGAAGAGTGCAACTTACAGGCGGATTGGTTCGATGGATATGAAGAGAGTCCTGAAGTGTTGAAGCAGAAATGGGGAGCGGCTCAAATTATTATCGTTTGTACTCGTCATGTTCCACACTTTGTGCTGAATATTCTGGATAGGCGAGATAAGCGAGTGGAATGCCTGGCCCAAGATAACGTGAAATCGTTACTAGTCCGTGTTCGTTATACGGCTGTAAAGCTAGGACTTATATAAGTGAGGCCGAAAGTTAGCTCTGTGGGATAATAAGTACATCTTATGTCCTGAGGATATTTTGGCGAAATGGAACTATTCTTGTCGAACTTTACTACTTTTTCCCGATTACTGTGTTATAATTATTGATATATTTAGGTAAAATAATGAGCTGATGGTAATTACTACGTTAAGAATGTGGGGAAGCTTCGTTGGATAATAATGGAAATGTGCCTATCAGTAAAGATGAGTTAAAAAATGTTATAACGAATGCAATAGATAGTGGGATTCAATCATTATTAAAGTACAAAACTCTTTCGGAATATCTGGACAAAAGGCTTGAAGATCCAGGCGAGCGTGTACTACTAAATGATGTCTTGGCTCATCGTATATGGAAAACCCCTATCCCTAATATGGAGGATTTTAAACAGTTTGCTCAGAAAGTTGAAAGTTATTATTCAACTAGTCCATTAGAAGACCCTAGCGGTGGTTATGATAACTTTGGTGTTACTAGATATTTTAATTTCATGGATTTTGAAGAATTACAAGTCCCGATGCATTCTTGGACATTCACTTCAACTGCAAAGATAATGTATTCCAACCAATATAACCATCCCAAGGTTCATATCGAAAAAGGTGATTATGTCTTAGATGCCGGGGTCTTGTTTGGAGACACGAGCTTATGGTTCTCTTACCTGACAGGGGAAAACGGAAAAGTATTTTCGTTTGAATTTACACCGGCTTTTATTGAACGAATACAAAATAATCTGGAGATCAACTCAGAATTAGCCTCAAGAATTAAAATAAATCCATTTGCGTTATGGAATAAATCAGGGGAAAAGCTTTGTTTTACTGAAAAAGGTGGAGCGACTCAGATTAATCAAAAAAATAGTTCTGACGGGGCTGTTACGGCGGAAACAATAACAATTGACGACTGGGCGGAAAGATATAATATTGAAAAGCTAGATTTCATTAAAATGGATATTGAGGGTGCTGAAGTAAGAGCGTTAAATGGAGCTAAAAGAACCATTCAAAGGTTTAAACCAAAATTGGCGATTTGCCTTTATCATAATGATGCTGATTTTGTAACCATACCAAGTCTTATAGATTCATTTGGAGTTGATTACGAATTTTATCTGGGGCATCATACTGCTGCATTTCCAGAGACCGTATTGTATGCAAAAGCTAGGGACTAATGCAGATTTATAATATGTTAAATATTAAGAAACGGCGATTCTAATAGAAGGCCGTTTCTTTTTTAATTGTTTTCAAGTTAGATTATAACTTCTGATTCTAGTCCTGCAATAATATCCTCTTTAATGCGTTCTCCGCTCAACCCGTCAAAGAAAGGAATACATTTATGGAAAGCTTCAAATCTTCTTTCTTTTAGAGGATCTTCATCACGTTTACACATCTCGATAAATTGAATCATGTCTTCTGCTCCAGTGCCCTGATAGTAACTTTCAACCAAATGGTTGACTGCATCAGTCATAGGTTCTTTATAGTCGGCATTATACATATACAGTACAGGTACTTTCATCGCAGCAGCCTCAATCATCACCGCGGAGCGATCAACAATAATATAATCTGCATGAAATAAAGCGGGGCGATAGTCATCCTCTTCATATTGATAGACGTTTTCAAGTGAAGAAAGTATTGCTTGTAATTCAATTCCTTTCGTTCTATCTTTTTTTAACCATTGGCACATTTCATAAAATTTTGGATGGGGGCAAAAGACAAATAAGTAATCCGGGTAGTGTATTATTTTTCTTGCAAACGCTAAATATTCATCGAGATAAGGAGTAACCATTACCTTTCCTTTTTCTCTTACTTCAAATTCTTTTGGGAAATGCACCTTCCAGAGAATGATTTTTCTCCCTTTTGCCGCTTCTCTGATTTCATTTGAAACATAGTCTTCTTTCGATACATATAGCTTGTCGAATTTAGGGTGACCAACAGCCTTAATATTTTGCATGCCTATTTGAGAATGTAAGATATATTGTTCTCTCATGGGTTCGGAAATGGTGTAAACTCTCCAACAATTTCTGACGACCTCGTTTTGAAAATGAGCGATACGGGAACTTTCAGTATCACTTATTTCAATACCATATGGGATGTAAATTACTCTTATGCCCATTGATTTAATTTCATCAGCCCACAGATGTCTTGGGCGATGCCAATGACTATAAGGGGTCTGCATAACAAGGATATGCGGTTGGTATTGTTCAATATTAAAGTGATCGTAATCTATGTATTCTATATTTTGTTTATCTAAAAAGGCTCTTGCCGTTTTCATTTGAGTTTGTTCTTCAATTTCATGATCAAATAATACCATCTTAACATCAAATCTATCGTCATGGAGGCATGCTTCCCAGAAGGTTTCCCACGAAGGCCAGAATGAGGCAACCTGGAATAAAAATACGACTTTTATTTTTTCTTTCGGTTGATATGCATTTTTGTTTAATGTAAATGAAATATCCGCAATTTTTTTATTGGTTGCATCTTCATTCAGATTAGCCAGAGTCATGTGATGGTTGATTTTTCGTTGAATATTATTTGTATTTTCGATGACTACTTGTTTTATTTCGTGTTCATTTTGCCCGATACGTTCATCTATTAGCTTTATGAGATCATGTTGATTGATATGGCATTCTTCAATTTTCTTCTCAATGAGCTCCTCTATAGATTCTTTAAAGCTTTTCATTTGTTGTTCAACATTTTCTAATAAAGATGCCATCATTCTTTGGAGATGAAGCTCTGTAAGCTCGATGCGGCTAAGTATTGCACTTGTTATTTTTTCCTCTTCGGATGCATTATCTTTAATCATGTTACCCCTTAGCCCCCTTATGCAATAAATGTCATACTACAAATTAAGCCATATCATACCCGCCGCAGACAGGAATAACAGCTCCGTTAATGTAGCTGTTCATGATGACACTATAGCAAAAGTCCGCAATTTCCTCCGGCTGTGCGAATCGTTGCAAAGCGATTTTGTTTTCGATTCGCTGCCTATGGTCCGGCGCTTTACCAAGCTGTGCCGGTGTATCTACAAAACCCGGGCAAACCGCATTGATTCTGATCTGCTTCGCTGCATAAACCTTCACCATGCTGCTGCAAAGCATATGGAGCGCCGCCTTGGAAACACCATAGCTAATAGAGATAGCGTGGGGATGAATTCCCATCATGGCTCCGATACAAACAACAGATCCTTTTTCGGACATATGATCGTACAAGCGCTGCATTAAAAAGAAAGGCATGTTGACATTGGAATCCATAACATGCTGCCATTGCTCAGGTGTAACGTCCTGGAAATCTGTCTTATCCGTAGCGTAGCTGTTCAGAACCAGGTAGTCCAGCCTGGGACAGCGGTTCGTAATCGTTTCGGTTACCGTGTTTACGCCATCCATTTTGGACATGTCGGCTTTGATTATATAATAGTTAGGACTAATACCAGAGAAGACATTTTCTGCGGCACGAGCATTGTCTTCATTGTGAGCGAAGTTTGCAAAAACAAAGCAGCCTTCCTCTAACAGCTTCTTGGCGATGGCAAGGCCGATGCCAGAGGTTGAACCTGTAACAAGCGCGTATTTCACATGTCAGCCCTTCTTTTCTATAACATTTTTAAAGTACAATTGCCACTCCAGCAGCTTTTCTTTTCCATGATACGCAGATTCCGCAAATTTTCTGAAATTGTGCAGGGCCGTTTCATTCATATGGCACTCCTTGGCAAAGACAGGTAATACCTCAGGCTGAAGTGCAAGCTCAAGAAATGGCTGCAATCCAAGTCTAGAAATTAAAAGCTCGGCAAAATCGCAGGCATCCTCTAATGGCTGATTTCTAATTTTGTAAATGTAAATCGCGTTAGCAATAAGGCGCAGGGAAGCCATAGCAAGCAGCGTATCACCGTTCGGAATGCGCCCGGAGCAGCTTTGGAACACCTCCCAGCGAAGCTGGAAGTCTCTCAATGTATCCATAGCTTGTATGGTGTACATTTGGGAGCTTGGACGGTTATAGTAAACATAATAAGCTTGACTTATGGAACCAGCAGAATCGGCTAATGAAAAGCAGCTTGTATTAAACACGGCGTCTTCACCCATTCGAACCCTTTCATTAAAAGCCAAATCGTACTGTTGCAGGAAAGCTCTCCGATACAATTTGTTCCAAACAGGATTAGCCTGGGCTGACAACACCCATTTATACATAAAATTACGCCGCGTCATCTCGGAAGCGAGGGTGATTTCTTCCGAATACAGCATCTGAGTCTGTATTGGCTCCGAATTGTCATTGTCTCGCAGTATCCCACTTACAGCAATATCGAGTGAGTGGGTCAAAGCAAAGGAGTAGAGTTCCTCAAACATCTCTGGCTTAACATAATCATCCGAATCTACAAAGCCGATATACTCCCCTTGTGCGTACTGTAAACCTACATTACGTACAGCACTTGCCCCATAAGCCAGAGTGCTTAGAATTTTCATTCGACTGTCTTTCTTACCGTACTCCTCTGCGATATTCCTGCTTTCCTCACTAGAGTTTCCATCGACCAACAACAAAATTTCTACATTGCTAAGAGTTTGTCCTATGAGAGAATCCAGGCAGCGGGGGAGGTAAGCTTCGGTATTATAAATAGGTACAATGATGCTGACGGAAGGACTCATGCAAACCAACCTCTGTCTAACGTAATCTTCTCCTTCTTCAAGCATAAGGCAAGAAGTTCATCGAATAGTTGCTCTTGTTCGGGTTGAATGCCGTGCATGAGACAATAATGCTGGATATAGCCGTTTTTCTGACAGAGAGACAAATAATATTCGACCTTTTCGCCTTCAAGGAAGCTCATTAAGGATTCTTGCAGCTTATCCTCGGGAAGGGAGGCCAATTGTCCATAAAAGACGATGCTTCTTATTCTAGTAAACGCGTAGATTCCTAGTATAGGGGCTACAAATTCCTTATCGATTCCTTCCAAAAAGGTTCTGGCGATATCAAATACGGAAAAGTAGGTTTTACCCTGATCAGTATTCTTTGCAGTTAGACGCACGGAAGAGTCTTCTCTTTGAATATAGTTATATAAAGCTTTCCCGATGTGCGAAATGCGCGGGTGAGAGCAGCTAAGCATCAGATTGAACAGATGGTCTTCGCTTGTTAGTACGTGCCGGAAGAGAATGCCGGTCTGTTGAATAAACTCTCTCCGGTAAAGACGGGACCATGCATAGTTATTTGGCTTGGGGGCGGCGTTAAACTGGAAATAATAATCAGCCAGGTTTTCGTCCGAAAGCTGAATCGTACTATCTTGAAGCCGAGAGAAGGATGCGATGTGCTTATCCGGATAGACCATGTTAAAGTCACAGACAACGATATCTGCATTCTCATTGATCGCAGCAGAATACAAGCTTTCTAGCATGTCCGGCTCCAAAATATCGTCTGAATCGGCAAAGGAAATATACGGTGAACGAGCCTTTTCCATTCCGAAGTTTCTGCCGATACCGCATGGAGAGAATTGGTAAGAATAATAAAAAAACCTATCATCTTCTTGTGCATAGGCTTGTGCTATGGCAGCAGTTTGGTCTGTAGATTCCACATCGACGATAATAACCTCAAAATCTGAAAAGGTCTGTCCTTGAAGCGAATCTAAACACCGGGCCAGGTAGGGCTCGGCGTTCCAAGCGGGAATGATAACACTGATCTTCGGGCTCTTCATCTGGCCAGTTTCACCTCTCTGTAATTCAAGATGCGTTGATAGTCCTCGATAAAGTCAATTTCCGCCCAGAAATGACCTGCAATATCACTCGTCCAGATGCTGCGTCCGGGGATCATGTTATATAGAATTTGTTCCCACCAGGCGTTGTGCCGCTGAGCTTCGATCATGTAGGTGAGCTCAGCTTTGCACTCCCTTATAAAGGGTCCCTGAATCTTAGCAAGTCCGACATATTCGCAGTTGGCCTTATTTTTATCCAGTCCTTTTCCGTATTCACGGACTGCGCCATTTTCAACCCGGAAAAGGTAATCACCTTGCTCCACACGGCTGGAATCGGAGAGCATGACGCAATCCCTGTCATCTTCTAATAAAATAGGGAGTAGGTTTTCTTCCCAAAATACGTCGGCATTACCCAGAATAATAGCATCTCCGCATAATTCGTCCTTGGCAAACCAAAGGGAGGATAAACTGTTCGTAACGGAATAAAAATGATTCTCATGAATCTTGACGGGCAAGCCTTTTAAAGCCTCAATAATACGTTCTTTTTGGTAACCTACAACGATATGTACTTCGATTCCATGCTTAAGGAGCATCTGAACGGTATGCTGGATCAGCGTCGTACCGCCGATATCCAACGTGCATTTACAATTTCCATCTATATCCCTGCTGATTCTTGTACCGCGCCCCGCGGCCATAAGGATTGCTTTGGTCACAAGCTCCCTCTCCCTTAAACGAAATATTCAATATAGTCTTTGTGTGGTGCATATCCGTAACGCTCCAGCCGATCGGTAACTTCGGGGAAATGCTTGTCCATCGAAATCAGAATATAGTAAGCGTCTTGCTTTGATTCTAATTCTTTAAGCTCCATAGCGTGTGGGGAGTCGAGTCTTATCCCAAGCTCTTGCATGCGCTGATCAACAATTCGGTAATCCTTGAAGCCTTGTTCTTGCAGCGTATATTCCAGTACTTGTCCATTCCATCCGTATCCCCAAATGACAGGTATGCGGTTATTTAAGTTTGCAAGAAAAACGGTTTCAGATTCACTTGTATCCGGCGGCAGCAGATCGGATAAGTCTTGCCGTCCCAACCGGTACTTGAAAATCTGCAAAGCATCTTTATAGGTAAAGGAGTCTATGGTCTTGTTTTGAATAAGGCTCAATTCTTCCTGATTCAGAGATTGATAGAGTGCAGCCCTGGTATTACGCTCCAGCATGATGTTTTGGATAACGGCGAGGCTTTGATTATTGTTATTCTTCTTTTTAAGAACCTCGATGGAGAGATTAGCTCCTTCTCTGCGATACAACAAGAGCGTGTCCTGCAGATTCGCAGTGTTTAAAGAATAGACCACTCGTGCGAACAAATCGGTATCCTCAGCCAAAACATCCTCGTTATACCACAAGTTTTTTTCAAAAAACTTATCCTTACGCCACATCACACTGGGATGAATAAAGCTGCAAAATTTCAGGGACCGGCATTGCAGCTCCTGATGCAGCAGCGGGTAAGGTTTATTATTCCAGTTGTTGACGGTTCCGAATGCACGGCACTGTGTACCGCAAAAATCTATTTCAGGATGAGCTTGAAGAAATTCGATTTGTTTGGCGAAACGCTCGGGATGCGCAATATCATCTGAGTCCATACGGGCAATAAAGTCACCTTTGGCATGCCTAATCCCAAGGTTTAGTGATGCACCCAGACGAGCTTTTTCCGTTTCCTGAACAATAAGCGTACGCGTATCTTCAAAAACAGACAATATGGCTTCAAGGGGATCGTCATTCTGATACCCGTTCACAAGGATGAGTTCAAAATCCTGGAATGTCTGCTCATAGATGGAGCGAAGGGCTTCCCAAAGATACTGCTGGGACCGGTGCACCGGCAATATAACACTGATAACGGGAGTTACAGAAAGGGGAGCTACAGGCCGATTCAGTAACTGCTGCGCATGAAAAAAGCTTAACTCAATTAAATCTCTTAGTTTAACCGAATCATTAGAATTAGGTAAAAGATTACGTTCGGCATAAAATGCTTGCAGATCTTTGGTTGACTCCAGCCAAATATCATGCAGAATAGAATAGGCTTGTTTCGTTGGCATATCTTGAATGAGAGTGAGGAAGCTGCGTTTCAGCAGATAATCAAGCTCCCGGTATGCTTGAAGAACGTCTAGGAAAGGGTAGGTATCCCATTGACCAAGCATTCCATTGATCCGATCAAGAATTTGCCGGTCGGTATCGGATAACGTATAGGTAAATTGCCACAGCTGGTTCAAACAGTATCCCCCCCATTTGAGTTGTTACCGACATTATATTATATGTTTCAACTGTTCCTTTTCCTTCATATGAGGTATCCCGCATAGTGTCTTATAGAAAATAGACATGATCAGATGGTCCAGAACTAGATGAATATCTTCGGTAATTTGCATACTATCGATCGGTACGTGTAAAGAAATATCGGAGAGCTGCTTTAACTTCCCTCCATCATATCCGGTCAGACCAATGACTTTATTCCCGCGTTCCTTCGCAAACTCTACCGCATTAATAATATTCTTGGAGTTACCGCTTCCCGAAATGGCCATAACGAGGTCGCCGGGCTTAATGCGTCCACGAAGCTGGAACCGGAATACTTCCTCAAATCCTATATCGTTGGCAATCGCCATCATCGTTGCGACATTATCATTGAGACAATGGAAGTTGAATTTCTTCCCCACATATTCAGAAATGCCTTTGTTGAAATCGTTCTGATAGTGAGATGCCGTAGTAGAGCTGCCACCGTTACCGAAAATATAAATCGTATTCTCTGCTTCGTACGTCTTCATAATCAAATTCATAGCATCATTAATAGCATTAATGTCCAAACGTCTTAATGTATTAATTTCGTGTTCAATATAGGTTTGAATATCCGCTCTATAGTCCATTGTCAGCAGTCCTTTATTTTTAATATAGATTGCACGGCTTCTAGCAAATGGTTACACGTCAAATCGGATTGAGCATCATATTTCTTGTCCCTACCTGCTTCTCCGGTTAATACTAATGCCGTTCGCATGCCTGCGTTTTTCCCGGTCTGAACATCTATGGTTGTATCTCCCACATACCAAGAGGAGGCGAGATCGATATTATACTTTTCAACGCATGTATCAATCAATTCCGTACCGGGCTTTCTACAGCCGCATGCAATCTTATACAGCGGGTTTTCTTCCGGGTATCCCTTATCCGGGTGATGAGGGCAGAATAGGATATCGTCCAACAGTGCACCATGCTGTCCAAGGAGGGTCTGCATTTTGTTGTGGATATGAATTACATCCAGAATATCACAAAGACCACGTGCAACAACGGGCTGATTGGTAACGACGATCGCGAGATATCCTGACCTATTAATTAGATTAATTGCTTCTACAGCATGCTCCTCAAGAACAAAATCTTCTTCGTTACTGATGAGACCTCTGTGCTGATTGATGGTCCCGTCTCGGTCAAGAAACATGCATTTTTGTTTATTCTTCAAATTTCTAGATGCTACGAAACCGCTGGATAAGTCTTCTGCGGCCGACGCAATACGGTCAGGTGTTCCTACATCCTTAATATATTCTGGGGATCGATAAGCATAGATGGAGCCGCGCCTTTCAGCTAAGGGCATTAGCAGGTCCTTCTCAAGGTCCGTCTTATCATCTTTATTAACCATATCGCAAATGTCTCTGCCTATGATGTACAAACCTGCGTTGACGCTGTTGTTATACCAGTAGTCCCGTTTGTTATGCTTGGAGTCAAATCCGATGACCCTGTGAGTCTCATCCGTTACAACTAAATCGGAGTCGTAGGGATGGGAATTCGGATGCACGAACAAAGTTGCACTCGATCTCCTCTCGAGGTGGAATTCCTCCATCCTCCTCAGGTCAATATCAAAAAGGACATCCCCGTAGACAAGAAGAAAATAATCCTCCGTCAGCCAATCTTTTAGATAAGATAAAGCCCCTGCCGTACCGAGCGGCTTTTCCTCACGGAAGTAAGTGATGTCCACACCATAACGGGACCCATCGCCAAAATGCTCTTCGATTTTTTCTCCCAAATGACCCGTTACCAT
The DNA here is from genome assembly GCF_039543185.1 of Paenibacillus vulneris. Lineage (NCBI taxonomy): Bacteria > Bacillati > Bacillota > Bacilli > Caryophanales > Paenibacillaceae > Paenibacillus > Paenibacillus vulneris. The sequence continues at coordinate 10,309 of NZ_BAABJG010000035.1, read as the reverse complement.
TAAGATCTTGGAAATATGGCTCGCCTTTAGGTTCTCAACCTGCCATTCTAATATCGTCCTACCATTGATGGGAGCCATAGGTTTAGGGATTTCGTCGTTTGTAATTGACCGAAGGCGTGTTCCTTTGCCACCTGCCATAATGACAGCCTGCATCAAATGACCTCCTCAACCGTCTTAGCAACTGCCTCATCAGAAGTCCATTTGGCTTGCCAACCTATCGAATGAATTTTATCGAGATTATATGCAAAGACCGGAACGTCTCCTTTCCAGCCCCCGCGCCCGCCAGTATAGTTATACTTCACATTGGCAAGCTTCATCTTTTTGCATACAATGTCGGCGATTCTTGTAACGGTTGTTTGAGTCTCTACTCCGATGTTATATAACGCAACTCCTTCTTCAAGCTTGTCCTTGAGCAAGACGATTCCATTGATCAGATCAGATACATGCATATAAGGCTTGGCCTGAGTTCCGTCTCCAAGGATTTGCAGCTCGTTGGGATTTTCCGTTAGTTTCTTAATGAAATCGTAGATAACTCCGTGGGTCAGTCTAGGACCGATAACGTTAGGGAAACGGAAAACCAACGCGGACATTTGATTCATGTAGGTATAAGCAGAGATCAATGCTTCCGACCCAAGCTTAGCGGCACCATAGTAAGAAATCGGTTCCAAAGGGGTGGAATTCTCTGCTACATGGACGCCTTCTTTCTCACCGTAAACAGCAGACGTAGAGGCGAAGAATAACTTCTTGACCTCATGAACCCTCATGCATTCCAACAGATTGAACGTTGTTGTATAGGTTTTGTGATATTCTATCTGCGGATTTTTGGCACTTGCCTGAATGTCTGAATTCGCTGCAAGATGAAATACAAAATCGAATTTCTCCTTGTTGAATACGCCAGAAAGCGCTTCGAAATCACAAAGATCCTGCTCATAGAAACTAAAGTGAGGATGGTTTTGCAGATGTTCGATGTTCTTCCTTGTACCAATAAAAAAATTATCTATGCATACGACTTCATGCCCTTCTTCGAGCAGCGCATCAATGAGATGGCTTCCGATAAAGCCGGCTCCTCCCGCTACAAGCATTTTCAAAGCAATCACCCTCCAGACTTTTCATTAGCCCCAATATTTATCTCCAATGTGAATGACAGAAGATCCGTCATATTCGAATCTCATATCCATCTTTTTCAGGCCTATGGATGCTCTTACTTTTTCCTGATTCTCGGGCTCGCAGTAGAAAAGAAGGAATCCGCCGCCCCCAGCCCCTAGAAGCTTACCGCCTAACGCGCCATTTTCCATTGCTATGTTGTAAGCTCTATCAATCTCAGGGTTAGATATTCCCGATGCTAGTGTTTTCTTTAAAATCCAACCCCGATTCAAAATATGGCCGAATGAGGACAAATCGTTTTGTTCGAGGGCAGTCTTCATTTCCTCTGCAAGCCCGCACATCTGGATCAGGTTGTTGACTTTATCCTGCTGGCTAATATTCTGCTTTTGTTCACTAAGAATGGTGTTGGCCGAGCGTGATGTTCCTGTGTAAAACATCAGCAAGTTATTTTGCAATTTTGTGTATGTTTCCGGTTTCATTACAATAGGTTCGACCGATACATTGCCGTTTCTATTAAAACGAATAAAGTTAAGCCCTCCGAAAGCAGCGGCATATTGATCTTGTTTGCCAATCGGTGCCCCTAGCTTATTGATTTCAATGTCACAGGCTTCTTCGGCTAGTCTTGCCTTGGATACATATTTTCCTTCGTAGCAAGATAAAGCATGGAGTAATCCTACTGTAAAGGTGCTGGATGACCCAAGCCCAGTTCCAGCGGGAACATCCGCTGTGCTGGTAATTTCAACACCAGATATATTTTTTTGATTCAATACGCTGTTAAGAATTTTATGTTGGATTTTCGATATATCATCAACTATCTCATTCTCTGAGTATTTAAGGGCCGTATACTTTGCGTCAAAGTAGGGATGTACAGATATGTACATGTACTTATTGATCGAAACGCTTAGGACGCAGCCTCCGTGCTTTTCATAAAAAGATGCCATGTCGCTTCCGCCTCCGCAGAAACTTACACGGAACGGGGTTTTGGTAATGATCACAATAAATTCCCCCATTGGATAAATGTTGTTTTAATGCTTAAGAGATTGTGGTCAAAATTCCGATAATACAATATATACTCTTTTTACTTATATCGACATGTTTCGAGGAAAACATTAGCTATATTAGAAATTGCATATATTTACCTGCGTAGTAATACAAACCGTGTGACAAAGCGATTTAGGTCGGATATAATGTGTGCAAAGCGAGGAGAAATGTCGAAAAAAAGCAAAAAATCTGTAGTGGTTAATACATATTTGAAAAGTTGAAAGGAAGAGTGTTCCTGTGCGAATTGAGCATAAGAAGCAAGTCTTGGAACTCACCGATACGTTAAAGGAAGCCCTTCAGTTCTTAAATACACCGGAAGCCAGCACGGCAGAGTATTTGCAGGACGACTGTTTGGCATGCATTGCTCATATCGCATCGCAGTTAGGAGAGGTGCAAGACAAGGAATATATGTCGTTTTGCGCAGCCTGCGAGGCAGATATAAGAAAGAGGAACTTTGTGGGGGCATACAAATCCGCAGAGTTGCTCTCAATGTGGATTGAAGAGTTTGTCCAAGTTCATTATGAAATTGTTTTTCTTCCCTATAAGGCTGAAATGTGGGATGCTCTTGATAGTGTGTGGCGCGCGGCTAGTGCAGATCCAACCTGTATGGTTAGAACGATCCCGATTCCGTATTATACCTTTGATTCGAAGGGAGAGGCAGTGTCTGCTGAATACGATGGGGACCGGTTTCCCTCATACGTTGAAGTCACGCATTATAACGACTATGATTTAAGTTCGCAGCGGCCGGATGTTATTTTTATTCATAATCCATATGATGACTGTAATACAGTGACAATGGTCCATCCCCATTTTTTTAGCTCGAATTTGATTAATTATACGGATAAGCTGGTGTACATACCTTACTATGTTTCATTAGGGAAAATCATTCATTCCTTCCGTCTTCCAAGTTACAAGAATGCCTGGAAAATCTTTGTCCAATCAGAATCGACAAGGCAAGAATTTTTGGAATCCGGAGAGGTACAGCCGAGTCAGGTCGTTGCTTTGGGTTCGCCCAAAATTGACTATGTTTACAACAGAATGCAGGAAGGTACTCCGATGCCCTTAGAGTGGGAAGGGGCGCTGAAAGGAAGAACCGTATTTTTGTTCAATTCCACTTTGGGCAGGCTCTTGAACGAAAAAGAGGACATCATTAAAAGCATGGAGGAAATTTTCCGTTTCTTTCAAAAAAGACAGGATATTGCTCTGATCTGGCGTCCTCATCCTCTGAGCATAAAGACATTGCAGTCAATGTTACCGCACCTTTTGGATTCATATTTATTGCTTGTCGAAGAATTTAAAAAAATGCCAAATGCCGTATATGATGAATCCCAGGACATGCATACTGCCATCATTCTCTCGGATGCTTATATAGGTGACTTTAGTTCGGTTATTGCTCCTTATGCTGTTACGGGAAAACCGATACTCAAGCTTTTCCCTAATATTAAATCTACTCTAGATAATTGGGGAGTTCATTCAGCGTGGTTAGATCATAAGGAGGAGTCCACTATCCCTATTACGGTGAATCCGGGGATTGTATCCGATAATAAATTATGTTTTCCTGCAAGTAACCGAGGGAGCTTTTTCTCATTGGATCTCACAACGGGAAAATTAACTCACAAACATGACTTCTTTAATAGGAGCTATATCGACCCGCAGTTATTTATTAAAGTATGTAATTATCAGGATACCCTATGGTTCGTTCCTGACCGGTCTTCTGAAGTCATAAGCTATGACCGTAAAACAGACGAGATGAAATCGTACAAGCTCCCGCCCATGCTTAATCTGGGAGAAAGATGTTTTAGTACTGCAGTGCGGTATGAAGATTATTTATGGATGCTACCTGCTCAATCTACTACAATAGTTCGACTTCATATGAAAACTGGGGAGATGATGGGATATGAGGTGGCCCCTGATGATTTCATTGGTTCGGATCAGGAGCCCTTATGCTTAGATGGTACAATCCATAAAGATCTTCTCTGGGTTACATTGCGCGGGAAAAGAACCCTTCTACAGATAAATCCTGTCACAGGAGAAATGACTCAACAAGATCCGGAATTTCTCCAGAATTCTGTCAAAGCCGTTATTTCTGATGGGCATGATTTATGGTTGATTGAGGAGAATTATTCCAGGGTGTATAGATGGAACCCTCTAACCAATGCATCGACTCTATATGACCGCTGGCCAGATGGTTTTGACGGAGGAGCAAAGCCGTTTGCTGATGTGGTTTTTGATGGTGAACATATCTGGCTTGTACCGCATGATGCAAACATGATTATAAAAATCTCTACTAAAAACAATGAAATATCATCGGTCTACACAGATATTGAAAAATCAACTTGGGCTATCATTAACTCCTGGTATCCGCTTCACTCTATTGAGCGTAATAGGGCAATGAAGGTAAATGATACTTTGTATTCGGGAGCCGTTCTTAGTGAGGATTGGATTTGGTTTTGTCCTGTTACCGCCCCGACATTAGTAGGGGTTCATTTAAGAACTGGGGAAGTCAAGGAGATCAATGTTGTATTGCCAAGAGAGCAGGATGAGCAACGGAATGCTGTTTGTCGATATCCGCATCCCCCAAAAGAGGGCGTAGATTTGAGAAGCACTTTTAATAGTTCATCTTTTCCTCTAGGATCATTTGTCAATATGGTTAGCGGCAGTTATGACTGGAGTGAGAAACAACGTAAAGAGGTTTGTTCCAGTTTAGCCAATGCTGACGGAACAAGCGGTAATAAAATATGGGAATATGTGGCAGGTCATATTAAATAATCGAAGGATTGCAGAGGAGTAGGTTTAATTGTCCATTGTTAATAGGATTAAGACGAAATTAAAATTGTTTCTAGTTGAAGCAATTCGAACCGCGGTAGACGATACTAACCAAAAACAAGCTAACGTCATGGAAAAATCCATACATGATGGCATAAAGAAGTTTTTTAATGAAGATTATCAAATAATTAACCGCATGCTGCAAAACTCCAAAACACACACTGAGTTAGCACGTTTTATGATGGAAGATTTTAATCCGATGTACAATCCCTATATACTTCTAAAGCAAAAGGCTGCCAAAGAGTCAGCAGAATATATAGAACAAAATATGAAAGAAGCAATGCTCATTCCCATGAAAACGTGGGGAGAAAAACTAAAAGTGCTGGAACATTGTCTAAAATATATTCCACAAAACAGTTTCATTGTAGAATGTGGCGTTTATGCGGGCAAATCTATCAATTTTATGGCGGACCGCTTCCCTGCAGCGCAGATTTACGGTTTTGATTCATTTGAGGGCTTGCCGGAGGATTGGGATGGCTATTTTCTAGAAAAGGGAACATTTAAGACTAACATCCCAGAAGTCAGGTCAAACGTGACGCTATTTCAAGGTTGGTTCGACCAGACTTTACCAAAGTTCGCAGCAGAACATAAAGGTAAAAAAATTGATTTACTGCACGTAGATTGCGATATCTACTCATCTACTGTTACTATTTTTGAAAATCTTCATAGCTTACTAGGAAATGGTTCTGTTATTGTGTTTGACGAATACTTTAATTATCCTAATTGGAAAGAACACGAACATAAAGCATTCAAAGAATTTTGTGCGAAATACAATGTACGCTACAAATATGTGGCTTCTGGTATGCAGCAGGTAGCGGTGATCATTGAAAGCATTGGGTGATTAAGCTCTTCTTTGAAATTAAATAGAGGGAATTAATACGTAATAAGCTCCGCATTAAGTAATGAAGGCCATTGCTTAATGCGGAGCTTTTTTCAATTATTATGAATAAATGATACTGTTGAAAAGAAATTATGAGTAGCCCAAAAATGAACAATAACCGTTATTGTCATACTTTGTAAATTTGGCAAAGTATACTATAATAGTGTCTATAGGTATTACGAACTAGGAGAGACAGAATATGGCTTACATGGTGCCGGAAACGATCCCAAAAAGCGCTACTGCTGGAGAGCGTATTTTGTTTGAAAGCTTGAAAGATCATTTGCCAAGTGATTATATCGTATATTATGAGCCGGAGATTCGGGGGAGAAGACCTGATTTCGTCATAATAGGGCCCGATTTGGGGCTAGTAATTCTAGAGGTTAAAGATTATACCAAAGGTACACTGTACCAAGTAAACCATGACGAATGGACTTTACGAAACACAGCGGGTGAACTGTTCACAACGAAAAGCCCCTTGAAACAAGCAAGAGACAACGCTCGAATCATACAGGACCATTTGAAAAAAGACAAAAATCTCGTAAGCGAGACGGGATCCTATTTGAAATTTCCGTATGGTTACGGTACGGTCTTTACCCGTCTCAAGCAAGAGGATTTTATTAAGTACAATCTTTACCAAGTCATTGAACCCCAATTTGTCCTGTGCAGAGACGAAATTGATCCGGATGAGGAAGGTTTTTCGCCGGAAATTTTACAAGATAAAATTCATGGGATGTTCACGGTCTGGACTCAGAAAAAGAACATTCTAACGGATGAAGATATACAAGCAATCCGATTTCATCTGTTTCCTGAAGTACGGATTAGCGCCGAGCATAGGCCTCCTATTAAACATCAGGATCAGCTGCTTCTCTCTTTACATAACATCAAAACGATGGATCTTTATCAAGAAAACATGGCGAAGCAGATCGGAGATAAGCATCGGCTTATACGCGGGGTTGCCGGGAGCGGGAAAACGCTGGTTCTTGCCAGCCGCGCGAAGATGTTGGCTAAGGAGCATCCGGAATGGAAAATCCTTGTGCTCTGTTACGGAATCCCGCTATCCCGAAGCTTAAAGCAAATGATTGATCAGAAAATGAATGAGCCCGATGATTTATTGGACCTTATGAATTCGGGGTCGCCAGGTCTTCACAAGGAATCTAATATAGAGGTATATAATTTTCATGAATGGTTAAGAAATAGCTTGCGCATGAAGGATAGCGAAATTCCATCTCTATTGGATAAAGCGAGCAAGAACGAAGCCATTCTCCCAACCTACGATGCGATTATGATCGATGAGGGACAGGATTTTGAACCGGATTGGCTGAAGCTGTTGAGCTGCTGCCTGAATCCAGATACGCAATCATTGCTTCTGGTTGAAGACCGGGCACAGGCTATTTTCAAAAGAAAGACAAGCCTGGCACAAGAGACTGGTCTTGATTTTCGGGGCCGATCCAAAATTCTTACGATCAATTACCGCAATACAGCACAAATTGTACAGTTCGCCTGGGATTTTTATCAAAAGCATTCCCAGCTTAAGAACAAGGTTCAAGAAGGTTCCGTCGAAGGTGTAGAGATTATCCCTCCACAATCTACGAAGAGAAAAGGTCCTGAGCCTATGATCAAAGGTTTTCGCGATATTCAGGAGGAAATGAATTTTGTTTCCAAATCTATTACCTTCCTGCACCAGCAAAAAAGTATCCCATTGCAAGATATCGCGATTCTATATCGGGTAAAAAATAGTCACCGTATTTCCTATATTGATGAAATTATTAACAGCTTGAAAGAGCATCTTCTGCCTTTTACTTGGATTACAGAAAATGCGGAGTCCAAACGTAATTTTGTTAGGGATGAAGACACGATTAAAATATCTACCATCGATAGCGCCAAAGGTCTTGATTTTCGAGTGGTGTTCATCGTCAATATTGAAAGCATGCCGTTCCCTCTGGAGGAAATAGAAGAAAGGGAAGTCTCTCTTTTCTATATTGGCATGACCCGGGCTTTGGAATGGTTGTTCTTGACGTACAGCGGAGAATCAAAGTTCACACAGTACTTGGACGAAGTCTTGAAGCAAAGAAACGAACAGGAATTATCTCATAAGCGTTATGGGTAAATCCATCTCAAAAACAATTTGAAGCGTTGCATCGCAGATCCAGATTATGCTTCTGAAAAAAACGGCACAAAACCCTTTCTGAAAGGGGGAATGTGCCGGTTTTCTTTTTCACCCAACCTAACCACCAACAATCCGCTCATAACATACTTTAGGCAAGGTAACCCGAATCTCCGTCCCTTCCTCACTGCTCCTGGTAATCTCGATATACCCGCCGTGGGAATTAACTATGCGCTGGCAGATCGGCAAGCCCAAACCCATGCCTGCTTCTTTAGTTGAGTGGAAAGGGGCGAAGATTTTATTCCACGCCTCCTTAGGGATCCCTGAGCCGCTGTCTGTGCAAACAGGATATGGATTTCATTGTTATTTCTGCTTGTTCTGATTGTAATGCTTTTGTGTTCCTTACCCTCCATGGCCACGATGCTATTATTGATTAGATTGATAAACACTTGCCTGATTTTATCTTTATCTATAATGGCGGTAACCTGTTTTTCTTCGATCAGGTCTATATGGACGTTGTTCTCTTTGGTTTTGATTGAAGTTAATACCAGTGCTTCCTTAATGATTTCCGTAATTTCGGTTTCCGATGCATGGATTTTACCGCTTTTGATGAACTGCTCATGATGAGTGATCACACTATTCATGTGCGAGCCTGCCACTTGAATTTGGGTAACCATATCCTTGACCTTTGTATTTAATTCGTCATTGCCTGCCAAAATAAACAGACCAGCAATAATACATGCATAAGGTATATTTGTTGATTATCCATTGCATCCAGCTTCCTTCTGCACGGGACAAGTATTTCAACGCCATATAACCGACATATAAAAAGCCGGAGGAAGCATGATCGAGCCGATCCTCAACAATCTAAAGAGAAAAAAATCGTTTCTTCATGGAATAGATCGATGCTGTATAAAACGCTCACATCCAACTGCCACAGACTTATAAAAATCATAAAAACGAACATAGCGTTCGTTAGCTTTGTTTTGAACACCATTTTGCTGGACGCACCAAGAAACAATGGAACCAAAGACATGGCAGCCATTAATATTAAATTCATTCCGTATCCTTTCTTTGATACCCGCAGTTGTTTTTACAATGTGAGTGCTAGTCCTTCTATAATGACTTTATACATTCTTTCGACACTTGCTTCGATTTCAATATAGCATGTTTTTTTAAAATAGACGGATTTGCAAGTTATGTATAAAAAATATAAATTGCATCATCGCGACTCCCATACCTGATCCTACTGTCAAATCAACCGTTCCTTGTAAATTGACAAATAGTAGAGGACACAGTTAAATGAAAAATAATGATAGTTATCGAGAAACGTGGTGATCTTATGACGATCTTGCGAAGTTTGGGGTTAGGCCTCCTATATGCCGTTTTCATGCTGTTCCCAGATGATAGCTATCGTCAAATGTTCAGTACTGCAGACGCGTTGGATTACTCGGCCGCTGAATCTCCTTCAGAGCTATCTTACCTATTTGAAGCTCCAACTGAGGTGAAAGAAGAGTCCGTAATGATGACTGAGCATCTCATCGATGTGGATAGTCTATCGCAGCTGCCGGAGTATTTGAATGGCTGTGAGATTACAAGCTTGGCGATGCTTATCGACTACGAACAACTGCCCTATACTCGAAAAGATTTAATCCGAATGCTTCCAGTAGATGAAACTCCACTGATAGAAGAGGATGGCGGGGACATTGAGCAGTGGGGGGATCCCAATCGCGGTTTTGTAGGAGATATTACCGGTAATCAAAAAGGATATGGTGTTTACAATAAGCCAATAGAAGATCTCCTTAATTCGATTGCTGCAGATGGGGTGCTTAACCTGACAGGAGGGGATTTTGAAGCTGTAGAAGAACAGATTGCTCATGACCACCCGGTGATGGTCTGGACAACATCGAATTTCGAGCCGACTGAGTCATGGGTCGAGTGGCGTTCTCAAGCGGGTTCACTAATTGAAGCCACGTTTGATGAGCATGCGGTTCTCATGGTGGGGTATGATAAAGACTATGTGTATGTCAATGACCCGCTGACAGGAGAAAAGGCAGAAAAGGTACTAAAGCACCCATTCATCGAGAGCTGGGAGCAGCTTGGGAAGCAAGCTATAACGATCTACAAGTAAATAGCTGCGTTGTGGACGATTCAATTATTGATCATATGGAAAAATAAAACATTGCATTGCTCCGGAAACCATGGTATATTTTCATTCCGGTCGCAAGACAGGCCGGCGAATGAAAGCAACTTTAAAAAAACTAGTTGCAAAACAAATTCGAGTGTGATATATTAATCAGGTCGCTTTTGACGGATGTCGAAAACGAACGAAGATTGTCCTTTGAAAACTGAAC